>CAWCUN010000019.1:0-484009 GCA_963798665.1 uncultured Chitinophagaceae bacterium | reverse complement strand
GTTCAACATAGACAATATCATTTGGCTGTAAATAATAGTATGGAGAATTGAAGAAATTACTTGAATTAAGGTTAATATGCCTTGTCTTCTTTTTGCCATCTTCTTCCCGAATCAATAATACATTTTCCCTTTTTCCATAAATTGTAAGATCTCCAGCCAATCCTATAGCTTTTATAAGTGATATTTTTTCACTCGGTACAGTTATCACAGTTGGATGGGCAACCTCACCAATTACAGTTACCTCGAAATTAAGGTGACGTATATTTACAATAGGATCTATTAGTAGTTTTTTATCAAGAATTATTTGAGTTATTGTATCTTTTAATTGTTTTTTTGTTATACCCGCAGCTTGAATATTTCCAAGAATTGGTAATTGAATATTCCCATCATTATTAACAAGATATCCCGAAGATTGAGTAGTGCTCCCGGCCGAGGTGGTTGAGTTTATAACAAAATTATTCGGTGTATTAAATATCTCTGATGCCTGAGGGTTAAGGCTGCTGATTGATATGCTGAGAATATCATTTTTCTGAATTGTTGCGTCAGCATCTTCTCCCTCCTGATAAAAAGTAGTATCCTTTACATCATTGAAATAAACTATTTTCCTGGAACTTACGCAGGAAATTCCTAAAACCAGAAGTTCCAATAAAATAAAAGAGAATAAAAGAGCACGCGTAATTTGTGAATTCATCGGTAATCGTTCGTTTAATAATATTCAAAAACACATTTAGAAATAAGCATGGAATTTCGACAAGATCATGGTTGGTAATCTATAGAATTGGAATACGAATTTAATGCAAGTGGTGGTAACCTGCGAAACCGGAGTGCATTTAACGATTAGCTTGGAATTCTATAGACATTGGAACATACTTAAACTGATAAAGTGGTAATCTATAGAATTGGAGTACGTAATTAGTAGGAGTGGATTTTTGTACTATTTTCTTAATACTATGCAAACGTAATATTTAAAAATTTAATTTCCAAATATGCCAACCTTAATTTTTTATTATCTTCCTCTATGTTTATTGTTTTGGTTTGATGCTACGGATGCCCTATCAGTTACATATATTCAAAGTGTGATATACGCTAAGAAAACACCTTTACTTAACATAAAAATTCTAACAATGACATTTTTTTTATATCTAAGTTTGTTTGATGCAGTCTGCAAATCAACCGGGCCGGATTATTATTACCTGCAATAAATGGTTGTCGCCGTATTTAAAATATGAAACACAGGACCTCGGATTTGAGATAATTAGGGTTTTTCTGACAGGTGTGGAATTGAAGGGAAGTTTGAATGATTGTATTTACCTCAATCTAAATCTTTGCTGCGCCAGCCAAATTTTATTTTCAATAAGCTCTTTCTCCTGTGATGGACCTGGGGAATTATATGAAAAGGCATTTCAAATCGAATGGGAGACCGTTTTTGCAAAGGATGAGTATTTTTCCGTTACGAGTAACATAGAGCACCCGTCGATAAATAATTCTTTATTTGCTAATGTAAAATTAAAAGATGCCATTGTCGACCGTTTTAGAAGTAAATTAAACGAAAGGCCGAATTCAGGCCCACTTTTGAAAAACGTTGTTATTCATTTATTTTGGCGAGATGGAGTTGCCGAGATTTTCATTGACACATCCGGGGAAACTTTAGCGAAACATGGTTATCGCAAAAT
Organism: uncultured Chitinophagaceae bacterium; assembly: GCA_963798665.1. Lineage (GTDB taxonomy): Bacteria > Bacteroidota > Bacteroidia > Chitinophagales > Chitinophagaceae > Ginsengibacter. The sequence continues at coordinate 482,336 of CAWCUN010000019.1, read as the reverse complement.
TCCTGGTAAAGCACCTATGCTTGAGGCACTTGCTTCAGCCACATTAATTGCCTCAGGCTGGGACGGGGAATCTGTTTTTGTCAATCCAATGTGTGGTTCTTCAACAATAGCTATCGAGGCTGCATTACTTGCAACCAACAGAAAGCCGGGATTATTCCGCAGCAATTTTGGATTTAAGCATATTCTCGGCTTTGACGAAGCGTATTATCAAAGTCAGTGCAAAAAACTACTTGCGCAAATAATCGATATACCATCACTGAAAATAATTGCAACCGATAAAAGCGAAGACGCAATAAACATTTCTAAAATAAATGCGGCCGCCGCGGGTGTTGAAAGTTTCATCGAATTTAAAGTATGTGATTTTGAAAAAACCGAAATACCCGAAAGTCAATCTGGGGTAATTTATTTTAATCCAGAATATGGTGAAAGGCTCGGCAACAGAGATGAACTGGAGGAAACTTATGCAAGAATTGGTGATTTTATGAAACAGAAATGTAAAGGTTACACAGGATACGTATTTACGGGTAACCTGGAACTTGCCAAAAAAATAGGATTAAGGGCTAAACGGCGAATAGAGTTTTTCACAAGCAAAATTGATTGCCGGTTACTGGAATATGAATTATACCCTGGCACCAGGCGTATAGATAAAAATTAAAGGATAACGTTTGTAAGTAAGCGGATAGTTGTTTACAGTCGCTGTTAAGTGTTTCATAAATCAACGCCATTTATTGTCCTAAACATCTTGGTTTTTCTATCTTGCCCCACCTAAATTTACTAGCATGAAGAATATTTTACTTGTTACTAATGTTGTTTTGATTTGCCTGGTGGGTTATTTATATTATCTGCATTTTAAGGATTCAAAGAGAGCCTCACTTACTAATATGCAAAACAGAAATGTAACCGGGATAAACAGCAGTGCAAAAGTTGCATATATTGACCTCGACTCATTGCAAAGTAATTATAGTTATTACAAAAAGATAAAAACAGAATTTGAGCATAAACAGGAGGCCGCCAATAGTGAGATAACCGGCATGCAAAAAAAATATCAAAATCGTGCTATGCAGCTGCAACAAAAAAGCGCTACGATGAATCAACAGGAGCAGGAATCTGCAATGCAGGAAATAAATAAAATGCAACAGGATCTGCAAACAAGAAAGCAAGCCATCGATAATGACCTATACAATTATAATTCAAAAATGAAAGAGGATATTTTAAACCGCATACAAAATTTTTTGAAGGACTATAACAAAGATGGCAAGTATTCATACATATTTTCTTATGAACCCGGATTTATGTTTTATAAAGATTCCACCCTCAATATTACTCCCGATGTGATTGCCGGCCTAAATGACTTATATACAGAAAATAAAAAGTGAGTAGTCAGAAGCAATCTGAAATAAATATTTATCTTGAGTCCCGTTATTAAAACGGGATTTTTTATGAGCGAACATGCAACGGCCTTTAAACCAAGTCTTCGGTTGTTTGATGCAACTATGATTGTAGCCGGCTCAATGATCGGGTCTGGAATTTTTATTGTAAGCACCGATATAGTTAGAAATGTTGGCAGTGCAGGGTGGTTGATATTGGTTTGGAGTATTACCGGGTTAATGACCGTAATGGCTGCTGTGAGCTACGGTGAAATGAGCGGAATGTTTCCAAAGGCAGGCGGCCAATATGTGTTTTTGAAAGAAGCCTTTAATCCCCTGGCAGGTTTTTTATATGGCTGGAGTTCTTTCACTGTTATACAAACTGCTACCATAGCTGCCGTGGGTGTTGCTTTTAGTAGGTTTACCGCTTACCTTCTCCCCGAGGTGGGTGAAAATATTATCCTTTTTAATACTGGAGGGTTTACAGTTTCTGCAGCACAGGTCTTAGCAATCACCTTGATAATTTTTCTTACCTATACCAATACAAAAGGCATCAAGGGAGGAAAGATCATTCAAACCACATTTACTACCGTTAAGCTTTTATCATTATTCGGTTTAATCATCCTTGGCTTTCTTTTAGTAAAACATAGCTTTTGGGGAGATAACTGGCATACCGGATTGCAGGCAAGGCAACTTGAAAAAGCTGGTGGTAACTTTGTACTTCATGGACACTGGTTTCCTATCACGGGGACGGTTTTAGTTGGAGCGATAGCCGCATCAATGGTGGGCTCGCTTTTTAGCAGTGATGCATGGAATAATGTAACCTTTATAGCAGGTGAGGTTAAAAATCCTGAAAGAAATATTGGCCTCAGTCTTTTCCTTGGCACCTTTATCGTTTCGGCAATTTACATTACAACCAATCTCATGTATCTTAATGCATTGCCATTAGATCAGATCGCATTTCCGGCCGGAGATCGTGTTGCGGTCGCCGCCTCCAACGCAATATTTGGTTCTGAAGGAGCCATAGTAATAGCTGTTATGATTATGATCTCGACATTCGGTTGCAACAATGGATTGATACTAGCTGGCGCACGGGTGTATTACACGATGGCGCTTGATGGATTATTTTTTAAGAAGGCAGGTACACTTAATAAAAATGCTGTACCACAATGGGCTTTATGGGCGCAGGCCATCGTCGCGTCTTTACTGTGTTTGAGTGGCGGTTATAATGATTTGTTGGATATGATTGCATTTGTTGTAGTAATATTTTATATCCTTACAATTATCGGCATTTTTGTTCTCCGTAAAAAAAGACCTGATGCTGAAAGACCGTACAGAGCATTTGCGTATCCTGTTTTGCCGGCCTTATATATTATTCTTGGATTAATATTTTGTGTTTTCCTCGTAATTTTTAAACCCGTTTATACCTTATGGGGGTTGGGGATTGTACTCGCAGGAATTCCTGTTTATTATATCGCTATTTCCGGCAGGCATAACAAATTAAATAGTAACTAATGGCTATTGATTTTGATAAGCTATTTACTGATATTTCTAAAATGAAAGTAGCTGTAATAGGAGATGTAATGCTGGATACCTACTGGTGGGGGAATGTTGAAAGAATTTCTCCTGAAGCGCCTGTGCCGGTGGTGGCGGTAAGTAAAAGAGAAAAACGTATTGGAGGCGCAGGTAATGTAGCGCTTAATGTGCAAGCATTCGGAGCATCAGTTGCTTTAATTACTATCGTTGGCAACGATGAAGATGGTGTAGACCTGGTACAACTCATGCAGGATGAAAATATTGATACACGCTTTATTCTGGAAAGTAAAAAAAGAATTACCACTAATAAGATACGTATAATAAGCCGCAACCAGCAAATGATGCGATTGGACGCAGAGCATACCGAAGATATCGATGAAGCAGATGAAACGAAATTGCAAAACCAGGTTGAAAAATATATTCTTTTTGAAAAACCGGACGTTGTTATACTTGAAGATTATAATAAAGGAATTCTAACAAAAAATATTATCCGGCATACTATTGATCTTTGTAATAAAAATAATATACCTGTAACCGTGGATCCGAAGAGGAAAAATTTTTTTACATATAAAAATGCAACCCTGTTTAAGCCAAATTTACACGAAGTATTTACAAGCCTCAACTTGCTTCCGGAAGAAATGACTGGTGACTTACTTTCTGAAATACATTCTAAACTACAAGAAAACCTTGATCATTCTATTTCGATGATTACTTTATCTGAGAAAGGAATTTTTTACCAGGAGAGAAATAACAAAAACATCATTCCCTCACACAGGAGAAATATTGCAGATGTAAGTGGAGCAGGAGATACTGTAATTGCGGTTGCTTCTGTAGTTTATGCCTTTTCTAAAAATATTCATCTTGCTGCCCAAGTTGCCAATATTGCCGGTGGTATTGTCTGCGAGGAAGTTGGAACAGCAGCTATTAATAAAGAAAAATTATTAAAGGAATGTAAAGAATTAATTCCGGATTTAGAGTGAAGACAGTATTTCTTCGTAAACTCTCTTCTTCAATGCTTTAAACAAATTAATTTTACGGCAACAATATTTAATGACAAAAATTTCGATAGCAATACACGGTGGTGCTGGCACAATTTTGAAAGAAGATATGACGTCGGGGCTTGAAGAAGCTTACCGGAACGCAATGAAAGACTCACTCGATGCGGGGTATGCAGTTTTGGAAAATGGCGGCACCGCAATTAATGCAGTAAAAGCGGCTGTTGTATCAATGGAAGACAATGTACTTTTTAATGCAGGCAGGGGCTCGGTATTTACAAAAAAAGGATTGAATGAAATGGATGCCGCCATTATGGATGGAAGTACACTTGATGCGGGGGCTGTAGCAGGTGTGAGAAATATTCGAAATCCGGTTGAACTTGCCGAAGAAGTTATGTTGCATAGTGGTCATATTTTTTTGAGTGGCAAAGGCGCTAACGACTTTGCAATAAAACAGGGAATAAAATTAGAACCGGATGAATATTTTTATTCAGAATACAGGTATGATCAATGGAGAGATATACGCGATAGTGATCTTTATCAATTGGATCACAAAAGTAATAAGCTTGCCGGACTGATGAAAGATAAAAAGTTTGGAACCGTCGGAGCCGTTGCCTGTGATTGTGAAGGAAATATTGCGGCGGCAACTTCCACCGGCGGAATGACCAATAAGCGTTATGGAAGAATAGGAGACAGTCCCATGATTGGCATTGGCACTTATGCTAACAATAAGACTTGTGCAATATCATGTACGGGGCATGGTGAAATTTTCATAAAAGCTGTTGCGGCTTATGACGTTAGTTGTCTTATGGAATATAAAAAACTTACCCTTCAGCAAGCTTGTGAAGAGGTTGTTTTAAAAAAGCTGGTCACCATGCATGGAGATGGCGGCCTTATTGGAGTTGATGCGGAAGCCAATATTGCAATGGTATTCAACAGTGCAGGCATGTATCGTGGATTTAGAAACAGCGAAGGTGAAAATATGATTGCGATCTATGGAAGTTAATTTTTATTCTTAACGACTTCCCAAAATATGAAAAAAATTGCCTTAATAGTTGCTGCGGGTGCAGGCAGCAGAATGAATAGTGATTTACCCAAGCAATTCATGCTTTTGAGGAATAAGCCTGTTTTATATTATAGTCTCAAAGCATTTTTTGACGCTTACGAAAAAATGAAGATTATATTGGTGTTACCGGAAGAACATATCACCAAAGGACAGGAAATTATTGACGGATATTTTGATAACTCACGGATTCGGTTAGTCGTAGGTGGAAGAACAAGATTTCATTCAGTGCAGAATGGACTCGCATTAATAGAGGAAGAAAGTATTATTTTTGTTCACGACGGAGTGCGCTGCCTGCTTACAGCAGATCTTGTGAGAAGATGTTATGAGGCGGCGGTTGAAAACGGAACTGCAATTCCTGCCATTGAATGCGCGGACAGTGTGAGAGTGATTACTGCATCAGGCAATCGAATTGTTAACCGTAGCAAATTGAGATTGATACAAACCCCTCAAACATTTCACAGTAAAGTTTTACTGCCTGCCTTTAAAATAGATTACAAACCCAAATTTACCGATGAGGCTACCGTGGTGGAAGCATTTGGTATTAAAGTAAATTTAATTCAAGGAGAAGTTAATAATATTAAAATAACCACACCTGCGGATTTACTTTTAGCGGAATCACTGCTCCCTACTTCTTGAACAACTTAACTAACGGAGGCAATTGATTCAACCTTATGCCCGGATATTTTTCTAATGATGCGCCAAAGCCGCGATAAAACCAGGCAAGGTTCTTTATATCACTGCCTTCAAAATCAAGTACTATTTGTTTTTCTGCATACTCTTGTATAAAACAGTCAATCAACAAATGTGAAGCGCCCGAGGTTCTGCCGTCCGGGTGATTACCTACTAAAATATAATAAGCCCTGTTGTGAGAAAAAAACCAGGCGCAGGAACTGATAAGCTTTCTTTGGTTTGAAAATATCCCATAAGTAGCAGCCATATTTTTTTGTGATAAAACAATGAATAAATTTGCAAAATTTTCATAGTCTTTATTTGTAATAGGGGAAAATTTTTTAGACTGTTCTTTCGCCAAAGAAATTACATCTGCAACAGGAATATTTTTCTTAAGAAAATTTCCTGCATCTGCGGAACGCCTGATATTTCTTAAATGACTTTTTGCATAATGATCCCTTAAGCTTTTCATAACTCTTGTTAAGATTTAGAATGTAGTTACTTCTTTCGTACATAGGAAAGCCCCGTATAGAAAAAAGGTTTTCCTTATTCAGGTAAAAATCCCAATATTTAAATTTTGGCGGAATATTCTCTAAAAATGATTGCACGATTTTGGAAGACAAGTAGTTTCCAAATATTCCCAAATGGGCTGCGAAAAAAGGTTGATACAGGTAATAGATTCCATATTTTTTATTCCATGTTAAAGGCATCACTATTTCATAATCATCCATGACTAACGCATCCCAGTTTTTACTCATGGCATCCAGGTAAAAAGAATAAGCATATATTAAACCGTTGCTTGCGGTTTCTATTCGTCTGTCCCATTTTTGTTTGTCGATGTTAATTTGTGGCAGATAAGAAATTTTCACTTATCGTTATTTAGATGAGACATATATTTAAAGTTCCCGCATATTAAAAAACCTGGCAAATCTTAAATTTTGTATGTCGATACTGAAAGAAATATTCTTCCAAAAACGTTTTTCAGTAATTGTGGATTTAAAATAATCGCTATAAATTTTGCTATAAATAAGCGGAACATAAATGTTTACGATGTTTTTTAGCAAGCTTAGTTGGAGACCGCCATCATATATAAATTTTCCGGTTGGTGCATCTTTTTTCCATGCATCCGCATACGTACCTATATCTAAAAAAACTTTCAAAGGGATTTTGAAAGGCAATGCCTGTAAGGGATTAAATTGTTTTGGAAAATCAGTAGCAAGATTTAAGGCAGCAAGCCAATCGTCAGTTTTGCCGATTTTACTATTAAGCAAATCTGAACGCACTTTGAAAGCGCCATCTCTTATCATTATTTGTTGTGAGCGAAATCCCAGGAATTCATTTCGCCCTGTAAAATAATTGCTATAAGTATAATCTTCGTATCCATTCGCACCGGTCATATTTAAATGGTACCTGTCCGTTTCAAATTGTTTAATAATTGTTCTATCTCCCAAATAAATAAATTTACCTCCAAATAATCTTGCGCTCAATCCACCGCCCTTTGCGTAATTAAAAAAATATTTTCCTTCAAATGCAAGACGGACAAAGTCTTTCGCCTGTTCAGCTTGTAAATTTCCTGAGTAGGGATATAGTGCCCGATTATTTTCTAATGTGAATTGTATTTGGTTCAGGTAACGGTCAACCTTAGGGTACGAAATTGTTTCAATATTATTTACCGGGTCAGTTGAAAATAAAATTCCCGTTTCCCGGATGATATATGTTTTCCACTGTACTGATTTCGTTATAGTGCTGGTCGCATTTTTATTTCTGAAAGTAATTTTTATTGAAGGAGCAATTTTTGAAAATCCAAGGTTATTTTTTGTTCCTGTAGAATCAGTGAAATTATCTGCTGTGAATTTTTCACCACTAACAGAAAGTTCGGCTTTTCTTATCAGGCCATAGCTTAAAATATTATACCCGATTTTTCCGATACCTGCAAAAGATTTACTACCGGTTGCGTACATTGGCGCAACTACAAAATGAAATTTTGGTTCGGGCAAAGTATAATTATGAATAAGGCCGCCGATCATAAATTTGTCATAGTAATTGTAACCAACTGCAGGCGATAGAAAAATGTAATTATACTTATCAGTTTTCCTTAAGCTAAAGAAAGGATAGATTTTAAAATCTTTTTTTGAAGAGGATTCAAGGCTTCCTTTTTTTGATAAAAGCGAGAATATACTGTCCTCATTTTTATGACTTACATCTTCAACCACTTTTTTAAAATCTTCCGGATAAGGGTGTTTAAATTTCCACCTGCTGTAGTATTCATGCAGGCAACTATCAAACAAAGATTTTCCCACAGAAAGTTCCAGTTTTTTCATCCACAAGCTGGTTTTATAATAGCCTATCACATTATAATTTACCGAAGAAAATTTTTCAGATGAAGTTTGAATGGGCTGATCTTTTTTTGAACTTACTTCCACCCTGTAGCCAAGATCCAATTGATTTTGTGGCATTCTTTTTTCAATAAAACCTTTTTTATTTTCCTCTTCGCCACGTATGGGATATTTAAGTTTAGCATAACGGGTATCAAAATATGTATTCATTCCTTCATCCATCCAGGGGTATGTCCTCTCGTTGCTTGCAAGAATTCCGTAATTCCAGTTATGTCCTACCTCATGCTCAATAACCATATCGAGAGATTTTTCGTCTGGCATTGGAGAAATACTTGTTATAGTGGGGTATTCCATTCCACCATTAAATCCCATTTTAGCTTCAACTGCACTAACAATGTTATATGGATATTCGCCCAGCCATTCGCTTCGGGTTTTCACAGCGTCTTTAATATATTGAATGCAGTTCTTCCAAACCGGAAATCCCGAAGGGGTAAAAAATGCCCAGACGTTGATTATTTTATTTGAGGCTAACTTCAGGGTATCATTTCTTACAATAAAATTTTTGTCGGCGAACCAAGCGAAATCGTGAACACTATTTTGAACATAATTTAGTGTCTTGGTTTCGTTACTTTCTTTTTCTATTTTAAATGTGGTCTTCGAAGTCTGCTGACTTACGAAATTGAAATCTGAAGTATTTTTCCTTTCATTTGCAGCTGATGTCTTTTTTGTTTTAACGGATTTTATGTTTTTCTTTTTTGAATTTGTAGTTGGTTTTGAAATTTGCTTTATGACAATAGTTTTTGGCTTTGAAGGAGTATATGGAGTGTTGGATTTCTCTTTAAGAAAACTAATTTCATCAGCATTTTGTAACTCTCCCGTTGCAGCGACTACATAACTTTTTGGCAATGTTATTTGCACATTAAAATCACCAAATTCACTATAAAATTCTCCCTGGTCGAGGTATGGAATGGGATGCCAGCCTTTATTGTCATATACTGCCGGTTTCGGATACCATTGTGTTATTTGATAGGTATGATCAACATGCCCTCCTCTTGAAAAATTATAAGGAATTTTCTCATGAAATGGTGTGGTAATTTTTATTGTTTGGCCGGGATTAAGGGATTCAGGCAAAATGAGTTGAACAATATCAATGTATTGTGGATGGTCTTCAAAAATTGCAGTTGTCCCATCCACTTTAAAATCCAGCCGGTTTATATAACCTCGTTTTTCATTATCACTGAAATAAAAATCGGTTCTGCCATTTAGTAGCAGTTGCTCACTGAATGCAGTTTTATCATTTTTGTAAGCATTGGGCCAGAGATGAACCCAGATATAATGAAGCGTATCGGGAGAATTATTTGTGTAATTTATTATTTCAAATCCTTCCAAAGTGTTGTCACCATCGTTGAGCGTTACGTCAATTTTGTAATCTACTTTTTGTTGAAAGTATTGAGGGGGTTCATTTACAGAAATAGATGACGTCTGGCTGTTAACAACAGTGAGGTGGCAATAAAACAAAAACGCCAACATGATTTTTTTCACAGATATCTGTTTACTCAAATATAAAAATAAGAATGAGAGTTTCTTGTTCTTTAAAAAATAAAAATAATGTCATTTGAAACACTGCAATATTCTACTTTCCCTTTCCCAGCAAAATAATTTTTATGGTATGAATCATAATTTTAAAATCTAAAGCCAGGGAAATATTTTCAATGTATATGATATCGTATTTCATTCGCTCGATCATTTCTTCTATATTTTGGGCATATCCAAATTTCACCATTCCCCAGCTGGTTAATCCGGGTTTCACTTTTAAAAGTAGTTTGTATTCAGGATGTTCCCGGGCAATTAGATCTATGTAATATTTTCTTTCCGGGCGGGGCCCAACAAGGCTCATCTCGCCTTTTAAGATATTCCAGAACTGCGGAAGCTCATCTAATCTCCAACGCCGCATGATTTTACCCCAATTCGTTATACGGTCGTCATTAGTGCTACTAAGCATAGGCCCGCTTTTTTCTGCGTCATTTACCATTGAACGAAATTTGTAAATTATAAAAGGTCTGCTTTTATAACCAATTCTTTCCTGTGAAAAGAATACAAGCCCTTTTGAAGAAAGCTTCGTTCTAACGGCACTGTATAATATAAGAGGCGAAAGGAATATAAGACCGCACGCTGACACCAGCACATCAATAAGGCGCTTAAGATTTTGTTGCCAGGTATCCATCAAGCCCAAATGGATTGCAATAAGCGGCGTACCCATTACATTTTCTGTTCTTACGGCTCCGCTAAGAATGTCAATTCTGTCAGGCATCATCTTTATATTAACTTCCCTTTCGTTCAGTAACTGGAATATTTTTTCCAGGCCTTTTCTTTCATTCTTTTCTATAGCAATAATAGTTTCCTTAATATGGTGTTCATCTATTATTTTTTGAACGTCAGCAATGTTTCCAAGGCATTTTGCATAGCCATTCAATGCACCAGGAACAGGATTTTCAACGTTTGTAAATCCACAAATTTTATAACCTGTTTTTTCTTTGTTGGTGGTCACAGATTTGTAAAGGTCCAGTGCATTTTTCCCATTCCCGATTATGAGTGTATTAAACCATACTTTTTCTTTCTGTAATTGATTGTGCGCTACAGATAATAAGAATAATCTAAAAAGGTAAGTAAATAAAAACTGCAGAATAAAAAGCATGAACAGATCCTTATAAAAAAAAAGGTAATCTCTGTTGCTGTTGTATATAATAAAAATAAAGCAAAGCAGTAAGCATCCTGTAAAAGTGCTTACAAAAGTGTACAGCATTTCAACCAGTCGCGATTTATAGTAGATGTTTTTATAAGCTCCAAATAAATGGTGTATTACAAGAAAGCCAACCGGATATAAGACCAACCCAAAAAAAAATTTGTTGGAAAAATGAAATGATCCTGCGAAACTTTTATGTGCCAGGTAAAAAGCGATCCACACGAGTGCTGAAGCAATAAAATCGCCAAGAGCATAAACACTTATATGAAGCCGCTTTGCCAATTTATCAATGGTTTTTAGCTGATTTGATTTCGCGTTATTTTCTCAAGAATAAGATGCGCTACTTCCATTGCCCTGTAACCGTCAACTTCTGAGACAATCGTGTGTTTGTTATTGAGAATAGCATCAACGAAGCTTTCGAGTTCGAGTTTAATAGCATTGTTGTCTTTAATTAAAGGAGCAGCAATGGCGATTGTTTTTTTACCAACGTTAGTTTCTATATCAAAAGTGAAAACGTTTTTATCAGAAGGGGTCTTATATTTTATTACTTCAGTTTTCTTGTCAAGGAAATCTATGCTTATATATGAATCTTTTTGAAATAAGCGCATTTTCCGCATTTTCTTCATGCTTATTCTCGATGAAGTAAGATTGCAAACACAACCATTGTCAAATTCGATACGTACATTGGCTATGTCTGGTGTATCACTCAACACATCCACCCCATTTGCATACACATTTTTTACGCTACTTTTTACAATACTTAATATAATGTCGATATCATGTATCATTAAATCAAGTATTACACTCACATCGGTGCCACGGGGATTAAACTGCGCAAGCCTGTGAACTTCTATAAACATTGGATTAAGCTCATACTCTCTGAGCGCAAGAAATGCAGGATTAAATCTTTCTACATGACCTACCTGGAATTTGATATTGGCTTCCTTAGCCAGTTTAATAATTTCCCTGGCTTCTGCCATAGTATTGGCGAGCGGCTTTTCTACGAAAACGTGCTTACTTTTTAGAATAGCCATTTTGCATAGTGCATGATGGGTGGTTGTAGGAGCGACAATATCAACGGCGTCGCTGGCATCTATCAAATCCGGGATATTCTTAAATCTTTTAATTCCATATGTTTCCCTGGCAGCCCTGGCAGTTTCATCGGAGGGATCGTAAAAGCCAACCAGTTTTACGTTATCAATTTCCTTCCAGTTATCAAGATGATATTTACCCAAATGGCCCACTCCCAAAATGCCCACTTTTACCATAGCGCATAATTTAATTGCGATAAAGATAGAAAACAGAAATAACCCAAATAAATAAAACTGCGTTTTGGTTGAATAGCAAAACGTCAAAAAATAAGAATGCCCTCGTTAAAGGGCATTCAATTTATGATGCATGTTGTAAAAATCTGGAGTGTGAGAGATAATAATCATTGGGACTGTATAAGAAAAGGCAACTACCATTTTTTATTTTTTCAATGACCGGCTTATAAACTTTTTCAGGTAAAGCGGGGCAACCAAGGCTGCGGCCAATATAGCCTTTGCTTTTAATATAATTTTCGTTAACGTAATCTGCACTATGCATCACAATCGCCCTGCTATATGCATTGTCATTTATCCCTTTTTCTTCTCCTTCAAGTCGCAATGAGTAACCGTGTTCGCCATTGTATGTATCCCCGGTAACATAAAAGCCAAGGCTGCTTTTATAGCTTTCAGGCTTATTAGAAAACTTTTTTGCATACTCAGTTCCGGAATTCCTGCCGTGAGCAACATAGGTATTATATAAAACCTCGTAGTTTTTTATATCAATAACAAACAATCTTTTTTGACCTGATGAAAGGCTGAAATCTATAATCGAAATAATGGAATCGTTGTTCAGCTTCCCCATAGAGCGAAGTGACGCAAAGCCTTTAAGAGCATAGTCAAAAGCTTTTCGGGAGAGGCCGGATAAATTTAATTTCAAACTGTCATAAACGCTAGCCTTATTAGCAGCAGGTAATTTTTCGCCATTATTTGCAGGAGTTGAAATATAAGACGCCCCTGGTTTTGTGGTTCCAAAAACAAAGAATAGAAAAATAAAAATAGCCGATGAAAAAATACAAAACTTCTTTAATGCCTTATTCATTAAGTGTAATTTACAAAAGTTAGCAAGAATTAAATTTTCGAATATTTTGAACTTAAAAAGTTCAGGTTCTTCATATTACGGTTAGTTGCGGATAATATGCTTAAAAATTTGGATTTTTTTATCCCTTCAAAAACGGAGGCAAATTTACCTTACAACGTCCTCTTTTCCAACTTCCACTCGCTTAAAATGCAGGTTGGTAGCCTTCTTTACATCTTTTTTAACACCTGTAATAGATGATGAATCATACTGTAAAAACTTTTTTTTTGGATGTTTATTGTGCAGAAAAATTAATATGTTTAAATGCTTAAATAAAAATCAAGTGTAACTGCATTAATATTCACTTTTCAAAACCCTCTCCACCTGGCGACATCTTTTTTTTACCAAACCGCTCCACTTTAGAAAGAAGCCAGAGAGAAAGCAAAAGCCATACAAGCCCTACCGAAAATCCTGCCACTACATCACTTGCATAGTGCACACGCAGGTAAATTCTGCTAAGACCAATTGCCAATATCAGCAACACTAGAAAAATAGCTAATGTCCATTTGAGCCATGTTTGTTTCACATTTTGCCATATAATTACTACAAGAAGGCCGTAAAATGTTACGCTCATGAGCGCATGGCCGCTGGGGAAACTAAATCCCTTCGCTACCTGCAGTAAAGGATTGTCGGGCCGGGCACGATGAAAAATTAACTTTAGGATAAACATCAATAATAGAGCGCTCAATGCAATTGCGGGAACCCTTATAGAATACCATCGTCTTTTTTTTATGAATAAAAACCACGCTGTAAGGAGTAGATTGGCAGGAATTAAAAAAGTATGTGTTCCCAAAAAAGTTAGGCATTCCATAATATCAGTGCGGATATTGGTAACATATCCGGCAATAAAATTTAATGCCCTAATATCGAAGCTTTGGGTCTTCCCTTCAAAAACCATCCTTGCAATTACGATAAACGTTAGCAAGGATATAGTGAAAATGCCAAGCAATACAAAAATCTCGAGGGAAAAAAGTTCTATTTCCGAAATAATTTTTTTGAAGCGTTTATGCAATCGCCGGATCATATATAAAGGTAAGGTGGTAAATGGTAATCACTGGCGTAAGGGGCAAAGTCAGTTGCGCCACTGCACTTATATTTGTAAAAACATTTTCTATAGCCGGTATAGTTTCCATATTAAGTAACCCAATTGAATATCTGAAAGGAGTAGGCCCCCACAAAGCGGATCTTTTAAAAAAAGAGGCTGGAATATTTACATTCAATGACCTGCTGGAATATTTCCCTTTTCGCCATGTCGATAAGACAAAAATAATTCCAATAAGTCTTATTAATTCTGATACAGAATATGTACAGGTAACCGGGAAAATTATTTCCCTTGAAGTTGTTGGCCAAAAAAATGGCAAACGTCTTATTGCAATTCTATATGATGGAACCGGTGAACTTGAACTGGTTTGGTTTCAATCTGTAAACTGGATGCAAAAGACACTGACTATCGGGAAAAAATATCGTGTTTTTGGAAAACCTGGATTTTTTATGAACACACTACAGATAACACATCCTGAAATAGAAGAGATAACAGAAACGGATACAGAAACAAAATCTTTTTTAGACCCTGTTTATCCCAGCACAGAAAAATTAAAAACAAGAGGATTGGGAGGACGACAAATAGCAAAGCTCACATTTACATTATTACAGATGCTTGGCGAAAAAGATATTCCTGAAAACCTCCCGATGAAAATTGTTTCACAATATCATTTGGTGAAAAGATACAATGCATTTATCCAAATACATTTTCCTGCCAATCTAAATGAACACCATGAAGCCGTAAAGCGATTAAAATTTGAAGAACTTTTTATTTCGCAACTTCGTTTAAGTCTCGTCCGTTATAAGAGGCATTCAATTTCAAAGGGATTTGTTTTTAATAAAGTAGGTGATTGCTTTAACAGATTTTACAGCGATAATCTTCCTTTTCAATTAACGACTGCTCAAAAAAGAGTTTTAAAAGAAATAAGGAAGGACCTGGGAAATGGAAAGCAAATGAACCGGTTGCTGCAGGGAGATGTTGGAAGCGGTAAGACCATAGTTGCATTAATGACTATGCTGATAGCAGCTGATAACGGTTTTCAAAGCTGCTTTATGGCGCCAACGGAAATTCTTGCACGTCAGCATTTTGAAAGCGTTAAAACCTTACTACAAGATATTCCTGTTAGTATAAGAATTCTTACAGGTTCATCATCTGCCAAAGAGAAAAAGGAAATATTGCAGGCAACTGTAAATGGTGATGTAACGATATTAATAGGTACCCATGCCATAATTGAAGACGTTGTACAATTTAAAAATCTGGGTCTTGCCATAGTTGATGAACAACACCGGTTTGGTGTTGCACAACGAGCTAAGCTTTGGAAAAAAAATATAACAAATCCTCACATATTGGTAATGACGGCAACACCCATTCCCCGAACGCTGGCACTTACAGCCTATGGAGATCTTGATTATAGCATAATGGATGAAATGCCGCCAGGTAGAAAGCCGGTTACTACAGTACACAGGATGGAGTATGCACGCCCCGGGGTAATGGATTTCATAAAAGAGGAGATTAGAAAGGGAAGACAGGCATATGTCATTTATCCGCTTATAGAGGAGTCTGCAAAACTGGATTTTGAAAACCTGCTAAAGGGATATGAAGAAGTAAAGGCTTTTTTTCCCGAACCGGAATTTTATATAAGCATGGTCCATGGGCGTCAGAAGGCAGCTCAAAAGCAGGTTAACATGGATCGTTTTGTAAAGGGAGACACACAAATTATGGTTTCAACTACGGTAATAGAAGTGGGAGTAAATGTTCCTAACGCAAGTGTAATGCTTATAGAAAGCGCTGAAAAATTCGGACTTCCCCAGTTGCACCAGCTTAGAGGCCGGGTAGGAAGAGGAAGTGAAAAAAGTTTTTGTATTTTACTTACAAAGGTGAAACTATCCGTTGATGCAAAACAACGCCTTAAAATAATGTGCGCCACGAACGATGGGTTTAAAATTGCAGAAAAAGATCTTGAAATTCGTGGCCCGGGAGATATAGAAGGCACGAGACAAAGCGGGATGCTGAATTTTAAGCTTGCCAATATTGTGGAAGATAAAAAAATATTGGAAGCAGCCAGGAGAACAGCAGAAAAAATAATAGATACTGATCCGCAATTGGCTTCAGATGAGAATAAAGAACTTAAGAATTTCCTGTTACTTCAAAAGGGTAAAACAGCATGGAGTAAGATTTCGTAAAGTTCAAACGAAGGAACTTGTTAATTACATATTAAATAATAAAATGCATTTTAATTTTAAAACTTCTCACAAAATTGTTTCGTAAATTTAGTTCTTGATATGTATGAAAACTTTTAATTTGGAGTAGATTCTTTCATAAAAAATTTCGCAATAAAAATATTTACTTTGAGAATATTTCAGCGTCTTCCGTACCTTGGTTTACTTATGATTGCAATGTCTTTTGTTGCTCAAAATGTATTTTCCCAAATAGAATTTATTGAAAATAAAGGCCAATGGAATAGCGATGTAAAGTTTATGAGCCTTGCGGGAAGCGGAGCTTTTTATCTTGAGCAAAATGGTTTTACTGTTGCTCAGCATAATCCGGCCGATATTGAAAATATAAAGGAACTCAGGCATAGAGATTCATCAGGCTTGGCATTGCAACAGGCTAAAATTAATGTTCGTTCACACGCATACACCGTAAGTTTTGTCCATTCACAAAATGCCCAGATACTTCCCGATAAACCTCTCCCAACGGTTAATAATTATTTTATTGGTAATGATAAAAGTAAATGGGCATCTGATTGCAGAATCTTTAAAGGGATAACGTATAAAGATGTTTATCCTGGTATAGATGTTCGCTATTATTCCGATGCCGGAAGTAATTTAAAATATGATTTTATTGTTCACCCCGGCGCAGAAGTTAATGATATTGCCATGAAGTACACCGGCGCTGATAAAATTTCCGTAAAAAATAAGCAGCTTGTTATTTCCACGTCGCTTGGAGAAAATAAAGAGCTTACTCCCTATACCTACCAGGTTACAGATAATAAACGTGAGGAACTGGATTGTCGCTTTGTTACAGAGGGAAATGTCGTAAAATTTAAACTAAAAAATTATGACCATAGCAAAACGCTGATCATCGATCCTACTGAAATTTTCTTCAGCTATTCCGGAAGTGCCGCAGATAACTGGGGCTTTACAGCCACTTATGGCCCTGATGGAAGTTTTTATGGTGGAGGAATTGCCTTCAACAATGGTTTCCCGGTTTCAACGGGCGCTTATGATAACACATTTAACGGTGATTTTGATATTGCAATTATAAAGCTTACACCCGATGGAAAGAACCGGGTGTATGCGACCTATATAGGAGGCAGCAGTTCTGATCAGCCGCATAGTCTCATCGTTGATGCCCAGGGTAACCTTATTGTTGCCGGCAGAAGCAAATCAACCGGCGGTACCGACCCCACATTGAATTATCCTGCAACAGCCCCGGTTTACGGCAAGGGCGGCGGATGGGATATTGTGGTAACTAAATTAAATTCTTCAGGAAGTGGATTAATCGGATCTATGAGAATAGGTGGAAGCGGGGATGATGGCGTCAATATAAAAGACGAAAGCTCTCAAACGGGGATAAGCTCTCTTAAAAGAAACTATGGTGATGATGCCCGTAGTGAAGTTTTACTGGATGCATCTAATAATATATTCCTCGCTTCGTGTACCCAATCCGGAGATTATAAAACGTCCGCCGGCGCTTTCCAGACAGCAATAGGTGGAATGCAGGATGGTGTAGTGTTAAAACTCAATCCTACCTGTGACGCAGTTCTGTTCAGTACTTTTCTTGGCGGAGATAAAAATGATGCTGCATATGTGTTAACCTTTGGAAGCTCCGGTAATGTATATGTGGCAGGCGGTACCGCAAGCGATAATTTGCCTGGCATATCGGCATCAGGTGTAATTGCCTCCGGTTTTGGCGGAGGAGCTTGTGATGGCTTTGTTGTTGAATTAAATAATACCGGCACAGCAGCCATTCGCGGTACTTACCTTGGCACAGGAGAGGCAGACCAGGTGTATGGCATTGAAACCGATAAATTCGGATTTATTTATGTGATGGGAACCACAGAAGGAACCTGGCCTGTGATGAATGCTGCCTATTCAAATGCCGGCGCAAAACAATTTATTTCAAAGTTAAAACCGGATTTAAGCAGCTACGTGTATTCTACGGTCTTTGGCTCGGGAGCCTTGCCTAATATTTCCCCAACGGCTTTTCTTGTAGATCGTTGTGAGAACGTCTATGTTTCAGGATGGGGAGGAAAATCTAATACGGGCACCGGCTTTCCACAGGGCAATACAAAGGGAATGCCTACGACGCCTGATGCCATTAAAGCAAATACCGATGCTTCAGGAAGTGACTATTATTTTTTCGTTTTAAAAAAGGATGCAGCATCGCAGTTATATGGCTCGTTCTTTGGCCAGGAAGATCCGCCACTCGGCGTCAATACTCCTAATACTTTTGGTGATCATGTCGACGGAGGCACAAGCCGCTTTGATAAAAATGGTGTTATTTACGAAGCCATGTGTGCCAATTGTTTTAAAACAGTTCCGTTTCCCGGTACCCCGGGCGCATGGTCAACTTCTAACCAGGCATCAGCAGGTGCAGGAGGACAGTGTAATTTGGGAATGCTTAAAATTGAGATGAATTTTGCGGGAGTGGCTGCGGCGGTGAGGGCTTCCATAGATGGGGTGCCTTACGATACCGTCGGCTGTGTACCATTAAAAGTAGATTTTACTGACACGCTGAATAAAGGTAAACTCTATTACTGGAGTTTTGGCGACGGTTCCGGCGATACAACAACCAGCCCTGACAACTCTCATACATATACTACAGTAGGTACTTTCAGGGTGAGACTTATATCAATTGACAGTACGACATGTAATATTTCTGATACAGCCTATACTCATATAAAAGTAGGAGATAATAAAGTGACTGTTAGATTTTATATCCAATAAATTACCACCGTGTACTAATCTTAGTTACAGCTTCACAAATACTTCAACTGCCAACCCGCGGTTCATTTAACCCCAATACATTTACCTGGGATTTTGGGGATAATACTGCCCCGGTGATCCAGGGACAATCACCGCCTGTAATGCATACTTATGCCGGCCCGGGCACTTATCTCGTTAAGTTAACGATTGATGATTCAACATTTTGTAATTCTCCTGAAGACACAGTAAAAACGGTGAGGTTGTCTCCACAGGTTAAGGCACAATTCGAAACGCCGGCCCGTGGATGTGTTCCTTATAACGCTGTCTTTACTAATAATTCACTTGGAGGTCTTAATTTTTCCTGGGATTTTGGAGATGGCACAGCATCAACTGAGGATAATCCGGAACATTTATACAATAATGCCGGAACCTATACTGTAAAATTAAAAGCGTTCGATTCTACTTCATGTAATCAAATAGATTCCACAACATTTACAATAACAGTAAGCCCTATACCGATTGCTTCATTTACTATACAATCCAAATCCGCCACAGGAAAATACTTTTACGAATTTTGTCAATCAGTCTATAGGCGCCACAAGATATTCATGGAATTTTGGCGATGGAGAAGCATCGACTGATGTAAATCCATCGCATATTTTCCCCGCAACAGCTTCATATAACGTTTGCCTCAATGCGGCTAATGAAACCGGATGTAGCGATGATACTTGTATAAATGTGATGGCTCTGATAAAACCATTGGTAGATGTTCCCTCGGCATTTACACCCGGGAAGTTTGGGATAAACAGTCGCATAAAAGTAGAAGGATTTGGAATATCAGAAATGCACTGGACAATCTATAACAGATGGGGACAGAAAGTATATGAAACGAACAACCGGAAAAGCGCGTGGGATGGGACGTTCAATGGTAAGATACAGCCCGTCGACGTCTATACTTATACGTTAGACGTGGTTTTTTCTGATGGAAAAAAGTATAGAAAAACCGGTGATATCACTTTATTAAGATAACAGCAGATAAATTCATGATAAAGATTCTCAAAATAGTTGCTTTCATTTTCACTACCGGATTTGTGATGCAAGTAGCGATTGGCCAGGATCTTCATTTTTCACAATTTTTCAATAATCCATTACTTACTAATCCTGCAAATACCGGTTTTGTACCGGATGCTGATTACCGGCTTGGGGCTTCTTACAGAAACCAATATTCTAACATCATGGCAGTGCCTTATAAGACCATCAGCGTATTTGGAGATGCACAGGTTTTTCGGAATAGAATCGAGACAGGGTGGTTGGGACTAGGTGGTGTTATATTACGTGATGTTGCCGGGTCCGGAAGTCTTACCTCAACAAAGGCCTATGCCTCTATTGCTTATCACCAGGAACTTGGGTTGAGTAGCCTTCTTACTGCAGGTTTTAACGTGGGCTGGGCTAATAAAAGGATTGATCAGTCCAAACTCACATTCCCTGACCAGTTTGACGGTAAATTTTTTGATGGAAATCAGCCGACATCGGTAATGCTTACAAATAATAATATAAGTTATTTTGATATGCAGGTGGGAATGAACTATGCTTATTTTCCCACCGAAGATATTTATATAAATGCCGGTTATTCTATTCATCACGTAAACAGACCCAGGGAAACTTTTTTTGAAGATAATACAGATGATAGAATTTCTATGCGGCATATTGCATTCCTTAACGGTCTTTTTAAGGTGCAGGAAAATTTAATAATTAATCCAAATATATATTATACCACACAGGCAAGCGCAAGTGAATTGGTCGTTGGCCTTAACGGTGCTTACAATCTTTCTGAACATGGTGAAAAACAAATAATAGGAGGACTTTATTACAGGTACAGGGATGCAGTTATTCCAATGATTGGTCTTGAAATAAATAATATCCGATTCACTTTCAGTTATGATGTAACAACGTCTTCTCTCAAAAACTTTAATCATTCATTGGGAGCGGCGGAATTTAATATTCTTAAAAAGGGCTTTTACAATGAGTTTATTGGTGACAGAAATCAGTCCCTTTGTCCCACTTTTTAATTTACATCCTCTCTTTTTAGTTTCTTCTTTGAAATCGTTTTATCAAAAATCAAACTTTAATTTGTAAAAATATGGGTGTTATAAATTATCGTGCTATTTTGTAAGGAAATAATAACTGGAAAATTTTAAGACCCTGTTTTAAAAAAAATGAACTAAATATTAATAGTATGAGTAAAAAAATTGCCATTATCGGTGGCGGCAATCTTGGAACTGCAATTGCAGAAGGGTTACTGAAAAGTAAATTTTGCAAACCATCAGATATTACTATTACCAAAAGAAAGATTATAACACTACAAAAACTAAGTGACAGGGGAGTGAAGGTTACAACAAATAATGGTGAAGCCGTGGCCAACAGCGAATTGGTAATACTTGCTGTAAAGCCTTACCAGGTTTCTGACGTTCTGAATAGCTTTCAAAAACAATTAACTGGAAAGCACGTTTTGGTTTCTGTTGTAACGGGCGTATTTATAAAAGATATCGAAGAAACTGTAAAAATAAAGTTGCCGGTTTGCAGGGCAATGCCCAATACCGCCATTGCAATACAGGAAAGTATGACCTGTTTAAGTTTTGCAAACGCAACAACTACTCAAATTAATTTTGTAAAGAACCTATTTTCCACTTTGGGAAAGGTTGCCATGATTGATGAAAAATTAATGGACGCTGCAACGGTTTTGGGAGCTTGTGGAACCGCCTATGCAATGCGTTACATTCGTGCGAATATCCAGGGGGGTATTGAGATTGGATTTGACGCCCTGACTGCGAGCCTTATTGCAGCGCAAACAGTAAAGGGAGCGGCGGAATTGTTACTTCAAAAAGGTACACATCCCGAACAGGAAATTGATAAAGTTACCACACCTAAAGGCTGCACTATTGCCGGGTTAAATGAAATGGAACACCAGGGTTTCAGTTCGTCACTCATAAAAGGAATTGCAGTTAGTTATAATAAAATTGCAGTGAACTAAGATGGAGTTTATTTCTTAATAAAAACTACTGAAGCCTTTTTAATTTAGTTTGATCAGGTGATATCAGCAAACGCATTCGGTAAGCATTCATAGCTGTGTTTCCAAGCTTTTTTATAAGCTGATAATTTACAACAACACCTACTACAGCACCAATGACCGGAATGAGCTGCGCCATTTTCGCAAGATCAATGTAATCCCTGTACTCTTGTTGGAAATGATACCAATTAAATGCATGTATATCATCGGGAAGTTGCTGTATTTTTTGTTGCCAGTTCGCTATCTCTTCATAAACGGCACGTCTATGTTGCTGGCTGCTAAACGCAAGCTGAAAAATATGTAAAATGTACAATCTTTCCCTGTAATCCTTTACGTCAAAACCATACATAGCTGCGATGTCAAAAAGCAATTTTATTTTTATTCCAAGTAACACAGGAAAATCAACGAAACCCAGGAGAATACCGCCGGCGCCGGTGATTCCGCCTTCAACTGCGGCAGTCTTTTTATAGTTATTTATCTTTTGTAGAATCGCATTTTCAGTTTCTTCTATGGAGCTGAAAGTATTTTTTTTGGGAACAGTATATTTTGATCCAAATAGCACTGCACGTACCATTTGTTTTATAGTTGTGGTAATTGCGTTATGAACTTTTTTTGGGATGTAACTGTTGATCTTATCCTGGAGCGATTTTGATAGCTTTCCTGCAATAGATGGCCGGCGAAGCATTTTTTTTTGCCATGCCGTCAATTCTCTGCCAATCTTATTTCGATAATCTGTTTCCACCAGCCAAAGATAATTATATAAACTTCTTCAGTTTTATATTATTACGTTTAGCCGCTACTGTTAGATTTAACAAGAACTATGAAGATTCTGTAATAATTTCCGGGAGATACGCCGGATGATAGTAAAAGGCTCTGATCTATATCATAATAAATCCGCCGTTTCCAAAGCCAAACGGATGAATCATTGCTGCATTATTTTCGTCAGCCTCTTCCTTTATTTTTTGTAATTCTTTTTTTATTTGTTCACGGCTTTTTTCCAGTTCAATTTTTGCTTTCTTCATTTCTTCATTCATCTTCTTCGTGTCGCACGTCTTTCAGTTTTTGCATTGACTGGTGAAATTCTTTACTGTTCATCTGCTTCTTAAGTTGTTGCATGCTTTTGTCAATATCAATTTTCATTTTTTTATAGTCAATTTTCTTCATTGCACTATCAATATTTTTGTTCACCATTTTCCAGTCAACGTTTTTTAAGGAAGCATCAATTTCTTTCTGCAGCTTTTCAAAATCTACCTGGCGCAGGGATTGCTCGATTTGCCTTTGCATCTTTTCAAAATCAATTTTTTGTAAAGACTGCTGCACATCGGCCATTATTTTTTCGTAATCAATTGAGGCAAGGGCTTTATCTACTTCTGCCAATATCTTGTTCACATCCACATGGATGTTGATGTTGGTGTCCGGAACAGTGTCTTTTACCTGGATAATTTTGTTGTCGTTTGGAGTATAGGGGTCATGAAATGCCATGGAGCAAAAAATTATTCCTACAATGATTAACACCCTGGAATAAGATGAGAAAGATAAAATAGTCGTTTTCATTGTTTTTAGTATTAATTACGAATTATCTCGTAGTCAAATATACGATTGTTTTCGTATTTAGTTACATTTTGTAAATATTTTTTATAAAATTTTTCTAAAAAATAAATTTATAGGTATTAGTGATTGTTTATTCGCGAATTTTAGTAATTGAATTGAACCTCTGAAGATCTGGATACAATTTGATTATGAGCAATTGCTTAAGCGTTTCATTATTTCAACTTTAAACCTTATGAAAAAAATTAGTTTAGCTTTCTTTATTCTATGGTCTTTAAATTCCTTTGCCCAGCAGGGAGATGAAAAACCTGAAAAGGAGAAGGGGTTTAAAAAGGAAAAACTATTTACCGGTGGCAGCGCCAACGCAGGATTTTCAAGCTATTCAACCATATTAGGTATCACACCCCAATTTGGGTATAGCTTAACTAACTGGGCCGATGCAGGAATTACATTTAATCTTACTTATACTTCTCAAAGAGACTTTGAAGATTATGGAGATAAATTGCGTCAGACTGTGTATGGGCCTGGCGCTTTTGTAAGGTTGTTTCCAATAAGATTCTTATTTGCCTCCGTTCAATACGAGTACAATATGATTCATTTGAAATATATACCTGCAGCCAATAGCAATTATTTACCTGCTAAAGATAACTTAAATGCCAGTAGTCTTTTAATAGGCGGCGGTTATGCCGGCGGAAGAGAAAAATGGAATAATACCTACTACTTTCTGTCTATTTCGTGGGACGTGCTGGGCGATAAGAATTCTCCTTACATAGATGGTCTCGGGCGTACCAGCCCAATTATCCGTGCCGGTTATAATATTGGCTTATTCCAGGGAAGAAATAACCGGAGGTATTAAAGATGATTGTATGAAGCTTATCTTATTAAAGTAACCGTTCCCTTTTGGAAAATAACTTTGTCCTGGTAGTCGATACCTTCTACAATCCAGACATATACCTGTGAATCCTGCGGAGCCCCCTTAAAAGTGCCGTCCCATCCTTTATTTTGGGTAGACGTTGAGAATACCAATTGACCTCGCCTGTTGTAAACTTTGAAATAATTTATCGATTTCATACCAATCGGAATGGGCCGGAACACATCGTTGTTCCCGTCTCCGTTGGGTGTAAAGGCATTAGGCACGTATAGCCCTGGGGTTACCTTATAAACTATCACATCAATAGTATCCGTAGCAGTACATCCGGCAGAGCTTTGAACTCTCAAAATATATTCCTGGTTTTCTGATAATGTGGCAACCGGGTTGGCAATATTTGAATTATTTAAACCCGTTGGAGGATTCCAGGAAAATAGCTCAGCTCCGGTTCCAAATAATTGTAATGGCTGGTTTACAACAATGCTTGTGTCACGCGGACCGGCATCGGCAATTAGTTTTTCAACCTGGAGCAATACTGTATCAAATGCAGGTTTCGGACAGCCCAATACATCTCTCACAGCTACGATATATCTGATACTTTGTGGCGGAGTAGCAACAGGGTCAGCAATATTCGGATTATTTAAGAAGTTGCCGGGAGCCCAGAGATAGGAACTACCGCCTGTTGCATGAAGTTGATAACTTTTCGGAAAACAAATAGTAGTATCATTACCTGCTTTTGCATCAGGATAAGGCACTACTCTTATTGATATGTCGTCTGCCGCGTTACATTTACCAATACTTGCAACTACATGATATACTGTATTTGATAAAGGCGCAGCCTTTGGATTTTTTGCTGTATCGCTGTTCAGGGATATTGAAGGCGTCCAGGTATAATGGAGCCCATCACTGATTGTATTCAACCTTATTGAATCAGTTTGACAAATTGTAGAATCATTGGGCGCATTTAAAGTAACCCTGTCTACTACATTAACAACTACTGATTGAGTAGCAAAACATCCCGGGGTTTCTGTTAAAGTCGCCGAATATGTTGTGGTTACTTTGGGGCTCACAACCGGGTGAAAGCTGTTCTGATTATTAATATTATAGTCAGGTGACCAGAAAATAGTTCCTGTTCCGGTAGCCATTAATTGCAAGGTATCTATTGAACAAATAAGTGTATCATTAGTTATTTCGAAAACAGGCTTATCAATAATTGACAGAGGATTTGTAACGTTCTTCACACAACCCTTACTGTTAGACACGATCAATTGCACCTGGTAATCTCCAACAGCCGGATACAAATATTTTGGATTTCGAAGACGGGAAGTGTCATCTGATACTGCAGGGTCGCCGAAATCCCATCTCCAGGAGTCAACTAATCCATATCGCGATTTTGTTGTATCTGTAAAGAGAATATCCGTGTTTACACAACGCCCGGTAATCCTAAATCCGGGAAAGAAGCCGGGATATACTTTTTGTATTTGAACGGCAGAGTCGGAACACTGCTGTCCCCGGTTTACTACTAATTTATAAACATAAGTTCCCGTGTCAGAATAAACATGAGAAGGTGAAGCTAAAGTTGAAAAATTTGAATCCCCGGACGCAGGATCTCCAAATTCCCAATAATAAGTTTCATTTTGCGGAGATGTGTTACTGTTAGTGAAATTAACTGAAAATCCATCACAACTTACAGGTGGTGGCACCAGAAGTGCCCCTGCAAAATCGCAATCGGTAACATTCACTATAAAGTCCTTTCTATGCTCAGCTATTAAAACGTTATTCCTGTATGAGCGCACCGCTACACAAACCACATATTTACCAACATCAGGCGCTATCCCACTTATAATACCTGTATTTGGGTCAATTGTGGCCTCTGCACCCAACTGGTTTTCGAAGGTAAATCCATTCGTATAACTCACCGATTGATAAGACGGCGGAGCGGGATTTACATTGGCCGAATTTTGAGTTGCCCCTCCGTTGTACGCTGCCGCAAAGGCATATACAAGCGAATCATGGTCGTCATCAATAGCACCAAATGCCAGTGTAAAGCGTTTGCGCCTGCAAATGGCATCGATACTTGTTGAAAATACTGGTGATTGATCATGGACAGCAGGAATTGAGCAACTATAAGTAGAGCCGGTGCCCCCAAGTCCGGTTGAATTAAATACGTTTTGAAGAGGGTTTACCCTGCAACAAGTTTGGTATGTTGCTGTATATCCTTTAATGTTATTGGGCAACGTTACAGTTAAAATAAATACGCCCACATGATAAGAAAGCACGGGTGCATTACTTATGCAGGGTGGGAAAGGATTTACTTCTACGGGATGCTCAAAACTTTTTACTACATCAAAAGGGTGGTTGGTGGCGGGGAATTGACTTAAGTCATCATTATTAAAAATACCAATAAAAACATCATCAGGCATTGCAGCCCCGGTGGTTAACTGGTCACGAAATAATTTGAGAGTAATTTCGTAGTTGCTTGAATTGGGGGCTGCGCCGGGTCCCAAATATTTATAAATCATTTCCCCTCCGACTATATGTGCAGCTTTACATGGTAAAACCATGAAAAATATGAGAAGTATGAGCAGCGTTTTTTTCATTAGAGCACAGTAATAGAAGGAATTCTATACAGGGGCTTTAAATTACACAAAAAAGCTGTGCAGAGCAATTAATTTATTTTTAAAATCCTGCATCTTTAACGGTTTAAAAAGCCTAATAAAAAGCGTGTCGTAGCATCTTTTTCTTCCCACATACCCATATGTCCTGAATTTTGTAAAATGTGAAAATAAGTAACACCTGGTAAATGGCATTGTTCCAAAGATGACTTTAGGGGAACAGCATTGTCATATTTACCGGCGATAAAAAGTATAGGTTTAGGGAAAGTTTTCAAGACTATTGTCCGGTCAGGTCTTTTTATCATCGCCTGGTAATATTGAATAAGTGATTCAGGAGAAAAGTCTTTGGTCATGTTAATCAGTTCTTCCACAAGCCCGGGGTTTTCGTCCTTTGTTTTTGTTGAAAATAAATTTGGAGTAGAAGTCTTTAAAAAAGATAGCGCTCCATTATTGCTGATAAACTCAATTCCTTTCTTCCTGGTTTCTTTTTTTACTTCATCATCAGCATAAGCCGATGAATGAAAAAGCCCGATAGCATCGAGCAATTCAGGATACTTCTCAGCAAAAGCCAGTGTAATATATCCACCCATGCTGTGGCCTATCAGGGTAAATAAATTCCTCTCACCAACTTTCTTTTCGCGGGTTATTTCTAAGTCCGCAATAGCTTTTATCGCTTCAGCATAGTCTTCAATAAATATTTCTCCTTCCAGAATTTCAGATTTTCCACTTCCCGGAATATCTGGTATAATTACTCTAAAATTTTCTCTCAGCTTTTCCAATTGATATTTCCAGATGTTTCCATCTTCTGCAAAGCCATGCAATAACATTACAGGCTCTCCTTCTCCTTCTATTCGATAAAATATTTTTTTATTTCGAAAAATGATATGCTTCATCTATTATACCTTTCTGACGATATGTAAAATATACTCCTGAAAACCAAGATAGCAATAACTGGAATTAATGCGGGATTCATATGTTGTGGTAAAAAGAACCAGCAAACTAAAAGAACGAGATTAAAAACTGCATAAATTCTAAAATATCTTTTGGCCCCGCTCTTTCCTGAATGGACATAAAATGCTGCAATCACATTAGTTGGCCATGCCCATAGTAAATTTAAATTATCCTTACACATAAAATGGTCGGTGCCAAACCACATAAAAACCAGCAGGAACCCTAACAGACCCGTTATAAAAAACATAAATCCGTCAATTGCAATAAGTAATCGTCTTATAAATGAATTTTTTGAAAAACCTAATACTACTATCAGTAAAAAAATGCAAGTAAAAATAAAAAGAGGATGTGCTGTTATAATTAAGTCCTGAGGCGATAGATGAGTCAATCAAGAACCTGGTGTTTTTCGTAAACAAGGGGCCTGCCGCTTATACCTGCACTATCAAATGCTTTCATAAGATAATCAGGAAGAAACATCACTTCTCTTGGTTTCATCTTTACATCCAATCGAGCTCCCGAGTAAAATGTCAATTCCAAGTTTGCTCCACTGCTTATCATTATAATCAAGGTATTTGTGAATAAGATCGCGAAATGAAGATTTGGTTTCTAAGATTTTCCCAAAATGAACCGGCGAGTCTGAAGTCTTTTCAAGTAAGTCGCGGAGTCTTGTTGTACAGTTGTCAAATGTAAAATCATATTTGTAGAACTTGTTTTGTCCCATCAGATTGGCCTGCAGTAACATGAGCATATTGTATTTTTCAGTACAGGTTAAATTTAAAACCTGTTCAATAACTCCTCTGTTTTCCTGTTGATAGGAGTAAAGAAAAGAATTGAAATCATCTGTCGATAAATAGAATGAAAGTTTGCCCCTTATAAATTTTGTATAAAAACCGGGTTCATCAAAATTGAAAGTTCCATAATTGTACACGATATCTGTATGACTAACGCTATCGGTTATCCGAATAGCGCTATGCCCAAATGTGGAATACAATTCTTCGCCTGGTGAGCACGTTAAAAGGCTTATCCTTAAATGACAGGAATCATTTTGGGCGAATATTTTCAGCGGAAGAAAGAATAAAAAGAAAATAAAAAATTTCAAGAGTTGTATGTTTTAGGTAACAAGAAAGGCTTAAGGTATTGGGTTTAAGGATTGCTTTATCTGCTGTAATTAGGTGCCTCCCTGGTTATTTCAATATCATGTGCATGGCTTTCTCTCATACCTGCATTGGTAATTGTTACAAAAGTTGCTTTCTGCAGTGAAGCAATGTCTTTTGCCCCGCAATATCCCATTCCTGCACGAAGGCCGCCATTAAACTGGTGAACCACTTCGCTTAAAAAACCTTTGTAAGCAACCCTTCCTTCAATTCCTTCGGGTACGAATTTTTTCGATTGCTCATCTCCATTTTGAAAATACCTGTCGCTGCTACCCTGTGCCATAGCACCTAAAGAACCCATGCCGCGATATTGCTTAAATTTCCTGCCTTCATAGATAATCGTTTCACCCGGGCTTTCTTCTGTTCCCGCAAACACACCTCCCATCATAACACAACTGGCGCCGGCAGCAATTGCTTTAACCATATCTCCTGTATACCGTATTCCCCCATCAGCAATAATTCCTGTTTCTTTATCCTTTAAGGCCGCAGACACCTCGAGGAGTGCAGTTATTTGTGGTACTCCGGCGCCGGCAACGATACGGGTTGTACAAATTGAACCGGGGCCAATACCAACTTTCACGGCATCGGCACCGGCTTCCGATAGGGCTTTTGCGCCGTTTGCTGTGGCGATATTACCTGCTATTACCTCCAGGTTCTTAAAATCTTTTTTTGCTTTTTTCAATGCAGTAATTACTCCCTTTGTATGGCCGTGTGCGCTATCGAGGCATATAACGTCAACGCCTACCTGTTGTAATGCATACACCCTTTCGCTTATATCGTCTGTAATTCCCACTCCTGCGCCCACCAGTAATCGTCCAAATGAATCTTTAGCGGCGTTAGGATGGTTGTGTACCTGTAAAATATCCCTGTAGGTAATAAGCCCTTTTAGAATCCCTGATTTATTTACAACAGGAAGTTTTTCGATCTTATGTTTTCTTAAAATAGACTGAGCTTTTTTCAAGTCAGTACCTTCCGGCGCCGTTACTAAATTTTCTCGGGTCATAAGCTCACTTACTTTACGCCGGAAATTGTCTTCAAATCTCAAATCCCTGTTAGTTAATATTCCTACCAATTTGCCTACATTATCAACAATAGGTATACCACCAATTTTGTTTTCTTTCATGAGCTTAACTGCGTCTCCTATAGTAGCATCCACCAACAACGTTATGGGATCCAGGATCAACCCGCTTTCACTGCGCTTTACTTTTCTTACTTCGCCTGCCTGGCTTTCAATGCTCATGTTTTTGTGTAAAATACCGAGGCCTCCTTCTCTTGCTAAGGCTATCGCCAGGGCTGCTTCAGTAACAGTATCCATTGCAGCGCTAAGCATGGGAATATTTAGTGAGATCGTTTTTGTAAGATTTGTCCGGGTGCTCACATCGCGTGGCAATACTTCACTATAAGCCGGCATCAGTAATACATCATCGTAGGTTAATCCTTCGCCGAAAAATTTCCCGGAGCTTGTTGGAGAGTTATTTATTGTAGCCATGTGCAAAGATAGTTGGGGCAAACCATTTTGCAAAAAGCGGTATTTATCTTTTGAATCAACTTCTTCATATCTGCAATTTTGGTTTAGGACAACTTGTAGATTTTACCCGGCAACGAAGTAACTATACCCTGCATCTCCAGCATCAGAAGAGCTGCCGCTACTGCGCTGCTGTTGAGTTTGCTTTTTAAATACAATTCATCAATGTGAACTTGTTCCTGTGCCTGCAAAATGTTTGTGATAATTTTTTCATCATCGCGAGAGTTCAATAAATAATTCTTTCTGTTTTTTTGGCAGCAGATTTCTTTTTTCTTTTTCCATCCCATGTTCTCCAATAGATCATTTGCTGATGTTATAAGGGCAGCCTTGTTATTTTTTATCAGAAAATTGCATCCCTCACTTTTTGTATCATTCACTCTTCCGGGAAATGCAAATACATCTTTATTATAACCGTTTCCCAATTCAGCGGTTATCAATGAGCCTCCTTTAATGCCTGTTTCAACTACAATTACCGCATCACTTATCCCGGCTACTATCCGGTTTCTTGAAGGAAAATTCTGGCGATCAGGATTTGTAAAGCTTTTAAATTCAGTCAGCAATCCGCCGTTTGTAATCATCTGTTTGGCGAGACCTGCATTTTGAGATGGATATACCCTGTCAAGGCCATGACCAAGAACTCCAATAGTTTGCAAATTATTTTTTATGGCGGCTTTATGGGCAATGCTATCTATCCCAAAAGCGAGACCGCTTACTATTATTACCTCTTCGTCAGCAAGTTCTTCTATTAACTTTTCACAGATATTTTTTCCATATTCATTATTATTTCTTGTGCCAACGATCGCTATTATTTTAGAAAAATTTAAATCAGCATTGCCTTTGTAATAAAGCATTGAAGGGCTATCATAACAATTAAGCAGTCTTTGAGGATAATTTTTATCAGTAATAAAAAGGGGAGTTATTTTATATTTTTGAATGAATTGAATTTCATTCTCTGCTCTTTTCAAAATCATGGAAGTTTTTTATAGAATCAGCCCTTACAGTTCCGATACCTTCTAAACCGTCCAGGTCTTTTTTCTTTGCAGAAAAAATATCTTTTGCATTTCCAAAATGATTGATTAATGCCTTTGCATGAATGTCACCGATGTTGGGGACGAGCGTGAGGGCTATCTGGTATTGAAGTTCTGTTGACAAATAGAATAGATGTCAACAATAATAAAAAAAATTATTCAACTGAAACAATGCTTAATTCTGTTCTGCGGTTTATTGCCCTGCCTTCTTCTGTTTTATTATCCGCCACAGGATTTGTTTCTCCATTGCCTTTAAAGCTCAGCCTTTCATTTTTAACTCCTTTATTTAGCAGATAATTTACTACAGCCACTGCACGGCCTTTTGAAAGAATAAGATTATCTGCAGGTTTCCCCACATTATCTGTGTAGCCACTTATAAGAATTTTTATGTTGGGGTTTTCATTCATCAGCCTTACTACATTATCAAGCTCTGTAATTGATTCGGGTTTCAATTCTGTTTTTTTTGTATCGAAAAAAACATTTTTTAAAATGATATGCGCATTGGCTTCAATGGGTTGTAATCCGATATTAGCTTCAAAAACTGAATCGGGTGATGCTTCACTTATATTATAATTTTCTGAATAGAACAGGTAACCTTTACGTTTCACATTAAAGGCATAATCTTTCCCTACAGGAAGTGTTACCAAATAATTTCCATCCTCATCGGTTTGTAATTTACTAATGACTTGCCGGGTACTTACATCAGTAAGCTCAACTGAAGATGGCAGGCCTTGTTTGGTATTTTTATCATACACATTGCCCTTCACCCATAAAGTTTTAAGAGGTCGTAAATCCTGTCTTAATTCAAAGGTGTAAATATCCAGTCCTCCCTTAGTATCGTTCCGGTCACTGGAATAATAGGCAGTTTTTCCGTTGGCAGCCACAATCATTGAGCCTTCATCATCAATAGTATTAATCGGGTAACCTAAGTTTTCCGGCTTGCTCCATTTACCGTCGGGCAATTTTCTTGAAACAAAAATATCGGGCTTGTCACTGTAGCAGGGATGACCGTTTGAATTAAAATATAGTGTTTGGTTATCTGCATGGATAAAGGGAGTACTTTCATCGCCGGAAGTATTTATTTCAGGCCCGAGATTTAAAGGCTCTTCCCATTTGCCATTTTCGTTTCTATGACATACCCAAATATCTTTCCCACCAAAACCTCCCGGCACATTACTGCTGAAATAAAGATCTTTTTTGTCAGGAGACAAAGACGGGGTTGATTCCCAAAATTCTGAATTTACATTTGGTCCGAGATTTTTAGGCTCACTCCAACCCGTTTTGGTTAAATAAGAAATGTAGAGATCGCAACTTCCGAATCCTTCAGGAAAATTGCATCCGGTAAATATCAGCCATTTTCCATCCTGTGAAATATTTTGAGCTCCTTCGTTAAATTCCGAGGAATTAATATTTCCCGGCAAAGGATATGCCTTTCCCCAGGTATTATTATTTAAATCGCTTTCGTAAAAATCTTCATTGCCCTTTATCCGTTCGGTAAAAATTAATTTTTTCCCATCGATGGTAAGAGAAGGGAAATATTCAAGATTGGCAGTGTTAATACTATCACCTAAATTCTCTGGTTTAAAAACATAATTCTTTTCGGGATGTGTTGTCCCGTAGTCAATTGCGAACTGGTACGTCCCTCTCCTGAATTCGCCGGCTTTAATACTTCTTTCATTAAGCGTAGGGTTTAAAAGAAATTTATTTACTGCATCAAGTGCATCTTTAAAACGCCCTGTACCGGCAAGAGAAATGGAATAAGGAAGCAGGTAATCTTTGGTATAAACTGAATCAAGGGCGAATGCTTTTTCGAACCCGCTTACCGATTCGGTATAGTTTTTCATATTTGCGTTTATACCTGCCAGTGAGAGATAAGCATCAACATATTTGGGCTCAATCTTTATTGCCTCGTTGATCATTCTAATTGACGTGGCATACTCATCATTCTGGGCTTTATTTATAGCAAGTGCATATATAGTTGCCGCTTTTTGATCAACCTTTTCCGGGTCGTACCATTGGGCATTTGTTATGTGTGATGAAAGAAGTAAGATGTATGATGTAATCAAAACCTTCGCTGTCAAAATTTTATTTTTTTAATATTGAGGATAAATAAAAGTAAAACGAATTTCCTGCCTATTTATTTAACGGCTTGTTATTGTTGTTTAACGGTGGGCTTACGTTAGGCGGTTTGCCTTATACCGTTAGGGCACATTAATGTACTTATGTACCTGGAGAGAAAGTTCCCATTGTGGATTTTCTTTAATGTAATCAATGATCCATGGAGTAACTAGTCTGGCTTTATCCCATTCCGGCTGAAGATATAATTTACAGACGGGCGAGACCATGGCTGCATATTTTTCAGCCCATGCAAAATCAGACCTGTTGAAAATAATTACTTTCAATTCATTTGCTTTAAGCAATATATCCGTTAGTGGAGGCTTAAACTTTTTAGGCGAAAGACAAATCCAGTCCCATACTCCTGTAAGCGGGTATGCCCCTGATGTTTCAATATTTGTTAAAAAGCCCTCTTCCTGTAAATTTTTTGTAAGTGTATCAAGATTGTACATTGTTGGCTCTCCGCCCGTAATCACTGCAAGTCTGCCGGGATGATTTTTTGCATTCGTTATTATTTGCTCAATGCTTTGCTCAGGATATAGATCTTTATCCCAGCTTTCCTTCACATCGCACCATACGCAACCCACATCACATCCGGCAAGGCGAATGAAATAAGCGGCCTTACCCTGGTGAAAGCCTTCACCCTGTAATGTATAGAATGACTCCATTACAGGAAGAGAAGTGGTTATATCTTTGTTTGCTTTTACCATCATTTAAATAATAATCGGGCAGGTGCCCACATTCTCAAAGCCCTTCTCCGGAAACCAGGGAGGCCGCATTATAAGTATTAGTCAATAGTGCGGCAATGGTCATCAATCCAACTCCACCTGGAACAGGCGAAATATAACTGCATTTGGGAGCTACATTTTTAAAATCAACATCTCCGACCAATGCATAGCCGCTTCTTTTTGTTTCATCTTTGACGCGGTTTATCCCAACATCAATAACAATTGCATTTTCTTTTACCATATCTGCTTTTACAAATTCAGGTTTGCCGATAGCTGCAATAATTATATCTGCCTGTAGGCAAAGTTCCTGAAGATTTTTGGTCCGTGAATGGCAAAGAGTAACTGTCGCATTTCCAGATTTATTGTTACGGCTTAATAAAATACTTATAGGCGTTCCCACTATATTGCTTCTGCCAATAACTACCACATGCTTTCCTGTAGTTTCAATTTTATAATGTTGTAATAAAAGGATTATTCCAAGGGGAGTGGCCGAAATAAATGATGGTAAACCCAATACCATTTTACCAACATTAACAGGATGAAATCCATCAACATCTTTTTTGGGAAGAATATGGCTGATCACTTTTTCTTCGGCAATATGTTTGGGTAACGGTACCTGAACAAGAATACCATCAATATCTTCATCATCATTTAAGTCTTTTATTTTTTGTAAAAGTTCTTCTTCTGAGATTGAATCATCAAAACGCAATAAAGATGAAATGATCCCTACTTCTTTACAGTTTTTTACCTTGGACGCAACATACGTTTCACTTGCTGCATCATTGCCCACGAGTATGGCGGCCAGGTGCGGCGTTTTCTTTCCCTGTGAAATCGACAATGAAATTTTATTTTTGAGGTCTGCCTTAACAGCTTCTGATGCCAGCTTCCCGTCTAGTAGTTGCATCCTGCAAATTTAAATTGATGCACTGACTTATATTATTTTTTGTGTAGCGAAACATAAATTTAATTTAAATCTTTACTTTTATTTCAATACTAAAAACATGCTTTGAGAAAAATTTACGCTCTCTTTATTTTAATATTCGCGGTTGCCGATTTACATTCGCAATCTCTCAGAAGACCTTTGGCAGCGCCCTACATCGGATTAGGAGCCTATAGCATAAATCATGTAGACGCATTTTCGTTTACTTCGAACCAGGCGGCTCTTGCCCAAATGAAAAATTTAGCAATGGGTGCGTATGGTGAGCAAAGATTTTTATTAAATGCAACCAATTTGTATTCGGGAGTGTTTGTGTTCCCTACTTCAAAGGGAAACTTTGGTGTGCAGGCAGATTATTTTGGCTTTAAGGATTATAATGAATCCCAGTTGGGAATTGCCTATGCACGCAGGCTCGGTAGTGTGTTGGATGTAGGAATAAAGTTTAATTATTATTCATTTCGCATACCTGCATATCAAACTTCTTCCACGGTAAACTTTGAGATTGGAGCCATTGCTCACCTGACCGATAAACTAAATGCGGGAGTTCATTTTTATAACCCGGTTGGGGGTATTTTATCGAAAACTGACAATGAAAAGCTTGGCTCTGTCTATAAGTTCGGAATTGGATATGAGCCTTCTGAAAGCTTCCTTATAAGCGGTGAAATTGTAAAACAGGAGGACTTACCTGTTAATGTAAATGCCGGAGTGCAGTATAACTTTTTGAAACAGTTTTTTGCCCGGGTTGGTATAGCCTCTGAAAATGAATCGCCCTACGCCGGCGCAGGGATAAGCTGGAAAAATATACGTCTCGATGTAAGCGCCAGTTATCACCCACAGCTTGGGTTTAGCCCTGGGCTGATGTTAATTGTAAATTTCAAAAACAAAGAGGTTGAAGAAAAATAATCACCGGCAGCCTTTTTTACGCGTAGCGCTATTGTTACTTTTTTCCTGCTGTGTTCAGTTACTATATGGGCAGAATCCTTCTGAAACTACGGAACCTCCACCTGTGGTAGAGCAGCAATTGGAGAACCTTACAGAAGCAAATGATGATGCAGAAACGGAAGACGATTCCTATTTGCAGGGGCTGGTACATTTCATTAAGAGTCCCATCAATTTGAACTATGCTGATGAAGGCCAGTTGCAGGAGTTGAAATTACTATCTCCCATACAAATAAACAACCTCATATCATATCGCAACCTGCTTGGTAATTTTATAAATATTTATGAACTGCAGGCGATACCGGATTGGGATATTGGCCTGATAAAGCGTATACGCCCATACGTTACAGTTATCGGCAAAGTAGATGTTTTTAACAGCATCGGAAGCCGTTTAAAAAACGGGGAAAATACATTGCTTATAAGGAGCACCCAGGTTTTGGAAAAATCCAAAGGCTACTTATTGAACGCCGGCAATGCAACTAATTTCTACCAGGGAAGCCCCCAAAAACTATTAGTTCGCTACAAATACATATTCAAAAACCTTTTACAGTACGGTATTACAGCAGAGAAAGACGCTGGCGAACAATTTTTTAAGGGAGCGCAGAAAAATGGGTTTGATTTTTATTCGGCACATTTTTTTGTTAGGAATCTTGGAATTATTAAATCCCTTGCCATTGGAGATTTCACAGTCAACCTGGGCCAGGGATTAACTCAATGGCAAGGCCTTGCCTTTAAGAAAAGCTCTTTTGTGTTGGACATAAAAAGGCAATCGGATGTTCTGCGACCTTATAATTCCGCCGGTGAAATTGCATTCAACAGGGGACTGGGGATTACTTTAAAAAAAAATAACTGGGAAGGAACCGGCTTTGTCAGCTACCGTAGGCTGGATGCAAATTTTAATATCGATACACTCAATTTTGAAGATTTTGTTTCTTCTTTACAAACCTCCGGGTATCATCGCACTGCCGGTGAAGTGGAAGATAAGAATTCGCAGGGCCAGCTAAGTTTTGGTGGAAATATTGGTTATTCAACTAATCGTATACACATTGGAATAAATGGAGTTCATTATAATTTTGAACATACTATCACCAAAGCGGATTACTTGTATAACAGGTATTCATTATCGGGCAAAGCAGCCGGAAATTATAGTATAGATTATAGCTATACTTATAAGAACCTGCATTTTTTTGGTGAAGCCGCTACGGACGAAGATCTCGATAAGGCCTTTGTAAACGGATTATTAATTAGTGTGGACTCTCATGTGGATATGAGTTTTTTATACAGGAAAATTTCAAGAGGGTATCAATCTCTTTATACCAACGCATTCACGGAAAATACTTTCCCTACAAATGAAAGCGGCTTTTATTCGGGAATAAGTATTGTCCCGGTTAATTATTTAAGAATTGACGCTTATGCAGACTTTTATCATTTTCCATGGCTGAAATACAGGGTTGACGCACCAACATCCGGAAGTGATTACATGATACAGCTAACGTATAAGCCAAACAAACAGGTCGAAATATATACACGATATCGCACCGAGAAAAAGCCGATAAATTATAATCCATTGGAGTTCACTCTAAATCCTGTAATCGTAAAACCAAAACAGGGACTACGAACCCAGTTTTCCTATAAGCTTAATTCTACATTTACTTTCCGGTCAAGAGTTGAGCTATCATGGTTTGACAAGAGAGGCGATGCTGCGCAAAATGGCTTTCTTATTTATACTGATGTATTATATAAGCCATTACTAAACCCATGGTCGGGAAATATGCGGCTCCAATATTTTGAGACGGACGGATATGATAGTCGCCTGTATGCTTATGAAAATGACGTTTTGTATGGTTATTCAATACCTGTTTTTTATGATAAGGGGTATAGGTATTATATAAACCTGAACTATGATGTTAATAAAAAAATTTCCGTTTGGGCACGTTTTGCCCAAACGATTTACCCGGAGAAAACTACTATTGGTAGTGGCTTAGACGCGATAAATGGCAACCTTAAGTCAGAATTCAAATTGCAGGCAATCCTGAGATTTTAAAAAAAATGTTAAAGTAAGCAGCACATTTCCTTCTATCTTTGTCATGATTGTGATGTTAATGTGAAATTTTCATGATTTAAACTTTAATTTTCATGTTTTAACACTTCTTTTGCAGCTTTTGAGAAAATCCATATTTTCGCAACTTTCATAAAACTAAAAAATACACATGAAAAGATTCTTAATGCTATTCACGGTGCTAATGCTCAGTGGAGTATTGGCATTTGCCCAAAACCGAACAGTGTCAGGGACCGTTACAGACGAGGCCGGCGCCCCGGTCCCTTATGCAACTGTAACTGAAAGCGGTACCAGGAACGCTACGACAGCCGATGCAAATGGTAACTTTACGTTGAAAATGAAAGGTGCAGGAGGCATCACTTTCAGCGCTACCGGTTATAATGCCGCAACGGTAACTCCCGAAGGCAATGTGGTTCGCGCCACGCTAAAGAGAAATGCACAGGAGTTATCTACTGTTACAATTACTACTGCTTTGGGAATTAAGAGAAACAGGAATCAGCTTCCATACGCTGCCCAGCAGGTGATGGGAGATGAAGTAAGTAAGGAGCGTTCTTCTAACTTTATTAATAACCTGTCAGGAAAAGTTTCAGGGCTGGAACTTCGCCAGTCCAATGGCCTTGGTGCTTCTACCAACGTCGTATTAAGGGGTTCAAAATCTTTTACAGGGACTAACCAGGCGTTGTTTGTAATTGATGGTGTTCCGTTTGACAACTCAAATACAAATAGCACCAATCAGGTAACCGGCCGGGGAGGTTATGATTACGGTAATGCCGCAGCCGATCTCAATCCGGACGACATCGAATCAATAACTGTACTTAAAGGTGCTGCTTCTACTGCATTATATGGGTCACGCGGTGGTAATGGGGTAATCTTGGTAACTACAAAGAAGGGAAGAAAAGGTCTTGGAATTACGATAAATTCCGGCTATTCAACAGGAAAGATAGATAAAGAAACCTTTATTAAATATCAAAAACAATATGGCGGCGGATACGGAGCCTATTACGAAGATGAGAGTGGATATTTTTTATGGAGGGATCCTAATAATGGTTTCGCACCAGTCGATGCAACAGACCCTGCAGGAAGATTATTTGTTCCCACTAGTGAAGATGCTTCCTATGGAGGAAAATTTGACCCCAACTTAATGGTGTACCAGGCAGATGCACTTGATCCTACCTCTCCTTATTATAACAAACCGCGACCCTGGGTAGCTGCAGCAAATGACCCTTCCACTTTTTTTGAAAGAGCATGGACGTCCAATCAAAGCATTACGATGCAGGGCGGCTCTGATAAGGGACTTTTCAGTCTTGGCTATACAAGAACTGATGACCATGGGATCCTCCCAAATAGTAAAATCGCAAAGAATCTTGTTAACTTCAACAGTTCATTGAATATTACCGACAGGCTTACTGCTTCTGCGAGTGTAAATTTTTCTAATGTAGATGGCCTCGGCAGATATGGCACGGGTTACGATGATCAGAATATGGCGATGAATTTCAGGCAGTGGTGGCAGGTAAATACTGATATTAAAGAGCAAAAAGATGCTTATTTCAGAACCCGGAAGAATGTAACGTGGAACCCGGCTGATCCTACCGATCTTACACCGATCTACTGGAATAATGTGTACTTCTCCAGGTACGAAGATTATGAAACGGATACCCGTAACAGGTACATGGGGTATCTAAGCCTAAACTATAAACTTTCCAATTCGATTAATTTCCTTGGCAGGGTATCATTAGATAACTATAGTGAACTTCAGGAAGAAAGACAAAATATTGGAAGTGTAAGTGTTCCTTATTATTCACGTTACAATCATAGCTACAGTGAAACCAATTTTGATTTCATGGCTAATTATGATAAAGATATTACGACCAATTTCAACTTAAAAGTTTTAGCAGGAGCCAACCTCAGGAAAAATCGTGAAACCAGCATTTATGCTTCTACCAACGGTGGCTTAAATATTCCAAGTATTTACGCTTTATCCAATTCAGCTAACCCCATCAATGCACCAACTGAATATGACGGCATAAAACAAGTGGGGGGCGTGTTTGGAGGTATCACTTTAACATATGCCCAATTGCTTATTGCTGATGCAACTTTCAGAAATGACCAGTCTTCGGCGTTACCGAAAGGAAGTAATTCTTATTTTTATCCGGCAGTTTCAGGTGGCTTTATTTTTTCAAAATTATTGCCTAACCTAAGTTGGCTTTCGTATGGAAAATTAAGGGCCAATTATGCAGAAGTGGGTAATGATACAGACCCGTACAGAACATTGTCGTCCTACACGGTTAACTCTCCATTCGGCTCAAATGCCCAGACTTCCGTACCTGGCACACAGGCCAATGCTGCTTTGAAACCGGAGCGCACAAAAAGTACCGAATTTGGTATAGAAGCGGCGTTGTTCAATGGAAGAGCAGGATTTGACGTGTCCTATTATGAAGCGAAAACGTTTGACCAGATATTTGGAGTTTCTGTTTCTACAGCGACAGGGTATAGCGCTAAATTCTTAAACTCGGGTACGGTTAGGAACAACGGGGTTGAAGTGACCGCTTATGGAACACCTGTTAAAACCAGGGATTTCTCATGGACCATTTCGGCCAACTGGACGCGGAACAGGAATAAAGTACTTGATTTGTATCAGGATCCTGCAACAGGATTGCCCACGAATAATATTCAACTGGCTTCTTTCCAGGGTGGGGTAACACTTAACGCTACTCTGGGTCAGCCTTACGGAACCATACGCGGAACCAACTTTGTGTATTATGACCCGAGCAATCCGGCCGGAAAATCTACGGGTTCTCCAAGTGAAAGAATTGTACTGGCAAATGGACGTTATCAAATTTCTACCGTTTCTAATGAGGTAATTGGTGATCCAAATCCTGACTGGATAGGAGGCATCAATAACACATTAAAATATAAAAATCTTTCACTAAGCTGGCTGATAGACATCAGGCAGGGTGGTGATCTTTTCTCTCTTGATTTGTATTATGGGCTTGCTACAGGCCTGCCTGCAGAAACTGCGGCTAACAATGATCTGGGCAACCCTTTAAGAAATTCACTTGCCGATGGAGGTGGAATTATTCGTGAAGGTGTTACTGCAGACGGTAAACCCAATACAAACAGGGTTTCTGCTTCAAACTTTGGGGCATATGGTTACAGGTATTCACCGGTAGCCGGATTTATATATGACGCGAGTTATGTAAAATTGAGGGAAGCCGTATTAACTTATGGCGTTCCTGCAAGTATAGTGAATAAAACAAAAATCTTCAAAGGAATTGATCTTTCAGTAATTGGAAGAAACCTTTGGATTATTCATAAAAATTTACCCTACGCTGATCCGGAAGAAATTATCTCTTCAGGTAATTACCAGGGGTATCAGTCAGGAGCATATCCTACTACCCGCACTTTTACATTCAACATCAAACTTAAATTCTAGAAGTATCATGAAAAATAAATTATTATTAGCACTATTAGTACCGTTGCTGGTATTTATGTCGTGCAAAAAAGATCTTACATCTCTGAATGTAAATCCAAAAGCGCCCGCGACAGTTTCGGCTCCATCTTTATTTACCAATGCCGAGCATGTTTTGTCTGATCTTATGGCTTCTTCCAACGTGAACCTGAATATTTACAGGTTAATTGTTCAGTATTGGCAGGAGACTACTTACACAGATGAGAGTAACTATGATCTGAAAACCCGTCCTATTCCCCAAAGTGTGTGGAATGCCGCTTACAGGGATGTTTTAGAAGATTTTGAACAGAGTAAAACCATTGAAGATGCCACCATTTCTGCTGCACAAAAGCAGAACCAGGATGCGATGGCCGATATTTTGCAGGTGTACACCTATTACTACCTCGTAACTACGTATGGTAATATTCCATATAGTGAGGCTTTGAATCTTGAGGCAACAACCTCTCCAAAGTATGATGACCAGGCAGAAGTATATAATGCTTTACTTAGCAGGCTCGATGCTGATATTGCTGCGTTAGACAATTCTGCTCCCGGTTATGGCGGAGCAGATGTAATATACGGCGGCGATATAGATGCCTGGAAATTATTTGCCAATTCCTTGAAATTGAAGATGGGAATAACTATTGCAGATGCTGACGACGCCAAAGCTAAAAGTGTAGTAGAGGCTGCTGTAGCTGCTGGTGTTTTCTCTTCCAACGCAGATGATGCAATTTTTCAATACCTTTCTGGTCCGCCAAATACTAACCCCATCTGGGTTGATCTTGTGCAAAGTGGCCGTAAAGATTTTGTTGCAAACTCTACTATCGTAGGTGTTATGAAGCCTTTGAATGATCCCCGGATTCCTTTGTATTTCACTACTGATTTCGCGGGTGGCTATTCAGGTGGTGACCCCGGGGCCAGCAGTAACTATACTACTTTTTCCAAGCCAAGTGAAGCAATAGTTGCTCCTGATTTTCCAGGATTGCTTTTGAGCTATGATGAAGTAGAATTTGATTTGGCGGAAGCAGTTGAGAGAGGATATAATGTGGGCGGTACGGCAGCAGAACATTATAATAATGCGGTTACTGCATCTATCTTGTACTGGGGTGGTACCACTACTATGGCAACTACTTATCTTGCCCAGCCTTCAGTAGCTTATGCCACTGCTGCGGGAACATACAAGCAAAAGATAGGTATGCAAAAATGGATTGCTTTATATAACAGGGGCTGGGATGGATGGATAGAGGTAAGGAGGCTGGATTATCCTCAATTGGTTGCACCTGCATCCGCTCTCTCAGATTTTCCTGTGAGATATACTTACCCGACAGCTGAACAGAATCTTAATACGGCACACTATAATGAAGCTGCTCAGGCCATTGGCGGAGATATGGTTACAACCAAATTGTTTTGGGATAAATTTTAATGACAAGTCTTTAATGGAAGAAAATTTCTTAAAACGAAATTTTCTTCCATTTTTTAATAAATAGTAGTTAGGCTAACCGGAATCGGCAATTGGGATAAAAAATTGATGAAGATCTGAAGTGTTTGAGCCAATTTAATGTCGGCCTGTGCGTTTCCTCTGAAGAATTTCAGGGTATTTAAAGTTTCAAAACTAAAAATCATATGAGAAAATCTGTAACATTATTCGTAATGCTAATGCTCTGTGGAGCTTTGGCTTTTGCGCAAAACCGCACTATCTCAGGAACGGTAAGAGACGATGCCGGAGCTCCTGTGCCCTTTGCAACAGTTAGCGAGGAAGGTACTAAGAATGCAACTACTGCCGACGCGAATGGGAATTTTACAATTAAAATGAAAGGCAATGGAGATCTTTCTTTTACCGCTACCGGGTTTAATGCCGCCACTGCCACTCCGGAGGGAAACTCCGTAACGGTATCTCTAAAAAGAAACGCTGCCGAGTTAACGACTGTCGTTGTTACAACAGCTCTTGGCCAGGTGCGCCAGTCAAAAGATCTGGGTTACTCTACTGCCAAAGTTAAAGCGCAAGAGCTTACACAGGCGAAAGTAGTAAACCTGGAGAACGGCCTGACAGGTAAGGTTTCCGGACTAAATATCCAAACTGTAAATAACGGAGTTTTTGCGGACACCCGCATAACATTGCGGGGAATCAGATCACTTACCGGAAATAACCAGCCCATGCTTATCTGGGATGGGGTGCCTATTAGTTTAAGTTATATAAATTCTATTAATCCAAATGATATTGCAGATGTGAGTATATTAAAATCTGCTTCTGCGACGGCAGTGTATGGTCCGGAAGGTGTAAATGGGGCAATCGTTATCACAAGCAAAAAGGGTAGTAAGCAGAATCCAACAATAACGGTAGGTCATACAATTCAATTGGAGACCGTATCCTTTTTGCCAAAATTCCAGACAGGATTTGGGGAAGGTTCATCCGTTGATGCCTATGGCAACGGGGTTTTTGACCCGATTGAAAATCAAACTTACGGCCCTGCATTTGATGGTTCCATTGTGCAGATAGGGAGAGATGCCCCTGATGGAAGCAAAAACCTTATTACGTATGTTGCACGTCCAGACGAAAAGAAAAAATTCTGGAATACCGGTATAACCAACCAGACAGATGTATCCTTTGCGACCGGTGATTTTTATGTAAGCGCTCAAAATGTAGATATACAAGGCATACTTCCCAAAGATCAAAATCACAGGCAAACAATTCATTTAAGTGCTAACAAAGAATATAATAAATTCAAGGCTTCTTATAGCATTAATTATACCCATGATAATTACAACGTAAATGCAGGTCAGAATTTTGGAAACGGCAGGGACTTTACCCCCTACTGGAATTATATTAATACACCGATTGATATTCCTTTGACCAGGTATAAGAACTGGAATTCAACGGATCCAAAAGATTATTTTTCTACTAATGATGGTTACTTTAATGATTATTATTCTAATCCTTATTGGGCTATTGATAATTTCCGTGAAAAAGGCCGGTCGGATGATATACTGGGTAACCTTACTTTTGATTATAAGCTGGCTTCATGGATAAATCTTACTTACAG
Organism: uncultured Chitinophagaceae bacterium; assembly: GCA_963798665.1. Classification (GTDB taxonomy): domain Bacteria; phylum Bacteroidota; class Bacteroidia; order Chitinophagales; family Chitinophagaceae; genus Ginsengibacter. The sequence goes on along the minus strand of CAWCUN010000019.1, from coordinate 437,465 downwards.
GCTGGGAGCAACGATAACAGATGCATCCTCTAAGGGAACACAAGGTTCTCTTACGTACAGCCAATTTTCCAAAGACCAGGGAAAATCGATAGCACTTATCGGAGACATACCTTCAGCCGTTTATGATAATTCTTCATTTAGCACACGCCTTGCTTCTGAGTTCTTCGTGACTTTAAAAAAGCAATTCAATTCCTTTAAAATTGATGCCTTACTGGGCCAGTCGTTCGTCGAAAACAACTCAAAGGCGGTGAATGTTGGTTCAAATAACCTCGGCATTCCTTCAGTTTATAATGTAGTGGTAAGAAAGGGCGAACCTGATGCGGGTGAAAGCAATTCAAAGCAACGACTGGAAAGGTTCTTTGGAAGAGTTAGCATAGGATTTAACGATTGGATTTTCGGCGAATTTACCGGCAGCTATGATATTGACAGCCGCCTTGGCAATCCTTATAATTTTAATATTAAAGATGTGGGCTATTTCTATCCAGGCGGAAGCCTTTCACTGGTACTAAGCGATGCAATACCCGGATTAAAAAATAGTAACACACTTTCCTTCCTTAAGTTGAGAGGCGCTTATTCTAAAACGGGCAATGTAAACCTGGGAATTTACAGCCTGGAGAATACCTTTAATCCGGGTGAGAATTTCCCTTATGGTACCTTACTTGGCTTTTCTTCCAGTGACGTTCTCAGAAGAGACAGTTACAAACCTGAATTTGTTATAAACAAAGAAGTCGGGCTGGAAGTAGGTTTTCTTCAGAACAGAATCAATTTGGAAGCAACCGCCTATCAACAGGATAATTCAAATCAAATAATACAGGTTAGTTATTCGGCATCGACAGGGTATCCGGCCGCTTTATTAAATGCAGCGTCTTTTACCAATAAAGGGCTTGAGTTTGATTTGAAATTTACACCACTAATTAAGATAAATAAGGTATCTATTGATCTTAAAGCCAATTATACCTACCAGACTAATAAGGTTACCAGTCTGATCGAGGGCGTAAATGAATTGGGTATTGGCAATGGCAACTACGCGATTATAGGTTATCCCGCATATACGTTTAAACTAACCGACTACGTAAGAGACAGCTTGGGAAGGGCAATCGTAAATAAAACAACGGGGTATCCAACTTTGGATCCTAATCAGAAGATTTTTGGGCAGACTGTTCCTAAACACATTCTTGGCCTGAATTTAAATATTAACTGGAAAGGTTTTTCTTTTGCCGCCGTCGCTGATTACAGGGGTGGCAATCAAATTTATACAGGTAATCTTGGAAACGGACTGGATTTTGCCGGCATATCTTACCGTAGTGGACAAAACGGCCGCCAGCCATTTATTTTTCCAAATTCCTCGTACAACGATGGAACCGGTAAATATGTTGCCAATACAGATGTATATACTCAAAACGGTGGTTATAATTTCTGGTCTCAGTCTATAAATACCGCTGTAAATTCTAATTATCTTGTAGATGGTTCATTCTGGAAATTAAGAGAGGTTTCTATCTCTTATGCACTGCCTTCAAGTTTATTTACCAATAAGGGTATTAAGGGAGCTTCTTTCACGCTTACAGGAAGAAACCTGGCGACCTGGCTGCCAAAAACCAATCAATGGACCGATCCGGAATTTTCTAATACAATAGGAAATGCGCAAGGTGTAAGCGGGTTAACGAATACACCGCCTACCAGAATTTTTGGTGCAAACGTTACCCTGCAATTTTAATTACAACCTAAATTAAAAATTATGAAATTTAAGAGAATAAATAAATCATTTATCCTGGTTGCCATAGCTGCTGCAGCTATAATGGGTTGTAAAAAATCTGACTTTAATATAAATGCAAATCCTAACCAGGCAACGGATAGTACTGTCAGTTATGACGTAATATTGGCATCTGCAATGCATGCAACGGGATCTGCAGTGGCGACAAACTGGGGCTGGTTGCAAAACTGGATGGGATACTGGGCACGTTCAGGAACGTACGCACCAAGCGTACTCGAAGAAACTTATCAAATAACAACAAGTTTTCAGACGGGGGTATGGAATAGCTTTTATGATAATCTGTATGACTACGATGTTATGCAACGCAAAGCTACTGTTGCACAGGCTGATTTTTATGCGGGTATAGCCAGGATTATGAAAGCGCATGACTTTGGATTACTGGTTGACGTTTATAATAATATTCCTTATTCTGCTGCCTTAAAAGGAAATAATAATACCACTCCGGTATACGATAAAGGGGCTGACATCTACCAGGATCTTTTACGCCAGGTTGATACAGGTATAGCCCTAATAAAAAACGCTAATCCGGATTTGAATAAGAATATCTCAGATTATGACATTATGTTTGGTACAAGGTTCGGAACTTCTTATAGCCAGGAACAAACATTGTGGGCGGAATTTGGCAACACAATAAAATTAAGATTGCTCGTTCATCTCATGAATGGGGTTAACACCACCGCCACTGTACCAGGCTTTGATATCCCTGGAGAAATTGCCATTATTGAAGCGGAAGGTAGTGGATTTCTTGGCATAGGCGAAGATGCTTCGGTTAATCCTGGTTATAGACAGGACAAACCTAATCCCTATTTCGATTCGTATAAAAATGATATAACAGGTGCGCAGACCGCAAACAATGTTTACTATGCGGCTAATGCATACGCAGTGGGAGATGACAGCTATTATGGCTATTATAATTATGATGGTGATCCACGAGTAATCAGATTTTACTCAGCAGGAAGCAATGGGCTGGTGGGTGTAAAATATGGATTACCTCCGGTGACCTCCAATGCATCTGGAAAAGTTGCCAGTATAGGTCCTGCTCTTGTAGCTTCTTTTAGCCAGGACCAATGGATATTTACCGCTGCAGAAAGCTTCTTTTTACAGGCAGAAGCACAGCAGAGAGGTTTTTTAACCGGATCTGCCGAAGCCAGTTTACGGCAGGCGATCATCGAAAATATGAGATTAGCAGGAGTTGATGATCCTGAGGCTTCAGCTGATGATTATCTTGGTTTCAATGCCGGTTACCCTGACGTAGATATCAATGCACCTGATGGAGGCATGTACACTATTTTATCTCAGAAGTGGTTTGCTTTTAATGGCTTTGCTCCTTTTGAAGCCTGGACTGATTACAGAAGAACCGACTTTGTATTAGGGGCTGATCCTGGAGTAGGATATAATCCGGGTCCACCTATTTCTGTGGCACCTCAAAATACTGAAACACATATTCCTATCAGGCTGCTATATCCACAAACCGAATATAATTACAACCCTACAAACGTTGCTGCAGAAGGAACTATTAACCAATTTAACAGCCATATTTTCTGGGATCTTAATTAAAAAAGATAAAATATTTTAAAATGAAAAAAATAATATTATTTGGTTTAATTCTTTCAGTCGTGAGTGTTTTTAGCTCTTGCTTAAAGGACAAGGGGTTTGAGGATCATAAGTATGGAATCACTGATCCTGGAAAGCAACCACAAGGTATTGGATTCCCGGAGGCAACAGTTGCTTTAAATGCGGAGGCTGTTGACCTGGCAGATACACTCCAGGTGATTAATTTCCCTTTAATTAACCTTAATGCAGAAAATCCTGCTCCACAGGATATTCATGTTAATCTTGCTGTAAACGATGCGTTAATTGACGATTATAATACTAATAATCCATCCTCGCCTTTGACTCCATTGCCTACTAATGCTTACAGCATTTCGTCCTTAAAGGTGGCTATATTAAAGGGAACAAGAAGCGTAAAATTGCAAATAAATATCCCTGATGCCACATTATTAGATGCAAGTCAAACTTATGCGTTGGCTTTCACAATAACCAGTGTGGATGAAAGTGGTTATACTATAGCAAGCAATTTAAAAAATGTTCTTGTTGCTGTTGCTATCAAAAATCCTTATGATGGTATATATTCGGTGACGGGCGAATCTTTAAGAGCGGGTGACCCTGATTTGACAGGTCCATTTGGGCCATTTGAAAAGACTTTTGTAACCGCGGGAGCCACAGCAGTACAATGGCAAGGTGCAGTTTATTGGGCTCATCAGGCATCTCAACTTCCTGGGGGTTATGAACCAAAGGTGACGATTGATCCGGTTACTAATAAAATAACTGATATAAGTAGCCCTAACGGGGCAATTTCGGCTACCACGACCTACGATCAGCATTATGATCCCGCTACAAGAACTTTATATTTTCAATTTACGTATGGGGGAGGTCCTACTTCAAGATTATTTACCGAAGTTGCTACATATTTGCGCCCAAGATAAAATTGCTTTGTATTCGATTTTTAAAGAGGTTATTTCAATTGGGAAGTAACCTTTTTAATTTTTGGCCTATCTTACCTTATTTATTTGTAAATAATTTTTTAGCTATTATTATGATTTAAATTTATCGATGAAAAAATTAGACAAGCTTTTTATTTTATTTATATTTTTAGTAAGCTTTTTTACCTCTTATTGCCAGGAACTTAATTTTACTTTTTACAGTACTAATCTTAATCTTACTGAGGGCCAGGCATACAACAGGCTCTAATTGAAAGGGATAAGAACTCGGGTACTTATCAACAAATAAGTAATTATAAAGTTTTGGGAACTCAGTTTGTGTTTAGCAAAAACGGTGACTTGTTTGGAAGAAATACTAAAATTAGCGCCCCTGTCCGTCTGAATACTTATACGCAAGAGGTTGAAATTCTCCAGAAAGGCAGTGATAATTTTATTACAATAAATAATTCAGACGTCGATTCATTTCATCTTATGTCTGAGGACAAGTCGTCAATTCAACAAAGACTTCGATTTATAAATTCTGCTTATATTGATAATAGCCAAAAATGTTTTTATAATTTAGTTGAAGAAGGTAAAAATTATTCGTTGTACAAGATTTACAAATCTACCCTTGAAGAAGTGCCCACAAATCCAGCCTTTAGAGAATTTAACCTTGAATATGATTATTTTTATAAAAAAAATTCTGATAATAAATTAATAAAAATTAAAACCAGTTACAGCTTTGTTTATAAAACTTTTAAAAACACAATAGATATATCAACATTATTTTCTACAACGGAATTTAATATTGATCCTGAATCCGCAATAAAAAAAATTATTGCAAAACTCAATCAATAAATTATGCCAGACCAGCCAGCGCCACCCAACCAACTTAATATAGAAATTTCCGAAGAGGTTTCGGAAGGAGTTTACGCTAACCTTGCAATCATCACACACAGTCATGCAGAGTTTGTAATAGACTTTGTAAACGTCATGCCTGGTACGCCTAAAAGTAAGGTTAAAGCGAGGATGATTTTAACGCCCACCCATGCAAAACGTTTCATGAAAGCAATGATTGATAATGTAAAAAAGTTTGAGTCTGCAAACGGAACCATCCAGGATATAGAAGCGGTTGAACTGCCATTAAATTTTGGCGGCCCTACGGCACAGGCTTAACCACGTGAACCCCTCCTCCAAAGGAAGAGGGGCTTGCTAAATACAAATCCACTTTTACATAGCACCTAACTGGTGAAGAAATTTTTCTGAATTAGCTTTTACATTTGCAGGGGGATTCATACTTAAAGCTTTTTTAAAATTTGCTATTGCGTTTTTCTTATCTCCTTTGGTAGCATATGCTTCTCCAAGACTGTCCCATGTGTTAGCGCTTTCAGGATGTTTTTGTGTATTGATTAATAATATTGCAATTCCCTTGTCCACGTTTCCCCCATTCAATAATTGATACCCATAATTGTTGATATCCTGTTCTGAAGCTGTTTCCAGTGCATCATTCATGACTTTATCTGCTTCAGCTTTTTTCCCCATTTTTTCAAGAATATCTGATTTTAAACCCTGGTTAGGTAAATTGTTGGCCATGACAGCAGCTCTATTGGCCCATGTTAGCCCTTTATCAAGATTTACATTATTTTGAAGTGCATAATTTGCCGCAGTTGTATAGCCTGCAGGATTAAATCCTACAGCACCTTTCAGTTGTTCTTCGGCGTTATCCATTACAATTTTATCAACATCAAATTCTATTTTCACAGGAAATTGTTTCTTCTCCCAATCAAGAACCATTTCTGCAGAAGTCTTTGCATCATTAATAAAATCATAGGTAAGCATTTCAGTCATAGGTATATCACGGATATTTATTTTTGCTCGCATCTCATCTAACCTGGGATCATAAAAAAAGCTTCCCCACGATTGATAAGCCTTTGACAATATAACTTCACCAGTGTTATCCTTATTAATAACAAAAGACAGTCCATAAGATCCTGCCGGAACTTTATGTCCTTCAATAGTGGCATCATGTGAAAGTGTAAGAACAGTATTTTCATTGGCGCCTGCACGCCATGGCGCTGAATTTCCGGCACCGAATGCCTGAACATTCCATCCATAGGGCACCAATGCTCCCCATATTTCACGTCCTTTCACCGAAGGCCGTGAATACTTCACAGTTACCGTCGAAATTCCAATGGTTTGTGTGACAGACGCTGCTGGGCTAGGGGTTCTTGGTAACGTTACCTGGGTATGTGCGGTTATTGACATCAATGCAGTTAATAGTAATACAGCTAACCTCATTGATAATATTTTCTTTCTCATACAATTGTTTTTAGGTAAATAATTTTGAAATATCAAAATACAACTAACCATAAACCCGGAGAATAGAATATATTCCAGCGGTCAATTTAAATGCTGAAAGGCTGATAACAAAGAAATGAGTGGTAGAATAAATTTTTAAAACAATCCAAATAACTGGGAGTCAATTTTATTAATAATAATTCCAAGGTCTTCTTCATTTTCGGCGAATTTATTTGTATCCGCGTCAACTATTAAGAGGGGGCCTTCACTATAGCTTCCAATCCATTTATTATAAAATTCATTTAGCTTTTTAAGATAGTCAAGACGGATATTTTCTTCATATTCACGACCCCGTTTTTGTATCTGTGCAACCAGGGTGGGAACTGATGCATTTAGATAGATCAATAAGTCAGGCGGCTTCACCATGGTCTTGAGTGTTTCAAAAAAAGTATAGTAATTGGTAAAGTCACGTTTAGTCATAAGCCCCATATCATGAAGATTAGGGGCGAAAATATTGGCGTCTTCATAAATAGTTCTGTCCTGTATAACGGTTTCGGTACCACGCTGAATTTCCAGGAGCTGGTTGAGACGGCTGTTCAAAAAAAATACCTGCAGGTTAAAGCTCCACCGCGGCATGTCTTCGTAAAAATCATTGAGATAGGGATTATGGTCAACATCTTCAAACTGAGGAATCCATTTATAATGCTTGCTTAATAATTCGGTTAGCGTTGTTTTCCCGGCACCAATGTTTCCTGCAACAGCAATATGTTTTGGTTTTTTATTTTTTGCCATATATCAATACCTGGTTTCTTTTTAATAAGTGGAGAAGAGTATTTGTTTAAAAGTAAATCTAAAAAATAGAAATACATTCTAAATTTAATAATAATTAAGTCCCATCGCCTGCCTTACTAATTTCATAGTTTTTTCAGCACTGGCTATTGCTTTTTCAGCACCTGACTTCATCACTTTTTTCAAATAATTTTCATCATTAAGTATATCATTAACTCTTGTCCGTATCGGAGTAATAAAAGACACCATGTCCTCAGCAAGATTCTTTTTCATATCGCCATAACGAATCGTGCAATTATTAAATGCCTCTTCGTATTCTGAAACAGTATCATTCACTACTAACTAATTTCATCAGTGAAATATATTTTTGATATAGGGTGGTTTTGTTGAATTCTTTTCAGAAGGGCCGTTATCAGTTTTTGCTTTCATCACTTTTTTCCTTATTGTTTCATCATCATCTGAAAGATATAACGTAGCCATAGTATTTTCACTTTTACTCATTTTACCGCTGCCGTCAAGAGAAGGCACTTTAACAAGTTCGCTGGTAAAATTAAAAGCAACCGGTTCCTGGAAAACCTCAGCGTACCTGTGGTTAAAACGTTTCGCAAAATTTCTCGCCATTTCAAGATGTTGCTCCTGGTCTTTACCAACAGGTACATACAATGCCCGGTGTAGAAGTATATCAGCAGCCTGCAATACCGGGTAGGTGAGCAGGCCGGCATTTACATTATCCGGCGACAGCCTCACCTTATCTTTAAATGTAGAAGTCTTTTCAAGTTCTCCTTTATAAGCAAGCATGTTTAAGAAAAGATACAATTCTGAAGTTTGATGCACATGGCTCTGGCAGTATAAGGCCACTTTTTCAGGATCAAGTCCACAGGCGATATTTTCTGCCAATATCCTCTGTACATTAGATTTTAAATCTGTCGTGTCCGGGTGTGTAGTTAAAGAGTGCAGATCGGCAACCATGAAATAACACTCATAATCATCCTGCATTTTAACATAATTTCTTATAGCTCCAAAGTAATTTCCAAGATGTAAAAAACCGGTAGGCCTGATGCCGCTCATTACAACCTGCCTGTCGGCAGGCAGGTTTTCTTTCTTCATATTCATATGGTTGCGAAGATAAGAAAGTTGATCCCGATAGTTATCGGGAGTCAATTAATCAAATGCTATTTTTATATTTGCCGGATGAATGTAAATGATGAATTAATTGATAAACTTGCCCACCTGGCTCGTCTTGAATTCAATTCGGCCGAAAAGGAAGAGATAAAAAATGATCTTCAGCAAATGATTGGATTTATCGGGAAGCTAAATGAGCTTGATACAACCGGTGTGGAACCGCTTCTGCACATGAGTGAAAACGTAAATATTTTAAGGGAAGATGAAGTAGAAGGCACAATAAGCAGGGAGGAAGCTTTTAGGAATGCTCCATTGCATGATGAACAATTTTTTAAAGTTCCAAAAGTCATTCGAAAATAATTATCTAAATTGACACAAAGGATTGGAAATTTAAATCGCAGACAACCATTTTACCATAGCAACAAAAAGAAAAGATGAATTCAATTATACAGCTTGACCATATTCAAAAGAGTTATATCATGGGTAAGATGGAATTGAAAGTATTGAAGGGAATATCGCTTGAGATATCTAAAAATGAATACGTTGCTTTAATGGGGCCGAGTGGAAGCGGGAAGTCAACTTTAATGAACCTGTTAGGCTGCCTTGATTCTCCTACAGGCGGTCGGTACATCCTTAATGGAAAAGATGTAAGTAAAATGCCTGATGACGATCTTGCGGAAGTGAGAAATAAAGAAATCGGTTTTGTATTTCAACAATTCAATTTGTTGTCAAGGCTTACTGCAGCTGAAAATGTAGCATTGCCATTAGTATACAACGGATCATCAAAAAAAGTAAGGACAGAGCTTGCACTTGAAATGCTTGACAAGGTTGGTTTGAGCGACAGGAGCCATCATAAGCCAAATGAATTATCCGGCGGACAGAACCAGCGTGTAGCTATAGCAAGAGCATTGGTGAATAATCCTTCCATCATTCTTGCAGATGAGCCTACCGGTAACCTGGATTCGAAAACCTCTGTGGAGATTATGACTATTTTTGGCAAGATTCAATCTGATGGTAACACCGTCATATTAGTAACACATGAAGAAGATATCGCCAACTTTGCTCATAGGATCATAAGATTGAGGGATGGAGTTATTGAGAGTGACCATCTTCACAAGGCATCGGTGATTTCCGGCAGATAGCAACAGGTAAAAATTTCCTGGAATTATTCTATATAATGCAGGTAAAGTACAGGTGAGTTAATGATCCAGACTGGGCAGCATCTTTGGGTTAAGAATTGAAATTTTTATGTCGCAAAAAATATATACCCGAACGGGTGACAAGGGCAAAACAAGCCTGATTGGGGGCTCTAAAGTGCTGAAAAGTGATCTGCGTATCGAAGCCTATGGAACTGTAGATGAATTGAATTCCTGGGTAGGCTTTGTAAACGATAATTTTAAAGACACCCGCTCTAATCATATTTTAAAAGAGATACAGGACAGGCTGTTCACTATCGGTTCGTCACTTGCCTGCGACCCGGAAAAACAAACCAAACTTGCCATTCCCGATTTACATGAAGCCGATATTACATTGCTGGAAGTAGAAATCGACAGCATGACTAAAATAGCTGCCCGAGATGAAACACTTTATATTGCCCGGAGGTAATTCATCCGTTTCAATAGCCCACATTGCAAGATGTATATGCCGTCGTGCAGAAAGATACTGTGTAAATCTGCAGGCTCGCGACGGTCATGTAGAACCACTAATTATCAAATATCTCAACCGGCTAAGTGATTATCTTTTTGTGTTGGCAAGATATGTGGGCCACAAGCTAAACGTGCCGGAATTAAAATGGACTCCCAGGTTGTAAACCCGATCGCAAAGCGGAATAATCAAATCATTTTTCCATCTTTCATATGCAATATCCTGTCACTCATTTGAGCCAGTTCCTCGTTGTGAGTTACAATTAAAAATGTTTGTTGAAAGCGGTTACGCAAGTCTATAAATAGATTGTGCAATTCTTTCGCATTAGCTGAATCGAGGTTACCTGTGGGTTCATCCGCCATTACTATTGAGGGATTATTAATGAGCGCTCTCGCAACCGCAACTCTTTGTTGTTCGCCTCCAGACAGTTCACCCGGCTTATGTTCAGCACGGTCCTGCAGTCCAAGTAAATTCAAAAGAGTCAATGCTCTTTCCGTCACTTCTTTTGTTTTCCGGCCGGCGATCCATCCGGGCACACAAACATTTTCAAGAGCGGTAAATTCAGGAAGCAAATGGTGAAACTGGAAAACAAAGCCGATATGCTTATTTCTAAAAGCGGCCAGTTTTTTACTATTTAATTTAGAAACGGCTACATTATCAATATTAATCTGGCCTTTGTCTGCGTTATCCAATGTGCCAAGTATGTGCAGGAGTGTGCTTTTTCCGGCACCGGAAGATCCGGCAATACTAACAATTTCGCCCTTTGAAATTTCAATATCCACGCCTTTTAGCACAGGTAAAGGGCCATAATTTTTGAAAATACCCGAAGCCTTTAGCATGGTTAAAAATAACGGTTAAAATATAATTTCAGAAACAAAAAATAAATATTGAAGCAAGCATCCAAATAATAGAATTAATCATCACATAGTAATTCCCGGTATATAAAAAACAATATTTGGTAATCCCGATTTAACTTTTACATTTGCGGAAAATTTGACCCCCTGAATTATTAATCTTTAATAGAATAAAAGGAAAAAATATGTTTTGGACTTTAGAACTAGCCTCACACCTTGAAGACGCACCCTGGCCGGCGACAAAAGATGAATTGATTGATTTTTCAATTCGTAGCGGCGCACCCATTGAAGTGGTTGAGAACCTACAGGAGCTGGAAGACGAAGGGGGCGAAATTTATGAAGGCCTTGAAGACATCTGGCCCGATTACCCCAGTCAGGAAGACTTCTTTTTTAATGAGGACGAATATTAATTGTTTAATTACTTTTATGCAGGCCGCTCAGTAAATTGAGCGGTTTTTTATTTGAAAAATGTTTTGAAAAATCTTACTATCATCCTTTCTTTCGGCTTGAAATTCTAATAGCAAATACATTAATATCGCAAGTTTCGGGTAGGATAGTGCTTTTTTCACTTTTACTTTTGTGTAATCAAAATAAAATAAAAAGCAATGAAAGAGCAGGAAAAAATAAACTTTAGTCGTATCGAAGAGGCTATTGATTATCTGAAAACGAATTTTAAAACACAGCCAGGTTTGGACGAAGTAGCTGAAAAAATTCATTTAAGTCCTTTTCACTTCCAACGTTTATTTACAGAATGGGCTGGAGTAAGTCCAAAGAAATTCTTACAATATATTAGCGTGGAGCATGCAAAAAATATTTTAAAAGAAAAACAAGCTACTTTGTTTGATGCTGCATATGAAACCGGGCTTTCCGGTACCAGTCGCCTACACGATTTATTTATAAAAATTGAAGGGATGACTCCCGGGGAATTTAAACATGGGGGCGAAAATCTTTCAATAAATTATAGCTATGCCGAAAGTCCGTTTGGAAATATTTTGGTAGCATCTACGGCAAAAGGAATTTGCTATATGGCATTCGCAGATGATGAAAAGGAAGCATTCATGCAGCTTCGAAGCAAATTTCCTGAAGCTAATTACAGACAAGTCGTTGACCTTTTTCAGCAAAATGCTCTGTACATTTTTACACACGACTGGAATAAGCTCGATGAAATAAAATTACACCTGAAAGGGACCGATTTTCAACTTAAAGTGTGGGAAGCGTTATTGAAAATTCCTATGGGGCAGTTATCAAGCTACAATAAGATTGCACAACAAATTCAAAATCCTAAGGCATCAAGAGCAGTGGGTTCGGCTATTGGTGATAACCCTGTTGCTTTTTTGATTCCCTGTCATCGTGTTATTCAATCGTCAGGAGCAATTGGCGGTTATCATTGGGGCAGTAATCGTAAAACCGCAATAATAGGATGGGAGGCAGCAAGAATTGATTCACAAAGCCGGAAAGCTTCTTAGAATAGCAAGCTGTTATCGGCTTGTATAAAAAAAATTAAGACTATGAAAAATATCAAAGCTAAATTTTCAGCCATTGACTGGAAAGCAGTAACGGAAAATATGAATAAAAAAGGATTCGCGATTATCCCGGATTTTCTGTCGCCACAGCAATGTGAGGGGCTAATAAAAAATTATGATAATGAAAATCTTTACAGGAAAAAAATTGTGATGGAACGTTACCGTTTTGGCCTGGGTGAGTATAAATATTTCGATTATCCCTTACCCGAAATGGTGCAGACAATAAGAGAAAATATGTATCCACACCTTGCGATAATAGCTAATAACTGGATGAAATTGCTCAAAATTAATAGACAATTTCCCAATACATTTTCGGAGTTACAATCGCTTTGTAGTAAAAATAACCAGGTAAAACCAACAGTTTTGATTTTAAAGTATGGTAAGGGGGGACATAATACCTTACACCAGGATTTATATGGAGAAATATTTTTCCCTATACAGATCGTTTTGTTTTTGAATGAACCAGATAAAGATTTTACCGGTGGTGAATTTGTTATTACGCAACAAATTCCAAGAGCGCAGTCAAAAGCAATCGTGCTGAAGCCAAAGAAGGGTGATGTGCTTCTGTTTACAACCAACTTCCGGCCGGTGAAAGGAAATAAAGGTTATTACCGGGTGAATATGAAACATGGCGTAAGTGAACTGCACGATGGTGTAAGGCATACACTCGGGATAATTTTTCATGATGCATTAAACTGACATGATAAAACAGGCACTACATGAAAAAGAAATATCAGCAATGCGAAAAGGCAGTTATTTAAAAATATCCAGTTGCCAATCATTTTTGTTTTCTCAAAATTCGTTTGCGGTGTTTTAATCCCCAACTGATTAATTCCAGGATCACGTGTTCCAATGTTTCCCCGTAAGTGGTAAGCTCATATTCCACCGTAACAGGCCTGGTATCAAGAACTGTGCGTGTTACCAGTTCATTTATCTCCAACTCCTTCAACTCTTTAGATAACATCTTTCCCGTAATTTTTCCAACGTGTCGCTGCAGTTCTTTAAATTTTTTTTTGCCCTCATTTAGCGAACACAGGATAGTAATTTTCCATTTACCATTTAAAATATCCATAGCATCACAAAGAGCTAACATATCTTTGGAGCCAAATGTTCTTTTATTTTTCATTTATGAAAACTTTTGTATGGTTTCTTACAGGAAACCACTATATAATAGTAAATCGGTTACAAATGTATACCAATAATCGTAACTTTATGTTCTTACGATTCAAATAACTAATTTTTAAATAAAAAGCTATGAAAGAATTAAAACAAATTGAAAAGATTTTTAAACGTCCTGGCGAACCCGGAATGGTAGGTGATGGTTTCAGGGTTTACAATTATTTCCCAAATGGCTACCAGATCCGAAACAGGATGAGTCCTTTCCTGCTGCTTGATTTTAATCCTGCTTTTGATTTCGGTCCATCCAATCATCCCCGGGGTGTTGATGTGCATCCTCATAAAGGTTTCGAGACAGTTACAATTGCTTACAAGGGAAGTGTGGAGCATTATGACAGCAGCGGTAACAGCGGTGTAATCAATCCCGGCGATGTTCAGTGGATGACGGCCGGTTCTGGTATTCTTCACAAAGAATTTCACGAAACAGACTTTTCTAAAAAAGGCGGTCCTTTTGAGATGATCCAGCTTTGGGTAAATCTTCCTAAAAAAAATAAATTAACCGCTCCAAAATACCAGGCCCTTGTCGGCTCGGAGATGAACAGGGTTGAACTCCCGGACGATATGGGAATGGTGAAAGTAATAGCCGGAGATTTTAATGGTCTTAAAGGCTCCGCAACTACATTTACCCCAATGAATGTTTTTGACATTCGGCTAAACAAGAATGGCGAAATCACAACGGACATTCCTGCCACGCACAACGCTGCTATTTTAGTGGTAGAAGGGAATGCAGATGTTAATGGCAGACCAGCCGGGTTACATGATTTTGTATTATTTAAAAATGAGGGTGAGTCTGTAGCAATTAAAGCAAATGAAAATAGCATCCTTTTATTATTAAGTGGTGAACCTATTAACGAACCTGTGGCTCAGTATGGCCCCTTTGTGATGAATACCCAACAGGAGTTGCAGGAGACTTTTATGGAATACCAGGCGGGAAAATTTGGTGTGCTTAATTAGCTATTATTAATGGAATACCAGGTTGTTAATAATGAGAGGTTGATGCATTTTGAAATTCACGACGGTAGTGACGTGGCATTTCTTGAATATAGGTATTACAAAAAAGATATCGCGTTTATGCATACAGAAGTGCCTGAAAACATGAGCGGGAAGGGAGTTGCTTCAACGTTAGCTAAATACGCTTTTCAATTTGCAGCAGTACATAAGAAACCGGTTATGGTTTACTGTCCTTTTGTGGCAGCTTATTTAAAGCGGCATCCGGAGCTGAAAGATCAGCTGGATAAGACTTATCATCATTGAGGTTATTTACCTTTCTACATTTTGACCAAATTGAAGTATATAACCATTATTATCGTAGATGGCAAATTCTCTCATTCCCCAATCAAATGTTTCAATATTGTAGCAGATCTTTGCCTTGCTTTTTAATTGCAGCCATAATTTTTCCACGTCATCTGTATTAAAATAAAAAGAGCCGGTAAATTTTGGTTTATCAAAAGTTACATGGCCATTTGGTTTTGCAATCATTAAATGCACATCATCTTTATTTAGTGAAGCCCAGCTCCATTCCTCGCTTCTTTCGCCACAGGTAAAGCCTAAAATTTGTGTATAAAAATCAATTGTTTCCTCGAACTTGTCTGTCCAAAGCATTGGCCTTAGTTCTGTAAGTCTCATGAATTCATATTTTGCGATTAGATAAAAAAATGAAAATAGTTGACTGTTTCTACAAAAATAAAAACTAAGAAAGAAAGGCTTTAGGTAGTTACTAATATTTGGGAGCGCCCGCTAAAATCTCGTCACTGGCAAAATCTTTATACTTCTCAAAATTGTTAATAAAGAAGTCTGCAAGTTTTTGCGCAGTTTTTACATACGCTTCTTTGTCCTTCCACGTAAATTTTGCGCTTAGCATTTCTGTGGGAACCCCGGGGCATTCATTTGGCATAAGCATACCAAAAATTGAGTGGTGATGATAGCTTACATTATCCAGCTTTCCTTCCAGTGCCGCGGTTATCATTGCTCTTGTGTACTCAAGCTTCATCCTGGTGCCAACTCCGTATCCACCGCCGTTCCATCCTGTGTTCACCATCCAGATATTTACATTTTGCTCTTTCATTTTTTTACCCAGTATCTCGGCATAAACGGTGGGATGCAGCGGCAAAAAGGGAGCGCCAAAACATGCGCTGAAGGTAGGTCTCGGCTCTTTAACTCCAGCTTCGGTCCCCGCTACTTTAGCTGTATATCCACTTATAAAATGATACATCGCCTGCCCGGGAGTAAGTTTACTTATAGGTGGCAGGATGCCGTATGCGTCAGCCGTAAGGAAAAAAATATTTTTAGGTGTTTTACCAACGGATGGTTCCAATGCGTTGCTGATGAAATTTAACGGATAACTAACCCGTGTATTCTCAGTAATTTTTTTACTTGCAAAATCTATTTGATTTGTGTCCCCGATAAAAGTTATGTTTTCAACAATAGCTCCGTACCTGATGGCATTATAGATATCAGGCTCCTTTTCTTTGCTCAGATCAATTGTTTTTGCATAACAGCCACCTTCAAAATTAAATACCGAATCATGGTCCCATCCGTGTTCATCGTCTCCTATAAGCATCCTGTTAGGGTCTGCACTTAATGTCGTTTTGCCCGTTCCACTTAACCCAAAGAATATGGCAGTATCACCATCTTTCCCAACGTTGGCAGAGCAATGCATGCTAAGTACTTTATTATCGTGAGGCAGAATATAATTGAGAATACTAAATATGCCTTTTTTCATCTCACCGGTGTATTGCGTACCGCCGATAAGAATTATTTTTTTTGTAAAATTTACAATTACAAAATTTTTTCGGGGAGTGCCGTCAGTTAAAGGATCAGCAAAAAAATGCGGGACCTGTATTAAATGCCAGTCAATTTTAATTTCGGCAAGTTCTTCTTTCGCGGGTCTTAAAAACATGTTGTACGCAAAAAGATTACAGCATGGGTTTTCATTGATTACCCTGATATTTAAACGATAAGCCGGATTCGCACAAGCATAACAATCTCTGATCCATAATTTCTTATCACTGAGATAATCCATCATTTTGCAGTATAGCCTGTCAAAATATTTTTCCTCAATGGGAAGGTTGAATTTATTCCAATCAATTATGGCAGAAGTGATCGGATCTTTTACTATAAATTTATCTTCAGGGCTCCTGCCGGTGAATTCTCCGGTGTCAATAACCAATGCTCCGGTATCGCTTAAAACACCTTCTCCTTTTTCAATTGCCTGGCTTATTAATTTCTGTGGCGACAATTGATAATATATATTTTCAGCAGATTTTAATCCAAGGTTAAATAGCACATTTTTAGGAATAGCAAGCATCGTGGGAACAGACATGTAAGGTTACTGTTTGGTGAAGCGACAAAGTTAACCAATCAAATTTTTGACCGGGATTAAACAGCTAACGCGTAACTGCGATGTAATATTATGATTATGATAAAACATTTGCTTATCTCAAATACCTTCAATAAAGTGTTAGATAAAATAACAATGGAAATGAAATTTCTTAAAAACAATAAAAAAATAATCCCTTTAATGTGTAAACTTTACATCAGCTAGTTTTAAAAACTAAAAAATTTTTTAATCATGTATATTGCAAACCAAAAATTTGCATTATGAAATATTTGCCTCTCAATCCTGAAATTTTTATCCAAAACAGGAAAAGATTTACAGGCAGGATGGAAAAAAATTCAATTGCCGTTTTTAACAGCAATGATGAACTACCCGTTAACGGCGACGCATTATTTCCTTTCAGGCAAAACTCAGATCTTTTTTGGCTTAGCGGCATTGAACAGGAGGACACGATGCTCGTCCTATTTCCTGACAATCCTGATCCGAAATTCAGGGAAGTATTGGTTTTGGTAAGGCCTAATGAATTAAAAGAGAAATGGGATGGGCACAGGCTCACCGCAGTTGAAGGTAAAAATATTTCAGGAGTAGAAACTATCGTTTGGCTGGACACAATTGACGCAATGTTGCAACCGTGGATCCATGAGGCTGATACGATTTATGTAAACACAAATGAAAACGACCGGAAAGCAAACCTCGTTAATGTGAGAGATTACAGGTTCGCTGCATCTATGCGTGAACGTTACCCTGCACACAACTACAAACGAAGTGCGAAAATTCTTAAAGATTTAAGAGCTATAAAATCACCTTTAGAGGTTGAAGTAATTCAAAAAGCAATTGATATTACTGAAAATACATTCAGAAAATTATTGAAGTTTATTAAGCCGGGTGTGATGGAATATGAAATCGAAGCTGAAATATATCACTCGTTTTTATCACAAAGGGCTACAGGACCGGGATATAGCAGTATAATAGCCAGTGGCGACCGGGCAAGAACACTTCATTACATCAGCAATAATGCTGAATGTAAAGATGGAGAATTGATATTGATGGATTTTGGAGCCAGCTATGGAAATTACAATGCTGACCTCACCCGCACTGTTCCCGTGAATGGAAAATTTTCAAGAAGACAGAAAACAGTTTATAACGCATGCCTGCATCTTCACCACTATGCGGCTTCTATTTTAAAACCGGGCATTAGCATTAATGACTATACAGAAAAAATAGGAGATGAGGCAACAGTGATTTTTCAAAAAATCGGGTTGCTGAAAAAATCGCAAATTAAAAATGAAGACCCGGCCAACCGGGCTTACCGGAAGTATTTATATCATGGAATTTCCCACCACCTGGGTATTGACGTTCATGACCTGGGAACAAAAAACCAACCTATAAAATCAGGAATGGTATTTACTATAGAGCCGGGAATTTATATTGAAGAAGAACATATGGGTGTTCGCATAGAAAACAATTTCTGGATAACAAAAAATGGCAATAAGGATTTAATGAAAAATATTCCTATAACTGTAGAAGAGATTGAGGGTCTAATGAAGAGCGCTAAATAAAATACATGAAGCAAATTCCGAACATTTTTACTTTACTCAATCTCTTCTTTGGATGTATGGCAGTAGTATTTGCTTTGCAAACGGATGCAGTAATCATTTATGTAAATGAAGAGTTCAATAGCAGCTTTAACATTCCTGAAAAACTTACGTGGGCAGCAATCTGTATTATTATTGCCGCAGTTGTAGATTTCCTTGATGGATTTATTGCTAGACTTATGCACGCCACGAGTTCTTTAGGAAAGCAATTAGATTCATTGAGCGATGTGGTAAGTTTTGGTGTTGCGCCGGGAGCAATCATTTATCAGTTATTGAGATTTAGTTTTGCACGGCAGGAAAATGGATTGGATGTTTCAATATTGTTCCTGGCTCCGGCATTTATTATAAGTTGCGCCGCGGCATACAGGCTTGCTAAATTTAATCTTGATGAAGCGCAATCGGTTTTTTTTAAAGGCGTACCCGTCCCCGCCATTGGTTTATTAATTGCTTCCTTTCCGCTCATTTTACACTTTAGTAGCATTGGCACCATTAATAACCTTCTTATAAATAAATGGTTTCTGTATTCTATTATTATTATTCTTAGTTTGCTTATGCTTTCGGGTATGAGAATGATGTCGTTAAAATTTACTGACTTTACAGTTAAAAATAACATTCCAAAAATTATCCTGCTTGCTATTGCAATTATTGCGGCTATTTTTTTACAATGGATAGCGGTGCCGGTTGTTTTTATTTTCTATATATTATTATCAATGTCAACAGCTAAAATAAAAAGCGAATGAATTTTCTTGCTGAAATTAAAATCATGCCTCTCAAAGAATTGTTGGATCCACAGGGAAAAGCTGTTATGGGAGGACTTTCAAACCTCGGATTAAAGAGCATTGAAGATGTTAGAATTGGTAAGCATATTCAATTAAATATTGAAGCCTCCAGTGCGGATGAAGCAAAAAAAATTGCAGAAGATGCATCTCAAAAATTATTGGCAAATCCTGTAATGGAAGAATTTACTATATCAATAATCTAATTAGCTGATTGGCTAATTGGCTAATCAGCTAATTAATGCTCTATATTGTTCCTTCACCAATAGGTAATCTTTCGGATATAACGTTCAGGGCTGTTGAAGTCTTAAAATCTGTGGATTTAATTTTGGCTGAAGATACCAGGACTTCGGCTAAGCTACTTCGTTACTATGATATTGCCAAACCTACAACACCCTACCACCAACACAATGAGCATAAAATTTATGATCATCTTATTGAACAACTACTGTCCGGCAAATCGATGGCTTTAATTACCGATGCTGGTACACCGGGAATAAGTGATCCGGCCTTTTTGCTTATAAGAGAATGTATAAAAAATAATATCAAAGTTGAGTGTCTTCCCGGGGCGACGGCATTTGTGCCGGCTCTTGTAAATAGTGGCCTGCCGATAAATAGCTTTTGCTTTGAAGGTTTCCTGCCATTAAAGAAAGGGAGGCGGACTTTTTTACAAAACATGGCGGAGGAAGAGAGAACCATGGTTTTTTATGAAAGCCCTATGCGGCTGATAAAAACATTAAAAGATTTTATCGAATGTTTCGGAGCCGAAAGACAATGTTGCGTTAGTCGTGAATTGACAAAAGTATTTGAAGAAAATAAAAGAGGAAGTCTGCAGGAAGTATATGACTATTTCAATGTGAAAAATATAAAAGGTGAGATCGTAATTATTGTGGAAGGACGAAAAAAATAAACCCCGGATTTTCGATTCAATTTTGTTTTTTTTATAACTTCTATTTTACGAAGTTTGCCGCTTTCAATATAATGGTACATGAAAAAATTTAGCCTCTTCATCATTTGCAATTTTTCATTTTTTATTTTCCTTGCGGCTCAACCTAATCGATGGCAGCAACACGTGAAGTATAATATGAATGTAGATGTTGACGTGAATAATAATCGTTTTACCGGAACACAAAAATTAGAATACGCTAATAATTCGCCTGATAAACTCGATCGTGTATTCTTTCATTTATACTGGAATGCGTTTCAACCGGGTAGTGAAATGGACGTGAGAAGCCGGGAACTGGGAAAAATTTTAATCAACGGAAGGCCTGATTGGGACTCTCGTGTAAAAGATCGTATTTCAAAATTAACTCCTTCCGAAATTGGATATCAGAAAATAAAATCTATAAAATTAAATGGGGTTGAACAACCTGTAAAGTTGCATGGAACTATTTTAGAGGTTGATCTTACCAAACCTATATTGCCGAAGAGTAAGGTAAACTTTGATCTGGTATTTGAAGCACAGGTTCCGGTACAAATACGAAGAAGTGGCCGGGATAATGCGGAAGGTATCAGGTACAGCATGAGCCAGTGGTATCCGAAAATGTGTGAGTATGATTATGAGGGCTGGCATCCCACACCTTATGTAGCAAGGGAGTTCTATGGAGTTTGGGGAGATTATGATGTCACAATAAAAATTGATAAATCCTATAAGTTAGCCGGAACAGGTGTATTACAAAATGCTGCCGAAATAGGATGGGGATATGACAAACCGGGTACTCCGTTAAAAAATATTTCAGGCCAAAAACGTACGTGGCATTTTATAGGGAATAATGTACATGATTTTGTATGGGCCGCAGATCCCGACTATGAGCACCTTGTAAGAAAACAAGATGGTGTGATCTTAAATGTAGTATATAAAAAAGTAGATTCACTGCAGAAAAGTTGGGAAAACATTGCCGATGCTGCAGTCACCGTACTTCCATACATGGAAAAAAGATTTGGCAAGTATCCATATCCACAATATTCATTTATTCAGGGCGGAGACGGCGGCATGGAATATCCTATGGCAACGCTAATAAAAGGACCTGGCCTTGGGACCATTTTTCATGAATGGATGCATAGCTGGTACCAGATGATGATGGGCACTAATGAAAGCCTGTATCCATGGATGGACGAGGGTTTCACAACTTACGCCGAAGCAGAAGTGAGCGCATATTATGATAAGGTAAAAAATACCAGGGATGACAACGCGGAAAAACTCCCGGTAAATCATGCCGGCTCTTACAGGGGGTATTATTTTTTATTAAGCCAAAAACTGGAAGAACCGCTTTCAACACATGCCGATCATTATAGTACAAATCTTGGCTATAGTATTAATGCCTATTCAAGAGGAGATATATTTTTAGAGCAGTTAGGCTATATCGTTAGTGATTCACTAAGAGACAAAATCCTGTTGGAATATTATAAGTTATGGAGATTTAAACATCCGAATGCATCTGATTTTATAAAAGTAGCCGGGGATGTAAGTGGTATTCAACTGGACTGGTATAAGGAATATTGGGTGTACACCACTAAAACGATAGATTATGGTATTGACAGCCTTTGGAGTGACGGGGATGTTTCAAAAATAAGATTGAAAAGAATTGGCCAGATGCCTATGCCTGTTGATTTGCAGTTAACGTTCAAAGACAGTACAAAAGAGATACATACTATTCCCCTGGATCTGATGTTTGGAAATAAACCTGCAGAAAATAGTGTTCCAACAATTGTGGATGGTGAATGGAACTGGACAAATCCAACATATACGGTTGAATTTAAACACCCGCTAACCGATTTGGTTCTTGTTGAAATTGATCCCACAAAAAGAATGGCCGATGTTGATCAAAAAAATAATACACTTAAGTTGAATTGGTAGAAGGCGATTTATATATCCGCAGGGCAATAGAGAATGATGCATCCTTATTATCCGAAATAAGTACAGAAACTTTTTTGGACACATTTACCGGAACATGCTCTAAAGAGGATATACAGGGGTTTGTAAAAACATTTTTCAACCCGGCACAAATTTCAGATGAGCTGCGTGATATAAATGACTTTTATTTTATTGCCTTTATTAGCGATGAACCTGTTGGGTATATTAGAATGAAGGAAGAAAAAAATGAAATTCGGGGTCTTGAGCAATATAAAGCAATTGAATTAAAACGAATCTATGTTTTGAAAAACTATCACTCTAAAAAAATTGGAGCGAAACTGATGACCTTCGCGTTAAATTTTGCCTCGGAAAAAAATTATGAGGTTATATGGCTGGGTGTGTGGGAGCATAATGAAAAAGCTAAAAGCTTTTATGAAAAATTCGGCTTTATTGATTCCGGAGCTACTCATCCGTTTCCAATAGGCAACACCCCACAAACTGACTTATGGTTGTATAAATTTATTGCGAAGGAACCTGTAAAATATATTTGTCCTTAAAAAAGGTTTCTTCAAATATTTTCTCTATTTCCCATATATCAGGCCTGCAACCACTTTCAGAAATTTCTCTTGATAAATCACCACCCTTTAAGCATATCAGTCCACTTATTTTATCAGCTTGATTGATACGTTTCTTTTTCAGTAAAGGGCTGCTCCAATGCCAAAGATCTTTTAAGGGAGCCACAGCCCGCGACAAAACAATATCAAATTTTTTATCGTGAATGTCCTCAGCCCTTGTATGCTCTACGGATATATTTTTCAATCCCAATTCGCCGGAGATTGCCTGCGCCACTTTTAATTTTTTGTTGATACTATCTACTAAATGAAAATGAGACCCCGGGAAAAATATTGCCAGTGGAATGCCGGGAAATCCACCGCCTGTACCTAAATCCATAATGTCATAACCGGGAGAAAAATCAAATTGAGTTGCTATAGATAATGAATGCAGTACATGATGTAGGTAAAAATCATCGGGACCCTTTCTTGAGATCACATTTATTTTTTGATTCCAGCTGGCATATAAGTCTTTTAAGGCTGCAAATTGTTGAAGTTGTATTTCAGAAAAATCTGTAAAGTATTTAGTGAGAACTCGCATCTGGTTTTTAAACAGTTTATTAGCTATTCATAACCTTCCAACTTTCACACAACACAAGTAAACTACTTCCATTTCTTTTTCGGCCTCTTGAAAAGTGATGATGAAAATATTAGATAATAAAAAAACATCCATACATCCAATATAAGAAACCAGGGAAACAAGTCTCTCTCATTCAATTTACTGGTTACATTGAATAACATAATGATTTGCAAAATAAGCCGTACACTAAAAATTAACATACAGAGTTTCCAGCTCACAAAAAAAATTGATATAATAAATAACGGGTAAAAAAGAAAATGGGAAAACGCATATAACCCCAACAGAAATTTATGGGTTGCTTTATAGTACTTACTTGTTGTATAGTGACGGTTTTTTTGGTTTATCCATTGCTTCCATGTTGCGGGCGCATCAGATAAAGTAAAGGCCTCTGCATCAATTACAATGGCTGTATTCTTTTTTGTTGCTGCTTTATTTATGAAAAGATCGTCATCTCCGCCGGGCACATGGTTGTGAGCGGAAAATCCCTTATGCCTGAAAAAAATTGCTTTTTTATAACTTAAGTTTCTTCCTACCCCCATATACGTCATGCCTGCACATGCATAGGAAAGATATTGCAAAGCCGTATGAAGAGTTTCCCAGCGTATTAACTTATTAAGGAGGTTTTTCTTTTTATGAAAGGCACCGTAACCTAAAACGATTTCAGTTCCATCACTGTACCCTTGCTGCATTTTTTCAATCCAGAATTCACTGGCAGGCACACAATCGGCATCTGTCAGTAAAACAATTTCGTATTTGGCTGTTTTTATACCTACACTTAAGGGGAATTTTTTACCGGGTATAAATCTTGCTTCCTGCTTCAGTTCTATCAATTGCAGCTGCCTGTATGTTCTTTGATACTCTTCCAAAACATATTTACTCTCGTCCAAAGAATTATCATTGATAACAATCACCTCATGAGTAGTACTATACTTTTGTATCAGGACCCCGGGCAGATTTTTTACGAGATTAGCTGCTTCATCTCTTGAACAAATGATTACTGAAACGGGATGAGTTTGTGAAATATTTTTTTGCTTTGATTTGTAAAAAGCGAGGCGACTAAAGAAAAAGAGATAATAAAAAGCCTGTATAAGTGTAACAACACAAAAACCAAGGAAAACTATATTTTGCCACTGAGACAAATATTCAGTTAGTTTCATCGGATGCAAACATAGCTAGCTTATTTATAGGGACAAAATATCAGTTTTGATGAATGCCATAGATGAATTCTTATTTTTTCAAAACTATATTTGCTATCCTGGATCTTTTTAAACCAGCAATTCTTTATGTCGGCTCTTCAATTTCAATTGCAACAAACTGATAATAATTCTAAGGCAAGAACGGGTAAAATCATTACAGATCACGGTGAAATTGACACACCGATATTTATGCCAGTGGGTACTTTAGGAAGTGTAAAGGCAGTTACCCAGCAGCAATTAAACGATGATATAAAAGCCCGAATTATTTTAGGCAATACCTATCATTTATTCCTTCGCCCCGGGATGGAAGTTTTGGAAGCTGCCGGCGGTTTGCATCAATTTATGCATTGGAATAAACCGATTCTAACCGATAGCGGCGGATACCAGGTTTTTTCGCTTAGCGCTTCCCGTAAGCTTACAGAAGAAGGAGCCATATTTCAAAGCCATATAGACGGAAGCAAGCATCTTTTCACTCCTGAAATCGTTATCGACATTCAAAGAATTATCGGAGGAGATATAATTATGGCCTTTGATGAATGTCCGCCGGGCGGAAGCGATTATACCTATGCAAAAGCCTCGATGGAATTGACGCACAGATGGCTCGACCGTTGTTGGCATCAATTCAGCAATACTAATGATAAGTATGGATATACTCAAAATTTGTTTCCAATTGTGCAGGGAGGTGCTCATCATGACCTGAGAAAAATTTCCTGTAGTTACATCTCGGAAAAGGAAGCCAGCGGAAATGCCATAGGTGGGTTAAGTGTAGGCGAGCCTACAGAAAAGTTGTATGAAATATGTGCACTTTGTTGTGATAATTTGCCGGAGAATAAACCGCGTTACCTGATGGGAGTGGGTACGCCCTGGAATATTCTTGAGTGTATTTCCCTGGGAATTGATATGTTTGATTGCGTTATGCCTACGCGTAATGGGCGAAATGCAATGCTGTTTACCAGTAACGGTGTGATTAATATTGACAATAAAAAATGGGAAAAAGATTTTTCTCCGCTCGATGATAAATTAAATTGTGTCGTAAGCAATTACTATAGCAAAGCTTATCTAAGGCATTTAATTAAATCAAAAGAAATTTTAGGCCTGCAAATCGCCAGTATACATAATCTTGCATTTTACCTTGATATTGTTACAAAATCACGGAAGCACATAAAGAAGGGAGATTTTACAGGTTGGAAAAATGAAATGAATATTAAATGGCAACGGCGGTTGTAAAAAATTTGAAATATACAGATACAGAAATTTTGGCAGCTGGTAGATAAATTTAAAATTTTAACGCAGGTAAAAGGAACATGCGTTTCGTAATAAATTTTTTTTATCCCATCTTTGTAATTATTCGCATGAAAAATTTTAGTACACCGGTTACCTCTTTTCTTTTTGAAGGCAAACCTGCAGTTATAGCAAAGGGAATAAGTATTTTATTAATTACATTTTTTATTAACTGTATTTCTTTTGCGCAAAGTGCACTTATAATTGAGGGAACATCTCCAAAATTATATATCGTTCATAAGGTAACACCCAGGGAAAATTTTTATAGCGTTGGAAGAATGTACAATGCATCTCCTAAAGATATTGCGGCGTTTAATAATTTACAATTTGAGAACGGATTGAATATTGGCGAGTTGATTAAAATTCCTTTATCGGAAAATAATTTTTCACAATCGGAGCCTGCAGGAAGCGGCGAGGTTTTGGTTCCGGTTTATCATTCTGTTCAACCAAAAGAAAGTCTTTACAGGTTAAGCATCAATTATAACAAAGTTCCCATCGGTTCTATAAAAAAATGGAACCATCTTTCATCCGATGATGTTAGTGTAGGTACCGCTTTGGTTATCGGCTATTTAAAAGTTTCAAAGGAAGAATCACCGCTGGCTTCCAAAGGAGTTAAGCCTGATATGGACGTTGCTTCGGTAACTACACAGGAAACAAAACCCGAACCGGTAAAACCAGATATAACTCCTGAAGCGCTTCCTCCGGTTAAAAATCCGGAAGTTAGCAAAGAAGAAAAAAAAGATGTTCAGGAAATAAATGAACCACCTAAGACAACTGTTGCGACTGTAAATACAAAAAGTAATATTAATTTTTCGGGAGGGTATTTCAAAAAATTATATAATGACCAAACAGAAAATAAAGCTCCTGTAACTGCGAATGGCAACGCTGCTACCTTTAAATCTACCAGTGGCTGGCAGGATAGGAAATATTATTGTTTTAATAACGATGCATCGCCAGGTGCTATAATAAAAGTCACTTATTTTTCCACAGGCAAAAGCATTTATGCCAAGGTGTTAGATGCGATACCCGACATAAAGCAAAACTCAGGCGTTTCAATTATTGTGAGCAATGCCGCAGCGGAAGAACTTGGTGCCGAAGAGGATAAATTTATTTGCGGATTGAGCTATGTGAAGTAATGTGCAGGCACATTAATGAATTAATGCCTCCATCCTCTTAAAAAATCATCCACATGAATTTTTCTCTTTCCCTCCAATTGTACTTCTTTTACAGAAATATAACCATCAAAACAGGCAAATTTTAAATAAGATTTATAGTCTGAAACTAATTCTCCCGCCTGTTCTTTCGGTTCTGTCATTTCCTTTTCAGCAATAAAAATTTTTAGTTTCTTCCCCTTAACGAAAGTAAATGCAGCAGGATAGGGTGATAGACCACGAATAAGATCATAAATTTTTTTCGCAGGGCAGGCCCAAGTTATTTCACAGGTTTCGGTGGATATTTTGGGTGCATGAAATAAATGATCATGATCGCCGAAGAAACCACTAATATTTGATTGCGGTACTTCCTGGAGTTTGTTTTCAACCAATTGATCTATCGTTTCTAATAATAATCCGGCGCCGGCTTCTTTCATGCGATCGTGTAACTCGCCGGCAGTTTCGGTATCTCCGATTTTAATTTTTTTCTGCAATAAAATATTACCTGTATCAATAGCATGTTGTAGTTTAAACGTTGTTAGTCCGGTTTCCTTTTCGCCATTAATAATGGCCCAGTTAATCGGGGCCGCTCCCCGGTATTGAGGCAATAATGATGCATGGAGATTTATAGTTCCCATGGGCGGCATGTTCCACACAGCCTCCGGCAACATCCTGAATGCTACCACGATCTGTAAATCAGCTTTAAGATTTTCCAGTTCTTTAACAAATGCAGGATTTTTTAATTTTTTAGGTTGAAGAACTTTTAATCCTTTCGATACTGCAAATTGTTTTATTGGACTTTCCTTCAGCCGGAGACCGCGACCCGCCGGTTTATCGGCTGCAGTTATTATCGCTACCACATTATATCCCGCATGCAAAATCTTTTCAAGTGAGGCAACTGCAAATTCAGGCGTTCCCATAAAAATGATGCGGGGATTTTTCATTTAAAAACTATGCACTGTTAAATTGTCTTTCAAAAAAAAGTTTTCCCTGCTCATCAATTTTGCTTTTTAAAGCAGCATTCGAAATTTTGCTGAAATCTATAACATCAAACATAAATGGTAAGGGGAGTTCACCTAATTGAGAGGACAATCTATTAATGATTCCGGTGGTGATATCTTTGCCAAAAATTGCCAGATCAATATCAGAAGACGGCTTAAAAGTATTTTGCGCACAGTGAGCCAAAAATTACCACTCTCTCAATTTCATTAAAGGCGTTGATTGTATTCCCGATAAGTTTAAATTGTTTTTCTGTTAAGCCAAATTTCATAACGATTTTTTAAGTTGAGGATTGATTAACCCATTGCATTTTTAAATGCATTTAATAAATCGAAGTAATGAAGTTGAATATTGTCGAAAATTTTGAGCGCCAAAGACTCATCGTAGAGATGAGAAGCTTTATTTCTATCCTCCAGCATATTTATCCACTCCTGGCCATCATTTATTATCCCATCCCGAAACGCCTGCTTGATTACAGATTTAGGTCCTTTTATTTCAGAATATCCTCTCGAATTTAAAATATCCTGGATTGTTTTCCATGCAAGTTCCATCGTAAATTCAAATCTTTTAATCACTCCATCTTTTTCTAAAAGTGAAAATTCCTTTTGCTTCAAAGCATCTTCCAACTGCAGCAACGCCTTACTAAAATTTTCAAACCTTTCTTGCCATCTTTCTTTTTCTTGCATATCTGAAATTATAATTTTAAGACCGCCAGTTTGCTTTATCATTCAAAGTCACCATATAAGAGGTATTTTTTTCTTATTTGCTTAAAATTGCTCACTGCCGGTTCCCAGCTTTTCCTTATTTCATTTTCAGAAACACCACTTTTTATTTGTTGCAAGAGATCATCATTCCCTGCAAGATGATTGAAATGATCAGATTTTAAAAAGAAATTTTCCTTATCCGGAAACAATTGATACGCCTGCAAAATCCATTTCAATTGAATCTTATTGTCCACTTCTTTCAAAACCTGCTCACGTGTTCCCGAAATATCCCATCCATAACACACCTGGCCCTTTAGCTTCGGATTGGTTGCGCCTTCCCGGCTCTCAGGAACAAATGATATTAAACTTTTGGGAAGCGATGGATGCCCGAAAAGCTCGAATGGCTTGTTCGTTCCGCGGCCTTCACTTAATACGGTACCTTCAAAAAAACATGTGGAGGGATACCAGTAAATTGATTCTATTGAAGGAAGGTTGGGAGAAGGTTTAACCGGCAAAACGTATTTACTGTTATGGCCGTAATTCAAACATTTAATAACAAGGAAATGGAAAGGAGTATCAGCAGAATTTTCAGCACGCAAATAGTATGAATATTTTTCATTGGAGGCATCGTTCAACCATTTTTCTCCTGCTATCATAAACGCATATTCTCCTACCGTCATACCATACACGATGGGAACAGGTTGCATGCCGACAAAGCTTTTGAATTTTGGATTGAGCACCGGGCCATCTACATAAAAGCCATTTGGATTTGGGCGATCAAGTATAAGAAGCGGCTTTGAATTTTCAAAGGCGGCTTCCATATAATTTTGCAGTGACGAAATAAAAGTATAAAACCTTGTTCCCACATCCTGTATATCGAAGATCATAATGTCGACTCCTTTGAGATCTTCTTTAGTAGGCTTGTTATGTTTTCCGTAAAGACTTATTACTTCAATTCCCGTCTCTTTATCTGTTGAATTTTCTACCTTTTCTCCGTCATCAATGTTACCTCTGAAACCATGCTCAGGTCCGAAAATTCTAACAACCTTAATTCCACTTTTCAATAAAGTATCTACAAGATGAGTATTTTGCACCAATGAAGTTTGGTTAGCAAAAACAGCTACAGTCTTGCCTTTTAACAGTGGCACATACACATTCATTCGTTCTGCACCGGGAATTATTTTTTGTTGCGAATAGCAGGGCACAATACCAATTAGCAGGAATAAAAAAATAATTAAATTTCTTTTCATTTGGTAAATTTCATTAAACTTTTCTATACTGTTGAATTTTATGCCTTTGACCTGTCAAATAATATGAATAATTTAAAATAAAAAAGTACATAAGACAAATTTTCACTTTTCTAATCTGGTATTTATTAGTTACTTTACCACACTTGAAAGAAGTGAGAATTAACTTTTTTATTTGATCAAAAAACAAACGAAATGGATAAGGCAAAAAAAGGTGATATCGTAAAAGTGCATTACAAGGGAAAGCTAACTACAGGAGAACAGTTTGATTCAAGCGAGGGGCGTGCACCACTGGAGTTTACAGTAGGTGCTGGTCAAATGATTGCAGGGTTTGACGCGGCGATTCCCGGAATGAATATTGGTGAAAAAAAGACTGTAACAATTTCTCCGGAACATGCATATGGTGACAAAAATGATGAAGCAATTATAGAGTTTCCTAAAACAAACGTACCAGCTGAGATGAAACTTGAGCCGGGAATGAAATTGCAACTTCGGAATGAAGCAGGACATCCTGTGCCCGTAGTTGTGACAGAAGTAAAAGATGATGTCGTAATACTTGATGCAAATCACGAGCTCGCAGGAAAAGAATTGGTATTTGATATTGAGCTGGTGGAGATTGGGGGAAGAAGATAAATTAATATTCCATTTTCCTAAGCGACGGTGCCTGGAACCAGGTGAATACCACTACCAGTAAAGTAATGCTTCCTCCTATAACTACTGAAGGAATGGTGCCAAAAAGCCTGGCAGTGGCGCCACTTTCAAATTGGCCCAGTTCATTGCTGGAATTAACGAACATTGAGCTTACGCTCATTACCCTTCCACGCATGTTATCAGGTGTTTTTAATTGGGTGATTGTGCCTCTTACAACAACGCTGATTCCATCAAGCATTCCACCGATTAAAAGTGCAACGAAAGACAAAATGAATAATTTGGAAACTCCAAAGATGATGATGCATATACCAAATCCTGCAACTGCAAGTAATAATTTTTTCCCCTGATTTTTTTTCATTGGAAAAAGAGTGAGAATTATTACAACGACAATGGAGCCCAGATCTGCGGCCCCGTTTAGAAAGCCAAAACCTTCAGGTCCTACTTTTAAAATGTCTCGTGCATAAACAGGGATAAGCGCAACGGCACCTCCAAACAAAACGGCAAAGAGATCCAGTGAAAATGCGCCTAATAATTCCTTAGTTTTGAAGACAAAACGTAATCCTTCCTTCACGCTGTCCAACGTACGAATCGCTCCCTTTATATTTGAAGAAAGCTTTGGTTTTATTTTGAATAAAAAGAAAAATGAGATAATAATAAAACAGCTTATAACAATAAGTGCACCTGTAATGCCTATACCAGCAATTAAAAATCCCCCGGTAGCATGGCCCGTTACAGATGCGGAAAGCCATGTGCCCTGGCTCCATGTTGTTGCGTTTTGTAAATCATTTCTGGGAACGATATATGCTATCATTGCACCAAATACAGGCCCTGTAAAAGCCCGTATTATACCGGTACAAAAAATTAGAAAATATATACAGATTGCAATCCAGTGATTACTTAAATGATTTGCTATGAAATGACTGGAAATAAAAATTAAAATAATAACAGCAATAAAATAAAGGATTACTCCTTTAAGTAGCAATTTTCTCTTTTCGCTTTCATCTATTACATGACCTGCATATAATGCTAATGAAACCGCAGGAATCACTTCAGATAGACCAATGAGACCTATAGCAAAAGGATCATTGGTGAGTATGTAGATCCACCAGCCTACAAGTGTCGCCATCATCCGAAGCCCCATGATAAAGATGAAGCGGCCGGTGAGAAGATTACGAAACTCCATTATTCTTACAGCGGCAAAAGGATCATTCCTCACAATTGGATTCATTGTTTTCATTTAAGGCAGTTGTAAATAGTGCTGGCCTTCTTCATAGTCGATATTCAAGGCTTCTAACACGGCTTTCAAATGTTTTTCATTTCCTAAAAAATCTGCCGATGAAACATCGATGAATAAAGTTTTTATATTTCGCTGCTTTATGTACTGTGTATAGGTTTCCTGTAAAGAGAAAAGATATTCTGATGCGATCGCCTGCTCGTATGCCCGGTTTCGTTTGCGAATATTTTCTTTAAGTTTAGTCACAGGTGCATGCAGGTAAATTAACAGGTCAGGCTGTATTAACTGGGGGTTGATGATGTCAAATAATTTTTGATACAATAAAAATTCCTCCTCGGCTAAATTCACTTTTGCAAACAAAAGACATTTTGTAAAAAGATAATCGGATATAGTTATGTTCTGAAACATATCTTTTGTTTGCAACAAATCTTTTAATTGTTTGTACCTCTCGGCCATAAAAAAAAGCTCCAGCGGAAATGCATACTGCTGCTGGTTTTCATAGAATTTTGGCAAAAAAGGATTGTCTGCAAATTCTTCCAGTATCAATCGTGCATTTAAATGCTTGCTTAGTAAATGGGCCAGGGTAGTTTTGCCTGCGCCAATGTTTCCTTCAATTGTAATGAAATTGTATCTCATGTTGTGGATTATTGTAAAAGAATGTCGTTACAATAATTCGGGCAGATTCTAAATATGATTGTTTTTTTCAAAAATCAAAAATACCAACTGAAACTTTAATTCATTAAAATGAATTGAATGCCTTGGAAAAATGTTAATAAGGCATTAGGTTTTTAAGTGGCTTTACGTTGAGGGTATCCTTACACATAAATAATAGTTCACTAATATCTTTTTTCAGAAGAGGATGTACAAGACCCGGAGATAATTCGTTTAGAGGAATTAAGACAAAGCGCCGGTTAGTTATTTCGGGATGGGGAATTGTAAGATTTTGTGTATCGATAATATCGTCGTTAAAAAAAAGAATGTCAATGTCAATTATCCGGGATGCGTTCTTAGTTGTCCTTATTCTGCCCATTTGTTCTTCTATGTTTAAAATTTTTTTCATTGTTTCTTCGGGAGAAAATTCAGTTTTTAGGATAAGCACCTGGTTATAAAAATCAGGCTGATCATTTTTTCCCCATGGTTCTGTTTCATAAACAGATGATGACGCAACAATTTTTCCAATTTGCTCCGCTAATTTTTCTTTCGCTGTTAATAGGTTTGTAAGCCTGTGGCCTAAATTAGAACCCGTGAGAATATAAACTGTATTCATAAACTTATAAATAGTTACGTATAGTTCAGTACTTAATGTTACTAAGTTATACGATAGCGATATTATTTTATTGGTTTTATTTTTTCTCCAATAGTTTTGCGTCTTTACAATTATTTATTATGAAAAATTACAGCCAGTTAAGGGCAATGCTTGCAATTACAAAAGCCAGTCTGAGAGCGATTTTCAGAAGTCCATCCGCTGTCGTTTTCGGTTTTGCTTTCCCGTTTATTTTTATCCTTGTTTTCGGCTTCATCGGCGACAATGGCGGCCGGCAAACTTATAAAGTGGCGCTCGATAATAATGCTGATACAACAAATGAATTGTATAAGGCTTTAGAAAATACACAGGGAGTAACTATTTTACGGTATCATGATAACGACTCACTGCAGGATGATATGACCAGGGGGAGATTGACCGGAGTAATCAATATTCAAAAAAATCCTACAGGAAATCCGCCGTATGCTTTTTCATTGAAAAGCACTAATTCCAGCAACGATAAATGGCCCCAGTTCAAAGCGCTGGCAGAAGGTGTGATTAACAAACTGAGCAACCGCATTTATAAAGATCGCCCGGCCTATGCGACCTTTAATTTTGACTACAATAAAGACATTAAAGAAATAAGACAGTATAAAACTATCGATTTTATTTTGCCGGGGCAGCTCGGATTTTCTTTACTGGCCTCAGGTGTATTTGGCGTCGCATTCATGTTTTTTAATCTTCGAAATACCCTGGTATTAAAAAGATTTTTCGCCACCCCTATCAGCAGGATGTATATTATTTTGGGAGAAATGTTTAGCAGGGTTTTATTCCAGTTGCTTACTGCAATAGTAATAATTCTTGTGGGCAGATTTTTCTTTGGCTTTACATTGATACACGGTCTTGAAACTTTTATCGAAATGATGATTTTAAGTTTTATAGGCCTTATAGTATTTATGGGGTTCGGCTTTGTTGTAAGTGGTCTTGCAAAAAATGACAGTACGATTCCGCCAATGGCTAATCTCGTTACTTTGCCGCAGTTTTTAATAGGAGGCACGTTCTTTTCAGTGAGTGTTTTTCCTTTGTGGCTGCAGTGGATCGCTAAAATTCTTCCGCTTACTCATCTTAATACCGCACTTCGCGAAATAGCCTTTGAAGGAAAGAATTTGTGGGATGAAAGACTCGAGATTGGAATTTTGCTGTTGTGGGGGATTGTGGTATATGCGGTGGCCGTAAGGGTTTTTAAATGGGAATAAATAATAGAGCGTGCGAAAAATAAAATTATTCTTGATAGGGGTCCTTCTATTACTTGCGTTTCTGTATTTGATTACATTGTTTTTGCCATCAAAGATTACCGTTTCAAAATCAATTCTCATTGACGCTGCTGAAAATATTGTTCGTAAGCAAATCGAGAACTTCAACAACTGGAAAAACTGGTATCCTGCTTTTAAAGATAAAAGTGTCATCATTAAAATACAGGATTCTTCTTTTGCAAGAATAACGGACGAAAATCAACGAACGGTAGCAATGCGAATTTCAAATGACCAAAATAAAAACGTAAGTGTTGTTTTATCAGGTGATAGCAAATCCGGAGTTAATTATCAGTTTATTTTAGCTCCTAACGGGAAAGACAAAACGCTGCTGATATGGAATATAAATACCAACTTAGCCTGGTATTCCTGGAGGAAACTTAGCGGCATTTTTTTGGATAAAATTACAGGACCTCAATATGAAGCCACGCTTCAAAGTCTGAAGGAAGTTATTGAAAAGTGAATCACATGGATTTCCCGGGAAAATCTTTTTCTAAAAAACTAATGATTGTTTTATGAATTTTTTTCAGTTCTTTCTTTTTAATGCAGTAAGGAGGCATTATATAAATTGTATTCCCTAAAGCTCTCAGGTAAACACCGTTATCCAAACAATACTTTGAAAATTCCACTCCTATATTCTGAAGGTAACCATCTTTTTCAGTTGTATTAATTTCAAAAGCGGCGATAGTACCCATCTGCCGCAGGTTTTTGATAACGTTTTCTGATTCCAGGCCCCGTAGCTTATTTACAAGTTCAGTTTGAATAGATACGATTTCGTCTATTCTGAATCTATATTTTTTCTTTTGCAATAATGCAAGACTTGCGAGCGCTGCAGTACATGCCAAAGGGTTTGCGGTAAATGAATGACCGTGAAAAAGGGTTTTATTTTTATCCTCGCTAATGAACGCATTGTAAATCTCCTGGCTACACGCCGTAACTCCCAATGCCAGTGTTCCGCCAGTAAGTGCTTTGCTGAGACAGATAATGTCAGCTTTTTCTGAAACATAGTCCCCCGCAAAAAACCTTCCTGTACGATAAAAGCCGGTAAGTACTTCATCGGCAATACAAACAATTTTTTCCTTTTTCAAATAAGATAAAAGAATATCGAGGTTTTTTGCATGATACATTCTCATTCCTCCGGCACCCTGTAATAAAGGCTCATAAATGAAGCAGGCGATTTCGTTTTTATATTTTTCGACTTCTTCTACCAACTGATTGCTGTTTTCGTCGGTTGGCGTATTGATGAATATTACTTCGAATAATTTATCTCTAAAGGCCAGGGTAAAAGTCCCTCGTTCACTTATACTCATTGCACCAAACGTATCGCCGTGGTAAGCATGATGAAAAGCGAGAATTTTATTCCTGGTTGTATCCCCTTTGTTTACCCAGTATTGAAGGGCCATTTTAATGGCAACTTCTGTGGCGGTTGAGCCATTATCGCTGTAAAATATTTTTGAAAAATTTCCCGGTAGAATTTTTATTAGTTTTTGAGCAAGTTCAATAGCAGGCTTATGAGTAAAGCCCGCGAATATTACCTGCTCAAGTTTTTTTGCCTGCTGATATAATCTTTTAGCAATATATTTATTTCCATGCCCATGAATATTCACCCACCAGCTGCTTATTCCATCAATATATTTCTTGCCAGCCTCATCGTACAAAATCGCCTTTTTACCTTTTAATACAGGTATGGCAGGCGCTCTGTTTTTTTGGTGAGTATATGGATGCCATATATATTTAAAATCCGTTTCGGTTAAGTTCATATGATTATGTAAAAAATTCTAAAGGGTGCAAAGTTAGCCGATGGAAATTTTTATTTGATAAAAAAAATTGCATGCAACGAACCGGAAGGGAAGGTTGTCAACAAACTGCACGATAACATGGACTATACTAAACTGGTATCAGACAGTATTAAATGTAAACCCGGCGCTCAACAAAAGTTGTACGAACATTTTGCGCCAGCTATGCTTGGAGTTTGCTTCAGGTATACAAAGAGTATTGCCGATGCGGAAGATGTACTACAGGAAGGTTTTATAAAGGTGTTCAAGTATTTGGACAAATATAAATTTGAAGGAGAGCTGGGTGGATGGATAAGAAGGATTATGGTAAATACAGCATTAAACTATCTTAAAACCAATAAAAAATACCAATATAATTTATCCTTCAATGAGATGCCGCTGCATCCGGTTTCTGATGAAAACCCTTTGGTAAGTTTACAAACCAAAGAGCTTTCAGAACTCATACGACAACTGCCAACAGGTTTTCAAACAATATTTAATCTGCATGCCGTGGAAGGCTACACGCACGTGGAGATTGCATCAATGCTTGGAATAACTGACGGGACATCAAGGTCGCAATATTCACGAGCAAGAGCATTGCTTATAGAATGGATTAAGAAATTTTCTTTAAAAGCGCAAACAGAGCAATATGGAAGAAAATAAATTTGAAAAACAGGTTCAGCAAAAAATGGACGAACTAAAAATTCAGCCGTCTGATTCTGTTTGGGAAAGAATTGAAGCACAGATTGAAAAAAAGAATCCTTCAAAAAGAAGATGGGTTATCTTCCTTTTATTATTCTGCTTGCTTGTAAGTGGAGGGTTTTTATTTTGGAATTCAAAACAACAAACTTCCAAAGGAATTCTTTCAGAAAAGACTCAAACGACAAACAACAAACCCTCATCGAAAAAAAATACAAATACCAAAGATGTTGCTGCATTAGATTTAACAGAAAAAAAAGACAAGACGATCGAAGATCAGTCGCAGCGACAAAAAAATAAGAGATCTATACAGCCCTTTAAATTTCCATCTTCCGGAAAAATCACAACAATAATTACAAATGATCAATATGCAGATTTATTGAAGGACCAAAAGGAAACGCCGTCAGATTTTTTGGAAATAAATTTAGAAGATAAATCTCAAATTCCTCCGCATGCGGATTCTACGGAATTAAAGCCAGGAGATGCCTTATTAACCGTACCCAATGAAAAACTAAATAACGACTGCATTTCAGAACCTGTAATAGACAAAAGGAGCATCGTGGAAAATGATACTTCAAGACAAAATCCACCCATTACTGCAATTGTAAAGAAGAACGGTAATAAAAAATGGAAGTTTGGAATAACATTTTCTGCGGGAATTTCCAATGTGAAAAATAATATTATAAAACAAAATGGACAGTCATATTATAGCCTTGATCCCAATAATGTAGGTGTAGGTAACGGCAACTCTGGCTTTCCTTCAGGCTATGTTTCCCCGCCATCGTCTACCGGCAGTGGATTTGGTTTTCTTGCGGGGGTTTTTACTGAAAAAAATATATCCACAAAAACCAGTATTATTTTAGGAATAAATTTTAAATCTTTCAACACGACAAATGATGTTGGGAGAAATCTTTTTACAGGGGCATTTAATTCGCAGGCATCATCATACAAATATACCAATCATTATAATTTTATCGAGATTCCGGTATCGATAAAAACCCAGGTAGTAAAAGGAAAGCTGCCTGTATTTTGGGAAGGCGGGCTATCGATATCGCGGTTGCTAAACAGTAATGCGCTCCAATTTAATGCAGCTTCCGGAAATTATTATACCGATAACTCAGTTTTTAATAAAACCCAATTGGGAATAAGAACTTCTTTTGCAGCTTCCTTTTTTTCAAAGCAAAGGGTTTCAGTTTTAATTGGCCCGGCGTTTTATTATGATGTGTCCAGAGTTGCCAATGAGGGATTGTATAATAAAAAGCATTTTGTTTTAACTGGCTTACAGACGAGGATTGTATTTGGAAAATAATTTTTTAATGCAACGGTTTGTTGATGAGTATTGTCAACCGGTTAAATTTCAAATCATGAAAAAGTATTTATCTATTCTTTTCAAGGCAATAGTTATTATTCTCATTTCTTTCCTGTTTGTGGGATGCAGAAAAGATGGATGCATGCAAAGGCATACGTATACCTGGTTTGAACCATTATATAAAACAACAGAACAAGTCCGAGCCAACATTAAAAGCAATCCGCCCAGGGATATAAAAGAACCGGGCAAAATTGTAATTCAGGGCAAGTATATTTTTTTAAACGAAGTTGACAGGGGTATTCATATAATTGATAACAGCAATCCTTCTTCTCCGAGAAACATTGCCTTTGTTGATATTCCCGGCAATGTTGATATAGCATCTAAAGGAAATATTTTGTATGCTGATTTTTTTACTGATCTGGTGACATTAGATATTTCCAATCCGTTGAATGTTGTTAAGAAAAATATTACCAACGGAGTTTTCCCAGAACGTTTTTATGGTTTTTCTTCAGATAGCAGCATGACAATTTTTGACTGGGCGAGGCACGATACCACTTACTTTGAAGATTGCAATCATCAATTTTATCCAAATACAGAAGGTATGTTATTAACAAATGACAGGGGCGCATTTTATAGCGCTTCATCATCTCAAAACATTTCCTCTTCGGGCCCGGTAGGTATTACCGGCTCTATGTCACGATTTGCTTTAGTAAATGACTATTTATACGCAGTTGGTAATATAGATTTAAGTGCTTTCAATATCAGCAATAGCGCCCAGCCTATATTTTCCGATAAAATACAAGTGGACTGGCATGTAGAAACTGTTTATCCATTTAAAAATAAGTTGTTTGTTGGCTCCAACAACGGAGTGTTTATTTATGATATAAGCTCTTCGCCGGAAACTCCTGTGAAGGTTGGAGAATTCACACATGCACGTGCCTGTGATCCTGTTGTTGCCGATGATAATTATGCGTATGTAACCCTTCATTCCGGAACAGAATGTCTTGGATATAACAATCAGCTTGATGTTGTAAAATTGAACAACCTCTCCGATGCCGAATTAGTAAAAACTTATAATCTCACCAGCCCGCATGGCTTGTCGAAAGATGGTAATCTGTTGTTTATATGCGATGGGACTGACGGTTTGAAAGTGTATGATGCTAAAGATATTTTTCATTTGAAACTGATAAAACAAGTGGGTAACCTGGAAACTTATGACGTTATAGCCTATAATAAAAAAGCGTTGGTGGTAGCCGCTGATGGCATATATCAATATGACTATTCCAATGATAAAAACATTCATCTTATAAGCAAGATTACTATTTCTAAATAATCGCTAAAAAATTAAGTTTCCAAAAATTTTAAATTTCTTTTTATTCCTTCAAACTTTGCTCTTTTTAACGGCGAGTTGTTGAATATGATTTTGAAATTTTCTTCAGTCATTTCTTCCCAATCATTTTTACTGAAATTTAATATTTCATGTAATGGAATAAATTCAACTTCATTGGTTGGTTTGGAAAAGCGATTCCATGGGCATACATCCTGGCAAACATCGCAACCAAACAAATTATTTTCAAATCTTCCTTTCATTTCATTTGGAATAAGCAGATCTTTCAATTCAATAGTAAAATAAGAAATGCATTTGCTCCCATCAATAACTTTGTCGGGCAATATTGCATCTGTCGGACAATTGTCGATACATTTTGTACAGGTGCCGCAGTAATCTTTTGTAAAAGGATTGTCGGGTTCTATTTCCAGGTCGGTTATCAATGTTGATATAAAAAAAAATGAGCCATTAGTTTTTGTAATAAGGTTGCCGTTTTTTCCTACCCATCCAAGACCACTTTTTTGCGCCCAGCTTCTTTCAAGAACAGGAGCGCTATCGGTAAATCCCCTGCCATGCACTTCGCCTATATTTTCTTTTATCAACTGTAAAAATATTTTCAGTTTTTCTTTAATTACTTCATGGTAGTCTTTTCCGTAAGCATATTTGGAAACCTGTGGAACATTGCCCTTTTGCCTTTGTGAGGGAAAGTAATTTAGCAATAATGTTATCACCGACCTGGCCCCGGGAACTAATTTTGAAGGATCGATCCTCAGGTCGAAATAGTTGTTCATGTAGTGCATGTTTCCCTGGAATCCTTTATTTAACCAGCTTTCGAGGCGGTGGGCATCTTCATCCAGCTTTTGTGCTGCGGCAATACCACAATAATCGAAGCCCAGTGATTTTGCTGTTGACTTTATGAAGGCCGTATGTTTTTCTTTTATCAGCATAATAAGTAAGTAGCAAAAATACTTTAGTTTCCTGCTGGTACTTTATTTCTGATTTGGATGAGAATCAATTTCTTTATCAATTATCGATTTCAATTCTTTGTAATTACCGCCACGTCCTTTTTGTTTTAAATTAAAAACAAATAGAAATCCTGCGTATTGTCTTTTATTATCTACCCATGGAAAACTTCCGAATAGGCCGGGACTCGTTACAGCATCGGATCTTTCTACTGCATCATCCATAACCCATTCACCCAGTCCGTAACCCCAGTTACCTGCTTCTGCCGGCGTATAAGCAACTCGTGCATCTTTTGCATAATTGTGTTGCATTTTAGCTATTGATTCTTTGGAAAGCACCTGCCTTCCATTAATATTTCCTTCCTGTAAAATCATTTGAAGAAAATAAATATAATCTTCAGGTGTACTGAATGCACTGCCTGCAGCTATTGGAATTTTCCCTTTTCCAAAATCGGTATTTTTCATACCACAGGGTTCTGCAATCCTTTCTTTGAACAATGTCTTGAAGTCCTTACCACTTATTTTTTCAATTACAGCCGCCGCTATTTGTAAACCTATACTGCTATAATGAAACACTTTTCCCGGTTCTCCTTCCATGGGAAGTTCAGCGATTTTTGACATCACTTCATCCATCGTAGAGCTTTGATTGATTACTTCCCTTGATTCCTTTAAATCGCCTCCATTTATGGCAGTGAGATGTGAAAGACATTCCCATATAGTGATATTTCCTTTTTGGTGGGCTCTAAAAACAGGCAAAAATTTACCAATAGTATCATCAAGGGTTAACTTGCCGTCATCAACAAACGTCATTACTAATGCTGCGCTCAGCCATTTGCTGCAGCTTGCAATTGCAGTATGCGTGGTACCGTTATAATCCTGGAGCACTTCTTCCGGATCTTTTCCTTGCCTTTTTGCCATAAATTTTCCAATAAATTTCTGCCTGCGTGAAAGATCATTCTCGGCATTTTTATATATTATTTTGCCATCTTTCAAAATAACCAACACAGCTCTACCACCTAATTCATTCAAATTCTCCTTCAACCAATCATCAGCCTTAGCAAAATTATTTTGAGAGAAGGAAGACTGTAAAAATAACAGGAAACAGGCAACAAGGCTGCATTTGCGGCAGATTTGAATCCACTTATAAGACATTATATCTATCATTTTTGTTGGATTAATATTTGTGGCATTAGTTTAAAATTTTAAAAAAAGATATTTCTATATGAATCCTAATAATTTAACTATAAAATCTCAGGAGATTTTTCAGAAAGCACAGCAATATGCTTTTAATGAAAAAAATCCGAACATCGAAGTTGAGCATTTGCTTAAGGCATTGCTTACGGATGAGGATAGTCCTGTGGATTATTTATTAAAAAAGAATAATGTAAATGTAAATTTTGTTGAAAGCAAAATAGATGAAAGTTTAAGTAAACTGCCAAAAATGGGAGAGGGTGAGCCAGCACAGGTGATAAGTCGTGATTTGAATAATGTTATGTTGCGGGCGGCAGCTTCTTTAAAGAATTTTAAAGATGAATTTGTAAGCGTAGAACATTTATTACTTGCAATTGTGCAGGGAAATGATAACGCAGCCAAGATTCTAAAAGACGCTGGTATTACCGAAAAAAGTTTAATAACTGCAATTAAAGAATTAAAAAAGGGCTCTACGGTTTCATCGCAAACTTCAGAAACCCAATTCAATGCATTAAACAGGTATGCCAAAAACTTGAATGAACTTGCGAGGAGTAACAAACTTGATCCTGTTATTGGTCGTGATGAAGAGATAAGAAGAACGTTACATATCTTATCACGAAGAACAAAGAACAACCCGATTTTGGTGGGTGAGCCTGGTGTAGGTAAGACCGCCATTGCAGAAGGTTTGGCACATAGAATTGTAAATGGGGATGTTCCTGAAAATTTGAAATCTAAAATAATTTTTGCATTGGATATGGGTCTCCTTATTGCTGGTGCAAAATATAAAGGAGAGTTTGAAGAAAGATTGAAATCAGTTGTAAAAGAAGTCGCTGGTAGTGATGGTGAGATCATTTTATTTATTGACGAAATACATACATTGGTAGGTGCTGGTGGAGGCGATGGTGCAATGGATGCGGCAAATATTTTAAAGCCTGCATTGGCAAGAGGTGAACTTAGAGCAATTGGCGCAACTACCTTAAATGAATATCAAAAATTCTTTGAGAAAGATAAGGCGCTTGAAAGAAGGTTTCAAAAAGTGGTGGTTGATGAACCTTCCGTTGACGATGCTATTTCCATTTTAAGAGGTATTAAGGATAAATATGAAACCCATCACCATGTGAGAATAAAAGATGAGGCAATTGTAGCTGCAGTGGAATTATCGCATCGTTACATTACAGATCGTTTTTTGCCGGATAAAGCTATTGATCTCATT
Source organism: uncultured Chitinophagaceae bacterium (assembly GCA_963798665.1). Taxonomy (GTDB): domain Bacteria; phylum Bacteroidota; class Bacteroidia; order Chitinophagales; family Chitinophagaceae; genus Ginsengibacter. The sequence goes on along the minus strand of CAWCUN010000019.1, from coordinate 394,563 downwards.
GATGAGAGTGCGGCGAAGTTGAGGCTTGAAATGAATTCAATGCCGGAGGAATTAGATAAGCTTGAAAGAGCGATAAGGCAGCTTGAAATCGAAAGAGAGGCTATTAAAAGAGAAAAAGACGAAGCGAAGCTAAAAGAACTGAATACGGAGATCTCCAATCTTTCTGTTGAGCGTGACACATTTAAAGCAAAGTGGCAACAGGAAAAAGAAATCGTTGAAAAAGTACAAAATGCAAAGGCAGAGATTGAGCGACTCAAAATGGCTGCAGAAAAAGCTGAGCGTGAGGGCGACTATGGAAAAGTTGCAGAAATACGATACGGAAAATTGCAAGACCAGGAAAAAGTGATAAACGATTACACTGCACAACTCGATGAAATAAGTGAAAAAAGAATGTTGAAAGAAGAAGTTGATGCGGAAGATATTGCAGAAAGTGTAGCAAAGGCAACAGGAATTCCGGTAAATAAAATGATGCAAAGTGAAAAAGATAAGTTGCTAAATCTCGAGGAAGAATTACACAAACGTGTAATAGGCCAGGATGAAGCAATAGAAGCAGTTGCTGATGCAATACGGAGAAGCAGCGCCGGCTTGCATGATCCTAAAAAACCTTTGGGCTCGTTTATATTTCTTGGAACCACGGGCGTAGGTAAAACTGAGTTGGCCAAGGCTCTTGCCGACTATCTTTTTGACGATGATAGCATGATGACAAGGATTGATATGAGCGAATACCAGGAGAAACATTCAGTGAGCAGGCTCGTCGGCGCTCCTCCCGGCTATGTTGGCTATGATGAAGGCGGGCAACTAACGGAGGCGGTAAGACGCAAACCTTACAGTGTTATTTTACTGGATGAAATTGAAAAAGCACATCCGGATGTTTTTAATATTTTATTGCAGGTTCTTGATGATGGAAGGCTCACAGATAATAAAGGAAGAGTTGCAAATTTCAAAAATACCATTATCATAATGACCAGCAATATAGGCAGCCATATCATTCAGTCACACTTTGATAACGTTACCGATGAAAATAAAGAAGAAATTGTAGAAAATACGAGACGTGAGGTGACGGAGCTGCTAAGGCAAACGATTCGGCCTGAGTTTCTGAACAGGATAGATGAGATCATTATGTTCCAGCCATTAATGAAGAAAGAGATAAGAGACATTATAAAAATACAGCTGAATGATCTTAAGAGTCAACTCTTGAAAAGCGGAGTAGTATTGGAGTTCAGCGAATACACTTTGGATTATCTTGCTGAAAACGGTTTTGATCCCCAGTTTGGAGCAAGACCGTTAAAAAGACTTATTCAAAAACAACTTGTTAACCAGTTAAGTAAGAAATTGTTGGCTGGCAACATTGATAAATCTAAACCTGTATTGGTGGATGTTTTTGATGGCACGGTGGTATTTAGAAATGAGGTGAACACGCAGGAAAAAGCGGCATTTTAAGTTTAGAAAAATGAAAACCCGGCGCACTGACCGGGTTTTTTATTAAAGTTGTTTTTGGCTATGTTTATTCGTAGTAAGCGGCATAATTGTATGCGGAATGGTTTGAAATTGAAAAATCAAAAAACCCCGCGTCAGCAGGGTTTTGGTTAAGAATAAAAAAAGTTTATTTATCTTAAAAAAAGCATTTCGCGGTATTTAGGTAATTCCCAATATTCATCATCCACAAGAAGTTCAAGTTTATCTACATGATACCTTATTTCATCAAAATAACTTTTTACGGTGTCGCAATAGGCAATAGCCTTATCACGGGTATCTTCAATTACATTAGCTTTTTTTCTTGCTTCTATCATAGCCTCTACACAGGAGCTTATATGTGAGATATGCTCAGAAATTTTTGATGCTATATGCTTTTGATTAGCATAACCACTTTCGTCAACTCCAATTTCCTTTAGACCCTGGATATTTTTAATCAAAACATTCTGGTATTTTATTGATGCCGGAAGAATAAATGTTGTAGCAAGATCGCCAATCACTCTCGCCTCTATTTGCACTTTTTTTATGTAGTTTTCCAGTAATATTTCATGCCTGGCTTCGAGCTCGCTATGTGTATAAATATTATGGTGTTCAAAAACTTTTTTGGCTTTATCAGTTACAAAAGCATCTAAAGCAAGAGGCGTGGTTTTAACATTTGGAAGACCTCTTTTTTCGGCTTCTTTTTCCCACTCGTCGCTGTAATTATTACCCTCAAATAAAACAGATTTGCTTTCAACAATATATTTTTGGATAATCTGCATTATTGCCACTTCTTTCTTTTCACCGTTTTCAATCAGTGTATCAACATCTACTTTAAATTGTGAAAGAGTCTCACCAAGAATAGTATTTAAAACAGTCATTGCTCCTGCGCAATTGGCAGCTGAGCCTACTGCACGAAATTCGAATTTGTTGCCGGTAAAAGCAAAAGGTGAAGTACGGTTCCTATCTGTATTATCAAGCATGAGTTCCGGAATGCTTTTATGAATATCGAGTTTAAGGATTGCTTCATCCTGTTCATCGAATTTATCTCCAACTCTCTTTTCGATCTGGTTTAAAACATCAGTCAGGTATTTGCCAATAAATATTGAAATAATGGCCGGCGGAGCCTCATTTGCGCCTAACCTGTGGTCGTTACCTGCCGAAGCAATCGAAGCTCTCAAAATATCGGCGTGGTCATGAACGGCTTTGATGGTGTTTACAAAAAACGTCAGGAACATCAGGTTTGTTTTTGGCGTTTTTCCCGGCGATAATAAGTTAACCCCGGTATTCGTAGCCATGCTCCAGTTATTATGCTTTCCACTGCCGTTAATTCCAGCAAAAGGCTTCTCATGGAGCAAAACCATCAGATCATGTTTTTTGGCAACCCTTGTCATCACATCCATTAAAAGCGTGTTATGGTCCACGGCGAGGTTTACTTCCTCGAAAATTGGTGCACATTCAAATTGAGAAGGTGCCACTTCATTGTGCCTGGTACGTAAAGGAATTCCAAGCTTATAGGCTTCGTTTTCATAATCCCTCATAAAAGCATAAATTCTTTCCGGAATTGATCCGAAATAATGATCTTCTAATTGTTGTCCTTTAGCGGGGGCATGTCCAAAGACGGTCCTGCCGGTCATGACAATATCCGGGCGTGCATTAGCAATGCCGGCATCTACAACAAAATACTCCTGTTCCCAGCCGAGAGTAGGCGTTACGGCTGTAATATTTTTATCAAAATACTGGCATACGTCAATTGCAGCCTTATCAAGCGCAACGAGTGCTTTTAAAAGCGGAGTTTTTGCATCCAGCGATTCTCCCGTGTAAGAAACAAATATGGTAGGTATACATAAAGTTCGGCCATGACCAATTTCCATAATAAATGGAGGCGAAGAAGGATCCCACGCTGTGTATCCACGGGCTTCAAAAGTTGCTCTCAAGCCTCCGCTAGGGAAAGAAGAAGCGTCAGGTTCCTGTTGAATAAGTGCCGCCCCGTCAAATTCCTCTAAGGCTGTTCCGTCGCTTTTCAGCGTAAAGAACGAATCATGTTTTTCCGCCGTTGCGCCGGTCAATGGCTGAAACCAGTGGGTATAATGTGTTACATTTTTAGTTTCGGCCCACACTTTTAGTCCGGAGGCAATTTGATCGCCCATTTTCCTGTCAACTTTACTTTGGCTTTTAATTGAGGAAACCAAACTCTTATAAGCTTCATCACTTAAAAATTCCCTGGCTTTTTGTAACGTAAAAACGTTGTCACTAAAAATCACGGTAACTTTTTTGGGCTCCGGAGCATGTTGCGCCTTGGTAGTTGAAATTAAATTATAAAGAGCGTTAAGTCTTAAAGATTGCATTTTTTAAAATTTAGAGTGCAAAAAAAGGATTTAAACGTTAAAAAAACAAAGATTTTTTCATTAATGTGTCTAAAAATTTGATAAATGTGGAGAAAAAGAATATATGTCTAAAAATGTTCATGTGAATGCGTTTTTCAATTTATTCCAGTTGGTATAACATATTAAAGGTATTAGAAGAAACGGAAAATAAATGCTTCTATATCTCACAATTGCCCCAATTATTGGGATAGTGTACCCTATAACCAGGAACATATTAAGGCTGAAGAAAATTGCAAAATAAATAAACGGAATAATTACGACTTCCCGCTTTCTAAAGAAGATGAACAGCAAAAAAAGAATTTCATAGAAAAAAATTTCCAATCCGGCCGGGATATACAGAAAATTTGAATGCTCCGTAAGATAAGGCCTCATTAAACCGTGATTAAGTGCTTGCGGCGCATTGTTTAAAAAACTCCGGAAATTTGGATAAAGAGGATTTATATTGATCGCGGATGCACCTCCCTTTGCAATTTCTATAAAAGCAAGTTGACGATCCGAAACATGTTTTGGAAGATCAAATTTCGGAGACAAATATCCCGAGCCAAAAAAAAGGATTGCGATAAGAAGGTAAGTTCCTAAAAATATTACAAAAGAATATTTCGGTTTCTGTTGGGCAATTATCCAGGCTATAAAAGCAGGTATTAGAATAATAAATACAAAATTTCTAAGAAGCAGTATCACTGATAAAAAAAATAGAGCCAATAAAATTCTTTTCCACGAGAATTGTTTATGCGTCAGCATAAAAAAAAGGTGAAATATAAACATGGAAAGAGATAAAAAAATAAGCCCATCTCTATGAATTCCACTGCTGAAATAAATCACGGAAGGCAAAAGGAAAATACATGCAATTAAAACATATGAGTACGAGGGAAAGATTTTGATAAAAACCCTGTAAAGACCAACTGCCCCAAAAAATATTAAAAAGTTGTAGAAAAGTGTATTAATGTAAAAATTTTTGCCGCTAAAAATATCAAATATCGAAAGCAGTTTTTCAATCAAATTACTTCTTGTGTCGTTCCAGAAGGAGTTTGAGCTTTCCATAAAACCGGCATAGCTGTTATTATGATTGCTGCGAAAAATATTGGTAAAATACTCACCCGTATTATGAAAAAGTAGATTGTATTCTGTTATTCCATGCTTATGAAAATTGGCTATATCTGTCCCATGATAATATTCTGTATTAATATATCCGTTAACCAGGCCAGCGATAACCTTCACTAGAAATAGTAAAACAAGAATACGATTATCAAGCCCCGATTCCTTAAAAAATTTTATACGTGTTATAAGCCAGCAAAAAATAACAATATAGATAAGAAATAAAAAATATAGCAAGCAGTAAAAATTTTAATTGTGGGAAGTTAGTTAAAATATTTGCATTAGTTTTTGCCTATAAAGTTCAGGACATTGTAAGTTTGCGCTTCTTAATCATTATGGAAATTACGTTTGAAACTGCGGAAAAGCTTGGGCTAAAAAAGGACGAATTTGAAAAAATCGTTCGTATCCTTGGTCGTATTCCCAACTTTACTGAGTTAAGCGCTTACTCCGTTATGTGGAGTGAGCATTGCAGTTATAAAAATTCAATAAAATGGCTGAAGACCTTACCACGGGAGGGATCGAGACTTCTTATAAAAGCCGGTGATGAAAATGCAGGGCTTATGGATATTGGCGACGGGCTTGGCGTGGTGTTCAAAATTGAAAGCCATAATCATCCTTCAGCTATTGAACCGTTCCAGGGTGCTGCCACCGGAGTGGGAGGCATTCACAGGGATATCTTTACGATGGGAGCCCGCCCGGTAGCCGCACTAAATTCACTCAGGTTCGGTAATATTGAAAACGAAAAGACCCGTCACCTTTTAAGCGGGGTAGTGCACGGCATCGGCCATTACGGAAATTGTTTTGGGATACCTACCGTAGGGGGCGAAATATATTTTGAAGATTGTTACCATACTAATCCCTTAGTGAATGCAATGAGTGCAGGTGTTGTGCGATTAGGGGAAACTGTTAGTGCTACGGCTGTAGGAGAAGGAAATCCTGTTTTTATCGCAGGTAGTGCAACAGGAAAAGATGGAATGGGAGGGGCCGCTTTTGCATCAGCGGACATTACAGATAATAGTGCAGAAGATTTGCCAGCTGTACAAGTCGGAGATCCCTTCCAGGAAAAAAAATTATTGGAAGCCTGTCTTGAGGTTATCGCAACAGGTGCGGTGATTGGCATGCAGGATATGGGTGCTGCGGGCATTATTTGTTCCACGGCAGAAACAAGTGCTAAGGGTGGGGTTGGGATGAATATTCATCTGGAAAATGTCCCAACCCGACAAAAGAATATGAAAGCATGGGAATTACTATTAAGCGAGAGCCAGGAAAGAATGCTATTGACTGTAAAGAAAGGAAGAGAAAAAGAGGTAATTGCTATTTTCGAAAAATGGGATTTGCCTTGTTCGCAAATTGGTGAAGTAACCGATGGAGAAATGCTTCGCTTTTTTATGAAGGATATTTTAGAAGCTGAAATCCCTGCGGAAAGTCTGGTACTGGGCGGCGGCGCTCCGGTTTATGAAAGAGAAGATAAGGCTCCGGCTTATTTAGAAAAAGTAAATGCTTTTGAAATAAGCAAAATTCCAATTCCATTTGAATTAAAGGCTGTGGCTGAGAAAATAATTGCTCTGCCCAACATCGCATCAAAAAGATGGATTTATCATCAATATGATAGTATGGTGGGTTCGGCAAATCTTAATACTAACAGCCCTTCTGATGCATCAGTAGTAGCTATAAAAGAAACAAGAAAAGGCCTGGCGCTTACAACAGATTGTAACAGCCGCTATGTATTTGCAAATCCCTACGTTGGCTGTATGATTGCGGTGAGTGAAGCTGCAAGGAATATTGTTTGTAGTGGCGGTACTCCTTTGGGAATTACCAACTGCCTCAACTTTGGAAATCCTTACGATCCGGAGGTATACTATCAATTTGTGGAGAGTATAAAAGGGATGAGTGAAGCATGCAACAAATTCAATACACCGGTCACCGGTGGTAACGTAAGTTTTTATAATCAGTCTCCGTCCGGCCCCATATATCCCACACCAACCATTGGAATGGTAGGTCTTTTGGAAGATGCAGATAATAAGATGTCTTTGGATTTTAAAGACCAGGGGGATATTATTTATTTATTGGGTAATATCAAAAATGATATTAACTGTTCTGAATACTTGCATAAGGTTTGTCATGTTGAATTTTCCCCAGCTCCTTATTTTAACCTGGATGAAGAATTTCGGTTACACGAAACAGTTAGTAATCTTATAAGCAAAAAGCTAATTAAGTCGGCTCACGATGTAAGTGAGGGCGGGCTTTTTGTAACACTGGCCGAGAGTGGTTTTAACAGGCTTCTTGGCTTTGAGGTGCAGCAGTCGTCCGATGAAATTCGTAAGGATGCATTTTGGTTTGGGGAAGCACAGGGTAGGGTAGTTGTTAGCGTCAATCCCTCCGACTCGATAGAATTTGAGAAACTTTTGGATATTTCCTTTGAGAAAATCGGGGTCGTGAGTTCGGATAATATAATAATAGAAGATGAAGGCTGGGGGAATATTAGGGAGTGGAGAGAGAAATATGATAACGCCATCGGAAATTATTTTAAAAGTTATATGCCAGAGTGATAGATAATAATTCAAATATAGTTGTAACCGGCGCAGCGGGATTTATAGGAAGTTGTCTTGTTGGCTTTTTAAATGCATCGGGATATAACAATCTTATTCTGGTTGATGATTTTTCAAGTGAAGACAAAACGCCTAACCTTAAAGAAAAAAAATTCTTGCAAAAAATTGAGAGAGAAATATTCTTTGATTGGCTACATAAGGAAAATCCTTCTATAGAATTTATTTATCACATTGGAGCACGAACTGATACAACTGAATTTGATTATTCAATACATGAGCACCTGAATGTTGAATATTCAAAGAAAATATGGAAGTATTGTTCTCTAAAAACCATACCTCTGATCTACGCTTCTTCTGCCGCAACCTACGGGTCTGGCGAAATAGGCTATAAAGACGATGAAAAAACTATAGATAAATTAAAGCCATTGAATCCTTATGGTGTTTCAAAAAATGAATTTGATAAATGGGTGCTTCGGCAAATTGAAGATGAATCTCCTCCTGCGTGGGCCGGGTTGAAATTTTTCAATGTATATGGCCCGAACGAATATCACAAAGGAAGAATGGCAAGTGTAATTTTCCATTCTTATAATCAAATAATCGAAAGAGGAAATGTAAAGCTCTTTAAATCACATAAGAAGGAGTATAAAGACGGTGAACAATTAAGAGATTTTATCTATGTGAAGGACGTTCTTAAAATTTGCCTTTGGTTTTTAAAATCCTGGAGACAAAATGGAGCTTTCGTTTCCGGAATATATAATGTTGGCACTGGTAAGGCAAGGACATTTAATGACCTTGTAAACGCTACTTTTTCGGGATTGGATAAAAACGCACAAATTCAATACATTAATATGCCGGAGGACATTCGTGAAACGTACCAATATTATACCCAGGCCGAAATGCAAAAAATCAGGGATACCGGCTATACCGAAAAAATGTTTTCGTTGGAAGAAGGAATTGATGATTACGTGAGAAATTATCTTTCAAAAAAAAGATACTTCTAACAGGACAAATGTAAAAAATACCACTGCCGAAAAAGGAATTTCACAGGTTTTTTCCACAATCACAAATCTTTACTTTTTGGCCACAAATATTAGCTGTAAGTTTGCATGACCTTCCGGATTTTGCAATCAATTTATTCCGCTGGTCATATTTTAGGTATTTGATTCAAAAAAAATTCCAGTTAATTTATCTGAAATTTATTTTGAGCTTAATAATTCTTTTAGACAAATCATTAAAAAAATGGCCAAGTACATTTTTGTTACCGGTGGTGTTACATCGTCTTTGGGAAAAGGTATAATTGCAGCATCACTCGCAAAGCTTTTACAGGCACGAGGTTTTAGAGTTACCATACAGAAATTCGATCCATATATAAATGTTGATCCCGGTACTTTGAATCCTTATGAACATGGCGAATGTTTTGTAACGGAAGATGGTGCTGAAACGGATTTGGACCTGGGGCATTATGAAAGATTTCTTAACATATATACGTCGCAGGCCAATAATGTAACCACCGGCCGCATCTACCAAACTGTAATTAATAAGGAAAGAGAAGGTGATTATCTCGGGAAAACCGTGCAGGTTGTGCCTCACATAACGGATGAGATTAAACGCAGAATGTTACTTCTTGGAGAAAAAAAGGAATATGATATTATTTTAACTGAAATTGGGGGAACCGTGGGTGATATAGAAAGTCTTCCGTTTATTGAAGCCGTGCGACAGTTACAATGGGAAATGCCGGAAGAAGATTGTATCATAGTTCATCTCACTTTAATACCTTACCTAAAAGCAGCAAAGGAACTAAAAACCAAACCCACACAGCATAGTGTAAAATTGATGAGTGAAAATGGAATACATCCTGATATATTGGTTTGCCGAACAGAAAGGCCACTAAGTGATGAGTTAAAAAGGAAAATTGCTCTTTTCTGCAATGTCAAGGAAAATGCGGTTATTGAGGCCGCAGATGCTTCTACCATTTATGAGGTGCCAATTGCTATGTTGAGAGAAAAGCTGGATCTGATTGTGTTGAATAAATTAAATATTATTAACTACGGCGAGCCAGAATTGACTAAGTGGAAAGAATTTCTTGATAAACTAAAACATCCACGATCAAAAGTTACCATCGGCCTTATTGGAAAATATATTGAGCTTCAGGATGCTTATAAATCGATATTGGAGTCCTTTATTCATGCAGGTGCCATGAACGATTGTAAAGTACAGATTGTAAACGTTCATAGTGAATATATTACCGACGAAAATGTTTCTGAGAAGCTGAATGGCCTTGATGGTCTTCTGGTTGCTCCGGGATTTGGGTTCAGAGGAGTAGAAGGAAAAATTATTGCAGTGAGATATGCCCGCGAAAACCGGCTTCCTTTTTTTGGAATCTGCCTCGGTATGCAAATGGCTGCAATAGAATTTGCCAGGAATATCCTGGGAATAACAAATGCAGATTCAACAGAAATGCAGCCTGATACCGCTGATCCGGTAATTGATATGATGGAAGAGCAAAAGAAAATTACCATGAAGGGCGGAACAATGCGATTAGGCTCTTATCCTTGTATTATAAAAGAAAATACGCTTGCCCATCATATATATGGTGTCACCGAAATAAATGAACGCCATCGTCATCGTTGGGAGTTTAATAATAAATATCTCGCCCGCTTTGAAGAAGCGGGAATGATCGCAAGTGGTATCAATCCACAAACAGGACTTGTGGAAATACTGGAACTTACAATGCATCCTTTTTTTATTGGAGTGCAGTATCATCCTGAATTGAAAAGTACGGTTGAAAAGCCGCAGCCGATATTTGTAAATTTTATTAAGGCCGCAAAGGAATTTAGTGAATCAAATAAGCTGCTGGAAGAAGCTAAAATGCAAGGTGAAATGAGCAATTAGGAGATTGTAGCGTACACATGCAACATGCTGCCTGACCGACTTCTATGGTAAATTGAAAGCTCAGGTTATTCCATTCCCTTTAAAAATGTTTTTTTATTGCAGTCATAGTCAGGTAGACTTTAGACATGGTATTTGTGAAGCCTGATGGTTATGCGCAAGACAATATTAACAGTTTGCTATAATCTGAAACTAAACCGAACATATCCGAATAGTGTCTATACTGTATATTTGTTTTTTTCAAAATAATGATAAAAATTCAATTGGATGATTAAAAAATTACTAACGATACTGTTCGTTTTTGCAGGATTTTCAACATTTTCCCAATCTTCGGATTTTGGAAAAAGTGATCCTGATGCAAAGAAGATATTAGATAATGTAAGCAATAAGTTTAAAACATATAAATCAGTAGTGGCTAATTTCACCTTAAAAATTGAGAATTCTTCAGGCAAAGTTTTAGGCACGAAAGAAGGAGTTGTAAATATGAAAGGTTCCAAATATCGTGTGAGCATATCAGACCGGGAAATTTACAGTGATAGTCAAGAAATTTACAGTGATGGTAACAATATATGGACTTATGATAAATCAACCAATGAAGTACAAATAACGCAATTCGATCCTTCTGCCAACGCAATTACTCCTCAGAAAATGTTTACCAATTTTTATGATAAAGATTTTCTATATAAATTAAATGGAGAAAGTAAAAAAGACCATAAGACAGTGCAGCAAATTGAATTGACACCATTGGATAAAACAAAAAGTTTTTTTAAGGTGCTTGTGGATATTGACAAAAGCAGCCAGTCAATAATGAATACAACGGTGTTCCAGAAAACAGGAGATCATTATATTTATACAGTTACCAACTTAAAGACCAACCGTAGTTTGCCTGATGATTTATTCGTTTTTAACGCTAAAAATTATCCAAAAGTTGAGGTTGTAGATTTAAGATAGCATGAATATTTCCCTGAAAACTACTATGAAAAAAACGCTTCGTAACAGAAGCGTTTTTATTTTCCCCAGCGAAAAGTGTCAATTGTGAGACCTGCCAGATCGATAACCCTGTCAACGACAGTAGCCGCAACCTGGTCTATGGTTTGAGGCTGGCTGTAAAAAGATGGGGTAGCAGGGCAAATAATTCCCCCTGCCAAGGTAACTGTTTCCATATTGCGGATATGAATAAGATTATACGGTGTTTCCCTTACAACACATATTAGTTTGCGCCTTTCTTTTAATATGACGTCAGCGGCTCTAGAAATTAAATCGCCCGAAACACTTGCGGCAATGCGTCCCAAAGTTCCCATACTGCAGGGTACAATAATCATGATATCATAAGCTCCCGAACCTGATGCAAACGGTGCCATGAAATCATCTTTCGAAAAATATCTTGCGTCATAAGATGCATAATCTTCGTTTCCCAATTCAGTTTTCCAAACAAGTTTGGCATTATCTGTGATAACAATGCCCAACGATGACCATTGATTTTTTATGGTCATTAATTTATTAAGTAAGAGTTTAGGGTAAACAGATCCACTTGCCCCGGTTATAGCAATAATAATTTTATGCATTGAAAAGTACTATTAGTGAAAAATTAAAAATAAAAAATTAGTAATCAAATATTTACAAAAATTTTCTTGAGTCAAACTCAATAAAAACTTTTAACGTACGTTATTAGAGCATGGCAAAAAAGATGAAACTTGGTTTAATAGCTTGCCTTTTTATTTTATGTTCCGCCAAAGTTACAAATACCCGGCATGATAAGCCTGATTGGATGAGCATCTACGAGCTAACTGACAGGATAAAATCTGATCCGAGGCCGGTACTAATAGATTTGTATACTAACTGGTGTTATTGGTGCAAAGTAATGGATAAGAAAACTTATAATAACTCAAAAGTTATCTCGTACATAAATGATCATTTTTATCCCGTAAAATTAGATGCTGAGACAAGGGAAAGTATACAGTGGAATAAAAAAGCGTATGGTTTCAACGACAATTATAAAGTAAATGATTTTACGATGTATGTTACATCCGGGCAGCCAGGGTTTCCGACAACCGTAATATTTACAGATGAGAACAGCGAGCCGGTTTCCATACAAGGCTTTTTAGCGCCAAAAGAAATTGAGCCTATCCTAAAGTATTTTGGCGAAGGGGCGTATAAAAAACAAACCTATACCGAATTTAAATCAGGTTTTAAATCAACATGGTGAAAGCCATTTAAGATATTATAAAGCTGAGCAATCGGCTTTAAACTCGGTTTTTCATAGGATATTGGATTATAACAGGGGTGGATTTCTATCCGGCCCCTTTTTTAAATTTCTTTTCCAAAAAAAAGAAATTTTACGATGCAACTTCATATGGAAATATTCCGACTACATTTTAAAAACAAGCATGGGCAATACCATGTAAAAGATATTAAGGACTATAATAAGTCCAAACTCGGTTTTTCATAGGATATTGGATTATAACAGGGGTGGATTTTTATCCGGCCCCTTTTTTTGTTAATTAATCCTCAATGTAATTTTCGAGACAACCTTAGGACGCAACAATCCATCTAAAATAATAGATTCTTAGTGTTAAGATTTAATGGTTAAGATTTTTTGATTATCCCGGGCTTCTTTCCAGTTGCCCGGTTTTTTACATATCTCCTTTTTGGCCAAGACCTGTTTCCGACATATCGGGGATATCTTCTGCGTGGTAATGCCCCGCATCTAATTTTTTCTTTGTTTCATCAAAAGCCCGTAAAGTAATTTCTATATCTTCATCAGTATGTGCGGCTGTTGGAATGAGCCTGTATATAATTTGCCCCTTGGGAATAACGGGAAATACAACTACTGAACAAAAAATATTATAATTCTCTCTCATGTCCATAACCATACCTGTTGCTTCGGGTAAATCTCCTTTCATAAAAACAGGGGTTACGGGGCTGTTGGTAGTTCCAATATCAAATCCTTTTTCCTTTAGTCCATTTTGTAACTTATTTACATTATGCCATAGTCTCTCACGCAACTGCGGCAAAGTTTTAAGCAACTCCATTCGTTTCAACATTCCCTCCACCACAATTATCGGCAAACTTTTGGCAAATATTTGAGAACGGACATTATAGCGCAGGTAAGTCATAATATTTTTCGGGCCGCTTATGAAAGCACCAATACTTCCCATGCTTTTCACGAAAGTGCTGAAGTAAAGATCAACACCGTTCTGGCAACCCTGCTCTTCGTCGGCTCCGGCACCTGTTGGCCCCATTGAGCCAAAACCATGTGCATCATCAATTAAGAGGCGGAAATTATATTTTTTCTTCAAGGCTACAATCTCTTTTACCTTTCCCTGGTTTCCGCTCATTCCAAAAACTCCTTCTGTTATGAGCAAAATGCCACCACCATTTTTATTCGCCATTTTTACTGCTCTCTGTAATTGTTTTTCACAATCAGCAACATCGTTATGTTTATATCTATAGCTAAAACCAAGATGTAACCGGACTCCATCAACCAGGCATGCATGCACTTCACCATCATAAACGATAACATCGTGACGATTTACGAGTGCATCAATGCAACTCATTATTCCCTGGTAACCGAAATTCAGTAGCATTGCATCTTCGCGATTCACAAATTCTGCAAGAATTCTTTCCAACTCATCGTGCATAGCGGTATCACCGCTCATCATGCGTGCGCCCATAGGATAACCCATTCCCCATTTTTTTGCAGCTTCTGCATCTGTCTTCCTGGCTTCGGGATGATTTACAAGTCCTAAATAATTATTCAGACTCCAAACAATTTTTTCCTTCCCCCTGAAAAACATCCTGCTTCCAAGTTCACCTTCCAACTTTGGAAATGCAAAGTAACCATGAGCTCTTTCAACATGCCTGCCTAACGGTCCACCATCTTTTACTAATTTTTCAAAAACATCTACCATGTATATACTGTTTTTCAATTAAGAATGGGCAAAAATAAGGGATTAGCCAATAGGAATTTTAGTGTGATTCATCAGCTTATAGACATAAAAATCTGAGCCATGTCGAAAGGAATTTGCATCTATCGATATGAAACGACGGCTTATTATCAAGTAATTTTTTTTCTCCTTTTTAATTTTTCTCTTGCCTTTCTTAACAATTTCCCCTTTTCTGTATAAGTAATGTCATCGCCTAATAGTTCGCCCCATGGTTGTAAGGGTTCGATGCGATCAAATATTACCTTAATAATTGCAATTGCGGGAATAGATAAAAACATTCCCGATACGCCGGCAATAGCACCACCTACCAAAACTCCAAAAATAGTTATGAGCGCATTGATTTTTACTCTCGAACTCACTATTTTAGGCATAATAATATTGTTGTCAAAGAACTGGACCACCGCAAGTACCACAACTACCCAGATAATATCTGACAGGTTGCTTGATGTGGTTAATGTTACCAACATACAAATAATAATTGCAATCAACATCCCGATATATGGTATCATATTTAATATTGCAGCAAGCAGAGCAAGAAAGAATGCGTACTTAATTCCAACAATTAAGAAACCAGCATAATTTATTAAAGTAATGATGCCCATCTCTATCATCAAGCCTCCCATGTATCCCTGTACAATTAATTTTGATTCTCTCAACACCTCAATTACATGTTCATGATGATGGTCAGCAAAAATGCTTACCAAAAATTTTCGAATCATGTTTCGGTAATATAAAATAAGAAAGGTGTATATGGGGAGAAGAATTATAAAAATGATAGAATTAGTTATGGTAATCAATGTCTCCCCCAAAAAACCATTGCCATCTTTACTTTGTATTTGAGAAGTTGCCTTATCAATATATTGTTTTTGTTCATTTCTTGTAAGATGAAACTGGTGATAAGCCCACGTTTGTAGCGTGCGAAGATGATGATTTAACTGGCTTTTAATTCTCGGTAAATCATCAATAAAACCGGCAACATGAGTTGAGAAAAAGTAAATGACTGCAATTAATATGATTAACGATACTAATAAAGAAACGAGTATTGCCAACACCCGGGACATCTTCTTTTCAAGAAAATTATTGAATGGCAAAAGTAAAATCGCCAGCAAAGTTGAAAAAGCAACAGGCACAATTATATCATGGCCTATCCAGACAATAAACCCTATTGCTAACAGGCAAAATAATACGAGAAATAATTTGACAAGAAAAGATTGTGTTCTGAGGATTTCCATTAATCACAGGTTGAATTACATACGAATAAATTACTTTTATTTTATGGCAGTGGTATCCACAATTCAACCCGCCCTTAGCGATTTGATATCAATTTGTGTCTTCAGCAAAATATTTATGAAAATAAGGAATGGTTTCAATGCCTTTATTAAAATTGTCTATGCCGTATTTTTCATTTGGCGAATGTAAATTGTCACTATCCAGGCCAAAGCCCATAAAAATTATTTTTACTCCAAGTTCTTTTTCAAGTATAGAACAGATAGGGATACTTCCGCCACCCCGAACGGGAATAGGTGTTTTGCCAAACGTTTTTTCGATTGCTTTTACTGCGGCTTTATAACCTCTACTGTTAATGGGTGTTAAATAAGGTTCGCCGCCATGGTGTTCAAAAGCCTTAACTGTCACCGATCCTGGTGCTGATTCTTTAAAATAATTCAGTAATAACTCAGTCATTTTTGCAGAAGACTGATTGGGTACGAGTCGTGCAGAAATTTTGGCCGTTGCCTTCGATGGTAAAACTGTTTTTGCTCCCTCCCCCATATATCCTCCCCAAAATCCGTTGACCTCAAGTGAAGGACGGATGCCGGTTCTTTCAGTAGTTGTATATCCCTTTTCGCCCCATAGTTCATTTACGCCCACCTCCTGCTTATATTCATTTTCATCATACGGTGCTCGATTCATCAGTGCCCGTAATTCATCTGAAGATTTGAGTACATCATCATAAAAGCCCGGTATGGTTATATGATTGTTTTCATCGTAACAAGAAGCTATCATTTCAGCAAGAATCGTGATCGGATTAGCAATTGCGCCTCCATAGGTGCCGCTGTGTAAATCCCGGTCCGGGCCTGTTACTTCAACTTCAATATAAGATAAACCGCGTACTCCGATGTCTAACGAAGGATTTTCCATACTTAACATGGCGCTGTCACTTATTAATATAGCATCAGCTTTTAGTAGTTCTTTATTCTCTTCGACAAATTTGCCGAGACTTGGGGAACCGACTTCCTCTTCTCCTTCAAGAAGAAACTTTATGTTAGTGCTCATGGTATTTGTTTTTACCATTGTTTCTAATGCTTTTATATGCATAAAAAATTGCCCTTTATCATCAGCGGAGCCGCGTGCATAAACTTTCCCATCTTTTATAACGGGTTCAAAGGGCCCGCTATGCCATAGTTCCAGGGGCTCCGCTGGCTGAACATCGTAGTGCCCATATACCAATATTGTAGGCTTATTTTTATCAATTATCTTCTCCCCATACACTACCGGATACCCATCCGTCGGCATTATTTCAGCCTTATCTGCACCAGATGAAAGCAGGCTTTTCTTCACCGCTTCTGCGCAACGCAGCATATCTTTTTTATATTCACTTTTCGCACTTACAGAGGGTATGCGCAATAGTTCAATCATTTCTTTTAAAAATCTTTCTTTATTTTTTTGCTGATAATCTTTCCAGGTGTTCATGAAAAAGCGATTGTTTTTTTAAATATAGAATGGAACGAATATATAACTTTTGATAATGACAATATAGGGTTTTGAATTTAATAAACACTCTTAAAAAAAATTAACAGGTATGGGATAAAAAAACAATTATTAATTTGGAAAACATAATTCATAATTTATACATTTGCACCAGATTGCTTTTCAATTCATCAGCCTTTGTTTAGTTGTATCATTCATCTCCGATGCATTCTAAGCAAAGGCTGAGTCAATTTAGATAATTCATGATTAAACAGGTGCATTGTTGCCCTCTTAACATCAATTTTTTTGCGGGCGGAAAAAAAATTTCCCGAAAAAAGTCCGGATACTTTTAATGACTCTGTAGTAATATTCTTTATTGAATAATTGCGAGTCATGCATTGCTTTATAGGTAAGGAAGAAGCCAACCGGGGAGAGTATTATTACCGGCAACCACATACCCGTAATCGGATCAAGAATATCATCTTTTGTAAATTTTTCTCCGAAAATGCTCAACAGGTAAAACACTAAAAAGAAAATTAATGCTACTACCAAAGGCATACCCAAACCACCTTTTCTGATGATGGAGCCCAGGGGTGCGCCGATAAAAAAGAGCACAATACAGGCGACAGAAAGCGATAGCTTTTTATGCCATTCAATTTTATGAAGTGTAATATCATTAACACGATTATCATAGTCACTGGCAGTGATTTCCATAAGGCTTCTCACGCTTGAAACTGTTGCTGTTGCCTGATCAAAAACGGAAGCCTTTAAACTATCGGGTATGAGGTCGTCAAAAGATTGTACTTTTTTATTTTTTATTTTTGCATTATTAATTGCTGCTTGTTTTACGCCGGACGAATCTCTGTATTTTTCAAATTTGAAATAGCTCTTCAGATCGGTTCTTGTTCTTTTGATCAGCGAGTCCGGAATTTTTTTTATTGAATCAATATCTTTATCAAGCTGCCGCAAAGTTTTCATTCGCATATTATTCATAAAAAGACTGTCGGAAGTTTTTTGGATGTTAAGTTGTGTCAGATCAAAAAGCTTATTATATTCTTTAAACCCTAGTTGTATAAATTCATTTTCTGCTGAATTCATAGGTCCCTTTTCTTCGTACCTGTGGCCATTTTGTAATCTGAATTCTAAGAACTTTTTATCTGTTGTTACGTTCATTTTCCCACTTTCAGAAATGATCGTATTATCCTGCAGCCCGTTAGATTGCTCATAAATTAATACATTATGAAGCGTACTTTTATCTTTTTCTTTTTTACCCACTTTTATTGAAAATCCACGAAAGCCATTATAAAACACGCCGTCTTTCAAGTCGAATGCGGGGCTTTTTCTATAGATGTCATTATAGATAACTGCAAATTTTAGATTGGCAACAGGGGTAATATAATTTGCAAAAAGAAAAGCAATACACGTTAGTACTATCGACACAAAAAATAATGGGCGCATAAATCTCAACAGCGAAATGCCTGAAGATTTTATAGCGACCAGTTCAAAATTTTCTCCAAGTTTTCCAAATGTCATTATTGAAGAAAGTAAAATAGCGATGGGTAATGAAAGAGACACTAACGTGGCGCTTGCATAAATGAGGAATTTAGCAAGCGTAATAAAATCCAGTCCTTTCCCCACAAGGTCGTCAATATACTTCCACAATATCTGCATCATAAATACAAACAGGGTTATGAAAAATGTAGCGATAAAGGGCCACAAAAAAGCTTTAAGAATTAGTTTGTCAAGTTTTTTAAACATGGAGTAGACGCACGGCGGGTGATGTTTTAGTAACTTTTGTTGTAAATTTCATGCATGAGTCCTGCAGCAAAAATACATCTTTCAGAACTTGAAACAGAGCTCATAAAAAACAAGGATTGGATATTAACTAAACACTCTGTTATAAACAAAGTGTATAAGCTTTTTGGAGAATTGAATGAAGTTTATAAGCATATTTCAAAAATTGAAAATGTTTTTTTTACTGAAACTAACAAAAATACTGGTGGCAAAATTTCACGGGGAGAAAATTATGAAGGATTGCCTTATGTGATATTAGATTATCCCGCTTTGTTTTCAAAAGAAAATATTTTTGCAATAAGAACAATGTTTTGGTGGGGCAATTTTTTTAGTATTACACTCCATGTGTCTGGTGAGAAATATAAAATAAACAAAAATTTTATCAACAATCTTTCCTACCTGGCCGACAACAATTTTTTTGTATGCATAGGCGACAATGAGTGGCAGCACACCTTTGCCGTTTCAAATTATATTTCGGCAAACCAACTGCACCAGGATACATTTAAAGAAATATGTAATAAAAGTTTCTTTAAAATTTCTAAAAATCTGGAATTAGATAAATGGAAGGAAGCACCGGTTTTTCTGGAAAGATCTTTCGAAGAAATAATTCACTTTATAAAAATTAATTTCCCAGGCGATGAAAAAGTTCTTTCACCTGGGTTTCCCAAAGCTGGCTCTGATCTTTGATGTCTCTTTTTTCGGCGAAATCATTTATAATTAAAATTGTAAGGTTCGTCACTTCGGATTTCTCTATGCTAAATTCAAAATATTCTTCTTTGGGAGAATTAATCCAATGGAAACGAATCGATTTATTTTCCTCGCTTTCGAGCACTTCTGCTTCTTCAGCAGAACCGTTCCATGCAAAAGTAAACACACCATCCTTATCTTCGACCTTATCTGCAAACCATTCCTGCAACCCTGTAGATGTGGACAAAAACTCATATAATATTCCAGGAGAACATCTAACCGGGTATTCCAACGTATATCTTATTTTCTTACTCATCTTTTAAATTAAAGCTGTATTCTATATGTGCAATAATAGAAAATAAATTACTAACCGGCCTAATTTATACTTTTTTTTGATAATTATTTTTTTTACTGGATTTTTTGCTTGATCTGTCGTGTATTATATACACGAAAAGTTTAACATTTTTTTGGAAACATACTTAAAAGTCTCTAAATTACGTTACTACTCCAGAAATTATAACTACACCCCAAATTAGTATGTTATACAAACTAAAATACAGCTTATGAGTATGCGTCAACTCAAAATTTCAAAATCTATTACCAATAGAGAAAGTGAAAGTTTGGAGAAATACCTGCAGGAAATTGGGAAAGTAGATCTTATTACCCCTGAAGAAGAGGTGAAGCTTGCCTTAAGGATAAAACAAGGCGATCAGGAAGCCTTGGATAAGCTTACAAAAGCTAATCTCCGCTTTGTTGTATCGGTCGCAAAACAATATCAAAACCAGGGTCTCACGTTACCTGATTTAATCAATGAGGGAAATCTTGGCCTTATTAAAGCTGCACAACGCTTTGATGAAACAAGAGGCTTTAAATTTATATCTTATGGAGTGTGGTGGATCCGCCAAAGTATAATGCAGGCTCTTGCCGAACAATCAAGAATTGTCCGTTTACCGTTAAATAAAGTTGGATTAACAAACAGAATCAGCAGGGCCTATTCGCATCTTGAACAGGAATTTGAAAGAACACCCACGGCAGAAGAACTTGCGTTTTTTCTTGATATAGAAACAGAAGAAGTGGCTGCAACGCTTAATGTTGCGGCAAGACACGTTAGCATGGATTCCCCCCTAAGCGATGGCGAGGAAAGTACACTTATAGATGTGCTGATAAACGGCAATGCAGATAGCGCAGACAAACAAATTACCTTTAACGATTCTCTGAAAAAAGAAATTGCCCGTTCTTTAAGCATACTTACAGAAAGACAAAAAGAGGTTATTTGCTTTTTCTATGGTATAGGTGTGGATCAACCGCTTAGCCTCGAAGATATAGGTGCAAGATTTTGCCTCACTCGTGAACGAGTCAGGCAAATTAAGGATAAGGCACTTACTAAGCTGCGTACTGCTTCAAGAAGCAATCTGTTGAAAGAGTATATGGGTGTATAAAGACTAAATAAAATTTTCTAAAGTGGACATTCAAAAGGTGCCCACTTTTTTTGTACTTATATTTTCGTGAAAATATATGAGCATATCTTTGCTCTCCGAAAATGAAAAATTATTTTAAAATAGGCAAACTGGCAGCCACTTTCGGATTGGAAGGACAGTTGATTCTTGAACATAACCTTGGCAAAAAAACTTCTTTAAAGGGACTGGAAAATATATTTATTGAAGACAGGAAAGATTCATTTTTACCCTATTTTATTGAATCGGCTAAAATAAAAAATGATAAAGAGGTTTATTTAAAGCTTGAAGGAATTTCAGCAAAAGAAGAAGCCGGAATTTTTGTAAAAAAAGAAGTTTGGCTACATGAAAATGATTTTAAAAAGTTTGTCTCCTCTAATGCTCCGGTTTCATTTCTTGGTTTTACAATTGTAAATGAAAATGAAGACCTCGGCGAAATAGTTGAAGTGATCGAGCAACCCCACCAGCTTCTATGTAAGATATTGCTTAAAGATAAAGAAGCTCTCATTCCTATACATGAGGACTCGCTTGAAAAAATTGATAAAAAAAACAGGAAGCTGTACATGAATTTACCCGAAGGACTTCTTGATATCTACAGAGATGCCTGATATTTTGAAAGCTTACATTTGCAAAGACATATGCAGCCTTCTTCTTCAAATATAATTGCTCACTTTGATCTCGATTCATTTTTTGTTTCGGTTGAATATGTACAAGATCCTACGCTAAAGGGTAAAGCAGTGATTGTGGGCGGCAGCAAAGAGAGGGGTATAGTTACTACATGTAGCTATGAAGCACGCAAATTTGGGGTACACTCTGCAATGCCGATGAAGGTGGCAATGCAACTATGCCCTCACGCAATTGTTGTAAAGGGCACTTACAGCGAATATGGTAAATATTCAAGGTGGGTAACCCAGATTATTGCCTCCAAAGCGCCGCTTTTTGAGAAAGCATCTATTGATGAATTTTACATTGATCTCACAGGGATGGATAAATTTTTCAATCCTTTGCAATGGACAATCAATCTGCGGGAGTTGATAATACATGAAACCGGGCTTCCAATTTCTTTTGGGATTGCAAGAAATAAAATGGTGGCAAAGATGGCAACGAATGAAGCCAAACCCAATGGCTTTTTACAGGTGCCACATGGAAAAGAAAAGGAATTTCTGGCTTCTTTAGAGTTAAATAAAATTCCGGGTGTTGGCGAACAAACGAACCAGGTATTGCAGTACCATGGGTTTAAATTTATCAGAGATATTCATAATACAACGCCCGAAAAACTTGAAAAAATTTTAGGCAAATGGGGATTTGATTTATGGAATAGAGCCCAGGGCACTTACCATTCAACAATAGCGCCTTATCACGAATCCAAATCTATTTCGACTGAACATACTTTTGAAGAAAATATAACTGACGTGAATAAACTAATGAGAGAAATTGTGAGAATGACCGAAAAAATTGCATTCGAGCTTCGGAAAGATGAGAAGGTTACCGGTTGTATCACCATTAAAATTCGTTACCCTGATTTTGAAACAACATCACGTCAAACAAGCATTCCTTATACAAGTGCTGACGATGAAATAATTCCTGTAGCAAAAAGTCTTTTTCATAAGTTATATAAAAAAGGGAAGCCTGTACGCTTGCTGGGGGTACGACTGAGCGACTTAACAAATGACGCTGTACAGACAAATCTTTTTCAAAACACAGAAAGGAAAAACATTCTGTACAAAGCTATTGACGACGTTAAAAACAGGTTTGGTACAGGAAGTATTATAAGAGCTGCGGGGAAATAAATATTTAAAATGATGCGGCAAGAATATCCTGGAGCGTTTTCTTTTCTAAAATTTTCAATGTTGCATCCCTGGTCACTATCATAACCTTGCGCATCCCGCAATGCTCTTCATCGCAGTCAGCACATTTTTCATAAAAATTTAAACTCACACAAGGTAATAGCGCTATTGGCCCGTTAATAACCCTTATAACTGCAGCAAGGTTTATTTTTTTGGGAGAAACTTTTAAAAAGTAACCACCGCCTTTCCCTTTCTTACTTTCCAGCAGATCAGCTTTTTTTAATTCATTAAGAATGTTCTCAAGAAACTTTAAAGGAATTTTTTTTTCCTCAGAAATATTGCAAATTAAAACCGGCCCCTTGCCGTAATTTTCTGCAAGGTGAGTAAGCGCCCTGAAGGCATATCTTGTTTTTTTGGAAAGCATAATTTTAATTAAATACCGCGAAATTTTCCTCAGTAATGCAAATTTATAAAATTCCCCTACTAATTTGGTAGGATATTAATAACTTAGCAAAATCTTTTTAAATAAAAATTTACAATTATGAGTTTACAATTAGGCGACACAGCACCAGATTTTACTGCCGAATCAACAGAGGGTAAAATAAATTTTTATGAATTTCTTGGCAATAGCTGGGGAGTTTTATTTTCTCATCCTGCTGATTATACCCCTGTTTGTACAACAGAATTAGGGAAAACGGCATCACTTAAAAAAGAGTTTGAAAAACGTAATGTAAAAGTTCTTGCAGTAAGCGTCGATCCGTTAGATAAACACCATGGTTGGAAGAATGACATCAATGAAACGCAGAATGTTACTGTTGATTTTCCAATAATTGCAGATGAAGACCGGAAGGTTGCCAATCTCTACGGAATGATTCATCCAAATGCTTCGGCTACGGCAACTGTTCGTTCATTGTTTGTTATCGGTCCCGATAAAACCATAAAGCTTATGATTACTTATCCTGCTTCCACAGGAAGAAACTTTGTAGAAGTCCTTAGAGTAATCGATTCATTGCAGTTAACAGCAAACTATAGCGTAGCAACACCTGCAGACTGGAAGGAAGGTGAGGATGTAATTGTTGTACCGGCAATAAGTACAGAAGATGCGATTAAGAAATTTCCCAAAGGGGTTAAAGTTGTAAAACCTTATTTGCGATATACGCCACAGCCAAACTTGAATTAACTATTAATCGGATAATTCAGCTCCTGTTCTTCTTCAATTGTTGTAACAAAGCTTTGATGTCTTTAGGAATGGGAGCTTCCAGCGAATACGCTTGTGAATGAGCGTCTTTAAAATTTAATTGATGTGAATGTAAGGCCAGCCTGTTAATCAGTGGCCTTTCTTCATCATCATGCTGGCTTAGTTTAAATTTCTTTTTAAAAGAAGAAAGCATAACTGATTTCCCATCACCATATACGGAATCGCAGGCAATCGGATGCCCCAGAAATTTCATGTGAACTCTTATTTGGTGAGTTCTTCCACTATGTATCCTAAATTTTACTGCCGAGAAAATTCCATAGTCTTCAAGCACCTCATACTCTGTTAAGGATGGCTTACCTTTTTTGCCAACCGTCATCATTCCTTTACGAACGGCGTGTTCTGTTATGGGTTCGGCGATGGATCCCTTTTTATCAGGAAGGCTTCCACGAATTACTCCAAGATAAATTTTTTCAATACTTCTTTTCTCAAATAATTGGGAAAGATATTTATGGCTGGAATCATTTTTTCCAAATAATACAAGGCCGCTCGTATCCCTGTCGAGCCTGTGTACAACAAATATCTTATCATATTGTTCGGACAAAATTTTGTACAACGATGATTGCATGTCATCATACCTGTCGGGTATTGTAAGCATACCCGAAGATTTATTCACGGCAATAAAATCTTCATTCTCAAAAATTATTGAAACGCCTTTCACCCTGATAAGATTAATTGAATTCTGTGGTTTCAGTTATTTTATTGTTAGTATTGATGCTGCGAATATTCTTTTGTTTATTCATGTATTTTAATAAACGGATTTCTTTTTCACTCAGATAGCGCCACTTCCCCCGCTCTACATTTTTTTTCGTAAGATTTGCATACATAACCCGGTCAAGACTTTTAACCTGGTAGCCCAAAAACTCAAAAATGCGGCGAACTATACGATTGCGGCCGCTATGTAATTCTATTCCCAATACTGTTTTATCCTTCGGATCAGTGTAGGCTAATGCATCAGCAAAAATTTCACCATCTTCAAGCCTAAGGCCGCTCAATATTTTTTCAAAATCATTTTTGGTCAAAGGCTTATCTAATTTTACTTCGTAAATTTTTTTTACGTTAAAACTGGGATGGGTCAGTTCCTGTGTAAGATTGCCATCATTAGTTAATAATAAAACTCCGGAAGTATTTCTATCGAGCCTTCCGACAGGGTAAATTCGTTGATCAGTAGCATTTTTAGTAAGCTGCAAAACTGTCTTTCGATTTTGTGGATCATCGGTTGTCGTTATATAATCTTTGGGTTTGTTGAGTAAAATGTAAACGAGGTTTTTTGTTAGAAACAATTTTTTGCCGTTAAATGCCACCTCATCTTTTTCATTTACTTTAAATGCGGGTTGAGTTACTATCTTTTTGTTTACTGCAACTTTTCCATCTGTAATTAGCGTGACAGCGTCCCTTCGTGATGTTACACCGCAATGCGCTAAGAATTTATTAAGGGGCATTTCATTTGAATCTATACCTTTTTTTGAAAAAGTTTGAGGTATAATTTCTTTGTTTGATTGAGGATATTTTTGTTTTCTGTTGGACCTCGTTTTCGGTTCACCGGCGCTTGGATCACCGATGGAAAATCCTCTTTGCCTTAAGGCTCTTTTTTCTTCGAATCGTTTCTCAATTGCCTCGGCCCTTTGTTTTTTTGCCAATTTTTTTTCCTGCTTATACTTTTCTTTTATTGCAGCATTATTTTTTGGATTGATAAATTTTTTAAATGGTTGCTGGCTCATGGTGAAGTGATTTGCTGTTTTTTCAACAGTATTAAATGGCAAAGGTAAAATAAAACAGGTGAACCAATTTTGATTCACCTGCAATTTTCAGAGGGAAATTTTTTTATGACTCTTTATTTGCTTTTTTGTTTTTCCATTCGTTCGTCCTGCTATTTCTAATTTCTTCTTTTTTCTTCAGTTGCTCTGCTGTAAGAATACTATTCACGCTTTCCTTACTGGTTTTTCTCAGGTTCATTAACTGTTCTTTCTTTTGATCTTCTGTAAGTGACGCATTTTCTTTTATAGCTTTTGCCTGGCTTATTGAACTTTCTCTTTGTTCTTTTATTTTTGAAACCTGCTCGTCAGTTAAATTGAGATCAGTCTTCATTTTATCCATTCTTTTTGCCGACATCACTTTCATCTTTTCACTTCTGTCTTTTTTAGCCTTCGCTATTTTATCTTTTTGCTCCGTGGTAAGAATAGATTCAAATTTTGCTTTCCTTTCTTTTTCAATGCTTTGCCTTTTGGCTTTATAATCATTGGCGGAAAGAGTACTGTTTTTAAGATCCGTTATTTGTTTGTTGTAATCAGCATTTAAATCTTTTGCCTGTTGCTTTTGTGCATCAGTAAGATTAATATCTTTCATCATGATACCTTTATGATGCCCATGGATTCCATCCTTTGATTTATGATGTGTGTAAGTTTTTGCAGAGTTACCCGTGGTATCTGCAGAAGAGTTTGTCGTTTGTGCGTTCGCTGCCACAGTTACCAGGGCCAGGGCAGATAAAGAGATAAAATATTGTTTCATAGTTTAAATTTGTAAGTTCTTAATTTGTTTGCATCATAGACGTAAACAATCCATCCATCGTTTAATGGTAAGCAATAATAAAGTGTTAAAGAAAATTTGCGGCTAACTCAATACAATTGGCTCAAGGGTTTTATTTGCAAGCTGCCCGCATGCAGCATCAATATCTTTACCGCGGCTGACTCGTAATCTTACATTTACGCGGTGTGCCGCGAGGTAATCCATAAATTTTTGCGTAGCATTTTTATCAGGCTTTATGAAACTCGCATTATCTATGGGGTTGTATTCAATAATATTCACAAGATGTACCGGTACTTTTTTATAAATTTTTATAAGGTCATCGGCGTCCTGGATGGAATCATTTTCGTCCTTGAATAAAATGTATTCAAACGTAATATCGTTTTTTGTTTTATCATAGAAATAATTAAGCGCTTCTATCAACGCCGTAATATTATTACTTTCATTAATCGGCATTATCTCATTTCTTTTTTTATCATTCGCAGCATGAAGTGATAATGCAAGATTAAATTTTACACCGTCGTCGCCCAATTGTTTTATCATTTTGGCTACTCCCGCAGTAGAAACTGTTATTCTCTTTGCGCTCATGCCGAGGCCGTCACTTGCAGTAATTCTTTCTATTGCTTTTAAAACATTTTTATAATTTAACAGGGGTTCACCCATCCCCATGAAAACAATATTGCTCAGTTTTTTACCATAAGTTTTTTCAGCCATTTCATTTAATAAAACAACTTCATCATAAATTTCATCAAAATGTAAATTTCTTTTTCTTTCCATATAGCCGGTTGCACAAAATTTACAGCTAAGGCTGCAACCAATTTGTGAAGATACACATGCAGTCTGCCTGTGATCCACTGGTATTAAAACACCTTCAACGAAATGGCCGTCAAATGTTTTAAATCTTGTCTTTACGGTACCGTCATTACTATATTGAGTTGCATTAGTATTAACTGGCGTTAAAGTAAAATTATTCGATAGAGTTTGTCTTAATTCTTTGCTTAGATTGCTCATATCTTCAAAGCTAGTTGCATGCTTTTTCCAAAGCCATTCCCAAACCTGCTTTGCCCTGAATTTTTTTTTGCCAATAGTCTCAAAGTAAAGGGTCAGTTCTTCCAATGACAGAGCTCTTATATTATTTTTAGAATTCATTTTGGCAAAGATAGAATTGAAAAGTGAGTTTCTTTCAGAAGTCAAGAGCTGACTTATACCTCTAAGAAAATAAACGAATCAGAAAATTGACATTGCATAAAAATATTGAGAAACCGCATTACATAAAAAAGAGTCTATAGAATAAATTTTACACACCCTTAACCTTCGCCAGATCTTCTTTCACCATAGAGGAATGGTTTTTGTGTCCCTTTAAACACCTTTTTTATGGAGAATATTCGAAATTTGATGACCACTTATGCCTATAATATTTTAGGCTCCTATGAAGATGCAAAAGATATAGTGCAGGATGCCTACCTCAAATTATCCAATATGGCTTTCGAAGCCATTGAAAATAAAAGAGCCTACCTGGTTCGTACCGTAATCAACTTGTCAATCAATTTTAAGAAAAGACAAAAGAAATTTATCAGCCAGTATCCGGGTGAATGGTTGCCCGAACCGGTTGCAACGGAAAAGGCAGATTCAGCAATTACAAGGAAAGAAATTCTTTCATATTCTTTAATGGTGCTTCTCGAAAAGCTTAATGCAAAACAACGTGCTGTTTTTATTTTGAAAGAAGCGTTTGATTACGATCATGGAGAGATAGCAGAAGTGCTCGATATTACGGAAGAAAATTCGAGGAAAATATACAGCAGGGCTAAACTGGAGTTAAGAGAATCCAAACCAGTTGATAGTGCGGTTATGCCAAAGGAATATCTTGACAAATACATAGAGGTTATTTACAACGCCGACACACAGCGCCTGGAAAATCTATTACAAGAAGATATTACACTTATTTCTGATGGAGGTGGTAAGGCATCGGCGGCTATTAATCCTATTTCAGGCAGGCGGAGGGTTATAAAATTTATCACGGGAATATTCAAAAAATTTTACAGCGGGCAGGATACACGTATTGAAAAAAAAAATATTAATCATCATCCTGCCATATTATATTATAAGGATAATAGGTTGGAGACTTGCCAGATTTTTGGCTTTAAAAACGGGCATATTTCACGCATTTACTCTATCCGCAATCCTGATAAGCTACAATCGCTCGAAAAAAAATCCTGAAATCTGTCACGTTTTTTACGGGTTATTTGTTTTTATACTAAATCAAAAATTTTAAGATTATGGAAAGAATAAGTTTAAAGGATGCGCCCCAGGGCATGTTGCAGGTAGTGCTAAACGTAGAAAAATACGTTGACAAAGGTGACGTAGACAAAAAGTTACTTGACCTCCTGCGTGTCAGGGTTTCGCAGATCAACAGTTGCGCCTATTGCCTCGACATGCATCACAAGGAAGCCATACATGCAGGCGAAACAGAAAAAAGGCTTTACTCTTTACCGGCATGGAGAGAAACGAGTTACTACTCTCCCAGGGAAAAAGCAGCCCTTGCCTTTGCAGAAATTTTAACCAGGCTTCCGGAAGAAGAAAGCAGCGATCATCTTCACGATGAATTATCAAAGTATTTTTCAAAACAGGAAATTGCCTATATCACTTTGGCCGTTGCACAGATTAATTTATGGAACAGGATTGTAAGGTCTTTTGGCTCTACGCCAGGAACTTACCAGGTAAAGGAAAAAGTAGCGGAACCAGAAATGGCATAGGGCTGGTTATTCTATTCCGGCCACAGATAAAAAATTATTGGTGGCCGGAATATTTTTTAGGTCATCTTTTCTGCCCATTCCAGGCGATGCAAAAGCCCTGCATCTTTATACCTGGTTTTAATTTCTGCAGGGAACTCAGTAAAGTGTTCCCGACCTTCAAAATGAAGTGGAACGATTTGAGCCTTGCCAAATAGCTTTGCGATTTTTAAACTCTCGTCTATAGTCATTGTCAGGTGGTCATTTCCGACTTCTTTCACTACGGCCGCTCCCATAAAGAGACACACAATTCTTACGTCAAATCTTTTTGCAACTTGTTCCACACCTTCATACCAAACCGTGTCACCGGTTATGTAAACAGCACCCCCAGGTTCGTCCTTAAAATTCAACACGAATCCCCTGACAGGTCCCCGATCGCCATCAGCCGGCCCATGACGGCAAGGTGTACCCGTAATCATCAATATGCGATTGTCTTTTGCAGGCACCTCAATCGTTTCCCAGTTTTTTAATCGTACTGCATTTGCACCAAGCCTTTCCGCACCGACAGAAGTCGTATACACTTTATCAACTGATGATGAGAATTTTCGCTCTGAATAATCTAAATTGTCAAAATGATGGTCGTGACTCAACAGGACGAAATCAATTTTTCCGATGTTATCAATTTCAACCGATGGATCTATTAATTTATGCAATACGTATAGTCCGGTATCGTACTTAGTGTCCTTCGGGTCAAATGTTGGGTCAGTCAAAAATCTTAATCCTGCAACTTTAAATAATGCAGTTGCTCCCCCGATATATTTTATCTTAATTTCATTTGCTATCATGCGTTCCAGGTATTTCTTTTGCCGCAGGTAATTGATACATTGAAATTGTTTTACAAATCATATTTCAACTCGTGCCTGAGTTCGCAATGAGTTGATTTTTTATCGTAACGTAATAAAAGCTTTTGCGCCTTCGGTAATACGTAGGCCGTTTCATACTCCTCGCCCATAAATTGTTTCACAGAAGCCATATTTTCAAACCACATTATTGTCGTGAATTCAAACTCATTATCAACTTCCCGTTTTAAAAGTTGAATTCCTTTGTACCCTGCCATTTTTTTATTCGCGATGCCTTCAAAAATTTCCTCCTTGAGCAAATTTTCATACGCTTCGGCATTTTCTTTTGTGGTGTAACCATGCCAGATTCTTGCGATCATTTTTTATTTTTTTTGTAATTCATTTCTTTAAGGCTAATATATTTTTTTCGAAATTGTTGGTGAAGCATACCCAAATATTATTCCAGTCGAGTGAGCTTAATCGGATGTTGATTTGAAGTTGCAAATCGCTCAATGTAACGAATCTGTTATCTTGCAAAAGTTTTAAATAAAAAATACATGGAAGCGGTTTATGTTATAGATGCATTAAGAACAGCTGTTGGAAGATTCGGCGGCTCATTAAGCACCATCCGGCCCGATGATTTATTAGCGCTTGTGATAGAAGGTATTATTAAACGCAATGGTAAAATTGATGTAAATGAATTTGAAGATGTGATTGCAGGAGATGCCAACCAGGCTGGCGAAGATAACCGGAATGTTGCCCGTATGGCGGCCCTGCTGGCGGGTTTGCCGGTTTCAGTGCCAGGAAATACAGTGAACAGGTTATGCGCCAGCGGCCTGCAGGCAATCATGGATGCATCACGTGCTGTTATGTGCGGAGATGGCAACTTGTTTATTGCCGGTGGGGTGGAAAGCATGACCAGAGCCCCTTTTGTAATGAATAAAGCTGAAGGCGCCTTTAGCCGTAAGGCTGAGATTTATGACACCACGATCGGCTGGCGTTTTCCCAATAAAAAACTTACCGAAAAATATTATCCATACTCCATGGGCGAAACGGCCGAGAATGTTGCCAGGCAATGGAGAATATCGAGGCATGCACAAGACGAATTTGCATTTGAAAGCCAGGAAAAATATTTTGCTGCGCTGGCAGCAGGTAAATGGAAAAATGAAATTGTACCTGTTGAAATTACTCCCAACAAAACGGAGAAAATTGTTTTTGAAAAAGACGAGCATCCCAGAAAAACAACTTTGGAAAAGCTTTCCTCCCTTAGACCGGCGTTTATTAAAGATGGAACTGTAACTGCCGGAAATTCATCGGGCATTAATGATGGCGCTGCGGTATTGTTGCTTGCCGGCGATAACATCGTAAAAAAATGCAAGCTTAAGCCAATGGCTAAGGTGGTAAGCATGGCTGTTGCAGGAGTGGATCCTGCAATTATGGGCATCGGGCCTGTGCCAGCTACCAGGAAAGCCCTCCAGCGTGCAGGCCTTACTGTTAGTGCTATCGATCTTATTGAATTGAATGAAGCTTTCGCTTCGCAATCCATAGCCTGTATTCACGAGCTTGGACTTGACCTGCAGAAAGTAAATGTGAATGGCGGGGCAATTGCCATCGGTCATCCTTTAGGTTGCAGTGGGGCACGTATTTCTACAACTTTATTATATGAGATGAAAAGGAGAGGTGTAAGGTATGGGCTTGCAACAATGTGTGTAGGAGTAGGACAAGGCGCTGCTGTTATTTATGAAAATATTTTATGAGAATGCGGGTATCTAATATTCTCAAATAATTTATCCGGTCATGGGGCTCCGCATTTATCACATAATTTTTACCAATTCCTTCTTCACCAATTTTGAATTGATGTAAATAGTAAGTAACAATAACAATAGCGCTGTTGCTATAACACTCCAGTGTAAAAACCATGAAAGGTTTGCCCTGTCAACAAATGATACCTGAACGAATAAGACATTAAACGCCGTGGTAATAATGAGCGAAATAAAAATGATGGATATATACACAGGGAGCCATGTTTTAGCTACGCTGTTTCCAAGCCATCCTGGAGAATAGCCTAATGTAAGCAATAGTTGAAGATTGTCTTTGCTTCTTGCAATCATGAGCTGCAGGTAAAATGAAAAAAGCATCAACGCCATTACAATTACTAGGACGCCGAAAACACCAAGCCCGCTTACAATACTTTGCAATATTCTTTTTACTCTTCCAAATTTTGTTTTGTCTTTATTTAGATGATAATCTTTTGACTCGAGGTAAGTAAGCAACTGGGGATTATTGGCATCTTTTGTTTTGATATATACTCTCGACGGCTTCACTTTTGTAACACCACCAAAATGCTCATTGCTCCATGCCATGAACGACGCGGGCACTAATATTGAATTAATACGATCACTCAACGCTACAATATTTCCTTTAAATCTTTGAACCCCATCCGGGCCGTAGCATTCAAGAATGATATTAACTGAAGAAATGGTTTTATCAGAAAGTTGTGGCAATCCCTGGGCAGGCGCAAACACATTATACATCTCTAAAAAATCAGAAGAAAAAATTATAGGAACAGTCAACTGGCCTGGCTGCCATGTAAACGCCTGCGGTACTGTATCAATAAAGTCGTTATCTATACTTTCTAAAAAGAGATCGGTGCTGAAAGGTATAATTGTTCCGGCGCTGGCCTTTGCCCGGAATTGGTTTGCGATTAATGGTGCAATGCCATCAATGCCGGGCTGTTGTTTCAGGTTGGCTAAATCAGAATCATTAAAAGTATTATCACTTCCCATGTTTTCATTGGTAACAGTTTTTGAAATGGATATAAAATCATAACCATTCTTACGGGGACTATTTTCTTTAAGCAGGCGTTGAATGTTTATAAACATTTGCATAGAAATCAAAAGAAGCAGAACGCCTATGCAAAGCCCAAAATAGCCGGTCCATTTGGAAAAACTTTTCCCGGTAATGAGTAATGGTGCAATATTTTTATAAGACAATGACATTTTTGGCCTCACCCCAACCCCTTTCATTCGGAGAGGGAATGACTTGGTTCGCCTGTAATTTTATGATGTTGATTTTATAAATAAATAATTTTCTCTCCTTTCAAAAATTCGATCATTTTTAAATCTGCGAAAATCATTGCCGCATTTCTTTTTTCGCATTCCTCATAAATAAGATCCATTGCTTTTTTCCGGTTGTCATCATCGAGATGACTATACGGTTCATCCAATAATAAAAAATCAAAGGGTTGCATTAAAGAGCGTATAATGGCAATGCGTTGCTGCTCGCCATAACTGCAGGTTTTTGCCGGTTGATCCAGTTTCCTTTCAATACCGAGCCTTTTAGCCATTTCATCAACAACTGCAGGTGGATGATAAGGATTCAATAATCTTTTTATTGCAATATTCTGCCGTACATTTTGTTCGGGAAATAACCGTAAGTCCTGGAAAATAATACTTACTTTTTTTTGCCTTAATGAAGAGAAGCTTTCCATAGAAAGCTTTTTAATATTTGTATCATCATAAGCAATGGAGCCGGTGTAATCTTTTCTTAATCCATAAATAAAATGCATTAAAGAGGTTTTCCCTTTACCAGATGGCGCAACAATATGAAGGTGCTCTCCTTTTTCAATCAATATATTTTTACCCCATACCTGCGACTCATTGATATTTTCCTTCTCGATATAATCAGGTACAACTTCCTGCAGCTTTATCTGCATAATTTCATCTTCTTTTTATATTACCAGGTTTACTTATGGCCCACAGTATCCATTGGAGGAGGCATCATAAGAGAATCGGTTTTCATTTCGTTCTTTTCCTTTTTTGCTATTTCAACTTTTGCAATTTCATCAAAATAATGATTTAGCTGTTTTAAGCTATTCATATTTTGATCAACAAAATTTACTACAGTATGACCAGTGATTGCGTCACCGTCCATATCGCCGGCTGTGTAGTATACACTGTTCCAGAGTTTAAGGCTTTCAGTCATTATCGCTTCATCCTCAGAGCTGCCTTTCTTTTCCTTGGCAAATGCAGAAAGTATTTTATGAATATCAACATATACGCCAACCGGATGACCACTTAGGTTATCAATAAAATCAAATTTGTTATTGGCTTTACCTGCTATGTAATCATTTAAAAAATGCTGATGATTACTTATGGCAAAAATTTTATCATTTTGTCCATAAGAAATTGATGTATCATTTCCTCCCATCTGTCCCATTAGTTTTTTGCCTGCATCTATTAATTTTTGAAAGCTTGGCTTATCTCCAATCTCTACAGAAAATAAAATATTTAAATCAGGTTTGCTGAAGACATTTGAGTTGGTAACATTTCCCTGGTCATCCTTATAGCTGAAAGAATCTGTTTTCATTTTTAAATCGCTCACAGCAAGAGTAATATCTCCTTTATTGGCTTTTACAAAATCATCAAGATTGAAGCCCATCTGCCCTGTATACATATTTAAAAAGCCATCCATGCCGGTGAGCTTTATCAATTCTTTTATCCCTTCGGGCTGAAAATTCATTGCAAGCACACCCAAAACATCCTGTGAAGGAATTGTTTTGATCATATCAGTATTAATATTTCCTCCCTTATATTTTTTCAGGAAATCTGTAAATTCTTTTCCTGCATATCCTTTTTGCTTTACCTCTATTTTGCCATTGTCAAAATTTACCGTGTAGGTGCTAATGTTATTTTTTAAAAATACATCGAGTTTAAGCATACCAAGCGCTCCCATTGCAGGCGAGTTTTTCATTATTTCTTCGCTGTTTACCCATGCATGAACGTCTCCTTTCTCTTTAAGTAAATCAGCAAACTTTTCATCTTTTTCAAGGCTGCTGTCAGGTTTTAATGAAAAAAGACCTTTACAAACTGAAGAGAGTGTCATAGTTGCATCAGCCCCCGGGGCCATAGAAGTACTATTATTATCTTCATCATTGCCAGGAAAAGAATATTTTTTGCCGAGTGAATTTTTATTAACTGCGTAAACAAAATTTTTATCATTCCATGCAACAACACTTTTCCCTTTTAATGTAAGCATTGTAAGTTCTCCTTCGGTCTTCGCAGTAGCTGCAGGGTCAAGATTTTTATTGAACTGTTCAAAATCTTTCTTGTTTTTTACGTGGCCTTCAAACACGAATTCTCCATCATCTCCGCTTTTTACTGCAAAAAATACAAGTCCTCCGTCAAGATCGATACCGCTATTATCAGGATCTACAAGAAGCTTTTTCATCCAATCTTCTGTTGCGGTATCTGCATAAACCTGCTTATACCAGCTTGTTTGTTTTATATCGTCCCAGGGAAGTTTTTCGCGAAGCGATTTTGTATCGAGGTGTGCAACAAACATCGCATTTTTGGGGATCATTTTACCTTCTTCACTTTTTTTGCTGCATGAAGAAAATAGAAGCGCAGCGGTGCAAATTGTAAATGTGAGCCTGAAAAAAGATTTCATAACTGGTTGTTTTTTGTTTGTAATTCTGAGTTTGAAAAAAATGATTTATTGAGAATTTTTTAAAAAACTGTTATTGTATTAATCTCAAATTTTTGATAAAGTAACCTGTTTATTTTTTAAATATGATGAAAGATTTTCAAGAGGAATAGTCTCTTGTTCTCCTTCATTCAAATTTTTTATTACGCACGTATTTTGGCCCATTTCATTTGAGCCGATAATTACAGCATAAGGAATATTCTTTTTAGTGGCATATTTAAATTGCTTATCCATCTTAGCGCTTTCATAAAATATCTCACAGCTTATACCATTGTTTCTCAGGACCTGCATGTTGGCAAATGCAAACCTGGATTCTTCCTCACCAAGATTAAAGAATAAAGCTGTTGTCGGCGTATTTATTTTTTCAGGGAAAATATTCAGCTCGCTCATCACATCATAAATCCTGTCCACCCCAAAGCTGATGCCCACTCCGGGAATATTTGGCAAGCCAAATAAACCAGTCAGATCATCATATCTGCCACCGCCACCGATACTTCCCATTTCTACATTTCGGGCCTTTACCTCGTAAATAATTCCGGTATAATAATTAAGTCCTCTTGCTAACGTAAAGTCGATTTTTATTTTGTCTGTTTCAGGTGTTTCAACTGTGTCCAGAGTGTACTCCAAAATTCTTTTCAGTTCGTCAATGCCACTTTTACCCACCTCAATCCTGGCCAGGAGTTTTCCAACTTTATCAAGCTTTTCATAATTATTTCCCTCAATCAATAAATAATTTTCGATTAATGTAAGCTGGCTTTCGGATAAACCAATTTCTTTTAATTCTTCCTTTACTTTTTCAATACCGATTTTATCAAGCTTATCTAAAGCAACAGTTATCGGGATTAATTTATCTTTCCCGTCACAGGCTTCCGCGAGCGCTAAAAGTATTTTACGACTATTTATTTTTATATCTACATCTATTTTTAAGGTTCTAAACACCTGCCGGTAGATTAATACGAACTCGGCATCACTCATAAGAGACGTAGTACCTGCCACATCCGCATCGCACTGGTAAAATTCCCGGTATCTTCCTTTTTGTGGCCTGTCTGCACGCCAAACTGTTTGCATCTGGTAGCGTTTGAGTGGCATAGTTAATTTTGCATGATTCATTGATACATACCTGGCAAAAGGAATGGTAAGATCGTAGCGCAAAGCTCTTTCTGTTATACTTTTTTCATTTTTTCCTGCAATAATTTTTTGAAAACTCTTTTGCACGGCTTCTTTTTTTGCCGGATTGTCAAGACCGTTATTCAGTATTTTAAAAATGAGTTTATCTCCTTCATCTCCATATTTACCCATAAGCGTATCAAGGTTTTCCATTGCCGGGGTTTCAAGCGGTTCAAATCCGTACAATTCAAAAACATCTTTGATAGCGTCAAGAATAAATCTTCTCTTGCGCAATGTTTCAGCGGCAAAGTCCCGGGTGCCCTGTGGTAGTGACGGCTTCATTTGCAACAAATTTAGGGTTTAGAAGCGTAACCTATGAGACATTTGCTTTGGAAGTGCCGAATTTAAGAATACAAAGTCAGCAACCTTAATTCATTTAAGCAGGAGCAATTAATTATGAAAAAAAATAAGTAATGCATCTTACTATAACCACTTCAGATTTGAATTTATAATGAAGTGCATAACAATTTATAATGAAGTGCATAACAATATCCTTCAGATAAGATTAACAAAATTACTTGCAACAGTTGACGATTGTCGGCCGTCTTTTTTGCAAATGAATTTATCGGTCAGAACAATTTAATAAGATCAGAACAATTTAATAAGATGTTCTTGTGTTCAAAATTTTAATTTGTTATCTCCCGATAAAAGATAGTATCGAAACGAGATTGCTGAAATTATGCCCCAATATCCGGGTGTCGGTCGTGGTTGAATCAACAGCAATGAAATTTAAAGCGTTTTAAACAATACAAATCCGGATGGTTAGGTTTTTGATGATAAGTTTTAAGAGTTATAGAGCCGGGATTTAAAGTTTTTCATAGAAACCGGAATTGGGCGTGAATTTTAAGGTCGGTTTTTTAGTAAATCTTCGGGATTTAATCAATTTTTTAAAGGTGAGTTATTTATTTTATTTTAACTTGCCACACTCCTGAAATAAATTTTGTCTTGTATATGAGTCTTGAAGAATTTGAAAATACTCCTGATCCTAAAACAAAGCGATATGTGCTAATGAAGAGTATCACGGATTTTGGCATGGGCTTTATATATATAGGAGTGGGCGTGTTAATTTTCTTTGCAAAAGAATTTCATCTTTATAATAATTTTACTGATAGCACGCCGGCTAAGATTTTTGCTGTCTTGGTTATCATTTATGGAGCATGGAGAATTTACAGGGGTGTAAAAAAGGATTATTTTAGAGAAAGATGAGCAATCAGATAAATAGCGTTAAGATAAAGTGCACGATTGTATTTTTTGTTTTTTCTTTAATTGTTCTTTCAGGATGTCATGACCAAAATGAGCGCTCTGATCTCGATACAGAAAACAGTGGTACTATACATATAAGTGTTGATGAGTCATTTAAACCCGTTATTGATTCAGAAATACAGGTGTTTGAGGCGTTAAATCCCGGGGCGAAAATTATCGCTGATTATAAACCCGAGGCTCAATGTTTCAGAGATTTAGTGAAGGACAGTATAAAGATGATTATTGTAACCAGGGGGCTCACAGACGAGGAGGAAAAATTTTATAAGGATAGTTTTTCATTTTATCCTTCATTTACTAAAGTGGCTAACGATGCGATTGCTCTAATTGTAAACAATAATTCAACTGATTCTGTTTTTACCATGGGAGAAATCAGGGGCATTTTAGAAGGAACAACGGGAGACAAACAAATAGCAGTTTTCGACGGATTAACTTCGACAAGTACTGTACGATATGCGAGTGATTCAATTCTTAAAGGAAAACCATTTGATCCGAAAAAAGTGCTGGGTGTAAACGGCAGCGAGGAAGTTATTGATTATGTTTCTCAACATGACAACGTTATTGGATTTGTAGGTGTAAGCTGGATAGGAAATAAAGAGGACACATCACAATTGAGTTTTTTAAAAAAAGTAAAAATTGCTTCGGTAGAATGTAGTTGCCCTGAAAAGACATTTGTAAAGCCTTACCAGGCCAACATTATGAGAAAGCGTTACCCGCTGGTACGAGGTTTGTATTACATTCTAAAAGAAAATTACAATGGCCTCGGTTCGGGGTTTGCTAATTTTTTAGAATATGAAAAAGGGCAATTAATCTTTCGAAGGGCTTATTTGGGACCTGCAAAAATGAATTTCAGTGTACGGGAGGCAACATTAAACGCACCATAAAAAAGTTATTAATTTAAATCAAGTAAAATGCGAAAATTTAAACAAATTAGTCTCTTTGTTTCTTTTATTTTTTTGGGAAATATTTTATTTGCCCAAAGTATTGATGAAGGTAAAAAGTTTTTATCTTATGAAAGATTTACCAGTGCTAAGGATATATTCAGCAAAATGGTAGCTGCCAATCCAAATGACATCGATGCAGTTTATTGGCTTGGGCAAACCTATATACAAAATACCGATAATACGGATTCGTTAGCTGCAAAACAACTTTATCAAAAAACGTTACAGGCCAACCCAAATGCCCCTCTCCTGCTTGTTGGAATGGGTGAAGTTGAATTAATGGAAGGAAAGAAAGAAGACGCACGCAACAGGTTCGAAACCGCTATTAATCTCACAAAAAGGAGAGACTTGCCTGATATTCTTTTAGCGATAGGCCGGGCCAATGTTGATACTAAAAATGGTGATGCCGTATATGCCATTGATAAGCTCAAGCAGGCAGCTGACAGGGATAAAAAGAATGCTGAAATTCAAATGGTGCTTGGAGACGCTTACCGGAAGATGATTGATGGAGCAAATGCAACAATTGCCTATCAGAATGCATTGGCGATTGACCCGAAAAATGCAAGGCCGAGCTTCATGATAGGAAGAATCTATGAAACCCAGGGTTTTGGCCAGGAACCAATCTATATGAAGTATTATAATGAAGCAATTACCGCCGACCCGAATTTTGCACCGGTTTATTATTGGCTGTACCAATATTATTACAAGCGTGATGTAAACAAAGCAAAAGATTATCTCTCAAAATATATTGCCGCATCAGATACCGATTCAAAAAACTGTTATGCCGAAGCTTCGCTTTTGTATGTTTCTCAATCATACCAGCAAGCTATTACAAAAGCTGATCAATGTATAACTTCCGCAGGTGATCAGGCTTTCCCCAATTTATATGGACTGAAAGCATATTCTTATGATAAGATGGGCGATTCACTTAATGCAAAAAAATATTTCGAAGAGTTTTTTTCAAAAGTTAATCCAGATAAAATAGGCCCAAATGACTATGCCACATACGGGAAGGTTCTATTGAAACTGGGTGGAGCGGACTCTCTCGAAACTGTACATAATGATTCTCTTGCATCAGTGTATGTTGATAAGGCAATAGCACTCGATACAGTCCCTGCAAATAAATTAGATTATATTAAATCAACAGCTGAAAGCCTGGTGGCTGCTCAAAAATATGATAAGGCGGCAGATTGGTATGCAAAGGTTTTAAACCAAAAGAAAGATTACGGAAAGGTTGATTTGTATTACGCGGGGTATAACTATTACCGCGGTGGCAATTACCAGGCTTCGGATTCCATTTGGGGGTTATATATGCAAAAATATCCTGAAGATATCTTTGGTGCCTACATGCGAGCACGTGCAAGCGAAGGCATTGATACATCCGGTGAGCAAGGACTTGCAAAGCCTTATTATGAAAAAGTTATTGCAATCGGGGATACAACAGCTGATAAGGAATCAATAAAAGATAAGCTTATACCGGCTTATAGATATATGGTGGCGTATAGCTACAATGTGCAAAAGGATAAAGAAACCGCTTTGCAGTTTAATGATAAAATTTTAGCGATTGATCCGAACGATGCGATCGCCTTAAAAACGAAGGACGCCTTAAACGCTGTAAAGCTAAAACCAAGTACTGAGGGAACAACAACAAATAAGGCGGGCGATAAGTCGAAATAAAATATTACACTCGGTTATTATGCCCGGTATTTGCCGGGCTTTTTTTTTATTCTCATCTTTCATTTTGCATTAAAGCTTTTTTAAAACAATAGTCTCAAATGTTGATTATTGCTAATGCTGTCTTATTTTTGCAACATAATTTTCAGTATTTGATACAAACATTTTTTCTGCAGGCTTCTACAGGAGTAAATAGTACAGTTAATTATCTGCCTATTGGAATTCAGCTATTGTTTGCAATCGTTTTATTAGCATTAATAATTTCAGGCACTCATCTTTTAGGCCCTAAAAGAAAAACGGCTGATAAACTGGAGAATTTTGAAAGCGGTATCGAGTCGCAGGGAAATGCCCGTCAGCCGATGGCAATCAAATATTTTTTGGTAGCTATTTTGTTTGTGTTATTTGATGTAGAAGTGATTTTCTTTTATCCATATGCTGTAAATTTCAGGGATTTAGGCTGGCACGGGTTTCTGGCCGTTATAATGTTTATTGGTTTTTTTCTTGCCGGCTTTTTTTATATAATTAAGAAAGGCGCCTTGAAATGGGAAGATTAAAACAACAGGCTAATAAGCAATATACATTTGGTGATTACTAAATGTATATGCCGATTGCAACATGCAATGTGACTGGAGAAATTAAAATTAAAAAAAATGGCACGTCCTGTTCAATTCAATATAAATCAAAAGCCTCTTGAAACACCTATTGCAATGGCGGAAGCCCCGGAAGGTTATACCGGCGAAGGATTTTTCGCATCTAAACTAAGTGACGTTGTGGGCCTGGCGAGAAAAAATTCTATCTGGCCCTTACCTTTTGCTACCAGTTGCTGCGGAATTGAATTCATGGCCTTAATGGGGTCCCACTACGATTTGGCGAGATTTGGCTCAGAAAGGGTGAGCTTTTCCCCACGCCAATGTGACTTGTTAATGGTGATGGGAACCATTGCTAAAAAAATGGCTCCAATTGTGAAACAAGTGTATTTGCAAATGGCTGAACCAAGATGGGTGCTTGCGATGGGTGCCTGTGCAAGCAGCGGTGGCATATTTGATACTTATTCGGTGTTACAGGGAATCGATCAGATAATTCCTGTGGATGTGTATGTGCCTGGATGTCCTCCGCGTCCGGAGGCGGTTTTAGACGGCTTTCTGAAAGTTCAGGATCTTGTTGGGAAAGAAGAGCTCAGGAGACGAAATTCTGATCGATACAGGGACCTTATGAAAAGTTATGGGATACAATAAAAAAATTTAAAAAAATTTCTTCTGTAAGGCATTTAAAAAATTTTGTGCATTTCAAAAACTTTATGAGTTTAACAAACGAAATAATAAGGCAAAAACTTACTGATAAATTTGGCGAAGAAATTTTTGATTGGGAGGAACCCTATGGAATGTTGACATTCACATCACATAAAGACCTCAATTTAAAGGTATTGCAGTTTTTATATGATGATGACGATCTAAAATTTCGATTCCTTGCTGATTTGTGCGCAGTTCATTACCCTGAAAAAAACGGAAAAGAACTGGCAGTTATATATCATTTACACAACCTTGTTGATAATATTCGTATTCGCTTTAAAA
Source organism: uncultured Chitinophagaceae bacterium (assembly GCA_963798665.1). Lineage (GTDB taxonomy): Bacteria > Bacteroidota > Bacteroidia > Chitinophagales > Chitinophagaceae > Ginsengibacter. The sequence goes on along the minus strand of CAWCUN010000019.1, from coordinate 352,391 downwards.
TTTATACTGATATCAATAAGCCCGACGTCTTTAGTGCCACAGCTTTATTTGCTGCGGCAAATTGGATGGAAAGAGAAACGTTCGATTTTTACGGAGTAAATTTTGTTGGGCATCCTAATTTGAAACGTATTTTAAACGTAGATGAAATGGAATATTTTCCTATGCGAAAAGAATTTCCACTTGAAGATCAAACCCGGATTGATAAAGATGATGAAATGTTTGGCAGATAAATAATTATTAAACCAAGTAAGAACAGGTAACGGATGAGTGAACATGTAAAATTATCTGAAGGAAGTCTTGAGAAGCAAACAACCACGCTTAATCTTGGTCCAACTCATCCTGCAACTCACGGCGTATTTCAAAATATTGTGGAACTTGATGGAGAACGCATTGTCGGCGCAACACAAACCGTCGGTTATATTCATCGTGCATTTGAAAAAATAGCTGAGCATCGCCCTTTATATCAAATTACACCTCTTACCGATAGGTTGAACTATTGTTCATCGCCTATCAATAATATGGGATGGCATATCACCTGCGAGAGATTGCTTGGGGTAAAAACCCCGAAGCGGGTCGATTATTTGCGTATAATAATCATGGAGCTTGCACGGATTTCAGATCATTTAATCTGCAATTCTATTGTGGGAGTTGACTCCGGAGCCTATACGGGGTTCCTGTATGTAATGCAATACCGTGAACTTATTTATGAAATATATGAAGAGATATGTGGTTCAAGGCTTACAACTAATATCGGGCGTATTGGAGGTTTCGAACGAAATTTTACCAATACAGCTTTTGAAAAACTGGAGAAATTCATAAAAGAATGGCCAGTTGTGTTAGCTGAGTTTGATAATCTTTTTGTTCGCAACAGAATTTTTATGGAGAGAACAATTGGTGTGGGACCGATTTCTGCGGAGCGTGCATTAAACTATGGGTTTACCGGTCCAAATCTTCGGGCAGCAGGAGTTGACTATGATGTACGGGTACATACTCCCTACAGCAGTTATGAAGATTTTGATTTCACAATTCCGGTAGGCTCAACGGGCGATTGTTACGACAGGTTTCTGGTTCGTGACCAGGAGATGTGGCAAAGTATTCACTTGATAAAAGAGGCGTACAAAAAAGTGCAGGAATTTACAGGAGCGGAGGCGGAAGTGTATCATGCTGAGATACCAGATTACTATTTACCCGATAAAAAAGATGTATATACGAAAATGGAGGCGCTCATTTATCACTTTAAAATTGTGATGGGCGAAATTGAAATGCCCGTGGGCGAAATATACTCTGCCGTTGAAGGAGCAAATGGGGAGCTCGGTTTTTATTTTATCAGCGATGGAGGAAGAAGCCCGTATCGTCTTCATTTCAGGCGGCCATGTTTTATCTATTACCAGGCTTATTCTGAATTGACAAAAGGTGGAATGCTAAGTGATGCAATTATTACCATGAGTAGTCTAAATTTAATTGCAGGGGAACTGGATGCATAACTTATTTTATTTACCATGATTGAATTCTCAAAAGAAAAATTAGATAAAGTTCATCAGCTTATTTCTCATTACCCTGAGGGCAAACAAAAGAGCGCTATCTTACCAATACTTCACCTGGCTCAAAAAGAATTTGGTGGATGGCTCGATGTAAGCACTATGGATTATGTTGCAGGATTGTTGGATATTCAGCCAATAGAGGTTTACGAAGTTGCCACGTTTTATTCTATGTATAATTTAAAGCCTGTTGGTAAATATGTTTTTGAAGTTTGTCAAACAGGGCCTTGCATGTTAAATGGAAGCGATGATATAATCAATTATATACAACAGAAGTTGGGGATTGGAATTGGCGAAACAACTGCAGATGGATTATTTACTTTAAAAGTTGTTGAATGCCTGGGAGCATGTGGCTATGCACCGATGATGCAATTGGGAAAAACTTTCAGGGAACATTTAACAAAAGAAAAAGTAGATGCCTTAATTGAAGAATGTGCTGCAAACGCGGCAGCAAATAATTGAACTACATCGATATGAATTTCAGTATCTATTGAATGCTTAATTGCGGGAAAAAGAATAATGGAATAAAGTTTTTAAAAAGATGAGGCAAAAAATTCTCTTAGACAAAGCACACATTGAGGGCATTCGCACTTTTGAAGTCTATCGCCGGGAAGGTGGATACAAAAGTGTGGAAAAGGCATTGAAAATGCAGCCAGGAGATATTGTTGAAGAAGTTAAAAGAAGTGGCTTAAGAGGTCGTGGCGGCGCAGGTTTTCCTACCGGATTAAAATGGAGTTTCCTGGCAAAACCCGAAGGAGTTGCAAGATACCTGGTGTGCAATGCAGATGAGAGTGAGCCGGGTACTTTTAAGGATAGGTATTTAATGGAATTTATTCCGCATTTACTGATCGAGGGAATGGTCGTTTCATCGTTTGCGTTAGGAAGCAATATCTCCTACATATATATTCGTGGTGAATATGACTGGGTCACAGATATTCTTGAACATGCAATTGATGAAGCAAAGCAAAATGGATTTCTTGGAAAAAATATTTTAGGAAGTGGATTCGATTGTGAATTATACTTACACCGTGGCGCAGGAGCATATATTTGTGGCGAAGAAACAGCTTTGCTGGAAAGTCTTGAAGGTAAAAGGGGATTGCCAAGAATTAAACCTCCGTTTCCCGCAGTGAAAGGAGTTTGGGGTTGTCCAACTGTTGTAAATAATGTCGAAACCATTGCAGCGGTGGTGCCAATTATAAATGACGGAGGCGATACATATTCTAAAATAGGCATGGGAAAATCAACGGGTACAAAATTAATTTCTGCCTGCGGTAATATTAATAAGCCGGGAGTGTATGAAATTGACATGACAATTTCTGTAGAAGAATTTATTTACAGTGATGAATATTGTGGGGGCATTCCGAATGGGAAAAAATTGAAAGCATGTATTCCTGGTGGGTCATCAGTTCCCATTTTACCGGCAAACCTTTTATTAAAGACAGCAAAGGGTGAAACAAGGATGATGAATTATGAAAGCCTGGCTGAAGGAGGCTTTGCAACAGGAAGCATGATGGGTTCAGGCGGTTTTATTGTCTTTGATGAAGACCAGTGTGTAGTTCGGAATACGATGACACTTGCCAGGTTTTATCACCATGAAAGCTGCGGACAATGTTCCCCATGCCGCGAAGGAACCGGATGGATGGAAAAAATATTAAGCAAAATAGAAAATGGCAAAGGTGAAATGAAGGATATTGATTTGCTTTGGGATATTCAAAGAAAGATCGAAGGTAACACAATTTGCCCCTTGGGTGATGCGGCGGCATGGCCGGTAGCAGCGGCCATCAGGCATTTCAGGGATGAGTTTGAGTGGCATGTTTTAAATCCTGAAGAATGTTTAATAAGAAATTATGGATTGGCACATTATGCGGATCCATTGGAAGCAGCTGTTTAATCAGAGACACAATTGAAGTTGATAAAAATAAAATAAATGAGCTTCTAAAAGAAGCTGATGAAATTTCAAAAATTATTGCAAGTATAATAGTGAAATCAACTGTGTAATTTTTTTACTTTTTACTTTTGAATTTGATTTATAATGCCTGAAGAACAAAAATTATTCAAAGTAACTATCGATAATATCACAATCGATGTTCCTGCAGGTACTACTGTACTAAATGCTGCAAGAATGATTGGTGGTGAAGTGGCACCGCCTGCAATGTGCTACTACAGCAAGCTGGAAGGAAGTGGAGGTAAATGCAGAACATGCCTTGTTGAGGTGGCTTCCGGTTCTACGGCTGATCCGCGGCCAATGCCAAAGCTTGTAGCCTCCTGCCGGACAAATGTTATGGATGGAATGGTGGTAAAAAATATTACCAGCGAAAAAGTAATTGATGCAAGAAAAGGTGTTGTTGAATTTTTATTAATAAATCATCCGTTAGATTGCCCGATATGTGACCAGGCAGGAGAATGTTATCTCCAGGATTTAGGATACGATCATGGTGCAGTGCAGACTCGTTATGAATTTAAAAGAAGAACATTTATAAGGGAAGATATCGGCCCTTATATTCAATTGCACATGACACGCTGCATCTTGTGTTATCGCTGTACTTATATTGCCGATCAGATTACTGATCATCGAATACAGGGAATACTTTCAAGAGGCGATCATTCAGAAATATCCACTTACATTTCAAAAGCAATTGACAATGATTTTAGTGGCAACATGATTGATGTCTGCCCGGTAGGAGCACTTACAGACCGCACTTTCAGGTTTAAGAACCGTGTATGGTTTTTAAAGCCGATGGATGCTCATCGTGATTGTGATAAATGTTGCGGGAAGGTAACCTTGTGGAACCGCGGCGATGAAGTGTACCGTGTTACTTCACGAAAAGATGAATGGGGTGAAGTGCAAAGTTATGATGGCAAACCCGGGTGGATCTGCAATACCTGCAGATTTGATAAAAAGAAAACATCTGATTGGGTAATTGAAGGCCCGACAAAAATAAAAAGGCATTCAGTAATTTCTGCCAACCATTATGAAGTAAAGGTACAGCCGCCCGATCCACTAAATAAAGTCTTGTATGGCAGAAAGCCACTTTTGCTAATGGATATACATGAGACAAGTGAAGTGAACCAGCCGGGCATTGATTTAAGTAAAATTCCCGGGCCCGCAACTTCCACCACATTTATTGACAACAATGAACAAAAAGATATTGAAGAAGCAGGGATTGAAAATGAATTAGTAAACGACCATAAAACTATTCACGAAAAAAAATAAATCTGCATCGTCAGGTGCAAATCTGGAGGAGCCATATGTTTTTAGTTATAGATTGGGCGGTTTTTACAGAGAAACTTGTTTTGATTGTCGCCGTTGTTAGTGGCTCTCTGGTGGTAGCAATGTATTCGACCTACGCAGAACGAAAAGTTGCTGCCATATTACAGGACAGGCGTGGCCCTAATCGTGCTGGCCCCGGAGGAATTTTTCAGCCCCTGGCAGATGGATTGAAATTATTTTTCAAAGAAGAAATCATTCCAAGTTTTTCCTCAAAATTTTTATTTATTCTCGGCCCTTGTCTTGCAATGCTGACGGCGATGATGGTAGGCGCTGTAATTCCGTGGGGAAATAAAATTCATATTTTTAATCGTGATATTTCTTTACAAATTGCAGATGTAAATATTGGGATTCTATACGTTTTTGGCGTGGTGAGCTTAGGTGTGTATGGAATTATGATTGGCGGCTGGGCCAGTAATAATAAATTTTCTTTAATGGGCGCCATGCGTGCCGCTTCGCAAATAATAAGCTATGAACTGGCAATGGGCATTTCCATCATTGCATTATTAATGGTTACCGGTACTTTAAGTCTTAAGGAAATGGTTGTTCAGCAAACCGATCATTGGTGGAATATTGTAAAACAACCGTTGGGCTTTTTAATTTTTCTTATTTGTGCTTTTGCAGAAACGAACCGTACGCCATTTGACCTGGCTGAAGCTGAGAACGAATTAGTGGGTGGTTATCACACGGAATATTCCTCGATGAAGTTGGGCTTTTATTTATTTGCAGAGTACATAAATATGTTTTTAAGCAGTGCAGTTATGGTGAGTTTATTTTTTGGCGGATATGATATTCCATTTGTAAATGATACAGCGTTTATTAATTCAATTGGAGTTAACTGGATGGCTGTTTTGCAAGGAACTGTTTTTTTTGCAAAAATAGTCTGCTTCCTTTTTTTGTTTATGTGGGTACGATGGACGATTCCAAGATTCAGGTATGATCAGTTGATGAATCTTGGATGGAAAATTTTGTTACCGTTAGCATTATTAAATATGTTGGTAACTGGCGCATTAATTTTATTAAAACAAAATCACTGGCATTTTTAAAACATAATAATACTTTTGCGGCTCGTAACCTTAATTTGTAAAATGCCTATAAATAGATATTATACATGCAAGCATTAACCAATAGGATAAAACCGGTTTCAAGAAAGCCAATGACGATTTGGGAGCGCATGTATTTGCCTGCAATATTTAAAGGAATGCTTATTACGTTCAGCCATATTTTTAAAAAGAAACCAACCATCAATTATCCTGAAAAGAAAAGGCCTTTCAGTCCTGTATTCAGGGGATTACAAATTTTAAACAGGGATGAAGAAGGGCGTGAGAACTGTACTGCATGCGGATTGTGTGCGGTGGCTTGCCCTGCTGAAGCAATTACAATGGAAGCAGCTGAGCGTAAACCAGGCGAAGAACACTTGTACCGCGAAGAAAAATATGCTGCTAAGTACGAAATAAATATGTTGCGCTGTATATTTTGCGGATTATGTGAAGAAGCTTGCCCAAAAGATGCTGTTTATTTGAGTGAAACATTTGCACCTGCAAATTACCAACGCAAAGGTTTATTTATGGGAAAAAGGATTTACTTATTCCTCATCCAAAAGAAGATCCGGAAGCATTTGCAAGAGCAAGAGGTAGCAGGGCAACACAGCCACAAGGCCATGGCAATGAACATTGAGTATTTTATAAACTAATTAACCATTAAAGTTTTAACCATCTGAATATTATTCATTCTAATCTCTAAAATCCTTAATGCACGCAACACAAATACTATTCTGGTTTCTATCAATCCTGGCAGTGGTTGCTGCCGTAGGTGTTGTGGCCAGTAAAAATCCGGTGTACAGTGTGCTGTGGCTCATCATAGTTTTCTTTGCCATCTCGGGTCATTATATTTTAATGAATGCACAGTTTCTTGCAATTGTGAATATTATCGTTTATGCCGGAGCGATTATGGTTTTATTTCTTTTTGTTATCATGCTTATGAATTTAAATGCAGAAGCCGAGCCTCCTAAGAATATATACTTAAAATTGATTGGTGTAATCGCGGGTTCATGTCTGATGATTGTCTTTGTAGCTGCATTTTCACATTCTTCAAACAATCATACCCTTTTAAGAAACGGAACCAGCGTCGGGCTTATTAAAAATCTCGGGATGACCTTATTTAATCAATACGTGGTACCATTTGAAATAAGTAGTGTACTTTTTTTAAGTGCGATGATAGGGGCGGTAGTAATTGGTAAAAAAGAAAATCCCGAAACTGTTTAACTATGAAAAAAATTATCACTGCAATATTGTTTATTTTTTCAGCGCTATTTTTTACTACAAAATCAATAGCACAGATTGATTTGAATAATATCGACATCAATGATATAATAGGAAAAGTGATGTATGTGCAAAAAGGATTTGCGCCGAAATTTTCGTTGGGGAAAACCCCGATTCAAAAAATAAATAAGGTCGCAGAAATTCTAGGCCTGAAAAAAAATGAAACTGTAAATAAACTTTTTAATACTTTCCGGACTGGTCGAATTATTTATAAAGTTGCCGCTTATACAGGCGGCGCTCTTGTAGCTTACAGTCTTGTAAGAAAGGCGGAGAAATCTGCTAAGTCAGGCGATTATTCGGGTGCGTTATATTCCGGGATAGGTGCGGCAGCCTCAGGCCTGATTGTAAAATTTCTTACCAAGGGAGCTTCTTATAAAGCAGTCGATATTTTCAACGGTATCGCAGCTAAAAAAATAAAAGATATTTTTTCAATAGCCCCTGCATCCAGTACAGCAGGCATAGGATTTTATGTAAAACTATAGGCATGGAAATAAGCTGGTATATATATTTATCTCTTGCTTTATTTTGTATAGGCATTATAGGGGCCCTTACAAGGCGTAACTCCATTATTGTGTTTATGTGCATTGAATTGATGCTGAATTCTGTGAATTTGTTACTCGTAGCATTTTCAAAAATGCATATGGCAAATACAAATGTATTTGGGGCTACACAGGCTACAGATGCGCAGCTTTTTGTTTTTTTTATAATGATAGTTGCCGCTGCTGAAGTAAGTGTTGGCCTGGCAATTATCGTGATGCTATATCGAAATACTCATTCTATTGATATTAATTTTTTGAACAGGCTTAAAAACTGATGTAATAAATGTGAGATGTAAACTTGTGCATTAAGTTGAGGATTTTTTTGAACACACAGAATCATTTATGAGAAATTTATACGACCTGGCTTATTTAATACCACTATCTGCCATTTATTGGTTTTTTAATTAACGGGCTTGGGAGAAAAGTTATTTCAAAAACGTTAATTGGTGTTATAGGAAGCGGTGTAATTTTCGTCTCATTTTGCCTGAGTGTTATCGTTTTTTTTACAGCTTCAGAAGAAGGGTTTGTTACTGAGAATATTAATTATTTCTCATTTATAGATTTTAATAAGATACATATTCCATTTGAATTACAAATCGACCAACTCACATCGCTCTTCCTTTTGATAATCACAGGCGTGGGATTTCTCATTCATGTATATTCCACTTCCTACATGAAGGAAGAAACGCAATCCGGGTATGGCCGGTATTTTTCTTATCTCAACCTTTTTGTGTTTTCAATGCTGTTGCTTGTACTTGGGGGAAATTATGTGATCATGTTCATGGGGTGGGAAGGAGTAGGTCTTTGTTCTTACCTGCTAATCGGATTTTGGTTTAAAAATAATGACTACAATAATGCGGCGAAGAAAGCATTCATTATGAATCGCATTGGCGACTTTGGTTTTTTATTGGGCATATTCCTTTTACTATCTTCATTTGGCACAACTTCCTATAATGAACTTTTTAATTCTCAGAATGGGATTATCGCCTCTTTTTCGGAAATCAATTCTAATGTAGTTGTGGGCATTACCCTTTTACTATTTGTGGGCGCTATCGGTAAAAGCGCACAGATTCCATTATATACCTGGCTGCCAGATGCAATGGCAGGTCCAACTCCCGTTTCAGCGTTGATACATGCCGCAACTATGGTTACTGCGGGCATTTACATGATTGCACGAAGCAATATTTTATACTCGCTGGCGCCAACAACAATGGTGGTAGTGGCAAGTATTGGCCTTGCCACAGCAATTTTTGCAGCCATGATAGCATTAAAGCAAAATGATATAAAAAAAGTATTGGCATATTCAACCGTAAGCCAGTTAGGTTATATGTTTTTGGGATTGGGAGTTGGTGCATACACCGGCGCAGTATTTCATGTGATGACTCATGCATTTTTTAAAGCTCTTTTATTTCTTGGCGCCGGTTCTGTTATACATGCAATGGGTGGCGAGCAGGACATTACAAAAATGGGTGGACTTGGAAAAAAGATGCGCATCACTTATGTCACTTTTTTTATAGCCTGTCTTGCGATTGCAGGTATTCCACCGTTCTCAGGTTTCTTTTCAAAAGATGAAATCTTAGCGGCAGCGTTTGCCAACAATCCTATACTGTATTATATTGGATTGGGTGGTGCATTGCTCACTGCATTTTATATGTTTAGATTGCTGGCGCTTACTTTTACCGGGAAGTTTCGCGGAACGGAAGAACAAATGCATCACGTACATGAAAGCCCCACTGCCATTACTATTCCGCTTATTATTCTAGCGGTTCTTTCCGCTATAGGAGGCTTCGTTGGTATACCGGAATTATTTATTAAAAATGGCCATGCACTGGGAGATTTTTTAGCTCCTGTATTTGCTAATTCTAAAACAATTACAGAGCATAATTTATCCGGGCAAACAGAAATGATTTTAATGGCCGTTTCTGTTATTTTAATTCTGATAGTTTCCATTTGGGCGTATAGAAAGTATAAAATTGAATGATCCGGCAAATATTATTTCAGAAACAAAAGAAACAACCGGTTTTGCAAAAGTGGTAAAAAATAAATTTTATGTTGATGAATTATACAATGCGTTATTTACAAGACCGCTCAAAATTATTTCAGGTCTCTTGAGAAGAATTGACAAATCAGGAATAGATGGAATCGTAAATGGTGTGGGCAAAAGTATCAACTATGGAAGCAGGCAAATAAGGTTGTTACAAAGCGGGCAGGTAGGAACTTATATTTTATTGATGGTTATTGGAATGTTGATATTGTTCATAATTCAATTGTTTTCTAAATAAAATTTAATGCTCGGTACATACTATACTTTTCCTGAATTACTGCTTTGGATTCCTTTTGTAACCGGGCTCATTACTTTTTTTATTAAGAAAAATTCATCGATAAAAGCCTGGACATTATTTTCTTCGATAGCTACGTTGACTGTTTCAATCATAAGTTTGTATTATAGCGACTCCGTTACTCATACTGAATATTTTTTATACAATAATGTCAGTTATTTTTGGTTGCCTTATATAGGTTCGGGTTTTTCGGTAGGCCTGGATGGCATGGGCCACCTGCTTACATTTCTGACCGCCTTTTCATTTCCTCTAATTTTTGCAATAACCTATAAAACTGAATACAAAAATGCGAACGCATTTTACGGTTTAATGCTGTTAATGCAGGCAGGCTTAATGGGAGTATTTATAGCGATGGATGCTTTGGTGTTTTATTTCTTCTGGGAGCTTGCATTAATTCCCGCTTATTTTCTCTGCAGTAAATGGGGCGGCGAAAAAAGAATACAGGCAACTTTCAAATTTTTCATCTACACATTTGCAGGCTCCCTGTTAATGCTTATAGGAATTATTTATGTATATCTTCAAACACCCGCCATTACTACTACTTCAGATCATTCTTTTTCTATAAGAGCTTTTTACGGCGCCGCAATTTCGCCGTCACAACAAAACTGGCTGTTTTGGTTATTTTTTATAGCCTTTGCCATCAAAATGCCCATCTTTCCTTTGCATACATGGCAGCCTGATACGTATGAGCAGGCACCTTACCCCACAGTAATGGTCTTAAGTGGCGATAATGGTCAAGATGGGTGTATTCGCATCTATACGATGGCTATTACCTGTTTTTCCTGATGCTTCAGCAACGTTTGCTCATTTTGTAATGACTCTCTGTATTATTGGAATTATTTATGCAAGTTGTATTGCATTGGTGCAAGATGATCTTAAAAGATTTGTTGCGTGGTCGTCCATCGCACATATCGGTTTAATGGGTGCTGCAATCTTTACCCAAAACTCCTCAGGTCTGCAGGGGGTAATGCTGGAAATGTTCAATCATGGAATTAATATTATTGCTTTGTGGATGGTTGTAGACATTATTGATAAAAAAACAGGAATAAGAAAACTATCAGAATTGGGGGGGCTTGCAACAAAATCACCTTCATTAGCTATATTTTTTGTGATCATTGCTTTGGCAAATATTGCATTGCCACTTACAAATGCCTTTGTGAGTGAATTTCTAATGTTTAACGGAGTATTTCAATTTAATAAGTGGTATGGTGCGTTTGCATGTGTCGGCGTTATTCTTTCAGCAATATATATGTTGAATATGATACAAAAGGTTTTCTTCGGCAATGCCAATGTCGCGACAGAAAATGCGATCATATTGAGCGCAGGACAAAAAATTGTGTTGTCAGTAATCGTGATTTCTATTTTGATACTGGGAATTTATCCTCAACCTATTTTTCACTTGACTAATAATACAGTTATAAATGTTCTGCAAAGATTATCGATGGCGACGGGTGAATAGAAATAATTGAGAAGGACAATGGATAAAATATTTTTTTTAAGTGAAGGACTAATCTCCGGCAGGAGTTGAATTTATTATGAGCGCAATTATTTTATCGGCAATCTGGGGAGTTATTATGATGTTTGGAGGTGTGTTTTTTAAAAAGCGCACTACACCTAAGTATTGGGCTATTGCAGGTATCATTATTATTTTGATTGCTAACATCCTGGAGTTTTCCGGGAAACATCTTTTTGATGTTGATACCAAAGGCATGCTTCATTTTGATAATTTCACGCTTCATTTTAATACGATTGCTTTTTCCTGCACATTGTTATTTTTTCTTTTTAACGGTCGTGATATTGAAAAAGTTGGCAAACATGTTTCAGAATATTTTTCATTGATATTTTTTGTTTTGTGCGGCGTTGCAATATCCTCTTCATTTAATACACTTCTAATGCTGTTTCTTGGAATTGAGATTATGTCAATTCCGTTATATATACTTACCGGCAGCGATAAACGCAATTTAAAGGGAAATGAAGCCTCGCTAAAATATTTTTTGATGGGAGCATTTTCAACCGGTATTATGCTTATGGGTATTGCGTTCATTTATGGAGGCAATGATTTGGGTTCCTTTTATATCAACACAATTAATCTTGGCTCAGGTGAGCTTCCTGTAATGATTGCTGCGGGATTGGTTTTACTTGTTGTTGCTATGTCCTTCAAGGTGTCTGCGGCGCCGTTTCATTTCTGGACTCCGGATGTTTATGATGGTGCACCTACAGTATTTACCTCATTCATGGCGACTATAGTGAAAATCGCAGGTTTTATTGCTTTCATAAGGCTGTTTCAATCTTCGTTTGGAATTATGCAAAGGCAATGGCAGATACTGATTGTAATTATTACGGCAGCTACTTTGCTTATTGGTAATTTAACCGCTGTTTTTCAACAAAGCGTAAAGCGGATGCTTGCTTATTCCAGCATTGCCCAGGCGGGCTTTATGATGCTGGCGCTTTTTGCGTTAAATGATACCGCTAAAGATGGCTTGATTTTGTATGCTGCAGCTTACAGCCTTGCATCAATTGGACTTTTTGCTGTGCTTATAAAAATGAGTGACTATTCCATTGAAGGATTCAATGGTCTTGCAAAGCAACAGCCTGTAATGGCCTTTACGGCAACTGTGTTTCTTTTATCTCTCACCGGCATACCACTAACCGCTGGCTTTACCGCGAAATTTTATATGTTACTCGCCGCTGTTAAAAATGGCCACCAGTTTTGGTTGGTAATTCTTGCTGTGATCTGTGCGGCAATTAGCGCCTACTATTATTTTAGAGTTATACAGGCAATGTATTTTAAAGAGCCCGCAACGGGTATAGACAACCAGGTAGTGGTAAGTATGGGCTTTAAATTTCTTCTTATACTTACTTCCGTTTTAATAGTAGTTCTGGGTATTATTCCCGGCCTCGTTATTGACTGGCTATATTATTAACTACTGCACTGATACCAGCATTTAAAATGCTTCTGAATTTGTAACTTCACGTATGAAATTGACCGATTCGCTTTCACTTGCTTTTCGCACTATAAAGAGTAATAAACTTCGCACTGGCATTACCATAACTATCATTGCATTGGGTATCATGGCATTAATTGGAATTATTACTTCTATTGCGTCAATGAATCAAAGCCTCACAGAAAATTTCTCTACTATGGGCGCCAATTCATTCAGCATTGTTTTTCGTGACAGGCAAATTCATATTGGCGGAAGACGGCAGGTCAAGAAGACAAATGTCAATGCGCTTAAACAAAAGAATTCGAATATTAATAAAATTATTACTTACCAGGAAGCGAAACTTTTTAAAGAAAGATATACTTTTCCCGCAAGCGTGAGCATATCATTGCGGGGCCCGGATAATGTGGTGGTTAATAACGAGGAAGTTAAAACTAATCCGAATATTTCAATGCAGGGGTGCGATGAAAATTATCTTGCCCAAAGCGGGTACACTTTAGCATTAGGTAGAAATTTCAATAAACTTGATGTGCAGAGCGGTAGAAGTATTTGTATTTTGGGAAATAGTGTTGCGCAGAAGCTGTACGGGGATAATACACAAAGGGCGATGGATAAAATTATTAGTGTCGCCGGAATAAAATACAGGGTAATCGGAATTTTAAAAGATAAGGGTTCAAGTGCTTTTTTAAATGCAGATAATGTTGTGCTCACAACGTACAATAATATACGCCGGCTTTTTCCTACAGACGGCAATACCTATAATATTGGGGTAGTGGTTAACGATATTAAGGATATGGACGCAGCCATCGGCGAAGCAAAAGGGACATTCCGTCCTATACGTAAAGTAGCAATCGATGAAGACAATAATTTTTATATTAACAAGAGCGACAGCATTGCAGAAGTATTTATGAGTAGCCTGGGTGCCGTCACTACAGCGGCTGCTTTTATTGGCTTAATAACGTTGATAGGAGCAGCAATAGGGTTAATGAACATTATGCTGGTTGCAGTTAATGAACGTACCCGTGAAATAGGATTAATAAAAGCGATTGGTGGAACAAGGAGAAGCATACGAACACAATTTCTCTTTGAATCAGTTCTTATTAGTTTAATAGGTGCAATTTTTGGAATAGTCCTGGGTGTGCTTGTTGGCAATATAGTCGGCATGTTTCTTCACACCGGATTTGTAGTTCCCTGGGGATGGGTGATTTTAGGGATTGTCGTGTGTTCTGCAGTGGGATTGTTTGCGGGTTTATATCCTGCGGTTAAGGCCGCACGTCTTGACCCGATTGTTGCACTCCGATATGAGTAATACCATTATTTTACTATTTTTTAAAGATCAGAAACTGTTTTATTCGAATGATGTTATAGTAAAAGATGCCTGATTCTACAAAGGGTTTCCGTGGTAAAATTCATTTTTTAGGCCAGTTTCACTTGAAAATTTTTGAAAGTATTAAATTAATAATTTATTAACTTGTGAGCGATGAAAATTTTTTTTAACTGAATTAGATTTTTGATACTTTTTTTCGTTACAATTGTACCATCAAATATTAACCAGATTCATTTTAACTTTTAACATTAAAAATTTATCGTTATGGCAGAAACTAATACAACTGCAACCTCAACTGTAAAGGCCACTACATCTGTTCAGGCAAAAAAATCAAGCAATATCATTTCTCTCCTTGCTCCTATCATCTGTATCATTGCTGGCTATGTTATCTGGCGTTTTGTTATTGGTGCTGCCAGTAATTTTACAGCTCCTGACCCGAAGGGTGGTTTCTGGCCAACGCATATAGGGCCAAAGGGCGATCTCGCCAGAATGTATGAAGGCGGTATTATTGTGCCTGTGCTTATCGGTTGTTTTTTAATCGTTTTCACTTTCGTAATAGAAAGATGGCTTACCGTTTCAAAGGCTAACGGAAAAGGTTCAAACGCTGAATTCATCAGAAAAGTTCAGTTTTATCTTGCTGATAAAAAAGTGGATGCTGCCATTGCTGAATGCGACAGGCAAAAAGGTTCTGTAGGGAACGTAATGAAAGCAGGGCTTCGCAAATACAAAGCAATGATTACTGATACAGAACTTGATACGGAACAAAAAGTACTGGCGATCCAAAAAGAAGTTGAAGAGGCTACTGCACTTGAATTACCAATGCTGGAAAAAAATCTTGTCTTTCTTTCTACATTAGCATCTGTCTCCACACTTATTGGATTGTTAGGCACTGTGGTTGGTATGATTCGTGCATTCAGTAACCTCGGTGAATCGGGTGGGGGTGCTGCAGCAAGAGAATTATCAAAAGGTATTGCTGAAGCATTGTACAATACAGCACTTGGTATAGGTACATCGGCGTTTGCAATTATCTCTTATAACATTTTCACCACTAAAATTGACGGTATAACGTATGGCATTGATGAAAGTGGATTTACATTAACTCAAAGTTTTGCCTCTCTATACAAATAAGAGATAAAATTTTTTGTGGAAATTTCTGAAAGCTGAATCTAATTAATTATAATAAAAAAATAAGCAATGGGTAGAGCCAAAATAAAACGCGGGAGTACGTTTGTTGATATGACTGCAATGTGTGATGTTGCGTTTCTGTTGTTGTCTTTCTTTATTTTAACAACGAAATTTAAGCCCGAAGAGGCAATAGAAGTAATTCCCCCAAGTTCGGTTTCATCAAAAGTTGCGTCGGATAAGGATGCGTTTAAAGTTTCAATTGATAAGGACGGGAAGGTTTTTATTGATATGAGCGATGAAATGAGAAAAGATGTGCTTGAGGAATTGGGAAAAGAAAGAAATATTAATTTTTCTCCTGATGATGTCAAGTATTTTGAGCAAGCCACATTTGTAGGAGTACCGTTAAGCCAGCTCAATCAATTCGACAGGCTCACGGCAGAACAAATAAAAGCAACAAAGGTTCCGGGCATTCCTTCCGATAGTACTAATAATGAATTACAGGCATGGATAAGCGCTGCAGTACAGGCCAACCAGGGCAGAAAGGTTAATTTTTATATTAAAGGGGATAATGCCTCAAAGTATACAGCGTTTAAAAGCGTAATTGAGGCTTTCAAAAAAAATGATATTTATAAATATAATCTCGTTACAAATGCAGAAGATGTTCCAGAAGGAACTGAATTGTATAAAACGAATTTAAAACGCATAGCTGAGGAAGGAATTTACGACAGTAAATAATTTTACGAAATTTAAATTTATACTACTATGGCAGAAATGGAAGTAAAAAGCGGCGGTGGCCACAAAAAAGGTCCCGGCGTAAAAAAGGGTAAAAAGCTTTCAACACGTGTGGATCTCACTCCAATGGTTGACCTGGGCTTTTTACTTATTACCTTTTTTATATTTACCACGACGATGTCTCAGGCTACATCTATGAATCTTGCAATGCCCAAAGATACTGATAAACCCGATGAGGAAAACAAGGTAAAGGAATCGGGATCGTTGACTCTGATGCTTGGGAAAGGGAATATCATTTATTACTATTTTGGCAGCGATCCTGCTACAATGCAAACAACTAATTACAAGGACGTAAGAAAAATTATTCTGGATAAAAAGAAGTCAACTCCACACGACGACTTTTACGTAATTATAAAACCTGATAAAGACGCCAGCTATAAAAATGCTGTTGATATTTTAGATGAGATGAGTATAAATGAAGTAGACAGATATGGAATGATTGACCCAACTCCGGATGAATACAGTAAAATACAAGCAACTGAACAATCGGCCGGTGTTCAATAATTTATGGAAAAACTCCATTTAGGTATCTAATTAAAAAAATCAAAACATGGAAGCTAATAAAATTCTAAAAGCTGATCTTCTTGATATACTGTTTGATGGCAGGAATAAGGAATATGGGGCTTATGATTTAAGAAAGACATATAATAAACGACTTTCTATAGCGCTAATAACTACTATAGTGGTAATTGCCGTTTTATTTATTGGCTCCGTTATAGCAGATAAAATTTCTTCGAAAAATGATGCAGTTGAGATGAAGGTGAAGGATCTTACATTAGAAGCCATTCAACCAAACGAGCCACCACCGCCACCACCGCCGCCGCCGCCAAAATTGCCACCACCACCACCTATAGCTACTATTCAGTTTACTCCTCCTAAAGTGGTAAAAGATGAGGAAGTTATCAAACCACCACCGGAAATTAAGCAAATTGAAGAAGCTAAAGTGGACGTAAAGACTGTAGAGGGTACAAAAGATTTGGGTATTGTTGCACCGCCTATGGAAGACAAAGGAACACAGGTAGTGGCAGCGCCCGTTGAAAAAAAGGAAGATGAAGACAAGGTTTTTACAAAGGTTGAAATTGAAGCTTCCTTCCCAGGCGGCCCCGGAGCATGGACTAAATACGTAACTGCCGCTATCCAGAGGGATATTGATGAATTTACTGAATCAGATTTTGGTACATGTGTAGTAAAATTTATTGTGGATAAAACCGGTAAGGTAAGCCAGGTTGAAGCGACTACAATGAAGGGGACAAAGCTTGCAGAAATTGCTACCAACGCAATAAGAAAGGGACCAAACTGGACACCCGCTCAGCAAAACGGAAGATATGTAAACGCCTATAGGCTACAGCCCGTTACTCTTCAAAACCCGGATCAGTAATTACTTGCAATAGTGACATTTTTAGAGAGGCGCAGATAATGTGTCTCTTTTTTTATCGGGAATTGTGAAACTTGTTAATCAGGTTTCTTAAAGGCATCATCTGTATACATGGATTTATTAAACAAATAATATTTCCCATCTTTATTATTGCGCCAATATCGGTGACCCATCACATCATAATACAGTCTTCCATCAACACTTTTGCGGGCAGCGCTGTCGTTAACAGTAATTACCTTAGGAATAACAACATTTTGTTTACGTTTGGCTATTGCCGTTTTCATCGTAGCTGTATCGTTCTTTTTTTCCGCTAGCGAAGTATTATTTTCGGGAGATGTTGTACGTGATGGATGATTTTTTTTGCTACAACTACAAAAAAGGAAAATAGCCGAAAAACCAACGAGACACCATTTTTTAAGCATCAATAATATATTTACAGGTTTCATTCAATAATTTTACCAAAAACTGTTAAATGTAACTCTAAATAAGCTGGTACATTTTTCCTGTTTTTAAATCCCGGTCGGTTATCTCTTACTCTTTCCATTTTTCCCTTATTTTGTTGCCTAATTTGAATATATGATAAAAGAAAAAATTTTGGTTATAGGCGCCTGTGGCCAGATTGGTGTTGAACTCACGCTTGAGCTTCGAAGAATATATGGTGGGGCACAAGTGGTTGCCTCTGATTTGCGGGAAGAGAACGAATTGCTTAAAGGTACAGGCCCGTATGTAAGTCTCGATGTAATGAACAAGGAAATGTTACATGTACAGGTTATCCGGCAAAATATTACACAGATTTATTTGCTGGCGGCGATTCTATCTGCTACGGGTGAAAAAAATCCAAATCTCGCATGGAATCTAAATATGCAGAGCCTGCTGAATGTGCTGGAAATAGCCAAAGATGAACATTTGCAAAAAGTGTATTGGCCAAGCAGCATTGCGGTTTTTGGCCCGACATCGCCCAGGAAAAATTGTCCACAGCAAACGATTATTGAGCCAATTACTGTTTACGGAATTAGCAAATATGCCGGCGAATTCTGGTGTAATTATTACAACCATCGTTATGGGGTGGATGTTAGAAGCTTGCGCTATCCTGGCCTTATAAGTTATAAAAGTGAACCTGGCGGCGGTACAACGGATTACGCTGTCGAAATTTTTTATGCAGCGCTTACAGAGGGGAAATACCATTGTTTTTTAAAAAAAGACACTTATTTGCCTATGATGTATATGCCTGACGCTATAAGAGCTACTATTCAACTTATGGAAGCAGAAGCAGCGAATATTTCGGTTCGCACATCTTACAATATATCAGGAATGAGTTTCTCACCAGAGGAAATAGGTAGAGAGATACAAAAGCATATACCGGAGTTTTCTAATGTTTACGAGCCGGATTACCGGCAGACAATTGCCGAAAGCTGGCCTCAAAGTATTGACGATAGTATTGCCAGGGAAGATTGGAAATGGAATCCGGTATATGGCCTGGATAAAATGACAGTAGATATGCTTAATAATATTGGAACGGACCTGAAAAAAATTGAGTAAAAATACATCATTCAAGGTATTGCATATTTGAAATTATTGACACATATTTGTGGCTGAATTTTCCAACTTGAATAACACAAACACTTTACTAACTCTATAATTCACAAAAAAACCAAAAAAACAACATGAAACGATTAATTTTAGCAATGGCCGTTATTGCAATTTCAACGGCGACAGTTCAGGCTCAGGATGAGATGGCTTCTAAAAAAGTAGTTGTAAGCATCGCGGGCAACGTCGGAATTCCGACTTCCACAGGTTATTCTTTCGCAGTAGGTGGAGATCTTCAGGCTGATTTTGCAGCTACGGAAGGTTTAAAAATTACTGTGAGTGGCGGGTATGAAAATTACTCTGTTAAATCAAGTTACGGTGGTGGCAATGGATATTTTATTCCATTATTAGCCGGCGCTAAATTTCCTTTCTCTGATAAATTTTATGGCCATGCACAGTTGGGTTATGGCTTTGCTCAGGGTGGCGGAGGCGCATTTGGATATGCACCAAGTATAGGTTATTATCTTAGCCCCAATTTCGATGCTTCAGTTAAATACCTTGCTTTTAGCAAAAATGGATTTACTTTAGGAAGTGTCAATCTTCGCCTTGCTTATAATTTTTAATTAATAAAAAAATAGATTTAGTAGAGAATGGCCCCGATCGGGGCCATTTTTATTTTACAGAATTTAAGAATTGCGTTAATGACAACAACAAAAAAAAACTATTTTTTAAAAATTCAATACGTCTCCCATTGTAAAAATCCCCTTCTTATTATATATAAATTCCGCTGCTAACAACGCTCCGGCTGCAAAGCCTTTTCTATTATGTGCAGTATGCATAATTTCCATATCATCAATATCTGAAGCATATCTTACGATATGTGCCCCTGCTACGGCATCTAATCTTTTACTCACTATACTTAGCTCATTTTTATTTTCAGACATATTATTCACCCATTTATTTTTTTCGCCTGATGTGGAAATAATTTCTTCCGCAAGGGTAACAGCCGTTCCGCTCGGGGCATCTTTTTTTTGAATATGATGTATTTCTTCTATGCTAACATCATAATTCGGTTGATGCTTCATGAGCAAGGCAAGTTTCTTATTTATTTCAAAAAAAATATTTACGCCTATACTGAAGTTACTTGCGTACAAAAATGAACCGTTGGCTTCAATGCATTTCTCTTTTATCAAATTCATTTGAGCCAGCCAGCCGGTAGTACCACAAACTACGGGGATACCAGCGTCAAAACACAGCAATATATTTTGTGCGGCACTTTCGGGGGTTGTAAATTCAATAGCAACATCCGCTTTCCGGATATTTTCCTTCGTGAGATCATCAAGGTTTTGATCGTCTATTTTAAGAGCAACACTATGCCCTTTTTGCAAAGCTATTTCTTCAATGGCTTTGCCCATTTTTCCATATCCTAATAAAGCAATCCTCATGTTTTAAAAGTTTTTTGAAATGAAAATAAGAAAAACCTACGGAAGTGGTAAAGGTTTTGAGTTCTTCCCTTTGAAGGAGAATACTAATGAAATGCCAGGGCCATTGTTAACGGAATTCAGGGAAGGGCGTATTTTCATAGTAATATCGGGACTGACGTCAAAAGCCTTTAAATGCCCGTCAACGGTTGCATCCACCACGTTTAATCCCCAGAAGAGAAGAAAAAATAAAACCGAGTAATCGACGTTTTGCCGGTATTCATTTCGATAGCCGCGAATAGATTCAGTGGATAGATTTTTAAATTGCGGATCAATCAAGGTGTCATTACTGGTATCCTGGTCAAGCCTGTAAATAACGGCCTTTCGCAACAATTTGTATGTTTTTAGATTAAAAAAAAATATTCCGGTTGTCGTTCCAAGCGCTCCGTAGATGATGGGAATCTTCCAATACTTTTTATTATAAGCTTGTCCCCACCCCGGCAAAACAGCGGAACGGAATGTGGCAACTTTCGGGTTATGTTTTTTTGAGATGGCTGTATCAAGCGCCAGCAGATTCTTACCACTTGTATCTGCTCTGTTATTTGCTTTAATAATTAAGGTATCTTCATTTCGCTGCCCGAATACAACAATATTTTGAAAAATTAAAGTGAAGAAAAATGTTGTAAAAAGTAACGATAACTTTAGCATGGCTTAATTCACCGGAACCTGCATCTTGTCTAAAATTGAATTCAATTCTTCGAGTGAGTAATAATCAAAAGTGATACTGCCGGTTCCTTTTTTGTTTTGAGTCATTTTTACCCTGGTGCTGAAATAAGACGCTAAATTATCTTCAATTTTCTTTAGTGACGGCGGCAGTGTGGCTTTTACAGAATTATTAACAGCATCTTTTGGAATATAAAGTTTTCGTACAAGGTCTTCCGTTTGTCTTACCGAGAGTTCTTTATTTTTTATTTCTGTAAAGATATACAGTTGCTTATCAACTATGTCAACATTTATAAGTGCTCTCGCATGTCCCATACTTATAATGCCATTTCTAACTGCGGCCTGTATATCCGGCGGCAATTTTAGCAGCCGGATATAATTGGTAACTGTGCTTCGTTCCTTTCCCATACGCTCTGCTAATTGCTCCTGGGTATAGTCCATTTCATCCATTAGTTGTTTATAGCTTAAGGCTATTTCAATCGCATTAAGATCTTCCCTTTGCAAATTTTCGAGTAGTGCCAGCTCCAGCGTTTTCGAATGTTTACTTTCCCTGATATATACAGGCACGTCAGCAAGGCCAGCTATTTTTGCCGCCCGGAACCGTCTTTCACCCGCTATAATTCTGTATTTGCCATTGGCAAGCTTTGTTACAGTAAGAGGTTGTATAATATCATGGATTTTTATGGAAGCCGCCAGTTCACTTAATGAATTATCGTCGAAATCGTGCCTCGGCTGGTCGGGATTTGCCTCAATCATATTAAGTGGTACCCGAACATTAACCTGGCTGAATTTTTCGGAAGAATCTTTTTGTAAACTTTTAGCTGTAGTTGAAAGGTCAGCATCAATATTCTGTAGCAGAGACCTTATGCCTTTTCCTAAAGCATCTTTTTTATTGGTAGTATTCATGTTCAATTTTTTTCTTGCAACGCTAATTTACACCATGCATCAATCAAACCCCTTCAAGCACTTTTTCTTTCTGCGACATCTTCGTCATATTATTTCTCTGGAGAATTTCTTTAGCAAGATTCAAATAATTTATTGCGCCTTTGCTTTCCGAATCATATAATATGGCTGGCTTTCCGAAGCTGGGAGCTTCACTAAGTCTTGTGTTGCGATGGATAATGCTTGTAAAGACCAGGTCTTCAAAATGCCGCCTTACTTCACTTACAACCTGGTTACATAAGCGAAGTCTGCCGTCATACATCGTCATAAGCAAGCCTTCAATTTGTAAAGATTGATTGAGCCTGTTTTGTACAATTTTTATTGTATTTAATAATTTACCCAATCCTTCCAGCGCAAAAAATTCAGCCTGAACAGGTACCAACACGCTATCGGCAACCGTAAGTGCATTTACCGTTATTAATCCTAAGGAAGGTGAACAATCTATGATTATAAAATCATACTGATCTTTAATATCTTTTAGAATATTTTTTAAAACACTTTCCCTGTCGGGATAATTTATCATCTCAATTTCGGCACCTACAAGGTCAATATGCGATGGCATGAGGTCAAGAAATGGAATTTCAGTTTTTAAAATAACATCCCTGGCAGGTGTATCATTTACCATGCAATCGTAAACACCTTTGGTAATATTATGCAAATCAAAACCAACTCCCGTAGTACTATTTGCCTGTGGATCTGCGTCTACTAGCAAGGTCTTATATTCAAGCACTGCAAGGCTCGCAGCAAGATTTATCGCGGTGGTTGTTTTGCCAACACCCCCTTTTTGATTTGCTATTCCTATTATTTTCCCCATATATTGTTGTCAATATTTTTCGTCACAAATATTAATTAGCTTCATTACAAGTGCTCTAAAGTAAACAATTATACATGGCACCCGATCTAAAAATTAATGGCTATTATGTTAAATAATTTTAAGAATCTTCAATCAATTGTTGCCAGTAAGTAATATATCCAATGCCAGTTTGGCAAATTTAATTATTAGGTATAATATTAGGGAACATTCTGCCTTTATCAGGCGTTTATTAATCAACTAATTTCTAACATTTATTTTTACAATGCTGCGAAAGGTTGTTAAATTCATGAGATGTACACAATTATAAGTGGCACACACCGTATTGGTAGCCGCACGGAAAAGGTTGCTGCCGAATATCACAGAATTTTACTTGGGAAAAATATTGATGCAAAAATATTGTCGCTAAGAAATGTAGATGTGTTAAGCAGAACTCCGTCATTTTTGCAAATTGAAAATGGACTTTTAATACCTTCTGAAAAATTTATCTTCATTATTCCTGAATACAATGGAACATTCCCCGGAGTTTTAAAAGCAATGATCGACAACAGTGATGTTACGAAGGTATGGTACCATAAAAAAGCGCTTCTTACAGGCGTTTCAACGGGCAGGGCCGGAAATCTCAGGGGGATGGATCATCTTTCGGCATCGTTGCATTATATGAAAATGAACGTTCATCATAATAAATTGCCCATATCAATTATAGATAAAGTAATAGATAAAGATGGTTGTTTCAATGATGAAACCCTTAAAGCAATTGAAGAACAAATAAATGAATTTGTAAAATTTTAAATAAACAACCGGGATCATGCGTACGCCATTAGGAGTCTTTATATTTGTTATCATTATGGTTTTGCTGGATACTTATGTATTCCAGGCGTTAAAAACCGTAAGCCAGGATGCTTCTTCAAAAACAAAAACAATAATTTTTGCTATATACTGGGCTATTTCAGTTATTGCCATTTTAGGCTTTGTAATCTTTGTGTTTACAGGTCCCGATTTTTTACCAAAAAAGGTACGCACCTATCTTTTTGCCAGCGTTATCGGTTTATTCATCGCAAAATTTTGTGCAATTGCCTTCTTTTTAGTGGATGATATAAGGCGTTTAATACAATGGGCCGCGGGTAAGCTTTTTTTCAGAAATACAGAAGGAGCAGAGCTTAGTGATGATGGCATAAGCAGGTCAGTTTTTTTAAGCTGGCTCGGACTCGCTGCGGGAGGTACCCTTTTCGGCAGCCTTGTTTATGGCTTTTCAAATAAATACAATTACCAGGTTAAAAAAATCTCTTTAAGATTTGATAACCTTCCGGCGGGTTTCAAAGGACTAAAAATTCTTCATTTCAGCGATGTCCACTCGGGCAGCTTCACCAATAAACAAGCGGTGATGCACGGGGTAGAAAAAATAATTGCACAAAATGCTGACCTTATTATTTTTAGTGGCGATCTTGTAAATGACCGGGCTTCCGAAATGCACGATTACATTGATGTATTTAATAAGATAAAAGCACCGATGGGTGTGTATTCTACATTCGGCAACCATGATTATGGCGATTATATAACCTGGCCGGATAATGGTATTTCTAAAGAACAAAACTTAAAAAATCTCGCAAAAGTACATGCAGATATGGGCTGGCGCTTGTTAATGGATGAACATGTTGAGCTGGAGAAAGGCGGAGATAAGATAGCTCTTATTGGTATACAGAACTGGAGCGCTAAGGTGCGATTCCCTAAATATGGCAACATGGCAAAGGCTTATGCAGGTTCTGAAAAATATCCTTTTAAAATTTTGATTAGTCACGATCCGAGTCACTGGGAAGCCCAGGTGCGGCCTGAATATAGTGATGTAGATCTTATGTTGAGTGGGCACACACATGGGATGCAATTTGGTGTGGAAATCCCCGGTTTTAAATGGAGCCCCGTTCAATACGTTTATAAAGAATGGGACGGGCTTTATGAAGAAGGCAAACAAAAATTATATGTAAATCCGGGATATGGATTTATAGGCTATCCCGGAAGGGTAGGGATATTGCCGGAGATTACTGTGATTGAACTTGTTTAGAAACCCCATTTTTCCGAGGGGGAAGGAACTAACTTGAAAGAGACAGTTATATTATATCGGAGAGACTGATTAAAATTAGTTCGCTAAATCTTTACAATTTATGGCAAGAACAGATCGCATGCTCCCTTTGGGGGTTAGGGGACTTTTCAAAATTTATTCTTCCACATCATACTTTCAACGGGCTTATTAATTTGCCCGCTATACTTGGCATCTTTTTTTTCATTGTATTTTACTTCGATCTCTCCATCAACAGGAAAATAGATAAGTTGGCCAATCGGCATTCCCTTATAAATTTTTACCGGTTGTTTCACTGAAATCTCCAGTGTCCAGTTACCGCAAAAACCAACATCGCCTTTTCCCGCGGTCGCATGAATGTCTATTCCGAGGCGACCTGTGGACGACTTTCCTTCCAAAAATGGTACGTGGGCATGGGTTTCGGTATACTCTTCAGTTACTCCCAGGTAAAAGATATGAGGATATAAAACAAAGCCGCCATCGGGTATTTCGAAATAATCGATCAAGTTGTGTTTTTTTGCATCGAGTATATGCTCATTATAAGTGGCAAGCCATTTTCCTAAATGCACATCGTATGAATTACTTCCCAAACAATCCCTGCTATAAGGTTCAATCTTAATAGTTCCTTTTTTAATTTCTTCAAGAATGCTGGTATCTGATAAGATCATTAAGTTGCTTTATTTTATAGTTTGCAAAATAATTCATACATCTGCAAAACAAGCTTAACTTTTTTTTGAATGCCGCTGTTTTATCAACATAATATCAACGATACCTCAAAACTGGCGGTGTGGCATATTACGGAGGAAGAAAATTTCTTTCTGCATAAAGTTCAATTGAAAAAAATAATACATCATCCGCATAAAAGGTTGCAGCATCTTGCGGGGCGGTATCTTCTCCAGTTACTTGAGCCAGGGTTTCCTGTACATTTAATCGAAATTGGCGATTCCAATAAGCCGGCCTTACCAAATGAAGCATTCCATTTTTCAATTTCCCACTGCAGGGATTTTGCAGCCGCGATTGTTAGTGTGAACACGCTTGTAGGGATTGATGTGGAATTGGTACAGCCAAAGATTGAAACAATAAAACATAAATTTTTAAGTGATAAAGAACAAAATCTTTTGCCCGATTTAACTCCAAAGCTACTTACCATACTTTGGAGTTGCAAGGAAGCTGTTTACAAATGGTTTGGTAAAGGCGAAATTGATTTCAAAAGTTCGATCATTATCACCGAGATTTTTACACATGGCGAAAGCGGAACCATAAAATGCGATTTTGTAAAAGGTGCCGCGATACAATTAAACATTGAATTTAAAATCTTTGAAAATCTTTGCCTGGCATGGGTAGCTTTTTAGCATGCTTATTTTTCCAGGTAAGGGGCTAGGGCTACGGGGTGAAAAAAAATGGGATATTAGTCAAGCCCCCTCTCAATCATTATTTGCAAGATATAACTACGGAGATTACACGCAATTATTCATTTTCCAATAAATTTTCAATATCATAATCCAGCTTATCAATATCAATGGAATGTTTACCGGCAATGCCTTCAATGGATCCTATAATATGATCCGAATTCAGGAGCGCCCTGTCTAATTGCTTCTCCCTGTTCTTCCAAAGTTTCTCCATTACTTCTCTTTCTCTTTGGATAGATGTCTGCATATTTTTAAATACTACTCTTATATTTCTCCATTGGGCAGAAAATTCATTGCTTGTCATGTATTCATAAAGCATCTGAACCTTATCCCCTTTGTTTTCATGTTTTTTAGATACGTTATACACATGAATTATTCCTTCCCTTAACGAAGCGGTGAGCAGTTTAATATCACTAAAACTGCATATCCAAACACCATCATTGTACTCGTAGCGCTCAACCATAGAATCGGGGAGCGTTTGGGAAACCAATATCGCTGTATCTACTCCCGCATTTACTGCATCCTGTTTTAATTTGTCGATCCAATCCTTACCCCAACCCGCAGTTCTTTTACTCTCAAACAATATCTTACCACAGTCATTGCCAAATTTATTCTTAATACATAAAATACAATCCGCTCCTTTCTTTCCCTTAGGCACTTCACAAATCACATCATAAGGAAATGCATCCTGTAAAATTTCTTCGATCAGATGTTCCTGTGCCTCACCCTGCGTTTGCATCGAGCCCTGGTTAGCCTTTTTATTCATTTGTTCAATAAGCTTTTTTTGCTGTGCCATTTGAATTTCAAATTCTTTTCGCTCCAGCTCAAATTTTTCATTTGCTTGTTGCAACGCTTTTTCTTCCACGGCCCTTCGGCTTTCAAGCACCCGCTTTTCTATTTCATATTCCATTGATTTTTGTTTCTCCTCCAGGGCGCTTTTTTCCCTCAGCAGTTCCAGTTCTTTCTTTTGAAATAATTGCAACTGCTGGGTTTTTTGAAATGTTTCCTCTTCCAGTGTGGTAAGCTTTATTCTCATTTCATCACTCACCTTTTTTTGTGCGGCGGCTATTATGTAAGCTTTTTGCTTTTCAAATTCTTCTTCTTTTTTTCTCAGCTCTTCCTGTTTTTGTTGTTTATAGGTTGCCATTTGAAGCCTCAGTTCTTTTTTATATTCCTCCACTTCCGCTTCGCCTAAGGCAAATGAATGACCGCACCTGGGACAATTAATACTATTGGCCATACAATATTTTTATATTTAATGTAATACAATTTATGAAATAAAAAATCCCCCATCTATTCGATGAGGGAATTTGTGCGGCAAAGGAGATTCGAACTCCCATGCCCTTTCGGGCGCTACCACCTCAAAGTAGTGCGTCTACCAGTTTCGCCATCGCCGCATCTGGTAATTTTCACAATAAAAACTGTTTGCATCAAAAAAATAATTACCGGGATGCAAATTTAATGAAACCAAATAATTAATCATTAAGTGTTCAAGACAATTCTGAAAGTTGTTCCGCGACCCGGTTCTGAAGATTTTACATATAGTTGTCCTTTATGATATTGCTCTATAATTCGTTTGGAGAGCGAAAGCCCGAGCCCCCATCCGCGTTTTTTTGTAGTGAAGCCAGGCTTAAAAACTTTTGAGATATTGTGTTTAGTTATTCCCTTTCCATTATCAGTTATATCTATCACTACATGTCCTGTTCTTAATTTAATTTTGATATGTATAAGGCCTTTTCCTTCCAAAGCATCTAATGCATTTTTCAAAAGATTTTCGATTACCCAATCAAATAATGGGCCCGAGATTTTTGTAATAACCGGTTCAGCGGGAGCCTCCACGGTAAAATTTACCTTTTCAGTGGCCCTTCTTTTAATATAGGCAACCATCTTCTCTACCTGTTCTGTAATATTCGATTCTTCCAGTTTGGGGGTGCTTCCTATTTTACCAAAGCGGTCGCTTATTAGTTTTAGCCTGCTCACATCTTTTTCCATTTCTACGGAAATAGGTGTAAAGTTTTCATGCTCCTTCAACATCTCCACCCATCCCTCCAAAGATGAAATGGGTGTACCTAACTGGTGAGCTGTTTCTTTTGCCATTCCAGCCCATACCTGGTTTTGTGTAGATTTATTTCTTGTAGAAATAGCGTATAAGGTAATTATTATAAAAAGCGCAACGATCATTAGTTGCACAATAGGGTAATATCTCACTTCTTTAAGTAAATCAGAGTCGCCGTAATAATATTTATTAATAATTAAGGGCTCCTTACTGATTTCTACCGTTATCGGATCATGTTGTTTTTTAAATTCAGTCAATTTCGCAGTCAAATAATTGCTGTCTGTTTTTATGAGCAAGGTATCGAGATTTAACCCGGCGCCTGATGGCTTGTCATATTCGTCTGCTTCTATTATAGGTATATCTTTGTTTTCAGTTGTGATCGTGTTGGTAAGATCAAGTGCAGATGCATCCGTTGTTTCAGCACGGGTTTTTAAGGATTGCACCCAAACATTTACTTTTTGTCTTTCTTCGACTGCAATTTTTTTGGCCAGATAATTTGAATAAAAAATGGTGCCTGTAACAATCGCAACCGCCACAAGTGCAAGCCATGTTCTAAAATTAAAAAGCTGTCTTAACATTTAAATGAATATCATCAAATCTAAAATCTATTTCCGACAATTATAGGAACTGAAAACTAAAATCTTTTATGTTTGTACTAAATCATTAAATAAAGAAAAGTGATTGCTTTGCCTTCAGTTGCTATAGTGATTCTTAACTGGAATGGGAGACATTTTCTTGAAAAATTTCTTCCATCAGTAATTGCGTCCGAATATGAGAATTTAAAAATTATAGTTGCCGACAATGCTTCAACGGATGATTCTGTTTCTTTCCTAGACCATAATTATCCACACGTTAGTATTTTAAGGAATAATAAAAATGAGGGATTTGCAAAAGGGTATAATACAGTATTAAGAAAAGTTTCGGCAGATTATTATATTTTGCTAAACAGCGATGTTGAAGTAGAGGAGTCATGGATAACTCCTGTTATTTCATTGATGGCCTCCGATAAAAAAATTGCCGCATGCCAGCCCAAAATTTTATCGTATAAAAATAAAAGTCAATTTGAATACGCGGGGGCATGTGGTGGATGGTTAGACGCACTCGGGTATCCTTTTACCCGTGGACGTATTTTTGAAACTTGTGAAACTGACATTGGCCAATATAATAATTCGACGCAGATATTCTGGGCGACCGGCGCTGCACTGTTTGTGAGATCAGACATATTTCATGAAATAAATGGTTTTGATGAATATTTTTTTGCTCACCAGGAAGAGATTGATTTGTGCTGGAGAATGCAAAGGGCAGGGTATAAAATATATGTTGAGCCAAAATCGAAAGTGTATCATCTGGGTGGCGGCACATTGCCTATGGGCGATCGAAAAAAAGTATTTCTCAACTTTAGAAATAATCTGGTGATGATGTCAAAAAATTTACAATTTTTTGAATCGCTATGGAAAATTCCTGCAAGGATATTCCTTGATACCATAGCCGCTTATAAAGCGTTGGTAGTGGATGGAAATTTCAGTACATATATTTCCATAGCATCAGCACACATGCACTTTGTTGAATGGCTTTTTATTGGTAAACGGGGAGTGAAGCTACCAAAGATAAAAATGAAAAATATGGAGGCTGTCTATCAGGGAAGTATTGTATGGCAATATTTTAGAAAAAAGAAAAAGGTATTTTCCGAAATTATACCGTATAAAGAATGATTTTTTAAATTCAAACGGTTATTTTTGCCTTGCAAAATGTAATATATGGAACACGAAGAAGTGTTAGACAATTCAGATAAGGATATAGCCCACAGTTGGGTTTCCTCTTCACGTTTTCTTTTTTATTGCCAGCTTGTAATATTTGCTGCTCTTGTTTTGGGAGGCTGTTATACTATGTATAAGCACAGGTACACCGGCAAACCCAATGTAGAAGTCCCCGGAAACACATTATACAATCCGCAGTATAAATAAAATTTTGCCTGCAAAGCGGCAATGGTTATTTTTGCCATCCATTTTTTAGTTCTTAACATTTTGCGGAAGTAGCTCTCCCGATAGCTATCGGGATGGAAGATTACGACAGTTCTTTTTTATATGCGGAAGTAGCTCATTTGGTAGAGCACGACCTTGCCAAGGTCGGGGTGGCCGGTTCGAGCCCGGTCTTCCGCTCATAGTAATTCCCGACCCTGTCGGGATTTTTTTTGATTTTTTAATGTGTTTACCCGGGTGGTGGAACTGGTAGACACGCAGGACTTAAAATCCTGTGATCAGCAATGGTCGTGTGGGTTCAACTCCCATCCCGGGTACTTTTTATACTTTCTCTAACAAATTGTGACGGCTGCTTAAAAAGGGCAGCTTTTTTCTTTTAAAATAAATGTGTGTTCCTCTTTTAATACAGTACAGGAAATTGACAGGAAATATTTTCATACTTAGATATATATTTTGAGATTTAGGAAACGAATTGCACCTTTTAAGGATATCTCCGGTCGGGATATTTTTTGTGCCAAGAGCCGTTCGAATAATTTCGTTGTACAACCCGTTCTTAATTTTTTGTTTTAAGTTTATAATATTTATTCTGCGAACGGATATATTTACTTAATGTCTTCAACAACCACTCCTTTGGTGAATCAATTAAATCGCTCACTCACGCCGGCGATGTTGTGGGGCCTTGGCGTTGGCTATGTTATTTCAGGAATGTATTTTGGGTGGAATTTAGGCCTGGAACAGGGCGGTACATTGGGTTTGGCCATCGCTACATTTTTTATTATCATCATGTATGTAACATTCACATTCAGTTATGCGGAACTGGCATGTGCGATACCAAAGGCGGGTGGTGCATTTGACTATGCAAATCGTGCTTTAGGGAAAGATTTGGGTTTTATAGCAGGAATGGCACAGAATATAGAGTTCATATTTGCGCCCCCCGCAATTGCGTTTGCTATTGGCGCATATTTTAATTTATTCTTTCCTCAAATCCCTATTTTGGCTATTGCCATTTTCGGCTACGTGGTTTTTACTGCATTAAATATTTATGGTGTAAAGGCGGCGGCAATTTTTGAATTAACAATCACGATATTAGCCGTTGGCGAATTATTGTTATTTACCGGAATAACCATTCCTCATTTTGATTTTAAAAATTTACAACACAATGCGCTTCCACATGGATGGCAGGGCATTTTTGCTGCTATTCCATTTGCTATTTGGTTTTTTCTTGCTATTGAAGGTGTTGCGAATGTTGCAGAAGAAGCGATCAACCCGCAACGAACAATATTAATTGGATTTGGCTCTGCTATACTTACTTTAGTTATTTTATGTGTTCTTACTTTTGCATCATCTGTTGGCGTTGCCGGGTGGGAAGCAATAGTTTATAAAGCTGACGGTACTACATCAGACTCTCCATTACCTTTGGCTTTGGGGCATATAGTTGGCAACAATAATGTACTATATCATTTGCTCATCACAATAGGCTTATTTGGATTGGTAGCGTCTTTTCATGGAATTATTTTAGCGGCGGGAAGATCAGTGTTTGAATTTGGGCGGGTAAAGTTTGCACCCACTTTTCTTGGTAAAATTCATTCGAAATTTAAAACACCGTCTAATGCTTTGTTGATAAATATGGTTATAGGGATTATTGCGTTACTTACCGGCAAAACGTCGGAGATAATAACGATTTCTGTATTTGGCGCATTAACATTATACATTATTTCCATGATATCACTTTTGCAACTAAGAAAGCACGAACCGCAAATGACTCGTCCTTTTAAAGTACCATGGTACCCGTTGTTTCCAGTTGTAGCGTTAATAATAGCTATTATTTCATTTGTTGCTATGACGATTTTTAATGCAGAACTTGCAATTATTTATTTCGTGTTGATGGGTATTTGTTACCTCAGTTTTAAACTGTTTAAAAGATAAGCTGCCTGATTATTTAACCCGGCTGTTCAAAAGAAATATGAAATGAGTACAAATGATATTCTTCAGTATGTAAAAGAGCATCCTTCAGGAAAAGTAAAAATTGCATTCACTGATATAGATGGCGTATTGCGGGGTAAATATATTTCCACAGAAAAATTTCTTTCCATTACAGATTCTAATACGGGTTTTTGCAATGTTATTTTTGGATGGGATGCCGGTGATGTCGCTTATGATAACGTTGAGTATACTGGCTGGCATACCGGCTATCCCGATGCACCCGCAAAAATAGATTTCTCAACTTTCAGAAAAATTCCATGGGAAAATGATGTACCTTTTTTTCTTGGTGAAATGATGGACGCAAATGAACAACCATCCCATGTTTGTCCCAGGCAGTTATTAAAGAAAGTTTTAAGCGATGCTAGCGGTATGGGTTACATGCCTTATTTTTCCCAGGAGTTTGAATGGTACAATTTTGCCGAAAGTCCACAAAGCATACATGATAAGCAATATAAAAATCTTACACCGCTGACACCGGGTATGTTTGGATATTCAATCCTCCGAAGCACATTGCAAAATTCATACTTTAACGATCTCTTTGATTTGCTCAAAAAATTTAATGTTCCGCTTGAAGGGCTGCATACTGAAACAGGCCCTGGTACTTATGAAGCAGCTATTAAATATTCCGAAATTGTAGAAGCTGCTGACAGGGCAGTATTATTTAAAACAGCTGTAAAAGAAATTGCGTACAGGCATAGTTGTATAGCAACATTTATGGCCAAGATCAATGAGAATCTGCCGGGCTGCGGCGGGCATGTGCATCAAAGTTTGTGGGACAAGGCAGGTAATAAAAATCTTTTTTATAATGAAAAAGATTCTTTGAAGATGAGCGGGTTAATGAAAAATTATATTGCCGGACAATTATATTGTCTGCCTCATATTTTGCCAATGTTTGCCCCTGTGATTAATAGTTACAAGCGCCTGGTTGAAGGAGCGTGGGCGCCAACAACACTTACCTGGGCAGTTGATAACAGAACGGTGGCATTGCGGGTTTTATCAGGCAGTAACAAGTCTTGCCGGTTGGAAACGAGAGTTATTGGTTCAGATGTTAATCCTTATTTGGCGATGGCAGCATCGCTTGCTTCCGGATTGTATGGAATAAAAAATAAATTGAAGTTAAAACAATCTCCTACAAAAGGAAGTGGCTATAGGGATCATTTAAACGGAACACTTCCCAAAACATTGGATGAAGCAACACAAATGATGAAACAATCAGAAGTTGCCAAAGAAATATTAGGGGGAAAATTTGTTGAGCATTTTGTACAAACCCGTGAATGGGAATGGCGGCAACATCTTAAAGCGGTAACAGATTGGGAATATAAAAGATATTTTGAGATTATATAATCCAAATCCAAAATTCTAAAAAACAAAATACAAAGGCAGAAAAGCAAAAGAACCCAAATAAGTAAATGGAAAATCAAAATAGAATTTACGATCTGGAAGAACGCACCGCTGTATATCTAGAAAATGTGAGAGATTTTTGTTTGAAACTGCCAAAGAATATTGCAAACACTGAATATATTCCTCAGTTAATAAGGGCAGGAAGTTCGCCAGGTGCAAACTATATTGAAGCTAATGAAAGTATTGGTGACAAAGATCTTAACATGAAGATTAAAACATGCAGAAGAGAATCAAAAGAATCAGCCTACTGGTTGCGACTTGTAATTACCGAGGGCTCGGCGGAGCAGGAGAATAAAAGAACATATTTGCGGGAGGAAGCTTAAGAATTATACTCATTTTTACAGGCATTCTTAAAAAAAGAGAATAGGTTTTTAAAATATTCAGAAACAAAAAGCAAATAACAAGAAGTAAGTAGAAATGAAAAAAGAGAATGGAAATAAAATAAATTGCTAAACAATTTCAAAACAGGAAAACATTCCGGGTTTTAAGACCCCGCCGGTTTTATTTTTTGAATTTCTTTTTAATTTTTTGGTTCTTGGTTCTTGAATTTTGTATTTTTTTTTTAGACATGACTCTTAACACAATCTATCAATACAATTTTCCAACGGTCATTCGATTTGGCGCAGGCTCCAGCAAAGAATTGGGCGATTACCTTATAAAAAATAATCTTATAAAACCATTAATGGTTACCGATGCCACGGTTGCCCAACTGGACTTTTTCAAAGAAACTATCAATGATCTGAATAAAAAAAATATTTCGACAGAGGTATTTAATGATATACATAAAAACCCGGTAAAATCAGACGTATATAAAGGCACAGATATTTATGACACCACTGACCGTGATGCAATAATAGGTATTGGCGGCGGTGCGGCACTGGATGTTGCCAGAGCAATTGTATTACGTGTAAATCATCGTGACGATCTTTTTAAATATGATGACCTCGTTGGTGGCGATATATACGTAACCAATGAGGTTCCGCATTTTATAACTATTCCTACAACAGCCGGCACAGGAAGTGAAGTTGGAAGAAGCGCAATTATTTCGGATGATGAAACACATCAAAAGAAGATTCTATTTTCTCCAAAGCTGTTAGCTAAAATTGTTTTTGCTGATCCTTTATTAACGATGGAATTGCCTCCCTTTATTACGGCAGCCACCGGCATGGATGCGCTTACACATAACATGGAAGCTTTTCTTGCAAAAATGCCGCATCCTATGTGCGATGGAATTGCGCTGGAAGGAATTTCATTAATCAATCAGTCATTAGAGAAAGCAGTTAACAATCCTGATCTTGAATCAAGAAGCAAAATGTTGATCGCCTCTTTAATGGGTGCAGTTGCTTTTCAAAAGGGATTGGGTGTAGTTCATTCGTTGGCGCATCCCCTTTCATCATTATTAGATACGCATCACGGCCTTGCCAATGCGGTAAACATTCCGTATGGAATGCAATTTAATATTGAAGGATTTGAAGATAAATTCAAACGAATTGCAAGAACATTGGAATTAAAAGAGGAAAACGGCGAAGCCGTTGTGCAATATCTATTCGACTTAAATTCAAAAATAAATATTCCTCATAAGCTGAAAGATATTCATGTGAAGCAGGAACATATAGAGACTTTGGCTGATCTTGCGGTAGCAGATTTTGCTCATCCTAATAACCCAAAACCAGTTACAAGAGAAGATTTCAAACAGTTATATTTAAAGGCTCTGTAGCGTAATTGTTGTCATAAATAAATAATAAAATGAAAAAGATAGTTATTGGAATAGGTGAAGGTTCTAAATATTTCAATTATGAAAATTGGATTAAAGATGAGTCTGGTGTGGATATAATTAAATTAACTTATCAACTTGATAATTTTAGTGATATTGAAAAATGCGACGGGATTATGCTTACGGGTGGCTCTGATATTAATCCGAGGCTTTATAATCAACCCGATTTTCTTTCCTATTGCAACCCCAAAGATATTGATGAAAAAAGGGACGAATTTGAGTGGGAGATTATGCAATATATTGAAGAAAATCAAAAGCCGTT
Source organism: uncultured Chitinophagaceae bacterium (assembly GCA_963798665.1). Lineage (GTDB taxonomy): Bacteria > Bacteroidota > Bacteroidia > Chitinophagales > Chitinophagaceae > Ginsengibacter. Next base: position 316,463 of record CAWCUN010000019.1, on the reverse strand, counting down.
TCTTGGAATATGCAGGGGAATGCAATTTGCCAATGTTTTTTATGGTGGCACATTGATACCGGATATTGTTGCGTTCGGAAAATTTAATCATGCAAAAATTGAAGACGTAAATGATAGAAACCATATGGTTTCAATTGATAATAATTCAGAATTGTATAAAATTATCGGGAATGAAAAAGGTGAAATAAACAGCGCTCATCACCAGGGAGTGGATATGCCTGGCTTTGGTTTGGTGGCAAACGCAATATCGCCTGACGGAATAATTGAAGGGATGGAAAAAAAAGACGCCAACAAAAAGCCATTTTTTATGCTGGTGCAATGGCATCCGGAAAGAATGAGAGACATGGAAAGTATATTTTCAAAAAATCTTAAACACAGTTTTTTGAATGCAGTTAGAAACACTTCATAAATAGCTTATGCAAATCATTAATCCTGCAACAGAAGAAATTCTCAGGGAGATTGACGAAGATGCCAAAGAAAGCATTTCCAAAAAATTTCAATCATTGCAATCGGCCCGGCACAACTGGCAAAATATTTTACTTTCTGAGAGAGTAGAGATTATGAAAAAGTTTGGCATCCTCTTGCATCAGAATATAGAGACCCTCGCATTAACTCTCACAAGTGAAGTTGGAAAACCTTTGCAACAATCACGCAGCGAAATCAATGGTGCTATAAATCGTATTAAGTGGCTCGCAGAGAATGCAGTAAAATATTTATCGGATGAAATTATGATTTCAGAAAACACGCTGGAGGAAAGAATTTCCTATGAACCGCTTGGTGTTATATGCAATATTTCCGCCTGGAATTATCCTTATCTTGTTGGTGTGAATGTGTTTGTTCCTGCATTGCTGGCCGGTAATACAGTGATGTATAAGCCTTCTGAATATTCGACGCTAACAGGCTTAGAGATCGAAAAGATATTACAACAGTCAGGGCTAGCCGAAGATGTTTTTCATGTAGCCACTGGTGGAAAAGAAGTTGGGGAATTATTACTTGCACTTCCTTTCGATGGATATTTTTTTACGGGTTCGTATAAAACCGGGAAATATATTTATGAAAAAGTGGCTTCCAGGATGGTCCCATGCCAATGTGAACTGGGTGGCAAAGATCCTTTATATGTTGCGGAAGATATAGCAGATATTAAATCTGTTGCTTCGGCCACCGCAGATGGAGCTTTTTATAATAACGGCCAAAGTTGCTGTTCTGTTGAAAGAATTTATGTGCATGAAAAAATTTATGATAAATATGTTGACGAATTCAAACAAGAGGTTGCATCATGGAAAATAGGATTACCAACAGAAGAGGGCGTTTATTTTGGCCCACTAACAAGAAAAGATCAGCTTAATATTTTAGAAAGACAGGTAAATGACGCATTGCAAAAAGGCGCGACGGTTGTAGCAGGCGGCAACCGTATTAAGAGAAAAGGATATTTTTTTGAGCCAACTATTCTTACAAATGTCTCCCACAATATGGATGTAATGAAAGATGAATCATTCGGTCCAATTATCGGCATTATGAAAGTAAAAAACGACGAAGAAGCAATTGAATTAATGAAGGATACAGAATATGGGTTAACAGCTTCCGTTTACAGTTCTGATAAATTAAGAGCAGAAAAAATTTTGCAACAAATAGATAGCGGCAGTGGCTACTGGAATTGTTGCGACAGAGTAAGCGCTGCAGTTCCATGGAGTGGCAGAAGACATTCCGGATTTGGTGTAACTCTTTCTCATGCCGGCTTGCGTGCCTTTGCGAAGCCCAAAGCCTGGCATCTTAAAAAAATGAAATTATAATTTGTGCAACTGAAAATATCCAAGATTTATTTTGTCTTTAGTTAGATCATTCGTTGGTAAAAGAACAATACTGTATTTTTCTTTTATATCCTTTTGCAAAATATCCTCAATTTCAAAAACGTCATCAACGTCCACACCATATTTATCATCAACATGTGAGGGCGCTTCTTTAAAACCGGTATGTTTATAGAAGGCAGTTTCTTTTGAGCACCTGATTGCAACCGATTTGTTTTCAGCGGCAACTAGCATTTTATAATGAAATTCTTCAAATTCATTTTGTTTATAACCGCCAAGATTAAGAAAAAATATTTTACTCTGTTCAACAAATGACATCGCGGACGCTTCCTGCTTTTCATAAACTTTTACAATATACCCATCAACATAGTTCACTTCTCTCCATGCATCAATATGGATTTCCCCGTCTGCTTCCGGCCACGATTTTATTATTGCCGGAACAAGATCCTTTAAGGCTTCCGCGACGCCAAAAAAAATATCATGCTGTTCTGTATACCTTCCTTTTGGCGTGGCTCCTAATAATAACATAAACAATTTCATCACACTAACTTTTCTGTAAAAATAATTGTAATGAAATTAAGCTTTGGAGAATGATAATTTCCAAAGAAAAATTATTTGCCTATTTCTTTTAAGCGTTTAAGAATAAAGTCTCGTCCGTTTGTATAAAATATATTTTCAGCAAGTTCGGCCACATTAATTCCTTCGTTACCTAAATTGGCATTTTGCAGGAGTTTTTGCATTTTATTGAGCATGAGATTTTTAAATGTGTCCAGTTTATCAGCCTGTTTGCAATTATCAATAGCATTGATGAGCCCGTCGAAATCGGAGCCAAGACAAATTTGTTTCATCGCTTTTTCAATTCCAATTGCAGGATTGTTTTTAGCGACAGTTAAAATATGGATAACATGATTAAGAAAAAATAACGGATGCAATTGCGTATCGAATGCCGGATCGAGATTTTCAAAATCCTCAGAGGTCCATACCTGGTCATCATCGGTCCACGCAGGTAAAGCGGTGGGATTTGGTCCAAGAAAAAAATTTGATTCTAACTCACTTATATATTCAACGTCGTGAGGAACTGTAACATTTCGCAGAACATTTTCATCGGCAAAACCGAGAATACGCTGATCAAAAGAAAGCCCTATCAAACCGCCGGATAAAAGTATGGCTTCAATGTCTTCGTTATATAAGTTAATACTGCTGCAATTGAAATAAGCTTCATTAATGTACGGACTTTTTGGCTTTAAATAACATACTTCATAAACGACACCGACATCTTCAGGCGGACGAAGCAGGTATTTAACTCTATCCCGAATGCTTTGCCCTGTGAGGCCTGCATGGGTACAAATGATAGGTGCAATGTATTTATTTTGATCAGCAGGATCCCGAAGCATAGAATATAATTGCCATCTTGATGCTAAACTCATGTGCTTTATATCAACAAGAATTTTTTTCTGTAACATCCTGTTTATTACTTCCCGGCCCCAGGTTGTTATACCATTCCCTTTAGGGAAAAAATATGCTGAATTAATAAATTGTATACCATAAGCATGATTGCAAAAAGGGTTTTGCTGAATATGGCAAACATTAATAGCAAATATTGTATGTGTATCTGTGAAGGTTTCAAAATTTTCTGTAAATATTTCTTTTACATTCATAGCAGACTGATCATTAAAAAAGCAATGCAATCCCTCTACAATAAGAAATGCATATATCGTTTTGGCATTTGTTTCGTCAAAGTCGCCGGAATTATTAATGATTTTCAATATCGCTCCATTTAACTCAGCTGGAGACTGAGCCTGTGTAAGTCTCGCAAGGTCTTCATTCAAAAACTCAAAGTAATGATTGCCATCTCTTATCAGCTCCAAACGACTTCTGTTCAAGAGAGCAATTGCTCCCTTGTTTACGATTTTTTTTTCCAATAACCCTTTTGCCATATTCGACTCGGGAGAATGTAAAGCAATACCAAATAATTTTACATCTCCGTTATACAACTGGCTTAACGATGATTGAGAGTTAAGAACTTCATTAAAAAGCGGATTGATACTTATTTCCACGTTTTTAAAAATCGCAAGTTTGGCATTGATAAACAGCCATGGTGAGATTGCTGTGGTTTGGTCGGAAAAAGTTGGCTTTAAGCCGGGATGGCAATGAAAATCGAAAAAAGGCATACTGATTTTTTTTGGGGCAAATAAAAGTTATAAAACTTTTGTGACCGCCGCAATTATTTTCAAATTTTTTTTAATTATGAACAAAATCAGGGCGTAGAATTTTTGTTCTTGCAAATTGTAATGCAGAAAAGGGTTTTGTGCGTTCCCTTAGCATTGTAATTATTTCCGCATCGCTTTTATAAGTATCGTTAATGTTTACAATATATTTAGCCAGTACATCATAACGCTTACGCATAAGGTTTATGAATACTCCGGGAAATGAAAGGCCATCAAAAACTACGGAGCGGTTTTCTGCATATCTATTAATATCTGAAAGAAAGGAAGCCGGGTGCTCTGTCCAATGCAATGTAGGCTTTATGTGATGACTTACGTGATAGCCATCATTCCAGGCTATTTGATTGTATTTTATATTAAGGCAGGTGATGCAACTTTTAAAAGGATTATCGGGATGATCCGGATCAATAAAAGCGTGCTGTATCCAGTTGCCCATCATCATAAGAACTCTCGAAATAAAAAAAGTAAAAATAAAAACAGCAACGGTTGCCTGCCAGTTAACAAAACAAAGCCCAATGCACAAAGCAAAGAAAATCATCTCGCCGGTGAAAGCGTTACGGGCGAGCTTTTTACGGTTTTTTATACGTAGGTAATTAAGCAATCCTGCAAGGCCTGTGAAAACAAAATCTGCAACATATTTTATAAAATCTGCCAGGTTATCTCTTTTATAATACATGGTACTGCTGTCGTCATCAGGCATATTATCCTCGGCATGATGCATGCCAATGTGATGGCTGAAATAAGTTTCTGGTGTATGCCCTATAAATGGAGCGATAAACCATGTGATGTAATAAATAAAGTTCTTATATTTTTTTTTAAACAGCCGCCGGTGGCATATTGAATGCATCATCAGTCCGAAAGGTGCTCTTTGCTTCGCATTAAAAAATTGAAAAACTACTGCTATAGTCCACCAAAGCCAGCCTTCAATAAAAGGCATGTATAATAATACAGCGAGTGGCAGAAGAGTGATACTTACTTTTATTACAACATAAATAAACGGCAGATCTCTCTCATCTCTTATGAACGCAAGAAAAAATTTATCAATCCTGTTGTATTTTTTTGAATGAAAAACAGGATCATGAATGGCCTGAAGGAGCTTCATTTATTTTTTGTTGTACCATTTAACTATTACATCCCTCCTAAACCTACGAACTATTATCACAAGCGGCAAACATTATTTTTGCGAGGTAATACTTATAATATTTAAATATATAAGTAAGTTGATATATTCATAAAAAGGCTATAGACTTTTTTCAGGAATAAAAGCCGATGCAGAAATTGCAGGAAAGAGTTAGCTCGCTATTTAAAATTTAATGCGAGTGTAAGAATATCTGAGTGCAATTTATCGGAACGATTATAATGTCCATAGCGCAGTTCGAGACTATTAAAATTTTTAGCACCAAAAATTCCACCTGGCGGTGTTATTCTAATTCCGGCTCCTTCAAAATTGCTGTTGAATTTCGATAGATCATCATCTGTAGTATAAAATTCCTCGGTTGCGTTATGACTCATATACGGAGCATAGTATCTTACGCCATTTTGAGCATAGTAACGATAAAAAGGACTTATCGAAAGAAATGGAGTAATCTTTACAGGAATTTCAATGTTAAGAGTATTAGCGTGGAGGCCCCAGTCATCATGGTAATACCTATAATAGGTACGGAAAATAAATTTATCTCCTAAAAAATAATTTAAGCGAACTCCGACAGGGATTTTAAATCTTGATGAAGGAAGCTTTTCATTTGTTTCAGATCCTCCATTAAAATAAATACGATGAAAGGGAGTTCCCAAATAACCATTCTGATAAACAAGGTCGAGCAATACAGCCAGCTGGAGTCTTGTATTAATAACCTGTGAGAATATAAAAGAGCTACTGTATGAATCTCTTCCAGCTGTAGGATAATCCTCCTCCCTGCGCCCCTGCGTCCCTGTTCTTAATTCTACCGGCAGTATCACTTTTAAATTGTCTAGATATGCCTGGAGCTTTACGCTAAATTCACTGTTTTTATCTTTTGAAGTTTTTGAAAAACCAATACCGGCACCAATAGACTGATAATCGAATTCGGTAGAATAAGAACCCGTAAAACTTATTGAATTTCCTTTTTGTTCGTTCGTAATTGCATAAGAAAGAGTTGGGTAAATTCTTGTGTCAGCATGAGAGGCGGATGATATCGTATTAGGATCAATTTTATCCGAAGAAGCAGAGGTATAATGATCTACCCCAATTTCAAAATTAACTTCATGTTTTAAATTTCTTTTATCATACTTATTCAGTTTTATTTCCAATGTGGTTGCAATGTCAGAAAGCTTTTCAGTACCAATGCCACCGGTAATCGGGGAGTGATTACCATCCTGGTGATAATACCCCGTAACAAAATTAATTTCGGCGACGGTTAACTTTTTGTTTTTATAAGTTAAAGAATCCTGGTTTGATTGAGAAAAAGCACTCAACACACCGATATACATTCCAATAACTGCCAGAGATAGTTTTCTCATAATTGTTTAATAAGGTGATCAATTACATCCGCATCCACCACCGGTTTTTCCACCATTAGCTCCTGAAGCACCTTCCCTGTAAACCTGCGAGTTCATTTCAAATTTTTCAACTTTCTTTTGTCCAAGCTCCATTTCAGCATCGTTTAAATACACTTTCTGATACGCTCTTGGCGAAGTGCAGGCGCCAAGCATAAAAGCGCTGCACACTGTTAAAAAAATCCCTTTAATAGTGTCAAATAATTTTTTCATAAGTGGAATGATTAAGAAATTTTAATATCAGAAGAAGTATATAATTTATTGTCATCGTCAACAATTAAACAACTCATACGTGGCAATTGATTTATTAAGTGTAAGCCGGCTATTATGCCCATAACCATTACGGGTGTTGCAAATGCATCTGCCAACTCTGCACTTGGTGCGATGATTGTTACACTCTTAATTCCCGAAACAGGTAAACCAGTTTTTGGATCGATTGTATGAGAATATTTCTTACCGTCTATCGCAACATACTTTTCATAGTTGCCGGAAGTTGCAATTGCCATGTCTGTAATATTCAGGGAAGAAAATGAATGGTGCCTCACATCCGGATCGGCGATGCCAATTGTCCACGGCTCTCCGTTTGCCTGCAATCCCCATGCCGTAAGATCACCGGCGGCATTTACTATCCCGCTGACAATCCCCATCTGCTGTAAAATCATTTTAGCCCTCCCGGCTGCATAACCTTTCCCAATTGCTCCAAACCCAATCCTCATACCCTTTTCTTTTAAGAAAACCGTGGAATTTTTTTCATTAACAACTACATTTTTATAATTGATAAGCCGTACAGATTTCTTAGCAGTTGCAACATCCGGAAGCGATTTCATGTTCGTATCGAAATTCCATAACCTTTTATCAATCGAGCCGTAAGTAATATCGAACGAGCCTTGAGTAATATCAGAAATTTTCAAGCTGCGAACTATTAACCCGGCAACTTCTCTCTCAACTTTTACAGGAGATATCCCCGCGTGGGAATTAATCCGGTTGGTATCACTCTCACCATTAAAAGTGGTTAGTAGTTTTTCTATTCGCCGAATTTCTTCAACGGCAGCATCAATACAAGTGCCTGCATAAACCTGGTCAGCAGCCAACACAGAAAGTTCAAACCTGTTGCCCATAAGACGCAATACTTTTTTGTGCAGAGCAGGGACATTCGCAGATTTAGCGATTGGCATCGGAGGCTTTCTTTATTTCGTCAACAAATTGTTCGCCCGAAAGGCCAGGTAATCCATCCCAGGTTTTTAATATTTTTTCACCAGGTGTTATTAAAATAGTATAGGGAAATTTACCATCGGGGTTATATTTTTCAGCGAGATCTTCATTCATCTTTTTTTGATCCGGAGATAGTTTGTGTTTGCTTTGTCGCGGAAAGTCAGCATTTACCAGAACAAGATTTTCACTTGCATAGTCGCTAAAGCTCCTGCTTTCAAAAATAGTTTTTTTAAGTTGGATACAAGGCAGGCACCAATCGGAACCAGAAAAGTTTACAAGGATTAATTTATTATTTTTTGACGCTTCTTCTTTTGCCTCATTGAAATTTGTTTCCCATGTCATTGACGAAAGTAACAACGAAGAAAAAACAAATACAGTAAAGATTTTCATTGCTTAAAGTTTAATGCACATTATTGCACAATCTAAACCAAACTTTAGGCTCATAAGATGGGTTACAAACAATTTTATAAATTTTAACTATGAGATGATGTATTGCCCCGGAGTATTAAAAGTTTTTTTAACGTTGTTATACATTCGTGGGGAAATGGCGGAGAGAATCTATACAATTCAAAAGATACTAGTTAAATTCAAAGGACAACTGGCAGGGCCTGATTTTTCTTTTATATACCGGCAAAGAATCACTTGTGTTATCAATATGATAGACTTCCGTTTCCTTATACCTGGATGCTACGATCATCTTTACCCCATAGGCATGCTGATTAAATAATTGTTCTACAAGTTTAGGACAGTTATTATTTTCTGACAGGTGCGATAAAAAGAGATGGGTCATAAACGACGGCTTGTATGTTGTAAAAAGGTCCAGCGCCTGCTTGTTACTCAAATGTCCCATACCTCCGCGAATGCGGGTTTTTAAAACATATGGATATTTTCCCTGCTCCAGCATGATGTCATCGTAATTAGTTTCGAGAAAGGCCGCATGACATTGCCGGAAATAATTTATTACATTTTTGCATGCAAGGCCAATATCGGTAAAGACGCCCACTTTTACCTGGTCACAACTGACGATAAAGCTATAAGGGTCTGCCGCATCGTGAAATTTTGGAAACGCAGTTATTAAAAGATTACCTATAGTAACTGACTTATTTGCGCTGAAGAAATTTATCAAATTTTTTTCCAGCTTAAGCCTTCCAAACCGCAGAATATCCTTTGTAACATAAGCAGGCAATTGGTATTTTTTTGATAATACCCGCAAGCCATTTATATGATCGGAGTGTTCGTGGGATATAAAAACCGCTTTTATTTTTTGAATACTCAGTCCGAGTCTTTTCATGCGTTTTTCTATTTCCTTGCACGAGATACCTGCATCAACAAGAATGGCTTCATCGTTGTTGCCGATGTAATAACAATTGCCGCTACTGCCCGAGTTTAATGACGAAATAAATAAAGACATAAGCAATTACAAAGGAAAAAGTTTTTATTGGGATATCGATTTATTTGTGCATAATAATTTTATCGTATGATTTTTCTTCCACAAAATTGAATTTAAAATTGACTTGATGCTTTATTCAATAGAACAAATCTCCTGCACATTTCTGGCACTTCAGTTGTAGAATCAAAAAAAACCTATACATGAGTATTGCTAAGAGAACAGAAGAGAACTCAAATAAACGCTCTAAAAAGAAATTGGGAGTTGCAATTCTTGGTTTTGGAAAATACGCTGAGGAGAGATTGGCACCAGCTTTACAAAAAACCCGCCATTGTTACCTGGCAGGTATTATTTCCGATTCCGAAAATAAAATGAACGAACTAAAAAAGAAATTCAATGTTTCCCATAAAAATGTTTACTCATACCACACGTTTAATTCGATAAAAAGCAATAAAGAGATTGATATTGTATACGTGGTGCTGCCTAACGCTATGCACAGGGAATATGTAATTCGTGCTGCCAAAGCCGGTAAGCATGTTATTTGTGAAAAACCGATGGCCATAACTGTTGAGGATTGCGATAAAATGATTGATGCATGTAAAGAAGCGGATGTTATGCTGTCCATAGGTTACAGGTTGCATTTTGAACCGCATAATATCAAGGCGATGGAACTTGGAACCAAGCAGGTTTTCGGTGCAATAAAAAGTATCAGGGCTGAAAACGGAATATCTGACATTGATGGGTGGCGATTAAACAAAAAATTATCGGGTGGCGGAGCCCTGATGGATGTTGGCGTCTATTGCATTCAGGGAATACGTTATACTACGGGTATGGAGCCTGTTGCAGTTACAGCTTGTGAAGGGGCTAAAACAGATAAAGATAAATTTAAAGATGTGGAAGAATCTTTAACCTGGCAAATGGAAATGCCTGACGGTGTTATAGCGGAATGTAAATGTAGTTATAGTGAGGACATTGATTTCTTAAGAGCCGATGCAGAAAATGGATGGTTTGAACTGTCACCGGCCTTTGCTTATGAAAAGATAAAAGGAAAAACATCATCTGGTGAAATGCATATCAAAAATGTTAATCAGCAGGCCAGGCAAATGGATGACTTTGCTATTGCTATAAAAAATAACAGGCCTACAGTTGTACCTGGGGAAATGGGAAGGCAGGATGTAAAAATTTTACAATCAATTTATGCCGCTATGAAAAGTGGAAAACGCATAAAAATAGAGTAGCCGGTATTGTGATTATTTTTGGCTATTCTTTATTTTTTTCACCCTATTATAAATTTGTCGTTTACTATCTTGCTTCAATAAGAAAGATATAGCAGTAATACCTATTAATGCACCCGAAATAGTTGTTACAATTATATCTTCATGATTTTGATGGTTAAGAATTCTGTCGAGATAGAGTCTCATGTTTACAACCGATACCATGATCAACGATACCAATAGCCAGAAATGAAGAATATTTTCCTTCCTTGTATTATTTCCTTCCGGTAAATCGAATATGGCAATCAACATGATGCCTCCACCTATAATAGAACCTACATATTGAAATATTCTGGCACCGGAAACATGATGATTAAAAATAGTTGTAGTATCTCTCAGGATAGGAATTGCTCTCGCAAAATATTCTCCATCATGAGTAAAGCTATCCCAAACGAGGTGTGATGCAATACCGGTGATTAATGAAATGAATACAACAATTACATGTGTCCTGAAATATTTATTCCAATTAAATTCTTCAAAAACTGAAAACCTTATATTCAGGCTAAAAGGTAAATGTTCAATAAGTATATTTCTAACAACATTGTGAAAAAGAAAGATTAAAAATAATCCCAGCGGTATATCAAAATAAAATAGTCCTGCCCATGTATGACTGTATTTGCTATAGTCTTTCATCCTCATAAAATATTCGAAGTCGGGCGTCATACTGCCTACGATAAGTGCACTAAGTGAGTACCATTTTTTAGGAAGATATGTTGCAGGTAAGACTATGGCAGGGTGTGAAAAAGTAAATGGCATTTAATCTAAAAAAATGAATGAACGGTATAAACTTTTATTCAAAAAATCAGGGATTAAACTAAAAACATGGCGGAACCCTGAACCGGTTTTTGACATGATGAACTGATCTGCAAAATAATCCTATATAAACGACAAAAAAAGTATTAATACTCATAAAATAATTAAAAAATCAACCAAACAAATCGCTGCTGAGATACCTATCGCCGCGATCACAGGCGATGAATACAATAACACCTGATTGCAGCTCGTCTGCCAGTCGCAACGCTGCTGAAGCTGCGCCACCACTACTCATTCCCGCAAAAATTCCCTCTTCCCTTGCGAGTATTCTTGTCATTAAAGTCGCTTCTTCCTGGCTTACATCCATTATTCTGTCAACCCTTGATGGTTCAAAAATTTTGGGAAGATATTCTACAGGCCACCTTCGTATCCCGGGGATAGAAGACTCTTCCGTGGGCTGACAACCTACAATCTGAATGCTTTGATTTTGTTCTTTTAAGTAACGGCTACATCCCATTATGGTACCCGTTGTACCCATCGAGCTTACAAAATGTGTGATTTCCTCATTGGTATCTTTCCATATTTCAGGACCAGTCGTTTTGTAATGCGCCTTATAATTATCAGGATTTGCAAATTGATTCAATATATAAAATTCTCCTGTAGCTGCTTTTTCTTCCGCATAATCTCTGCAAACTTCTATGCTGTCAAGCAATGTAACTTTGGCCCCGAAGGCTTCCATTGTTACAACACGTTCCCTGGTGGAAGTTGATGGCATCACCAATTCGATTTCAATTCCATATAATTTTGCCATCAGGGCCATTGCAATTCCTGTATTGCCACTTGTCGCTTCTATAAGTTTTGAATTTTTATTTATGTCTCCACGTTCCAAAGCGCTTCTTATCATATTTAATGCAGGCCGGTCCTTTACGCTTCCCCCGGGATTATTTCCTTCCAGTTTAGCAAAAACTTTTACTGCCTTATTTGAATTTAATCTTTGAAGTTCAACCATGGGAGTATTCCCCACCGTATCTAATATCGTTGCCATTTTAATTTTTAAGTTTATCGGCTTTCCCTTCTATAACTGTAATCTCTGGGTTGTGATGTACGGATGAGCCTGCAGGTATACTTTTAGTAATCCAAACGTTGCCACCTATTACACTGTGATGACCAATGACAGTTTCTCCACCGAGAATGGTGGCCCCCGAATAAATTACTACGTGATCCTGCACTGTAGGATGACGTTTTGTAAAGCCTAAAGATTTTTCTACGCTCAATGCTCCTAAGGTAACGCCCTGGTAGAGCTTTACGTAGCTGCCAATCTCGGCAGTTTCGCCGATAACAATACCGGTACCATGGTCTATAAAAAAGTGATCACCTATGACGGCACCGGGATGGATATCGATACCGGTTTTTGAATGCGCATGCTCGGTGAGTATGCGTGGCAGAATCGGAACATTCAAAATCAATAGTTCGTGAGCGATTCGGTAGTAACACAAGGCAAAAAAGCCAGGGTATGCACGGATAACTTCAAATTCAAGTCTTGCGGCCGGGTCGCCGGTAAGCAAAGAATAAATATCTGTATTTAGTATGGCATATAAATTAGGAACCTTTTCAAAAAATTGTTTGGCAATTTCTTCGTTATTATTATTTCGGCAAGCTACAGTTGCATTTAGAATATTGACCAGGTCAAGCTCAAGCTTTTTATATTCATCTTCTATCTCTTCGGTGGATGAATATGAACATGCCGATAACTCAGGATATAACAAATAAATAAGTTCTAATGCCCATCCTGAAATTACCTCGTTGGATGGAACCACTTCCTTTCGTTGTTGTTTGCTTAGAAGTTCTTTAAAGAAATTTGCGTTCATCAGAATAATAGTGTTTGGGGGTTAAGTGGTTACTAAATCAGTTAAGAAATAACTGCTTTAGCCTAAAGTGTAACCAAAGATCTTGAATTAATCACATGCACCTGCCATGTTATTTTTGTACCGCTTCTACGTAATGTTTCTGCTACGGAGCAATATTTTTCTATTGATAACGCTGCTGCCTTTTCCGCTTTTAGCTTCTCAATATTTCCCTGTAATGTAAATAATACTTTAACGGATTTCCATAAAGATGGTACTCCCTGCGCCCTTTCTCCTTCAACTTTTATCTTAAATTGTTCCACCCCTTGTTTTTGCTTTTTTAAGATTGAAACCATATCAATGGCACTGCAACTTCCCAGGGCTGATAATACAAGTTGCATAGGCCGAAAGCCATAATTACTTCCGCCATTTTCAAGGCTGCTATCTGTGTGTAAAATATGCCCATTCTCATCCTTTACCTCAAACCCAAAATCACCGGTCACTCTTTCCATTTCTATTATATTCATAAAATGATGTTTTTGTAAAAATAACAAAAGCCTTTATGGTTTGTTTGAAATAAAATTTTAACGTGAATGTAAAATTGTTTTGAATAATGGCGGAAATTCAGGCTCAATACTATTTTTTTATTTTTCGCAAGGCATCTTCTATAGGTTTGAATGGACCAAACTTATGCTGCTTTTCTGAAAACGTGTCCGCATACGGACCCAGAGGGGCGTCAATTGGCTTTTTTAAAACGTCGGGATAATCATTTTTATTTTTTATCAACGGGTGGGGCTGACTGTTCACATAGGCGGCCACATCCCATGCTTCTTCATCAGAGAGTTTTGGATGATCATATTCTGCTTCAAGAAAAGGCATATTGTTTTTTACAAAGCCGGCAAAACCGGATATACGATAAAGCCCTGCCCCGGTATTATAGCTATTTTCTCCCCACAAAGGCGGATAAATATAACCCGAGGAATCAGCATTTGGCTGTCCTTGTCCATTAATGCCATGACAACGCTGGCACCTATTTATATAAACTTTTTCTCCTCTTACAGGATCAGCCGGACGATTAAGATATGGAAGCTGCATTATCCCTGATCCCAGCGGTTTCTTACCCTTCGGAATATCATCGCCAATCCAATGCATATATGCAATTATTGCATTCATTTCCCTGCTATTAGTATCTATCGCACTGCCATTTAAACTACGTTCAAAACAATCGTTTATTCGTCTTGAAATCGACATTATTTTACAACTCCTGTTATTAAACCTGGGATATGAAATTATTACTGCACTAAAATTATTACCCCAGGGTACAATGCCGCCGTTTATATGACAATTCTGGCAATTCATGCCATTTGAAATAGCAGCTACTTTGCCCTTTGGTCCAAAATAGTAAGATGTATTTTCAATGAGATCATGACCTAATCTTACCAAGGAATCCTCCGGCTTTATCTGGTATTTATTCCATCCATACCACGGCGCTTCAGGCAAAGGATCATTTTTAACTACATCATTATTATTGCAGGATGAGAGCGACGTTATATTAATGACAATTATTAATGATAAAACAATAAATACTATGCATGGTTTTTGAATAGCCATAAGAAAAAATTAGTGTGGTAATCTTTCTCTTAATAAACCATATGCCCATGTTCCCCCAACGGCACTTAATAAGGTTACAATTACTATTAAAGCCCCCGTGCCAATCTGCGCAAACAATGGCCCCGGACAAGCGCCCGTTAAAGCCCATCCAAAACCAAAAATTAAGCCGCCATAAACCTGTCCCTTATGAAATTTTTTAGAGTAGAATTCTATCTTTTCGCCATAGATTGTTTTTACGTTGAATTTTTTTATCAGTAAAACAGAAAGAATTCCTGTTAGCACCGCAGACCCAATAACACCATACATATGAAAACTTTCCAACCGAAACATTTCCTGAATTCTAAACCATGAAATTACTTCCGACTTTACTAATATTATCCCAAATAAAAGACCTGCAAACAGGTACTTTAAATTATGCCACCATGGGTGCCGCAATGTTGATTCGTTAGAGCACATCGTATCTAATGAACGCATTTCGAAGTCGGTGTTGATTGACGGATTTATTGTTGTTGTCAGGTTATTCATTAATTATATCATTAAGATGAATGGTAAAATAATATTAGCCATCACGAAACCACCTGCCATGAAGCATATGGTTGCAATTAATGAAGGCATTTGTAAATTAGACAGGCCCATGATTGAATGCCCGGAGGTACAGCCACCGGCATATCTCGTTCCAAAGCCAACTAAAAAGCCACCACCCACAATAAGGATAAGTCCCCTGAAAGTTAATAGCTGCTGCCAGTTGAAAAGTCGTTCCGGAACCAGGGAACGATAGTCACTTATACCATATTCTGATAATTCACTTACTAATTTTGGATTCAGATTTACAGGCTGTCCGTTTAGAAGAAATGCTGCTGCAATAATGCCTCCTCCAAGTATGCCGCCAACAAAAAACAAATTCCAAACTTCTTTCTTCCAACCGTAGTCAAAGTAAGGAATTTTCATGGGTGCACATATTGCACATATATGCCGTAGGGATGATGAAACTCCGAAAGTTTTGTTTCCGAGTAATAATAATAATGGAACCATAAGCCCGATAAGCGGTCCGGCAATATACCACGGCCATGGTTGTTTTAAAAATTCGATCATAGCGGTTCTCCTATAGGTACAAAGGTCGGTATTTCACAAATTACACTCATCTTTTAAAGTAATGGGAAAGTTTAGGCAGGCATAAAAATGTAAAAGCGACTTTCGCGTCGCTCTTATATTTCTAATTTTTACTAATCTCTTTTTCGTTGTAAATTTTCCCTGCGGTCATCCTGCCGAGCACTTACGGGCTTTTGACTTTTGAATACCGGTGTTTTGTTCACAGGAAATTTGTTTTCGTTTCTCTCAATATTTTGAGAAGGAACATGCCCCGGTGGCAAGACATTTTTTTGCTCTGTTCTTGCCGGTTGCCTGTTCACAGGAGGAGGTGTAGTATTGTTATCCCTCGCATCATTTTTTCTTTCTGGTTGACGTAATGATCGTGTTGGAGGCTGATTATTTTTTAACACCGGTTCTTCAGTTACTCTATTATTTTTATCATTCTCATTTTGGCGAAAGTTATTATTTTTTTCTCTGTTGATGTTTTGTCTCTCAGCCATCTTTTCTTTTTGAGATGGAACCGGTTTTTGAGTTTCCTGCTCCCGAACATTTTTTTCTGGTATCACATTTGGATTACCGTTTTCAGCAGGATAATTTAGTTTTTGTCGTTTGGGCGGTATACCATCATCTTCCTGCGGCCTGACTGGCTTTGATGTAACTTTATTTTTATTTTCAGCGGCACTATTTTCACGTTGCGCTTTCACATCATTAAGGTTTTCAATTTTTCGGGGTTTTATCTGCTGGTTCTGCGTTCTGTCTTCTTTTATCGTTGGCTTGTATATAGATACAGCAGTGCCTTTAATTTCCGTATTGCCCGGCGCTCTTCTCTGTACAATTCTTGCAGGCCTTATTTTTTCATTGGTGACTTTTTCTACCTCCGTCGCTGAAGGTCCTGCAAACATCCTCCTGTTATTAACAACACGGGTATTATTGATAATTGTTGTATTATTTATGATAGTAACATTTCTTTCCCTGTTAACATAATAATTATTTATACGGGGACTGTTAATATAACGGTGTGGCACAAACGCCCAATAATTATAGGGTATTCGTGAACTAAAGTTTACATTGAAATCCATTCCAGGTCCCAATGGTGCCCATCCGTAATAATCGCCTCCACTTCTCCATGAAACCCAGGCGGGCGCCCATTCATAACCCGGAACCCACATCCAGCCGTATGCATTGTCATAGAACCAGCGCCCGTAATGAAAAGGTGCCCATCCCCAGTTATAATTCGATATCCATGTCCATCCATAATCTGTGTAGAGCCAATGACCATTATTATAGTAAGGCCTGAAGCCTGGCTCGTAGGGAACCCATACGTATCCGTAGCTCTGGTAATCGACCCAATTACCGTAAGGGCTTAAGTCATCATAAAATTGCTGATAAGTGATGTCGGATGATGAGGAATAATCCTGGGCAAAATCCCTGGATGTGCTGCATGACGTAATCAACACAGCAATTGATAATGCGATATATGTGTATATTTTTTTCATATTATTAATTTTATTATTAGACGTGCATAAAGCTTGCCGGATATACAAGAATTTGTGAAAAATACCGGTTAATTGAGCATTAAATGTGTTAAAAATTTCGTTGTAAAATATGGGTCTTGGGTTTGAAAAAAGGTTAGTTTTAGCAAGGGAGTAATGAGTATTCAAATTTCTATTACTTTTAGGGGTCAAAAAAATCCAAAACTAATGACAAAGTCTTCACATGTTTCGCGAAAAGCGACTGCAATTTTGGCAATAATCTTTTTGTTACCTGCCTTAATACTTTTTATAATGTGGTCATCAATCGGGTTGCAGGCTACAGGATTAAATGCAGAGGAAAAAATTAGTTTATATCTTGATTATTTCCCTTCATGGCTGCAGAATTTGACTACCATAAACATAATTTCGATCGTTTGTTGCGTGCTTGCAATAGTATTTGCTTCCAGGAGTTTTAGTAAAAAATTACTCTCAGTGAGGGTCCTTATGTTATTTACAGTATTGGTTGCTTTTTTTATTTTACTCTTTGATGCGTATCAAATGGTTTAATATGCATTAATTGTATTGGTATTCAATACTTCCCAAAAGTCTTTTTTCTTTAGAGAAACATTTTTCTTTTTCCCGTAAGTTTTTATTGTTATAAATATATCTCCAAATAAAATAATTACTTCCTCCTTCTTCGGTAGATATCATTTGCTCAGGAAGATTTAGCGAGTTGTATTCATACATATAATCAGGAAGCAACCGCTGAGCCTGCTCATTAAAATGAACAACATCGGTTAGCATATTTTTGTCGTTATAATAATAATAATATTTTTTTTCCGGCCCGGCGCTATTCTCGGGACTTTCTTCAATGACGTTTCCATTATTATCAGTTACAAAATGTGTGGTAGAAATAAGTGCTCCGTTCTTTTTTCGTAACATTTTTACGAGAGAAGTTCCGTCGTAAAAATATTCACGTGTTTCTGTTATTTCCCCTGAATCGTCATCGGCTTTAGTAGTGCTACGAACCGATGTTAATCTGCCATTGCCATCATATTCGTATTGAGTTGTGCTGGTAGTTGTGGGTGTGTTGTCGGATGTTTTGGTGGGCCGTCCCTCACTATTATAGTCGGATACAAGCAACGACTCACCGGTCATGTTCGATTTGGAAATCATTTGCGACTGGGTATAGTTTTTGTTGATTTTTTTTTCGCAGAAAAACCCTTCACTGGGTTCGCCATCATCTTCGAAACTCTTAATCTTTATCGTCTTTATGTTTTCATTTTTCAAAATTGAAAGCTCTTTCTTTATTTGTGCATTACTCCAAATGTCTTTAAAGAAATATTGCGCTTCTGTAGAAAATGAAAATGCTAACAAGAGCAGAAAGACCAACGATAGACTCCTAAAAAAATTCATTGCTTTTCCAGTTAAAAAGATGGCAGGCACAGTTTTAATGTTTTTCATTGGTGTAAAATAATCGAATAATTTTTGAAGCAGATTTAGTTTGGTATTTTTAACAGAATTTATAAGGGCAAAATATATATGTCTCATCTTCCCGAGAGAAAAGAAAAAAATTGTCTTAACTGTGGAACGACCGTTATAGGAAAATATTGTCATGTATGCGGGCAGGAAAATGTTCAGCCAAAAGAAACTGTATGGCATTTGTTGTCGCATTTTTTCAACGACATTACTCATTTTGACGGAAAGTTTTTTACATCAATGAAAGATTTAATTTTAAGGCCGGGATTTCTTTCTAAAGAATATATGAAAGGGAAAAGGGCTAGCTATCTGAATCCTGTCCGGATGTATCTTTTTACTTCCTTTATTTTCTTTCTTATTTTTTTTTCTCTTTACAAGGTTGATGAAGATTCAGTTGTTATCCAGGTAAATCAAAATAATATCGATAAAATTGATTCTGCAGAGCTTGCTAAATTATCTTCCCAGGTAAATAATGGCAAACCATTAACGAAAGAAGATCTGGAAAAAAAATTTGACTCATCTTCGATTTTCTTTGGTCCATCACGATATAAATCCAGGCAGGAGTATGATTCATTATTAAAAGCCGGTGTGAAAAGAGACAATTGGCTTCAAAAAATGCTGGTTTATAAAAATATCGAGATTAATGAAAAATACCATAATAACAGCCGGCAGGCAATCGTTAACCTGTTTAATAAAGTACAGCATGCTATTCCGCAAATGTTATTTGTGTTACTCCCAATATTTGCCCTGATTCTAAAACTTTTATATATACGACATAAAGACTTTTACTATACCGAGCATGCAATTTTTACCATTCATTTTTACATATTTATCTTTATTGAGATGTTGTTGATTTTCGGAATTTCCAAACTTGATTCAACTATGGGAGCTAGGTGGCTACAATATATAAATGTTGCCTTAGTCCTGGTTATATTTTTTTACCTATATAAGGCTATGCGAAACTTTTATAAGCAAAGCAGGATTAAGACCCTTCTGAAATATTTTTTATTGTTAGTTTCTTTTTCAGTTACCGGAGCTTTGCTTTTAGTAATTTTCTTTTTTATCTCAATCTTCCAAATTTAAGATTTATTATGTCTTCATGTGACACAGGTATAGAACGATTAATAAAAATTATGAATGAATTGCGGGAGAAATGCCCCTGGGATAAAATACAAACTATACACACATTGCGTCAACAGACAATTGAGGAAACTTTTGAACTTGCAGACGCAATAACTGACAAGGATTGGAATGCGATTAAAGAAGAATTAGGAGATATATTGCTTCATATAATTTTTTATTCAAAGATCGCTGAGGAACAAAAAAAATTTTCTATAAAGGAAGTTATCGACGCAGTTTGTGAGAAATTAATTCTTCGTCATCCTCACATATATGCCGCCGCTGGTAATGATGGTAAACTTTTACATGTAAAGGATGATGAAGAGGTTAAAAAGAACTGGGAACAAATCAAATTAAATGAAGGCAAAAAATCAGTGCTAAGCGGTGTGCCTAAATCATTGCCAGCTATGGTAAAAGCCATGCGCCTGCAGGAAAAAGCAAAGCAGGTTGGCTTTGAATGGGAAACCAAAGAGCAGGTTTGGGAAAAAATAGAAGAAGAAAAGACCGAATTGATCGATGCGGTGAATTCAGGTGATACAAGCCGTATTGAAGAAGAATCAGGAGATCTGTTTTTTTCTGTAATTAATTATGTAAGATTTTTAAATGTTGACGCCGAGAATGCACTGGAGCTTACCAATAAAAAATTTATTAAAAGATTTACAAAGATGGAAGAAATTGCGACCGAAAACGGGCACAATCTTGCCAGCATGTCCCTGCAGGAAATGGATGCAATGTGGAATAAAATAAAAAAAGAAAACTTATAATTTGCTTCAGATTAAAAACACGAATACTTTTTTTGGGAGAAACGGTTATCTCTTAGTGGCTTCCGCATGGCTTTTTACTATATCATTTATTATTGATAATTATTGGAGCGGCAATTCTACATCTAGGGCGGTGGAAAAAGTGGTGCAAAGGGATATCCTTACAAAGCAACGGCGGCTGGAGAAACTATACAGCAACACAGTGCTTTTGGACAAGATTATTGATAGCAGTTACGATGAAAAACAATTGAATGATCTTGTTAACGAAGATTACTTTTTCTTTATCTATAGGATTGCTCCCTTCAATAAGCCTCTGCCTGTCTTTTGGAACACTCAAATAATTTTGCCTTCTCAATCAATGCTTGATCTTCCCGATCACACCTGGTTTCAAAGACTGGTAAACGGTTGGTATGTTGTAAGCAAAAAATCTTATGAGAATAAGAAAGGATTGATTTATGAAATAGTTTCTCTTATACCTGTGAAATGGAATTATTATGTAGAAAATAAGTACCTGCATAATTCATTTGTTGCGCTTGATAACCTTGAAAATGGATACGATGTAAGCCTGAGCCCTACTAATACGCCGATATATGATATCCACGGAAATACACTTTTTTATGTTGAACAGGTGAAAACCGATATTATCTCACGTGATAGTGATTTTTCGCTTTGGCTTAGGATATTGGCAACCATATTAATTCTCTTTTTTATTCACAAGCTTGCAAGGTTTTATTTTGAAAAAAAAGGGTTTTGGTATTCGTTTGTTGTACTGGTAGTGCCAGTTTTGCTGCTGCGTGTTGCCAGTTACTATTTACCTATCCCGCTAAACTTCCGCCAGCTGGAATTATTCGATCCCTCCATTTACGCATCCAATTTCATTCTCCCCTCACTTGGTGATCTACTAATTAATTCTTTCCTGTTTATATGGATTGTGCTTTACATCAGGTACTATTTTCATTACGACATTAAGAAATTAAATTTTAAATCAAATTTTAAAAGAGTTGCTTTTGTCGGCTTCATTTCTCTGTTAATGATAATGACAACATTCTTATGCGGCAACATTGTAAGAAGTCTTGTGTCTGACTCACAGATTTCTTTTGATGTCATAAACTTTTTCACGATTCTGAATATTTATAGCCTTGTGGGATTTATCGTTTTAAGCTGTGTTGCAACCGGGTATTTTTTCCTGATTCAGATTTTCTTTCAGCCTGTTAAAACATTTCAGCAGAGGTGGTTTTATATTTATCTGTTCATTGCCATTATCGGTCTCGTTTTTCTTACTATTCAACTGCATTCTCCTCACGCGAGTTTCAATTTCAGTCTTCTTCTCTGGCTCTTGTTTTTTGTGTTTCTTCTCGACAAACCGTTTCTTTTACTACATGCTTACAACCTGGTTTCCTCCCGTTTTATTTTTTGGTTATTTTTCTTTTCAGTTTCCATTACGGCGGCAATCGTTATACAAAACAAGAAGAAGGAGCTTGAAGAAAGAAAGCATTTCGCTGAAAATCTTGCCAATAAGGCTGATCCGGCTGGTGAAGTAATGATGAAAATTATTCTCACAGATTTTCGAAATGAAAATCTGTCACGGATGTTCTACAGGTTTAGAGACCCTGTGGAAAACAAGACTTTAAAAGACAGCCTTGTCAATGAGAATTTTACAGGTTATCTTAATAAATACGATACAAAGATTTACACATTTGATGCAAATGAGTATCCTCTATATAATGATGATTCTACCAATTTTAATGCTCTGAATACTATTGTGCAGACGCAGGGTAAACCAACTGCTATACCAGGACTTTATTATTATGACGTATCATACGACCGGTTTAATTATATAAGTAAAAAAGAGATAACAGACTCATTAGGGTATAGAGATGGATATGTTTTTATTGTTTCGAAGCCAAAAAAATACAAGAGTGATGCATTGTACCCTGAGCTTTTTTCGAAGGGTAATACCAATTCCATAGAGAGTTCTTCGGTATATGCCTTTGCAATTTATAATAACAACGTTCTTAATACCAGTAACAATGATTATCCATTCCCGACAACAATTGATCCATCTTCATTTACATACAATGAGTATCGCACTATAAACAAAGATGGTTATGAAGAGTTGTGGTATAGGGCCAACGAAAACAAGGTTGTCATAATAGCACGCCAGGATAAATTTTTTATTGAATCTATTACACTCTTTGCCTATTTATTTTGCTCGTTTTTAGTGATAACAATTGTTTTTAATGTTTTGAATAAACTTGTGGGAGGGGGAATTTTGTCAGGTGATTTTAAATCTTTTTTGCAATTTACTATTCGCAACCAGGTGCATGGAACTATTATTACCATAAGTATTTTTTCCTTCCTGATCATAGGCGTAACAACCATACTTTTTTTTATAAGCCGCTACCACAGTAACAACCGTGAGAAGCTTAGCCGTACTATACATGTTATGGAGAATGAGATTCGAAGTTCTATTGATACTATTTCAGCTCATGAAACCCGCCTGATAAATTTTGATTCATTACCCGGTGGCAAGCTGGAAGAGATTGTTAATAAGGTTGCAGGCATTCATGCGGCAGATATAAACCTCTATGATCTGAACGGAAACCTTAAAGTTTCATCACTGCCTCTACCTTACAAAAAAGGAATTGTAAGCGAAAAAATGGATCCTGTTGCTTTTTTTCATTTAAACAAACTGAAAGACGTTCAGTTTTTCCAGGAGCAAAAAATAGGTACACTTGAATATCTTAGTAATTACGTGCCTGTGAGAAATGAACAAGGGAAGGAATATGCGTATCTCAACATTCCATATTTTGAGTCGCAGAATAATCTGCAGGATGAAATATCCAATTTCCTTGTAACGATCATTAATCTCAACGCCTTTATTTTTCTCGTCGCCGGAATTATCGCGTTGTTTATTACCAATCGTATCACAAGATCATTTTCACTTATCAGTAATAAGATGAAAGAAGTGAATCTTGAAAAAACGAATGAAGAAATTGTATGGACCCGTAAAGACGAGATTGGCGAGTTAGTCAATGAGTATAATAAAATGGTTAAGAAACTGGACATCAGCGCCCAGCTCCTTGCAAAAAGTGAAAGAGAAGGTGCCTGGCGCGAAATGGCAAGACAAGTAGCTCATGAAATAAAGAATCCACTTACACCGATGAAACTTAATTTGCAATACCTGCAAATGGCGATAGATAATAATTCCAGCGAAGTAAAAAATATATCCTTATATGTTGCGGGAATTTTGCTTGAGCAAATAGAGCATCTTTCACAGATTGCCAGCGACTTTGCACAGTTTGCAAATATTGGTAATTCAAAAAATCAATTATTTGATATAAATCATACACTTGTTAACGTAGCTTCACTTTATTCAACAGACGAGAAGATCCAGGTAAATACCCATTTATATCCGTATGAAATAATTATTGAAGCCGACAAGACCCAGATAAACAGGTTATTTACGAACCTCCTCCAAAATGCTGTTCAAGCAGTTCCTGAATCCCGGGATGCCATAATTGATATAAGAAGCAAACTCGCAGGAAAATATGTAACTGTTTCTATAAGAGACAATGGAAGTGGTATACCGGAAAAAATGTATAGCAAAATATTCACACCAAATTTTACGACAAAAACTTCCGGAACAGGTTTGGGGCTGGCGATGTGTAAAGGAATTGTTGAAAAATTAAATGGCAAAATATGGTTTGAAACTGAAGAGGGGAAGTGGACAATATTTTTTGTAGAATTGCCGGTTGCCGAGGCCTAAATTAGTTTTTCCTTTTCTTAGTCTTTTTTAAAAAATTTTCAAATTCATTCAGGCTAAAGCTGCTGAGATTTTTATTTGCAGTAACCATTCCTTTTTGAGCAACCAGAACACCATACCTTGTATTAGCGAATTCTTCAATGGAGTGAGCATCAGGATCAATAGATACAAGTACATTTTTAGCGAGAGCATACTTCAGCCATTGCCATGCCATATCCAGCCTGCGTGGATGTGCATTTATTTCAATTACAACATTATTCGCGGCACAAGCATCAATGATTTTTTTGTGATCAACAGGATAGCCTTTTCGGCTTAAGAGTAATCTTCCGGTCATATGACCAAGAATCCTCGTATAGGGGTTTTCAATTGCATTCAACAGTCGCATCACTGCTCTTTCTTCCGGCATTTTTAAATTGGAATGCACAGATGCGATAACCAGGTCAAACGTGGAGAGTATATTATTGGTATAATCGAGGCCTCCATCATTCAGGATATCGCTTTCAATACTTTTGAAAATCTTAAATGGAGCCAATTGCAAATTAAGCTCATCCACAAGTTGATGTTGAGCGCTTATTTTTTCTTCAGTAAGCCCCTGTGCATAATATGCCGATTTGCTGTGATCGCTTATTACGAGATATTCATATCCTTTTGCTATACATGCATTGGCAAGTTCCTCAAGTGTGTTGGATCCATCGCTCCAGTTACTATGGCAATGAATAATTCCTTTTATATCTCCCGGCTGAATTACTGAAGGCAATTTTTTCTGTCTGGCAATTTCCAGGTAGTTGCCCGATTCCCTCAGAAAAGGTGGTATATACTGCAAGTCTGCCTTTCGAAATATTTCTTCTTCACTATCACCGGCGGGTATTTCCGCTTCGGGAAATTTTTCATAGAATGATTTAATGAATTCTGCAGACCCAGTTGTTTCAAAAATTTTTCTTTCAAAATTTTTAGCATCTGCAGTATGCAATTTTATCTTTATTATATCATTGTATCTATATAATATATATTCATCTTTACTTTCTATAAAAGAAAATTCGGGAACAGCGGCAATTTTATCCGATATAATTTTTGAACTGAATGGAATTACAAATTCAAGTTCGTCAAGAGTTTCATTTTGTCTTGCAAAGGCGCCTGTAATTTTTATTTTATCCGAAGAAAAAATGTCCTGCAATAATTTTTCGATATCCCGGGCAAATTGTTCAACCTGCGCATATAAGTAATTTCCTTTTTGTCTTAGAAAAAATTCTATAGACTCGATTACATTATCCTGGGTCTTTTTTCCAAATCCTTTAAGAAGAGATAGTCTGTTTTCGTGGCAGGCATATAAAAGTTCACCAATATTTTCTACATTCATTTCTTTCCAAATGATAGAAATTTTTTTTGGACCAATACCTTTAATCTTCATCATTTCGATTATTCCCTCCGGGGTTTTAGAAAGCAATTCTTCCAGAGCATTCATTTTTCCGGTTTCTGTTAGCTCTAAAATTTTTTTTCCAATCGCATTTCCAATTCCATTAATAGCAAAAATTTTTTCCGGTGAAAGCGTTTGTAGCTCAACAGTTAGTTGTTCAATTTTGTACGCGGCAATAGAATAAGTTTTCGATTTGAAACTATTTTCGCCGTGTATATCCATTAACTTAGAAAGCAGGGAAAACTGTTTTGCTATTTCATAATTATCCATAACTCAAAAGTAAAATGCGCTTTGGGAATATTAAATATTTATTTTTCCAGGTTGGAGCGATGCCTTAAAACTCTTTCTGGAACAGAGTTACATGGAATGGGCATAAAAAAAGTCCCGCAACCCGGGACTTTTTAATATTCTGTTTTAAGAATAAATTTCTACTTCTTTTTAGGAGCAGCTTTTTTTGCAGCTTTTTTAGGAGCAGCTTTTTTTGCAGCTTTTTTAGGAGCAGCTTTTTTTGCAGCCTTTTTAGGAGCAGCTTTTTTTGCAGCTTTTTTAGGAGCAGCTTTTTTTGCAGCTTTTGCCATGTTTTTAGAATTTAATTGTTAGTAAATAACACTAAAAATAAAAACATTTTTTTAATTGCCAAAAATTATTTAAGAAATTTATGCTAGTGCTTCCACAGCATTTACTGAAACAAATGTTTTATCGCCTTTCGTTTTCCTGAATTCTACCACACCATCTTTCGTTGCGAAAATTGTAAAGTCTTTTCCGATACCAACATTTTTTCCGGGATGATAAACGGTACCGCGCTGACGAATAATAATATTACCAGCTACTGCAGCCTGGCCTCCAAAAATTTTTACACCTAATCTTTTACTTTGTGAATCACGACCATTTTTAACCGAGCCTTCACCTTTTTTATGAGCCATAATTGTAAGAATTAAATTTTAAAAATGACATTGGGTTATCATTTTGAAATATTTATTTATGCGATGTCAGTAACTTTTATTTGTGTGTAGTGAGTACGATGACCATGTTTTTTTCTAAAGCCTTTTCTTCTTTTCATTTTAAATGCAATTACTTTTTCTCCCTTCACAAGTTCATTTACGATTTCTGCCTTCACTGTAACTTTAGCGTCTGAACCTACTGAAACTTTTCCTTCATTGTCATGCAAAAGAATTTCAGAAAACTCAATTTTATCACCGGTTGCGCCACTGATATGGGGTACATATAGACTTTGACCAGGCTGAACCTTAAACTGCTGACCAGCGATTTTTATAACTGCAAACATATTTTCCGATTTTTGGAGTGCAAATGTAAGGCATTTGCTCTAAAAATATCTCTCGTTTGTTGTAATAATGCGGAATTTTCTGATTTTAGGTTAAATTCCACCTTAATTTATTGTATATGAGGGTGAAGCGGAGATGCTCTTTGTGTTAATTTCTCTGAATATTTAAACTTTTTCTGTGGCCATTTTACAACTGATAGCAAGATTTATTTTTAGTATATACGGATTTTTTATTTTTTTACTACTGATGTTTTTGCTTCTGCCTTTTTTTGTTATTTCCTTTTTAATAAATTCAATTGCAGGCGGAAACTTGCTGTACAAAATTTGCCGATTCTGGGCCGATGCTTTCTTTTTTCTTCTTGCCATAAAATATATCGGGATATATGAAGAGAAACACCAAAGAGATAAAGAATATATTTTTATCAGCAACCATATTTCATATCTTGATATACCTATGATGATGAAGGCGATCAGGCGACAGCATGTTCGTATTTTGGGTAAAGCTGAAATGACAAAGGTCCCGGTATTTGGATATATATATAAGAAGGGCGCTGTTTTAGTAAACAGGGGCAGCGCCAAAAGGAGAGCACAAAGCGTGAAACATCTGATATTTTTTCTGCAGAAAAAGATTTCGGTTTTTATTTGCCCCGAAGGAACATTCAACATGACACGCAAGCCCTTAAAAAATTTTTATGATGGTGCTTTTCGTATTGCAATAGAAACACAAAAGCCAATTCGCCCCATTTTATTTTTGGATACTTATGATCGTCTCAATTACAATAGTATTTTTTCCTTAAATCCAGGCAAATGCCGTGCTGTCTATCTTCCCGAAACACCTACTGAAGGATTGAAAATAAAAGATATTGCAATGTTGAAAGAAAAAATTTTTAAGCAAATGGAAAATGGATTAATTCGATATCATGTAACCTGGATCAAATAAAATATTTTACGTTATTGCAAATGACAGCCATAATATTTTTAGGATTTTCAGAATAGACGATACATTGTATAAAAAGAACTCAATAGTTTTGAATTTATCTTTGTGTAAATAATAATTGAAATTTGTCCACAGAAAATTTATTTTATGAAATA
Source organism: uncultured Chitinophagaceae bacterium (assembly GCA_963798665.1). Lineage (GTDB taxonomy): Bacteria > Bacteroidota > Bacteroidia > Chitinophagales > Chitinophagaceae > Ginsengibacter. Next base: position 288,346 of record CAWCUN010000019.1, on the reverse strand, counting down.
GAATTATCTGACACCTGGATTGAAGTCATTCTTCCCCTGGCTATCCCCAAAACTTATACATATTCAGTTCCACAAAGTCTTAATACAAAAATTCAAATTGGCTGCAGAGCAGAAGTAGTTTTTGGCAAAAACAAAAAATATGCGGGCATTATAAAATCTGTAAGCAAGATAAAACCTGCTTACGAAACAAAAGATATTTTGAGTGTTATTGATGATGAGCCCATTGTATATTCCAGGCAGCTTGAACTCTGGAACTGGATAAGTGAATATTATATGTGCAGTGAAGGAGAAGTAATGGCTGCGGCCTTGCCGACACATTTGAAATTAAGCAGTGAGGCGGTTCTTATTTATAATGAAGAATATGGTGACGATTTTTCTGATCTCGATAATGAAGAATACCTTATTGCTGAGGCTTTACTTATAAAGAAAGAATTGAAATTAACCGAAGCGCAACAGGTAGCTGATATTGTTCACGTGTACCCGATCGTAAAGAGGCTTATAGAAAAGAGGGTTTGCTTCGTGTGGGAAGCTTTTACTGATAAGTACAAAGAGAAAAAAGAAAACTTTATTATTCTTAATTCTGAGTATGATAGCGATGAAAAACTAAATGAACTCATGAATAATTCCAGGGCGCCAAAGCAAATGGAATTATTACTGAGTTTTCTACATCTTATAAAAACACAAGGCGAGGTTTCGCAAAGCGAATTATTAAAAAAGTCGGGGGCTTCAATTTCCCAATTAAAAGGGCTGTTAGATAAGAACATTCTTTTTGCCGAAAAACGCAGTGTGAACAGGCTTAAAAGCCTTCCAAAAAAAATGGAAGTGATTTTTGAATTGAATGACTTTCAGAAAAAGGCATTATCAGAAATTGAAACTGCCTTAAGTAAAAAAGATGTTTGTCTTTTACATGGTATTACAAGCAGTGGTAAAACCCAATTGTATGTGAAGCAAATTGAAAAATTTATTAATGAGGGTAAGCAGGTATTATATCTTCTTCCTGAAATTACACTAACAGCCCAGATTATACGCAGATTGCAATTGAATTTTGGCGGCAACATTGCCATTTACCATTCAAAATTTAATAACAATGAAAGAGTAGAGCTTTGGAACAAAATAAAAACAGGGGAGTTAAAAATTATTCTTGGCGCAAGAAGCGCACTATTTCTTCCTTTTAAAAACCTGGGATTAATTATTATTGATGAAGAACATGATCCTTCTTTTAAGCAGCAGGAGCCTGCACCCAGGTACAATGCCCGGGACGCTGCCGTTTTTTACGCTTCGCTTTTTAAGGCTAAAGTTTTAATGGGTAGTGCCACGCCTTCAATGGAGAGCTATTACAATGCCTTAAAAAATAAATACACACTTGTACATTTGAATGAGAGATATGGAGGTGTTAAATTACCCGAGATAAAAATCATAGACACTAAAACTGTTGCCGCTTCCAAAAAGGGAAAGGTGATGATTTCACCGCAGCTAAAAGAAGCAATGGAAAGAGCTTTGCAAAGTGATCGCCAGGTAATTCTTTTCCAGAACCGCCGCGGATATTCGCCTTTTTTAATTTGTGCAACCTGTGGCTTCATTCCGCATTGTACAAACTGCGCTGTTACATTAACACTGCACAAATATTCAAATAAATTACATTGTCATTATTGTGGTAACACGTATCCAAAACTTACATCCTGCCCGGCTTGTGGCAGCGTGAATTGGATGGAAAAAAATTTTGGAACAGAAAAAATTGAAGAAGAACTGAATGAAGATTTCCCCAACAACCGCGTTGCAAGAATGGATGTAGATGCCGTAAAGGGAAAAAATGCGCATGATACCTTAATAAAATTATTTGAGCAACATCGTATCGATATTCTCGCAGGAACCCAAATGGTTGTGAAGGGGCTTGACTTTGAAAAAGTAAGCCTTGTTGGAATCCTTGATGCGGATGGATTATTAAGCTTTGCAGATTTTAGAGTAAATGAGCGAGCCTTTCAATTGATGGAACAGGTAAGTGGGAGAGCTGGCCGAAAAACGGAGCAGGGTTTAGTAATGATACAGGCATCTAAAATTAATCACCCCGTTTTGCTGTTTGTTCAGCAACATGACTATCAAAAATTTTATGAGCATGAAATTGCCATGCGGAGGCAATTTTTTTACCCGCCCTACAGCAGGCTTATACGAATAACTTTGAAGCATAAAATAAAAGAAGTCGCAGAAGAAGCTGCCGGCTCGCTTGGAAATTCATTGACCAAATATTTTCAAAATATCGTGGGTCCGGCAGCACCTGTCGTTAACCGAATACGCAATATGTATTTAATGGAGATATTACTTAAGTTGCCAAAAGATGCTACACAAATAAAGGCTCAAAAAAAAGTGATTAGCAATTATACAGATCTGCTAAAAGCAGAAAAAAGATTTAAAAGCGTAGTAATAGTTTCGGATGTGGATCCTGTTTAATTTTCCAGGAGATTAATAATTTCTTTGTATTCAAAATAATGAATACCGGGATCGTTTTGTTTGCTTTCTCTAACCATTGCCCTAGCTACGTTGATGGCACTTATTGCACGGTATTTTTTTAATTTGCCAAAAAGAAGCGGCGAGATAAATTTCATACCGGCTTGTAAAATTTTTTCTCCTCTTCTTAACTCCTTTCTTTCACCCAGTAACATTGAAGGTCGAAAAAAACAGATGGTTTCAAATTCAAATTTACTGATGGCATTTTCTGTTTTGCCTTTTAATTTTAAATAAAAGTTGGATGAGTTTTCATTGGCGCCTACCGACGAAACGATCAGGAATTTTGTATAATTTTTTGAAACGCCAATTTTTGCCGCGTTTACCGGTATATCAAAATCGATTTTTTCATACAAGGTATTGTTCCCCTTTACTTTTTTTTGAGTAGTGCCGATACATGAAAAAATAATATTGCCGTTTCCGAATTTTTCCCGGTAATCATCTACATTATTAAAATCGGTAATAGCCTGCTGCAGTTTATCGTGGATAACGGGTAATTGATTTCGTACCAAAACTCGTACGTGACCAAAAGCATGGTCTTTTAATAATTCGTCAACTAAATGGTTTCCTATTAATCCTGAAGCACCAATAACAACTGCTGTTAATTCATTCATATTTTGGTATTTTGCGCCAATTACCTTCCTATGCAAGTTCATGAAAATTTTCAGCTTAAAGCGTATAATACATTTAACATCGATGCAACTGCAAGGTATTTTTCAAAATTCATTTCTTTAGAGGATTTAGAATCAATTCTTAACGAGTCAAAGAATATTTCTCGTAGGATGATTCTCGGCGGAGGAAGTAATATTTTATTTACAAAGAACTTTGATGGACTTATATTAAAAAATGATGTTCCCGGTATTGCCATTGTTGACGAAGATGAAAATTATTTGTACATAAAGGCTGGGGCCGGTGTTAACTGGCATAGCCTTGTAGTGTATTGTGTAAATAATAATTACGGTGGTATAGAAAATCTTTCTCTTATTCCTGGAAATGTTGGTGCCACTCCAATGCAAAATATAGGTGCATATGGAGTAGAAATTAAAGATGTGTTTTATTCATTGGAGGCTTTCCACTTGGAAGAAAAAAAAGTAATAAATTTTACTTTGAATGATTGTGAGTTTGGTTATAGGGAAAGTGTTTTTAAGAAGAGATATAAGAATCAATTTATTATTCTAAATGTTACTTACCGGTTGCATAAAAATCCCGTTTATAATATTTCTTACGGAGCAATAGAGGATGAATTAAGAAAGATGAACGTTGAAAGTATAAGTATCAAAACTATATCTGATGCAGTTATTAATATCCGTACTTCAAAACTTCCAGACCCAGCAATAATCGGTAATGCGGGCAGTTTTTTCAAAAACCCTGAAATTTCTCAAAATGAATTATACAAATTAAAGCAGGTTGAACGTAATATACCCTCTTATGCAATGAGTGACAATAAATACAAAATTCCTGCAGGCTGGCTTATTGAACAGTGTGGCTGGAAAGGCTACAGAAAAGGGGATGCGGGTTGTTATGAAAGACAGGCTTTGGTTTTAGTAAACTATGGAAATGCAAAAGGTGAGGAGATTTTGCATTTGTCAGAAGAGATAAAAGGGTCAGTGCGAAAAAAATTCGGGATCTCCCTGGAAGCTGAAGTGAATATCATTTAACTGTTTATGCAGCTTATGAACTGCTTTATTTGTCTGGTATCAAAACTACCTTATGATAAAACTTTGCCTGACCTTTTTTTTACCTTTTATATAGGAATTTTATTTGCGCAAAAAGATACAGTTCGTTTACGTGAGATTTCCAGAAGTTCTAAATCAATTGTAACTGACAGGCCTCCGCAAGCGATTTATTTTTTGATTGGAGGTTCTGGTCCGTTATTATCTGTCAATTATGATCGTCGTTTTCAAAAACGGGTTAACGGAGCCGGGTTTGCTGTTGGATTAGGCTTCTATGGTGAGAGTGGAATAAGTATATTTTCAATTCCGGTTTCTTTGAATTATCTATTCGGCCGCAATTCTCATTTCCTGGAAATAGCCGGGGGCGCAACTTTTGTAACTGCAACAGCAACCGATTTTTTTGATGAAGGGAGTTCAACCGGAAGCGGCATTATTTTTCATCTCAACGCCGGATATCGTTATCAACCCACAAGAGGAGGATTTTTCTTCAGGGGTGGAATAAGCCCTTTATTTTCAGAAGGCGAATATGCAACATCTTTTTATCTTGGATTTGGGCACAACTTTTAGGCAGATCTCTTATTTAAAATCTTCATCATCCAATTCTTCATCGGTAAAAGATTGCGGGCTTAAATTAAGCATACTTCCCATAAGATCTTTAAATTCAATTTTTCCTTCTACTATTTTTTTACTTATAAGAGAGTAAGAGGAAAGACCATGTAAAACAAATTCCATAAGCAATGCATTTTCTTTCGCATTTGCATTTGGAAAATGTTTTTTTACAAGCCCATAAAGCCCATCAACTTTATATAACAATTGAATTTTGTCTTCATCTTTTAATCCCAAAAAAAGATTCAAATGATTACCTGTATCAAACCATCGGGTAATAGCTCTGTAGGGATTTTCATCAGCGGTCACATCCTTTATTCTTTTTTTCTTAAATGTCTCGGGGTTTGGAAAATATACGGCAAATTGTGTTCTGATGGACTTTTCCATTAAGTTGTATGCCACCTGGTAAGGCCCTTCCTGCTCGCCTTCATATACCAATTCAATCTTTCCGGTAATTGAAGGAATAATACCTACAAGGTCACTTATCCATACCTGAGTTTCTTTTTCCTTATTCATAATTGCCCGGCGTTCTGCGGCGCTGACAGCATTTTCATAGGCAGCAATAGTAAGTCGTGCTGAAACCCCGCTTTTTTTATCAACATATTCACTTCCGCGTGCTTCAAATGATACCTGCTCAATCAGTCTTTTTACCAGGTCACTCACTTTTATTTTTTTCAATTGATCTTCATGGACGGCGGCTTCCTGTTCCGTGATGGATAAAGATGTCTCGATAGTTGTAGGATAATGAGTGAGTATCTGGCTTTCGATCCTGTCCTTAAGAGGAGTTACAATGGCACCCCTGTTCGTATAGTCTTCAGGGTTAGCTGTAAACACAAACATAATATCAAGAGGGAGCCTCAGCTTGAAACCCCTTATTTGTAAATCGCCTTCTTCCAAAATATTAAATAAAGACACTTGTATCCGGGCCTGCAGATCGGGTAATTCGTTTATAACAAAAATACCCCGGTTGCTCCTGGGAATTATTCCATAATGAATTACTCTCTCATCTGCATAACTTAATTTTAAGTTGGCAGCCTTAATAGGATCTATATCACCAATGAGATCCGCCACACTTACATCAGGAGTTGCCAGTTTTTCTCCGTAGCGGTTACTCCTGTGCAACCAGTCAATTGGGGTATCATCACCTTTTTCTGCAACCAGGTCTTTGGCGTATTTGCTCAGTGGCTTAAATGGATCATCATTTACTTCACTACCCTTTATTATTGGGATATATTCGTCGAGCAATTCTGTCATCTGCCTGGCCATACGTGTTTTTGCCTGGCCCCGCAGTCCCAAAAACAAAATATTATGCCTGGATAGTAAAGCTCTTTCTGTATCAGGAATTACAGAATCTTCATAGCCAATGATCCCTGAAAAGGTAATCTCCTTTTTACTTATTTTTTTTATAAGATTTTCACGTAGCTCTTCTTTAATTTTTCTTGGTTTATAGCCGCTTGCTTTTAATTCACCTAGAGTTTTTATCGATGTCTGAACCATAGTTCGGGTGGATTTATAAATTTATAGGATTACGATAAATTCCGGTTTCAATTTTTTTGACTGGAAGTTAATTGAATTCGCATTTATCAATAAACCAATCTGAATATTATATTCTTTAAAATAATTTTTACTTTTCACATAAAACATTTCTGATTGAATAAAGCTGTCGCTTCTATTTCTGATTAAAAAGATTTTCTGTTTCCATCAATCTCAGGTCTGTCCGTTTACGGTTCGGACTAATATACCGTTTTTCTTTTCCCACTTTCGAAATCTTTGAATATAAAAGCACCCAGCCTGTCAAGAGAGGCAAAGAATGCTTTGCCATTATTGGTTTCAGTAAATTCCGTTACAAACCTTTGCAGGTAAGGATCGCTGGCTATCATAAAAGTTGTAATGGGGATTTTTATTTTTTTGCATTGTGCAGCAAGGTTCATACACCTGTTTAATATTCTTCGGTCAACTCCAAAACTATTTTTATAATATCGTCCTCCAATTTTTAGGCAGGTGGGCTTGCCATCTGTTATCATGAAAATTTGCTTATTTGGATTTTTTCTTCTCCGTAAAATATCCAATGCGAGCTCAAGACCTGCAACTGTATTTGTATGATAAGGCCCAACCTGCAGGTATGGAAGATCTTTAATTTCCACCGTCCATGCATCGTTACCAAAAACAACAATATCGAGAGTATCCTTTGGATACTTTGTTGTGATAAGTTCACTTAGAGCCATGGCAACTTTTTTTGCAGGTGTAATTCTGTCTTCTCCGTACAATATCATGCTATGAGAAATATCAATCATGAGCACAGTGGATGTTTGTGCTTTAAAATCGGTTTCTCTGATTTCAAGATCAGCTTCATGCATTGTAAAACTATCAATGCCATGATTGATTTGTGCATTACGGATGGATTCCGTAAAATCTATTTGTTCGAGGGTATCACCGAATTGGAAAGGTCGTGTTTCAGGATTAATCTCATCTCCGCCTCCAGGCTTAAATGTATTGTGGTTGCCTTGTTTTGTTTTTTTAAGCTTTCCAAAAATTTCTTCAAGGCTGCGCTTACGTATTCCCTGTTCCGTTTTGGGGGTTATTTTTATTTCACCATTGCGGCGGTTTTCATCTATATAGCCCTTATCTTTTAGTTCCTCAATAAAATCTCCCATTCCATATTCGTCATTTGTAAGGTCGTATTCTTTGTCAAGTTCGGTAAGCCAGCTTAATGCTTCTCCCACTTCACCATTGGTATACGTAAGGAGCTGCATGAAAATATCCAGGAGCTTTTCAAAAGATGTTTTTTTGTTTTCATTCGGGTCGAATTTTGAAAAATTATGTCCCAGCATTTTGAGGTTGTTTGTTTTATATTACGGTATTATTATTCCTCCGCCACATTTGAATTTCATTGCAATTTACCAAACAATTATTCGATATTTATTGTTCGGGTGTTAAATAAAACTCCCGGATTAGCCATCAAAGCATGAACCAATCCGGGAGTTTGTTATAGCAAAATACTATTGGGTTTTATCGTTAACCTGTTTTTCCCTTTTTGGCGCCGGGATATTATTTATTATAGGATTTTCATTTTCAGGATTTACCGAGGCGGGGCTTTTAAAATACTGTTCCATACCCTGCAACTGTTGTAATAATTGTTGTACAATCTGGTTTTCATAAGCAAGTGATACTTGTTTATTCTCATCAAGACTATTAAAATAAGTTACCTGTTGCTCAAGATCTTTACGCAAAGCTTCGGACACTTTTTTTGCCAATACGGTATCACCCGATCTGTAGGCAGCCAATAAAAATTGTCCTGATATCTGGTCTTGTTGCTGCCGCCGGGATACCATTCCATAAGGGAAATTTTCCTGTAGCATCATTTTATCGCATCTTTCGAGCAATCGCTTTGCATCCTCCTTTCTTTCGTGATCTGCAAGGTTGTTGGCAACCTGTGCAAATTGCATTCGGATGGTATTTAAGTGTCTCCTGTTTTCTTCATCATAGTAAACACCAGGCTTATCAGCGTTTCCGAAAACAAATTTTTTCATCATTACGTCATAGGCCTTGTCCCGGTTTACATCACTGTTTACTACAGGAACAAACCTGTATGTCAAACCGTCGGTTCTTAAATATTGAGCAAATCCCAATTCATCATATGGAGAAGTAAAATAGATAGGTCTTCTCCATTTATTGGCAGCCATTATATTTAAAATAGCCGTTTCATTTTTGCCAAGAGCATTTTTAGGGATATCGAAAACAACTTCATTTACCACACTGTCGCCGGGGTTCACCGTACCATTTTGCCTTACCAGGTTAACATCTACGGGAATTTTTACTTTCTTGTCGGGATAAATATTTAAATAATCATCGCCATTTTGTACCATCCGGTTTGGGTCATCACTTCCCGCATAATCTTTCATCATCGTATAAAGATCCATAGGTTGGGATTGATCCACCTTTGCACCTGGCGCATCGGAATAAAAATAAATAGCATCTCTTTTACTTCCCATTATTTGGTCTGGTGTCCAAAGCACGTCAATAGGGTTGCTTTGGTTTACCTTATACCGCAGTTGGTTAATATACCAATCTGTTCCCAGTAAGCTCGAATTAATTACTCTAACATCCCTTCGGATACCTTGCACTTCCTGCGCATACCATAGAGGGTAAGTATCATTATCGCCAAAAGTGATAAGGATTGCATTAGGTGCACAACTTTGCAAATAATCAATAGCGAGATCTTTTGCGAGAACTTTATGGCTGCGATCATGATCGTTCCACTCCTGTGTTCCCATTAGTAATGGAACTGCAAGAAAACAGAGCGCCGCTGAAGCATAATTAGCCAACCTACTACTGGTGAATTTTTCAAAAAGTTCCTTCACATATAATACACCGAGTCCTATCCAGATTGCGAAGGCATAAAAAGAACCTACATAAGCATAGTCCCTTTCACGAGGCTGATTACCTGCCTGGTTGAGGTAAATAATGATTGCAAACCCGGTCATAAAAAAGAGCAACCCGGTGATAAGGGTGTCTTTTTTATCTTTTTTATATTGATAAATAAGCCCGAGAATTCCTAAAAGAAAAGGAAGACAGAAAAGTGTATTATGCGCTTTGTTGTGTTTTATGCTATCAGGCATTTTACTTTGATCACCAAGCCTGGCATTGTCCCAAAATGAAATGCCGGTGAGCCAGTTACCATCTCTTACGTTCCCCATATCAATCCCCTGGATATCATTTTGTTTTCCTGCAAAATTCCACATGAAGTAACGAAAATACATCCAGTTAAACTGGTAACTGACGAAGAAACTGATATTGTCAGCCACCGTAGGTTTATCTAAATAATTCCCTTTTTGATCTTTGCCTATTCCGGCAAAAGTGGCGTAATAATCCGCGTGGCTCTGGTCATTGCTGTTATCCCACATTCTGGGGAAAAAATGCTTGTCTTCAGGATCGTATTCTGTCACATATTTTTTCCCTTTCTTTTCATAACGGTCTTTCCCTTTAACGTAAGTATCCACCGGTTCCTGCGAAATCGGTTGGGCAGTAAAATCCTGGCCATATAAAATGGGCCAGTCACCATATTGTTCACGACCAAGATAACCCACAAGACTAACGGGATTATCAACATTGAACATATCAACTGCCGGATCTGCAGTAGAGCGTATTAATGTTGTATAGTAAGTAGAGAATCCCAATAACACAAATGCAAAACTCCACATTGCCAATTTCAAAAAATTCCAGTTTTTCCTTTTAGCAAGCTTTAACATGAAATAAATAATAACGGCAAGCAGCACAAAAAAGAAAGTAAAACCCGAAAAAAACGGAAGCCCGAAATCATTTTTAAAAACTATATCAAACTGCCCTGCAAGTTTAATAGTCCATTGAATCATTGGAACCTGTACAATACCGGTAATAATACAAGCCACTATAAATGCCCGAAAAGTTTTCCATTTAGTAATGTTATTGTAACGCTTAAAGTAATAAACCATTACTATGGCAGGGATGGTGAGAATACACAGGAGATGTACGCCCACTGAAAGGCCGATAAGATAAAAAATTAAAATCAGCCAACGGTCGGCGCGTGTAAAATGTCCTTTTATTCCATTCGCCATTTCGGTAGTCACGTCCTGCTCCCATTTTAAAACGGCCCAAAAAACAATAGCCGTGAAAAATGAAGACATCGCATATACTTCGCTTTCAACAGCGCTGTACCAAAACGAATCACTGAAGGTATAAGCCAACGCACCAACAACACCTGCAGCCATTATTGAAAATATCTGTTCAGAGCTGAGTTCCCGGCCATTTTTTTCAAATATTTTTCTTGCAAAGTGAGTGATAGTCCAAAACAAAAATAATATTGTAAAACCGCTGGAAAGAGCACTCATCGTATTTAAACCAAGAATTGCATTATCAGGATTTGAAAAAGGGATCATAAAAATCCTGCCTAATAAAATAAACAGAGGCGCCCCGGGGGGATGCGGAATCTGGAGTTTATAGGCACTGGAAGCAAATTCACCACAATCCCAAAAGCTCCCTGTGGCCTCCATTGTTAATAGATAAACCATGCAGGCAATAATGCAAACTGCCCATCCTGTTATGTTGTTAATGCGTTTGAAACTCATAGTTAGGTTTTAATAAACAGTGGGCAAATATAAAACTATGAATGGTACAATTATATGGCCTCTTTACTTTTTATACAAAGGATTGTTAATATTAGTGCCAAGTTGGATGGATTATCTTCACCATATTTTGTCATCGAAATGTTGTGTGAAATCTTTAAGGTACGAGAGTAAATAATAATCACAGGCTCCGAATTGGAGGTTGTTCATGGGACATCGTCCTTACATTTGCCCCATGAAAAAGGCTTTTCTGCAATTGCATATTGCTGTTCTTCTGGCAGGGTTCACCGCGATTTTTGGAAAGCTTATTAGTTTGAACGAGGGGATCTTGGTCTGGTACAGAATGCTGTTCAGCGCCGTTTCACTAGGATTAATATTACTATTAAGAAAGGAATTCACAAGAGTCCCTTTTCTAGATATTCTAAAAATTTTTGGAGTTGGCGTTATAGTTGCCATGCATTGGGTTAGCTTTTATGGAAGTATAAAATATGCTAATGTTTCAGTTTCTGTAACATGCCTTTCTTCCATCGGTTTTTTTACATCATTTATTGAACCAATTATTACAAAGAGAAAAATTGATCTCATAGAAGTGTTGCTGGGATTGCTTGCAATAGCAGGTATCTATCTAATCTTTAATTTTTATCCACAATATAAAACCGGGATTATTTTCGGACTTATTTCGGCACTCCTTGCATGCCTTTTCCCGATTTTCAACAAGAGACTCTTGAAAGAATTTTCATCCAAAATAGTCACATTGTATGAAATGAGCGGAGGCTTTATTGCACTTTGTTTCATCATTCCATTTTACCTGCATTTTTTTCCGGCTAAATATTTCATTCCAACGGCCACCGATTTTTTTTGGCTGTTAATTTTATCATTGTTTTGCACCGTCTTTGCTTTTATTTTAAGCCTGGATGCGTTGAGACACATATCAGCTTTTACTGTAAATCTTACCTATAACTTTGAGCCGATATATTCTATAATTCTCGCATTTCTTATTTTTAAAGAAAATAAATTTTTAGGGCGGGGATTCTATTTTGGATTAAGCCTGATATTGCTTGCAATTACCTTACAAATGACGAGAGTGTGGAATGAAAGGAAATCCGAAAGAATTAAAAGTATTTGAAGTTATTGCAGGAAAACTATCTTGTTATGAAGTTTTGCAAATGCTCTAAACATTTCACTGACTCCGCAATATTTGTCCTGTGACAAGGTTACGGCTTTCTCAACTTTAGATTCATGAATCTTGCTCACTTTAATATTATAGGTAATAGTAACCTCGTCGTAAATTTTTGGGTGTTCTTCAGTGAGATGCGCTTCCACGTTAATAGTTAGGTCAGAAAATTTTACTCTTCCCTTTTTTAGAATAGAGACTACATCCATCCCCGTGCATCCGGCCAATGAAACTAACATTAAGATTTTGGGGCTGGTTCCTGCGTCATTTCCTCCTTCAGCTTCACCGGCATCAACAACAATAGTATGACCATTGACTATTGTTGTAAAATTCATACCACCCTTGTTTACAGATATTACAGAGTTTTTTGCCATATCGTTGAATGAGCCTCTTATTTAGTATTATATCCGTGATTTTACAGCCGATGAAATTTGCTGAGCGTTCATAGCTCCCGACTGCCTCCAAAGAATTTTACCCTTTTTGAAAAGAATTAAAGTAGGTACCCCCTGGATTTGGTAGTGCCCGGCTGTAGGCTGATTTTTATCAATATCAATTTTTAAAACCCGTACGCTTTCTTTATTATTTTGCGCAAATCTCTGTAATTCAGGGGCCATCATTTTACACGGGCCACACCATTCTGCATGAAAATCAACCAGAACGGGTTTTTCATCATTAATTATTTGACTAAATGTTTCCATAAATAATATTTATAAATACATTGCACAAACTGTGCCTGTGCCGATGATATGTTTTAATAGCGCATTATGTCAGTTATAGCCGCGGTAAAAAGTCTTTTAATTATTTTTAAGGTAATCAATTCTTTATTACCTTTGCCGTCCGAAAAAAAAGAACATTATGGCCAGAGTATGTCAGGTAACCGGAAAACGACCTATAACCGGTAACACTGTTTCGCATTCAAATATAAAAACCCGCAGGAGATTTTTGCCCAATCTTCAAAAGAAAAGATATTTTCTTGCTGAGGAAGGTAAGTGGATTACTTTAAAATTATCCACTGAAGCAATTCGGACTATTAACAAAAATGGTCTTTTTAACGTAGTGAAAGAAATGAGAGCAAACGGAGCCAGGATTTGAAAAAATAATATTAAAAATTTGTTATGGCAAAAAAAGGAAACAGGGTGCAGGTAATTTTGGAATGTACAGAGCATAAGACTTCCGGCATGCCGGGTACCAGCAGGTATATTACCACCAAGAATAAAAAAAATACGCCGGAACGTTTGGAGTTGAAAAAATTCAATCCAATTTTAAAAAAGGTAACGGTGCATAAAGAAATAAAATAATTAGCTAATTGGGTAATTAGCCAATTTGAAGCATAAACCTTTTCAAATTAATTATATATGGCAAAATCAGCTAAAACCGCGATAAAATTAAAAGATCAGAAATCAATCGCAGAAGCAAAAAACTGGACTAAAGTGGTGCGCACAGTTCGCAACACTAAATCCGGTTCTTATACATTTAAAGAATCTATCGTTCACAAAGACAAGGTTAAAGAATTCTTAGCAGGTTGATTCCTGTATAAATATTATTCAACTAAGGCTATCCTGCATTGTTGCGGATAGCTTTATTTATTTTTATACTTTACTAATTTTTCACCCAATGGGAATTTTCGATAAAATTTTTGGAAAAAAAGAACAGAAGGACAGTCTTGATCATGGCCTGCAAAAAACAAAAGAAGGTTTTTTTGATAAGCTTACTAAAGTAATTGCCGGTAAAAGCACCGTTGATGAGGAAGTATTGGATAACCTTGAAAATGCTTTAGTAAGCGCAGATGTAGGTGTTGACACTACAATAAAAATTATTGATGGCATTGAAAAGAGAGTTGCAAGGGATAAGTACATTAATACAACAGAACTCAACAGAATTTTAAAAGAAGAAATACAATCTGTTCTTGTTGATTCGTCACAGGATACGTCTTACAAAAGTTATGAGCTGCCTGCATCGAATAAGCCCCATGTTATGCTGATTGTGGGAGTAAATGGTGTTGGTAAAACCACTACAATTGGAAAACTCGCCCACAATTTTTCATTAGCGGGAAAGTCTGTACTATTAGGCGCTGCAGATACCTTTAGAGCTGCGGCGGTTGAACAATTAGATATATGGAGTCAGAGAGCAAAAGTCCCAATAGTTAAACATGCCATGGGCGCTGATCCAAGTGCTGTTGCATTTGATGCAGTGCAAAGCGCTGTTGCAAGAAATATCGACGTAGTACTAATTGATACAGCCGGAAGGCTTCATAACAAAATTCATCTAATGGATGAGCTAGGTAAGATTAAACGTTCGGTAAACAAAGCGTTTGAAGGCGCACCACACGAAGTTCTTTTGGTTCTTGACGGAAGCACCGGTCAAAACGCTCTTGAGCAGGCGAAACATTTTACTGCAGCCACTGATGTAACGGCGATTGCTATCACTAAACTTGATGGAACCGCAAAGGGGGGAGTAGTTTTGGCAATTGCAGATCAATTTAAGATTCCGGTGAAATTTATAGGAGTGGGAGAAAAGGCTACCGATCTTCTGGTATTTGATAAAAAGGAATTTGTAAACAGCCTATTTGAAAATGTAACTACTTCCGCTGTGTAATATTTTTTTCAATTACATAGTATTTCCAAAAAACAAATACGCTAATAGGATCGAGGTGATTATACCTGCAAGATCAGCAAGCAGCATAGCGCCTATTGAATAACGCGTATTTTTAATCGACACAGCTCCATAGTATACTGCAACGATATAAAATGTCGTATCTGATGTGCCCTGTAAAATTGACGATAAACTTGCTGGGAATGAGTCTGGGCCAAAAGTCGTCATTGTATCTATCATCATACCGCGGGCAGCGCTTCCACTTAAAGGTTTAATTAATGCGGTAGGTAATCCATCAACGAAACGGGTATCTGTTCCAAGAGCCATAAATATGTTTCTCATACCGCCAACAATTACTTCGAATGTGCCGCTTGTGCGTAAAAGGCTTATTGCGACGAGCATACCAACTAAGTATGGAATAATTTTTACAGCGACTTCAAACCCACCTTTTGCACCATCAATGAACGCACTAAAAATATCAATCTTTTTATACAAAGCACCCAGCACAATCAGGAAAAAAAGAAATAAAATAAGGCCGTTGCTTAATATGCCGGAAAATGTTTGAACACCCTGGAAATTTAAAGATTTTAAATAAATAACAAGTAAAGCGATAACGGCCGAAAGTCCGAGTACCCATAATAAAATTACCGGTTGAAAAATATTTATTTTCTGTTTGAAAGAAACAATAGCCATAGCCGCCATTGTTGCAACAAAAGTTGCAATCATACAAGGAATAAAGATAGCAGTTGGATTGGTTGCCTGTAAAGATGCTCTTATGGCAATGATGCTCACCGGTATCAAGGTAAGCCCGGAAGCATGCAGGCACAAAAACATAATTTGGGAGTTGGATGCCGTATCCTTATTTGTATTTATTTCCTGCAGGCTTTCCATAGCTTTAATCCCAAAAGGTGTTGCCGCATTATCAAGACCTAATAAATTGGCAGAAAAATTCATTACCATATGGCCCATTGCGGGGTGATTTTTAGGTAACTCCGGAAATAGTTTAGAAAAGAAAGGACCGATTATTTTAGATAAAAGTCGTATGCCGCCTGCTCTCTCGGCAATGCTCATAAAGCCCATGAACAATGCCATAATCCCTATAAGATTTATGGAAATATCAACCGCTGTTTTTGCAGTAGCAATAATACCATCTGCATGTTGCTCTTTATAGGTAATGTAATTCCCACCTGGCATTTTTGCTATACTGAATATTCCCATCGTTATAGTTTTTCCCATTCTGCAAGCTCTTAAGAATTATCGCCGGCATTATAGAGGTATCTGCCAGGTGTGTGTTAGAAGTATCACCGGATTTCCCTGTTACCATCCGGCTATAAATATCATTGTTGCCTTTAATAAATATAAACTGAAAAGTTGCTGCCAATACAGCGACGATTATGAATGCTGCCCATATTCTGCTTAATGCCATAGTCAGGATTGAAAAAAACTAAGATAGTATAAATGTTGCATCTGCAGCGGCGTGCGCTATAACTGTGGATCAATCGGTATTATTATAAAATCACTTTTCTCTGCAATAAAAACTTTTACTTTGCTTTTTCAAATGAAATCCTGATGAAGAATTTTAATTTTAAAAAGCTATTACCTCACCTTATCGCAGTAGTAATTTTTTTAATAGTTTCTGTAGTGTATTGTAAACCTGCTTTAGAAGGTAAGGTGGTTTTGCAACATGATATACAGGGATGGCGGGGTATGAGCCAGCAATCATTTGAGTTCAAAGAAAAATACGGATATTTTCCTTTATGGACTAACAGTATGTTTAGCGGAATGCCTGCGTATCAGATAGCTTTTGATTCCCGTACTAAGCTACAGGTTGGCTACCTGGATCCAATTTTAAAACTCGGACTCCCAAAGCCAATAAGTTTTTTCTTTCTTGCCTGTATATGCTTTTATTTTTTATGTATTGTGATGCATGCAAATCCATGGGTAAGTATTATGGGCGCAATAGCCTACGCATATTCAACCTTTGACCCGATAATTGTAGCTGTCGGGCACGATACACAAATGCTTTCCATTGGATATATGCCTGCTGTTCTCGCCGGGTTATTATTACTTTTTCAAAAGAAATATTGGATTGGATTTGCAGTCACATCCTTTTTTGCCACAATGTTAATTGGTCAGAATCATCTGCAGATGGTTTACTATACATTGATAATCGCTGTGATTATTTCAGTTTGTTTTCTTATTAAAAGCTATAAAGAAGGCCAATCAGCTTCGGCTTTAAAAAGTATGGGAATAGGATTAATTGCGGGAATTCTTGGGCTCGCATGTAATGCAGTTAATATGATGCCGACATATGAATATGCCAAGGAAAGCATGAGAGGGGGAAGATCAGAATTAAATTTGCCCGGGCAAAGTGAAAACAAAACAAAGGGCGGCCTTGATAAAGATTATGCATTTAATTACAGTCTTGGTATACCTGAGACTCTTACGTTTATAGTACCTGGTTTATATGGAGGAAGTAACGGAGGCGATGAATATACTACCTCATCGAAATTTGTAGAGCGATACACTGAAATGGGAGCCCCGGAAGATTATAGCCTTCAGATTGCCAATGCTTATTCTTATTGGGGTGACCAGCCAACAACTTCGGGACCTGTATATATTGGTGCAGTTGTTTGTCTGTTATTTATTTTTGGATTGGTGTATGTAAAGTCGTGGCACAAATGGTGGCTTATTGCAGCGGCCATATTAGGGATCATACTTGCGTGGGGCGCCAATTTTAAGGAATTCAATTATTTCCTGTTTGATTACCTGCCGTTTTATAACAAGTTTCGTGCACCTACAATGGGCCTGGTTGTTCCGCAATTGTGTTTTCCTTTAATGGGTGTGCTGGTTATAGATAAATTATTTAAATCAGGACATCGATTATACGGAAGCATGGAAAAAATTAAAACTTAACGGGTATCATCACTGGTGCAATTATTAGTTTTGCTTGCAGGTTTTTATTTCAGTGCATCATTTAGCTGGTAAAAGCGATAAAATTCTGAAAGATAAGTTCAGGCAAAATGTTTTGCAGCAAGTTCCGCAGGGAGAGCAACCACCACCACAATTGCAACAACAGGCAGATGAAGTAAGCCGTAACCTTTTAACTGCTTTGCAAAGTGACAGAAAAAATCTTATGGGAGGAGATCTTTTAAGATCGATCTTTTTAATGGCAATAACATTTGTAATAATTGCACTGTTTATTAAAAAGGAAAATTTCACCCGTTATTCTTATAGTTTCCCTAATTATACTAAACGGATATGATTTATTGGGTATTGATTCAAGGTATTTGAATGCAAATAATTTTGTCGAGGACACGGATTTTGAATCTGCTTTTATCCCGACAGAAGCTGATACGGAAATAATGAAAGATCCTGACCACGCTAACTTCAGGGTATTCAATACTTCGCTGGATGCATTTAGTGATGCCTCAACTTCTTACCATCATAATTCTGTAGGTGGCTATCATCCTGCCAAGCTTGGATTGTACAATGATATTATCACTAATCAACTGGCGAAAGGCAATATGCAGGTATTCAATATGCTTAATACAAAATATTTTATCGTTCAAAATCCCCAGACAGGCAAACCTGCCGCACGATTAAACCCTGATGCATTTGGAAATGCATGGCTTGTGAAGGGAATAAAATATGTTAATGATGCTAATGAAGAAATGCAAGCCCTTGACAATACTGATCTGAGAGATACAGCGGTTGTTGAGAAAAAATATCAGGCAGAAATTAAGCAGTTTAATCCTCCCGATTCTGCAGCATTTATAAAACTCAAACAAAATCTAAATGATAAAATTGACTATACCTTTCATAGCACCACTCCACAGTTTGCAGTGTTAAGCGAGGTATATTATCCGCGGGGATGGGATGCCTATATCGACGGGCAAAAAGCGGCATATGTAAAAGTGAATTATATTTTGCGTGGAATGTATGTTCCTGCAGGAGACCATGAAATTGAATTTAGATTTGAACCTAAGTCATTTGTGACCGGGAGAGCCATTACCATTACTGCCAATATCATTGTTTTTCTTGCAATGATTTTTGCAGTTGTTTTCTATATAAGAAGAAATAGAAAGCCAGATGCGCATGTGTTATAGAACCAGGTTGACGAACAAATTGGCTGGAGTTAAGTATCTGTATTTAGAATGATGTTGCGATATTTTTTTTCAAACGTTTTTTCATTAAAATGATCATAGGCATAATCAACCGCATTTTGGGAAAGTTGTTTTAAGAAATATCTGTCAGTGCAAAGTTGGCCAATCAATTGAACACCTTCCTCAACGATTTTCGTTTTATCCGTTTCTTCTATTAGCAATCCATTGAATCCTGAAGTTATGTGATCGGTAATACCATCTACTGCGGTAGTAACAGGAACGATACCTACACTCATCGATTCCATAATTATCAAAGGAAACCCTTCAAAGAGCGAAGTCATAACAAGAATATCTTTACCGGCAATAAAATTTTTCATTTCATTTCTTGATAGTACGCCATGGTAAATGATTGCTGAAGGCAAAATCTCAGGTAGTTCATTTTTAAAATCGCCTGCCAGGTGAAATTCAACTGATGGATTTAACTCGATAAGCTGCATTGCAATTTTTATTATCAAATTGATTCTTTTTTGTGGGCCTCCTCTTCCTGCATAAAATATTTTTAATAAACCGGTTTTCAATTGTGCTTTTGGCTTGTCTGGCAAAAGATTGATGCGATTGTTGATCAAGTGCATACGATTTGCATATTTGTGAGGTATGCCGAGTTTTTTATACAATTTCGTAAACTCTTCAACAACATTTTTAGTTATCATAACTCTCGCCTGATAGAACTTAATAAATGGGATGGTAATTAAATTGAATGGTTTCACACACATGTGAATTAATTCAACCTGCCGGATAATTTTTTTAAGCCATGGGGAAACTTTGTATGCAAAATTGCATTGGCCATTAAAAACAACTGGTGTTTTTGATTGTGAATTTATAAGCGTAGCGCATATTCCTCTCCAGATAAAGCTTTGCCAATATTTTTTTTTGTTGTCAGTCCATTTGCTTATATCATACAAAACTGAATTGGGTAGTTTGAAAAGGGGCAGCATTTTGTCATTTTCTGATTTCTTCGTAAAAAAGATGCAAATTTTTTTATCGGGAAAACATGAAACAATATTTGTATTTACAATTTCGGCTCCTCCGATAGCGTAACCTGGAAAGAAAAAGAAAATGTCAAATTCCGTTGAACGCATTTCAACCGGAACTTTGTACATCCCATATAACACAAAGGGATACATGAAGGCTTGCTCTATTCTCCTTTTAATTGTAAGTAAAAAAAATATCATTCTTCCTATTAAAATATTTACCAACTTAACAAGCCTGTCTACAAATAATTTTTAATTACTATTTTCACAAGTCACTAATCAGCAAATTTGCGTTAATTTTTTTTCATATCTTATTTCAATGAAAACAGCTCTAATTACAGGGATTACAGGACAGGACGGCTCGTACCTTGCGGAATTTTTATTAAACAAGGGGTATAACGTTCACGGGATTAAACGAAGAAGTTCCTCTATCAACAGCGACCGGATTGATCATTTATTTTTTGATGAATCCATCGCTAATCGATTTCATTTGCACTATGGCGATCTGAATGATGCTTCAAATCTTTTGCATATTATTCAAACTACAAAGCCTGATGAAATTTATAACCTGGCTGCTCAAAGCCATGTGCAGGTGAGTTTTGAAACTCCTGAATACACGGCCAATTCTGATGGAGTAGGTGTTTTAAGAATTTTAGAAGCAATAAGAATTTTGGGAATGGAAAAGAAAACAAAATTCTACCAGGCTTCCACTTCTGAAATGTTTGGATTAGTGCAGGAAATACCACAAAAAGAAACTACGCCATTTTATCCCAGATCACCATATGGCGTTGCAAAATTATATGGCTACTGGATTACGATTAATTACCGGGAAGCTTATAATATGTTTGCTATCAATGGTATCTTATTCAATCACGAAAGCCCTGTAAGAGGCGAAAATTTTGTAACGAGAAAAATAACAATAGGAGTCGCCCAAATAGCTTTGGGGTCTAATAAGGCGTTATTGTTGGGAAACCTCGATGCAAAAAGAGATTGGGGACATGCCAAAGACTATGTAGAAGGTATGTGGTTAATGATGCAACACGATAAACCAGAAGACTTCGTGATGGCAACGGGGGTAACCACATCTGTAAGGGATTTGGTCAGAATGGCCTTTAACTGTATTGGTGTTGAACTGGAATTCATAGGCGCAGGCGTAAATGAAAAAGGAGTTGTTGTTAAATGTAACAATTCACTTTATGATTTAAAACCTGGACGGCAGGTAGTGGGTATCGACAAAAAATATTTTCGTCCTGCTGAAGTTGATCTTCTCATAGGCGATGCTACGAAAGCCAAAAACTTGCTGGGCTGGGAGCCAAAATATTCCCTTGATATGCTGGTAAAAGAAATGATGGCAAGAGAATTGAAACTAGAGGAAAAGAAATTGATGCATGTAAAAAAATGAATAATCTAAAAAGTATTCTATTTACGAATATATTTTTCGTCCTCAAGTCTTATTGACCTTTTTTAGTATACACAACAACTAACTTTGGATGTTTTGACGTATCAAAATATTTACTTGAACAAAATATTCTTGAAGTATACAAAACCTCTGTTTGCAAACGAATTAGGAATCCATAATTAGTGCTGTTTTTCACCATTTCACTGACAAGTGAAGTGACATCGATATTTGGCAAATCAAGCTGGCTTTGGGTTGTGGAGGGAATAATAATTTGGCCAGTCACAGTCGCAGATGGTTGATTGGTCCAGCTTACATTATTTGCAGTCCATTCATTTGTTATCTGTTGTATTAATAAGCTATTGTCAGCGCCGTAGTTTGCATCAATTTGGTTACCATTTAAAGGAGTTGGATTTGAAAAAAGACTGAGTGTCGCGGTATTAATAATAGCGTCTGAAGGTATGCTACTTAAGTCAAATTTTAAGGCGGCCCTCATGAATACGGGAGATCCACCTTGGGTCCATGCGGCCGCTCCGATTTCCGGAGCCTGAGGATCTGAGCCTTCAAAGCCATTATTCCCGTAAATATGCACTTCATCAGGGTTTGGCGAAGGAGAAAGTTCTGAGGTAACGACCACAGGAGGGTTAACTATCAGGGACATTGTATCGCTGCCGCTTGCACCCTTATCATCGACAACAGTTAGTTGAAAAACATATGCCCCTGCCTCTAAATTACTAATCAATGTTGATGCAGCTGCCGGACTACTTATTGTAGGATTACCCGGGCCCGAAACTTTAGTCCATTGAAAACTGGCTATTTGCCCTTCCGCATCGTTTCCTGAACCGAATAATGTGATGGTATCTCTTGGTAAGGTAATTGTTGAACTAACCCCGGCATTGGCCGTGGGAGCCTGATTTACTTTATCTTTTTTACAACTTGCAAAAAGTAGAATGGAAAAAACAATCAACGATGTTGAATTTAGCAGTTTCATTGTCATGGTACGATTAAATAATAATCCGGCAAACATATATACAAAAAAAATAGCGTCAAAATTATTATGAGTGAATTTTCATGAGTAAATTTTAATTTGCAAAAAAATTCCTGAAATTCTATAAGTCAAAAAATACTTCGACATTTAATTTACGGTTGCATTCTGATTAAATTGAATAAAATTCAGGAGAAAATATTTTTTTCAAATAAATGATTATCAGAAGAAAATATTTTTACAAAATAAAAACAAATTTCTGCCTACTGCGGAGTTGTCTAATATTTTTGCAATATTGATCCTGAATTTTTTTAAGGGATCGAAATCCTGGCCTGGAATCATTAAGGCTGCATATTTTTTACATTTTTCGATAAAGTCACTTACTAAAATTTCCCTCTGTTCTCGTGGGGTCTTCAACAACCTGTGAGCAAGGCTTTCGCAATGATACATTAGCATTATTTTACCATATCGCTCCGTAATATTTTTTATTTTATCATCTTTTTCAGAGCGATCAATAATGAAATTGAGAAATTTTTCAAATGCCTCTTGATATTCCTGTCCTCCGGTGGTCTTTGAAACACTGTTATGAATACGATATCGAAATGTAATTTCCGGAGAGGTCGCTTTATAACCCTTCAACATAAGCTCGATCCACAGGGCGTAATCGGCAAATATCAAATTTTTGAAAGAGCAATCCATTCCTCCTAAACTATCATAATCTTTAGCCCGCATCATGTAACCGGTTCCGGTACTATCAATTGTTTTACACATAAAAGCCGCCAGAAATTCATGTGCAAGCTGAATTTCATCCATAGGCAGGCAATTACGAATGAAATCTCCCTTTTCATTTATATACCGGTAATGAGCCTGATATAAACTTGCATTCGGATGTTTTTGTATTAGTTCATCCATTATTTCAAGGTAATTGCTTTCCAGAATATCATCATGGCCTATTAAGGAAATAAACTCATTTTTTTCTATAGTCGTTATTCGACCCCAGTTCTCTTCTATTGTAAAGACGATTTAGTTGAAGGAATAATTCTTAGACGACTATCTGTTAATGATTGAAGCCATTCGAAAGTTCCATCTGTGCTGTAATTATCGAGAACTATAAAATTGAAGTCTTTGTAGGATTGATGGAGAATGCCATTTACACATTCCTTTACATATTGTCCTCCATTACGAACGGGCAGTATAATACTATTATTTTGGCCATGTTTATAATGGAAATAGGAGAAATTTATTTTTTCAATGATAGTTCAAGTTTATGGATAATCAAGCTGGTTATGTAAGAAAGGTAATTTTGTTTTTAAAAAGTATTTCAAGTTTATACTTTCGCATAAAATCAATTGCAAAAATTTCACTTTCTGCTTTTCCGCAAACTCTTCCCTTTATCGCTGGGAATATTTATGCAAGAAAGCTAAATGTGAAACTATCCACAGGCCAACAAATTTTTGAATTTGCTTCTTGATTAAAGGCCAATCTTTTAAGCCAGACATTTTTGAAGCAAGATATTCAGGAAAATTTTCGACGGCTATTACTAACTGCTCATTTTGATTTCGGTCCAAAATTTTCATTATGGAGGGTTTGGCATCCAAGAGATTTATTTATAATTACACAACCTGAATGAGAGCCCATTACGCTCATATACGCATAGTCTCCTAAAAAAGGAGTTCCATAATCAGGCACTCCACCTCTTTCAATCAATATCTCTCTTTTCACCATACCAGTGGACCATAAATAGTGGGGGAATATTTTAAATGTAAATAAATTCTGTACAAATTCGCTTTGGTCAAAAGCCTGGGTATAATTAAGATCATGATTGTTAGAAAGACAAGTATTTGTTCCAACTCTTAAGCCCATATAATTTTGCAATATTATGATCAGTGCAAAACCAATCACATCCTCCCAAATACATGCCATACCCGGGATACCTGTTTTTAAGATCTATGAGAGTCTGTAGCATATCGGGGTATATTGGATCATCATCAGCTATCATCACAATATATTTTCCTGATGAGCGCTCGAGGCTCTTATTAAAGCTTTTCTTCATCCCGAGATTTTGTTCATTGGAGAAATATTTAAATTTCATATTATCGAATTTCTCCACCTCAATTTTGCCACTTTTTTCCGGATCATTATCAGAAACTATCACTTCATAGTCTGTAAAAGTTTGTTGGCGTATACTTTCAAGGGTATTAAATAAATAGTCACTTCTTTTGTAGGTGGTAAAGCAAAAACTAACAAATGGTTGTGACAATTGAAACGACATCAGGATTATCTTATTCTTTTTAAATATCCATCAGGATTTACACTTATTAAGAGTTTATTGTCCATGGCCTTGTCAATTTCAAAGTTGCTGTTTTGTTTTAAAAATTCACGTACCGCTGTTTTTGGATTGTTACCAATAGACCAATACCTGTCGGGTAAATATCTTTCAGGAAGGTCCTCGACTATTGTGTCGAAAACCACTATGTAAGAACCCGGAGTCACAAAGGGCGCATAAAAATTCAGCTCACGCAGCACATGTTCATGGGTATGATTTGAATCAAGACATACCAATATAGTTTGCTTCCCTTCAACAAATGATTTCACTTTCTCAAGCATTTCTTCACTCACTGAAGATCCCTCGAGCATATGAATTCTTTTATACATCGGATGTTCTTCAATTTTCTTTTTATTGTGTTCACGTATATCTATATCGATCCCCAAAACTTCACCTTTGCCGATCAATTCAAGTAACGAGGCATAATAAATTATAGAACCACCATGTGCAATACCGGTTTCAATAATAAGATCCGGTTTTATTTCCCAAATCAGTTCCTGCATCGCAATTATATCCTGTGGGTATTGAATGATAGGCCTACCCATCCAGGTAAAGTTGTATGAATATTTCGCCCTGTTGGATTCTACATTGAATGTATGGGCCGCCTGTTTTAAAGGAATATTTTCTGCATTGGCTTTGATTAAGTTAATTTTTTCTTCTTCAAATTCCTGTATCGGATCCTTCATTAGATAGTATTTTTTTTAGTTTCGAATCATCACCCCAAAAAGACATTGCCTCGTAGTCAGGATAAGGATAGTAACCAAGATTTAATTTTATTTTTCCGTTTATTGTTTTCCAAATAATTTTCCACGAGCTCTTTAACTTTTATTGGTTTACCACTGCAGCAATTTATTATACCTGACACTTTATTTTGAAGCGCAATGAACTACAATGTAGCTCAGCTACCTTTTCTATAGGTAAATAGTCTCTTTCCTGCTCACCACCGCTCATATTAAAAACTATGTCACCTTTTTCCAAAGCATTCTGTAGTTGCGAAAGTAAAGAATTAGGATTCTGACCTTCCCCATACATATAAAAAAGACGAATCCATTTACAATCGAATTCATATTTTTTCTTAAGTTCAAATAAAAACTTTCGCAATGTATCTTTTGCCAATGCATACGGATTTTGAGGATCAGTTATCATTTCTTCAGACAAACAACCTTCTTTAATTCCATATTCAAAACAGGTTCCTGTGACCACCAATTTTTTTAGTCCATTTAAAACCATATTTTTTAAAAAGAGATATTGCGGCATTAAATTATCTTCAAAATGAAAAAGCGACTTATAATTCGGTAATCCCTGCCAGGCAAGATGAATCAGCAGATCCGGTTTATCAAACTTTAAAAAATAATCTTCATTTACATCAACTTCATTTACATCAAAAGTGATAAAATTTGTTTTTTCACCTGCGCTTTTTTCACCGGACCTTAAAGTTGTAGCAATAACATCGTGGTTATATTTTGATAACTCATCAACTACATGCCTGCCTACAAAGCCTGATGCTCCGGTTACTAGAATTTTCATCTTAGAATGTTTCGGTTTCAGGAATCGGAATTACAAATTTTCCTCCCCATTCTCTTATGTAACTCAATTGTGCAGTTATTTCAGTTTTTAAGTTCCAGGGTAAGATCAAAACATAATCAGGCTTTACATTTTTTATCTCATTTTCCTGCACCACCGGAATATGACTGGCAGGCAAATACTTATTTTGCTTGTGAGGATTGGCATCCGCAACGAAATCAATTAAATCATTTTTAATTCCACAATAATTCAACAGTGTGTTTCCTTTAGCCGCTGCTCCGTAAGCGACAACTTTTTTATTTTGTTTTTTCTGACTGATTAAAAATTGCAACAGTTGAATTTTAGCTTTTAAAGCTTTTTGAGTAAAGCCTTTATAATAATCCAGTTTATCAATTCCGTATGATAATTCCTTATCCAAAAGCAATTGAACATTTGCGGATATACTTTGGTCATTGTTATCCTTGTGAGTTGCATAAATTCTCAATGATCCGCCATGGGTAGGTATTTCATCCACATCAAAAATTGTAAGCCCTGCAAATTCAAATATTTGTTTCACGGTATATAGAGAAAGATAAGAGAAATGCTCGTGGTATATCGTATCAAACTGATTGTTGTTTATCAGTTGTAAAAGATGCGGAAATTCCATTGTTATGATTCCGGTTTCCTTTAACAAAATCTTCATCCCTTTTACAAAATCAACAATATCCGGCACATGAGCCAGCACATTATTTCCAAGAAGTAAATCAGCCTTTTTGTCAGATGATAAAAGTTCATTTGCCAGCTTTACTCCAAAGAAATCCACTACGGTTTCAATTCCTTTTTTTATCGCGACTTCTGCAGTATTTGCAGTGGGCTCAATTCCTAGTACCGGAATATTTTTTTCCTTAAAGTATTGAAGTAAATATCCATCGTTACTTGCAATTTCAATTATAGAAGATGAAGAATTGAACCCAAATCTTTCAATCATTTTCTCAACATATTTTTTGCTATGAGCCAGCCAGTCTGTTGAATAAGAAGAAAAATAAGCGTAGTCATTATTGAATATGGCATCGGACTTTTTGTATTCATCCACCTGAACGAGAAAACAATTGGTACAGGTATACACTTTTAACGGGTAAAATATTTCAGGTTCGTTTAATTGCTCCATCGTCAAAAATGAATTAGATGCCGGAGAATTATTCAAATCAATAAATACATGCTCCAACGGAGCTTTACAAAATCTGCAATGCATTAAATAATATTTAAACCTTCAAAATTTTGGCTTAACGGAGGATGGCTGTTATCTCTTTCCGAAATTTTCGCGACCGGCGCCGGCCATTTAATATTTATCATTTTATCATCGTACTTTATGCCTTCCTCGTAACCCGGCATGTAAAGAGCCGAATGATTATAGATTAATTCGCAATTATTAGTGAGTGTTTGAAAGCCATGCGCAAAACCTTCGGGTATATAAATCATTTTTTTATTTTCAGCAGATAATTCAATCCCAAACCATTGTAAAAAAGTTTCAGAAGTTTTACGCAAATCAATTATGACATCGAATATTTTGCCCGCAATGCACCGTATTAATTTTATTTCTGAAAATGGAGGCTTCTGAAAATGCATTCCTCTTATGGTACCTTGTTTGTTAGTAAACGAATGATTCATTTGCAGCCATTCGTTTGTGTGGCCAATCCTATTAAATTCATCTTTGCAAAATGTTCTTACAAACCAGCCCCGGTCATCTTCCACCGGAAAAATATCAACTACATAACTGCCTTTTAGCCCGGTTGATTCAAAATTCATTGGGACTGGTAATTTTTAATTTGTTGCAAAGTAAAATCATATAAATTATCTTTCTGCCTGTACCAGTCAATTGTCCACTTTACTGCTAATTCACTATTAAGTTTTGGGTACCATTGTAAATAATTTTTTGCAAGATTTATATCAAGCTTTAAAATACCGGCTTCATGAGGTTGCATTTTATCAGACGTATTTATCCAGTCGCCATTTCCCCAGCAACGAATAGCTATCTCTACCAATTCTTCCACAGTCAGATGATCTTCAGGTTCAGGCCCAAAATTATATGAATGTGGCAGTTGCAAATTTTCATTCAATAATCCCGCTGCTAAAAGATAACCGCCAAGTGGCTCCAAAACATGTTGCCACGGTCTTACAGAACCTGGATTTCTAACAGGGATTTTTTTACTTTCCTGCAGGTGCTTTACAATGTCCGGAATAATTCTGTCTGTATTCCAGTCGCCGCCACCTATTACATTTCCGGCTCTTGCACTTGCAATAATTTTTTTATGCTGATTAAAATCATCAATATTGAAAAAAGATTGGTAAAATGATTGTACAACTATTTCGGTACAGGCTTTACTTGCGCTATACGGATCATAGCCACCCAGCCTGTCTGATTCCACGTAAGGAATTTGTTGTTCTTTATTTTCATAGACCTTGTCTGTGGTTATGACCAGCGTTGTACATTTATTTTTTAGATCGATTAATGACTCTAATAAATTTGCAGTACCTATTGCATTTATTTCGAAAGTTTCTGAAGGGATAGAATAAGAGCGTCGAACAAGAGCCTGCGCTGCAAGATGAAAAATAAAATCCGGATTAAAATCACTAATCTCTTTCTTTAGTTTTTCTTTATCCCTGATGTCGGCAATGATACTTTCATGAGTGGCATCAGAGGCGATTACGTTATAGATTGAGTCTTCCGCTTCCGGGAGGAGAGCATAACCTTTTACTTTTGCTCCCAACAAATGCAACCACGTGATGAGCCATGCACCTTTAAAACCTGTATGGCCCGTTACAAATACTTTTTTGTCTTTATAAAAATTTTCTAAAGTATGCTGGTTTACCAAACTTTCCATCGGGCTTCATTATTTTTCCAAAGATCTTCCAACTCAATTTTATCTCGCAACGCATCCATGCATTTCCAAAATCCATAATGCCTGTAAGCCACGAGTTGATTATCATTTGTAAGAGACTCCAGTGGCTCATCTTCCCACATCATATCAGCAACATTTCCGTTTAAGATAATTAAATACTTCCGGCTTCAAAACAAAAAATCCTCCATTAATCCATTTACACTCGTCTTTAGCTTTTTCACGAAAGGACACGACCTCTCCATTTTTATCCACGTCCATTCCCCCAAATCTTGCATCCAACTGAACAGAGGTTACAGTGGCTATTTTGCCATGACTTTTATGAAATGATACCAAATCTTTAAGGTTTACATCACATACACCGTCTCCATACGTAAGCATAAAATCCTCATCTCCTATATACTTTTGAATTTGCTTTAGCCGGCCCGCTGTTTTAGTACTAAGCCCGGTATCCACCAGCGTTACTTTAAAAGCTTCGGTATTGGTATCATGTATTTCTACTTTATTATTGCCAAGCTCAATAGTAATATCTGAATTGTGCAGAAAATAATGCATAAAATATTCTTTGATGATATAACCCTTATAGCCAAGACAGATAATGAATTCATTAAATCCAAAATGACTGTATATTTTCATGATATGCCATAGTATTGGCTTTCCGCCAATCTCAACCATTGGTTTCGGCCTTGCATCAGTTTCTTCACTAATCCTTGTTCCAAGCCCACCTGCAAAAATTACAACTTTCATAAAATCCAATTAAATGATCCGTTCAAAAATATTATTTTAGTCCCAGAACAGGTTTAATTTTTAAAATCGCACTTTTTCTTTTATAGGATATGGCGTGTTAACTTTTACTTCTTCTAAGAAAGTTCTTAACGCCCTTTTTTTATCTGCATCAAGATGATACTTTATATATTTTGTATAATAAAGTTTAAGGTCAAAACATGAATAATGGATATCATTTATTATTTGATCGATCCTGTTTAAGCCAAATAAATTTATTTCATTAAAAGAAGTAACGAAACCTTCATCGAGCTTCTTATTGCTTACCCAAGCTGCAAATACAAATGGCAATCCCGTAAACTTTTTCCATTCTAAACCCAGGTCGTATATATAAGCCGATATTTTTCTTTGTTCCAGGGCTCTATCGCCTATTATCAAAGCCGCCGTTGTTCCCGATATTTTTGATTGATAATTTCCCAACGTGTCTTCAAAAACAGGCTGGATGTTCCAATATTTTTTTATCAGAATTTTAAGGAGCTCTTTGGAAGTGCGGCTTTGGTAATCCAGTAATATTTTTTCAATTTTATCAAGGGGTACTTCGCTAAATAAACCAACGCTGGCAACTTCTCCTTCGCAACCAATGCAATAATCAGAAATAATATAATATTCTTTCATATCGGGGATTGTTGCCACAGGAATCAGGCCAACGTCAATGGTGTTTTCCAAAAGCATGTCGGCGATTTTTGAAGGATAGTCAATGATTAAATCCATCCTCTCTTTCATCATCCCCTGTTCAAAACCATAGATCAAAGGTTTTGTGTTCAAATAGCTTACTGCACCAACTCTTATTTTTTTCAAACCTATTACTTTAATTTTGGCGCAAATTTACGGCAAATGATTCGTCTGGGATTTTCCTGATTAATTCAAACAAACTGCATGCAACTTCAACCCCTCACTGCTATCTCTCCTATTGACGGACGCTATCGCGGACAACTTGAGCATCTTGATGAATATTTTTCAGAATTCGCTTTAATAAAGTATAGAGTAAAAGTGGAAGTTGAGTATTTTTTGTTTTTAGCTGAAAGGAAATTTTTCAAAGTGGCGCCTGCCGTTAAAAAATCATTTTTAGAAGTTGCAAATGAATTTTCAATAAGTGATGCGGAAAAAATAAAAGAAACAGAAAAAATTACCAATCATGATGTAAAAGCTGTTGAATATTTTTTAAAGAGCAAATTAAGGGAGATGGGATGCGGCGATTTACAGGAATGGGTTCACTTTGGTTTAACTTCCCAGGACATTAATAACACGGCATTTCCACTTTTGTGGAAGGCCTCGATTGAACACGAATACCTCCCTGCAGTTCTTAATACCCAACACGAATTGTACAATCTTGCAATTCAATGGAAACATATACCGATGCTTGCAAGAACACATGGACAGCCTGCTTCCCCTACAATGTTGGGAAAAGAAATTATGGTTTTTGTTGAAAGGATAGAAAACCAGGTACAGCAATTCAGCTATATTCCGTTTACAGGAAAGTTTGGAGGAGCCACCGGAAATTTTAATGCCCACTATATAGCATACCCGAAAACGGATTGGATCTCTTTTGCAGATAAATTTCTTGAGACCAAACTCGGTCTTCAGCGCCAGCAATACACTACGCAAATAGAGCATTATGATTTACTTGCCTCTCATTTTGATAATATAAAAAGGATAAATAATATCATGATTGATCTGTGCCGCGATATGTGGTCGTATATCAGCATGGATTATTTTAAACAAAAAATAAAAAAGGGAGAAGTGGGCAGCAGTGCAATGCCACATAAAGTAAACCCGATTGATTTTGAAAATGCAGAAGGAAATCTTGGAATTGCAAACGCAATATTTGAACATCTTTCATCAAAATTGCCTCTATCCAGATTACAGCGGGATCTTACAGATTCTACTGTTTTAAGGAATATTGGAATTCCGGTAGCTCATACAATTCTCGCGGTAAAGTCTTTGGAAAAAGGGCTAAAGAAACTTATCCTGAATAAGTCAAAACTGGATGCTGACCTGGATGATAATTGGGCGGTGATTGCGGAAGCAATTCAGACCATTTTGCGGAGAGAAAATTATCCGGAACCTTACGAGGCTTTGAAAGAATTGACAAGAAGTAATACTGCCATAAATAAGGAGGTTATTCATGGATTTATAGCCAGATTAAAGATTGCTTCCGCCTTAAAAAAGGAGTTAAAAAAATTAACACCGCAGACCTATACCGGTTTATCAAATCTTTGAATAATTAGATTACATTAGCTACATCTTTCACACCAAAACTGCTTATTATGAAAAGTATTTTACTTCTCTTATTATCCATTACTATGTATTCAATTGCCTTTTCCCAGGTAGATTTAGAAAACGGACTCATGGCATATTATCCATTTAATGGTGATGCTAACGATGCAAGTGGCAACGGGAATAATGCAGTGTTTAACAATGCTACTTTAACGGATGATTACAAGGGAAATCCGAATAGCGCTTATTATTTTAATGGGGTGGACAATTATATGCAGATACCCAATAGTACTTCACTGAATATGACTAACCAGATGTCGATTGCTTTAAGGGTTAAGCCATTGGGTTTTTATACGGGCCCTTGCTATAACAATATGATGTTAATGAAAGGAGATGCTGACTATTTACAAGGCACTTATTTTTTGCGTTTTTCAGACGTTGTAACCGGTTGTACTATGCCGACTACAACTGGAGAACAATTTTATGGCGCAGCGGTGGTGGCTTCCACACCTATTGTTGAATTAGGTAAGTGGTATAATGTTGTTTGGACATATGATGGAACAACAGCTCGGATATACGTTGATTGTGAATTGATTAATAGTGCAGATTCAGCCTTTATTCCATTCACTTCCAGCTATGATTTGTATATAGGAAAGTTGAATAACAATCAATATCCCTACTGGCTGAATGGGGATTTGGATGAAATTAGAATTTATAACAGGGCATTAAACGACCAGGAAATTTCGGCACTTTGTCCAGCAGCACTTCCTGTCATTCTTACAAAATTTGACGTAAGCGTTGTTAGCAAACAAATCAATTTAAAATGGAATGTAGAAAATGAAGATGGAATTAAAAATTATACCATCGAAAGATCCTCGACGGGTAACTCAGATTTTATACCGATAGGAAAAGTAACAGCAAGCAATATTCATTTATATTCTTTCGTTGATACCACCGCCGGCATTAATCAAAATTATTATTTCAGATTGGCGATCCAGGAAAACGATAACTCAGTAACATACTCAGAAATAAAATCCGCAAAAATTACTGGCAAGAACAAAATTCTGACTGTATTTCCTAATCCTTCAGGAGGAATTATTAAGGTAAGGATAAATGGATATAATGGAGAAGCAAAATTCACTCTTTTAAATTCGATCGGACAACTAGTTTGGGAGCGAAGTGAATTGGTTTATGATGGCAGTCCGTTGTTGCTTTCCTTAAATACCCGACCAAGAGGAATATACTGGTTAAAAGTAACAACAGCTGGGGAAGAATCTATGGAAAGGATTATTATTTTTTGAGTATAATGTAAGCAAAGTGGTACTAACCGCATAAAATGAAAAAATTTCTATCTCTCTTTTTCCTGTTACCTGTTGCTAATATAAGTTTCTCCCAGGTTGATTTAAATAATGGGCTTGTTGCGTATTATCCATTTGATGGAAACGCTAATGACGCAAGTGGAAATAACAATAATCCTGTTTTTAATAATGCTACGTTAACTACTGATATTTCCGGTAATTTGAATAGTGCATATCATTTTAATGGGATTAATACATACATGCAGGTTCTCAATAGCGCTTCCCTCAATATGGCCAATCAAATGTCAATTGCTTTAAAGGTAAAGCCGTTAGGGTTTTACACAGGTCCTTGTTATAATAATATGATGATTATGAAGGGCGATGCAGATTACCTGCCGGGGATTTATTTCTTTAGATTTTCTGATGTTGTAACGGGTTGCACAAATCCTACAACAACAGGCGAACAATTTTATGCTCCCGGTGTGGTAGGAATAAATCCTATTGTGCAATTAAATCAATGGTATAATGTCGTTTGGACATGTGATGGAACAACGGTAAAAATGTATGTTGACTGCGTCCTTGTGGGAACCGCTCCCTCAACCTTTGGCACATTTGCTAATAGTTTTGATTTGTATATAGGGAAATTAAATAATGCGCAATACCCTTACTGGCTCAACGGCGATTTAGATGATATAAGAATATATAACAGGGCATTAAATAATCAGGAAATTACTGCATTATGTTCCAATACATCAGATTCTACTATCATCAACGACTACACAGAAGTTTTGGGCTTTGATATTTGTAAAAATGAGTTGACCGTTGCCGATGCTACGAAGTATAATCCCGGTGACACAGTTTTGCTGATTCAAATGAAAGGTGCGGTGATAGATTCAACTAATACTGCCAATTTTGGAACAGTAACAAATTATAAAAATGCAGGTAATTATGAATTCAATTATGTAAAACAAAAATCCGGCAATGTCATTCAACTTAAAAATTTAGTAACAAGGCAATATGATATCCCCGATGGGAAAGTACAATTGGTGAGGGTTCCATATTTTAAAAGTATAAGTATTGATAACACACTAACCTGCCTACCCTGGGATGGAAGTAAAGGCGGTGTATTAGTCCTTAACGTTCGCGATACGGTTAGTTTGAATGCAGATATAGACGTTAGTGGCAAAGGATTTCTGGGTGGAAACGGTGTCCATCCGGTTCCTTCAACTTACAATTGTTATCAAAATCAATTTTACTATCCACAGAATACTGATTTTGCAGCATCTAAGGGTGAGGGCATCGCAATAATTTCGTCGGCAATATCCAGCGGCAAAGGTAAAAATGCAAATGGTGGTGGCGGTGGAAACTCACACAATGCTGGTGGTGGTGGAGGTTCTAATGCCTCCTCAGCAGGACTTGGTGGTTATGAATTTGAAGGTGCACCGTGCAATTCTCCCGCTCCATTTGATAACAGGGGAATTGGGGGAGCAGGATTGACTTATACCAATGCTTCTAATAAAATCTTTTTGGGCGGCGGTGGTGGCGCCGGCCATGCCAATAATCCTGAATTATTTTATCCAAACGGAGGCAATGGCGGTGGTATCTGCATTATCATGGCTGATGTAGTAAAGGGTAACAACAAAAATATACTTGCGAACGGGGATAATGGATTGGCTTGTGTAGGATATGGGGCAACGGGTTGTCATGAAGGCATGGGCGGCGGTGGAGGAGCAGGTGTTATCCTTTTAAATGTAAATAGCTACAATTCTCTTGTTAATTCAATAGCAAAGGGCGGCAATGGCGCAGATATGGTTGATGGCGGAAATTTACGGGTAGGGCCTGGTGGTGGCGGTAGTGGTGGTATTTGCTGGCTGAATAAAGCCGGAGTAGCAGCCAACCTTAGCACGAACGTAACTTCAGGTATCAATGGTGTTTGCCCCAACTATGGAAATAGCCCCTGGGGTACCACTGCCGGCCAGGACGGTTTAAATCTGTATAGTCTTAAGATACCCGTTGACACTATTTTATTCAAACAAAATATTGATTCCGTAAGAATAAAAGACAGTATCTACAATTGCAGCAGTTTTGATTTTAAAGGGTTAGGCTATACTAATACTTCAGCAATTGCCTCCTGGAAATGGTCGTTTGGCGATGGAGGAACTGCGCTAACGCAAAATGCTTCTCATACCTACATGACTTCAGGAACATTTACGGTAAAACTTGTGGCTACCGATATTAATGGATGTAAGGACAGTATTTCAAAACCGGTTACCACTTCGGTATTGACTATTACAAAAAGCAACGACACGAGTTTATGCGGTAGTTCACCTGTGCAGCTATCAGCAGGAGGAGGCATTATGTATTCCTGGACACCTGTATCTTCTTTGAGCAACCCGGGAATTAATAATCCTGTTGCCACTCCTTTGGTTACTACAACTTACTATGTAACGGTTACTAACGCATCCGGCTGCACGAAAATAGATTCTGTAAAAATTACGGTAAACACGTTTCCTGTAATCACCAAATCCAATGATACGACTGTTTGTGGAAATAGTTCCGTACAGCTAACTGCCGGAGGTGGCTCCACTTATTCATGGTCACCTGCTTCCGGTTTAAACAATTCAAATATTTCAAATCCGGTGGCGACTCCGTTAACGACTACTAAGTATTACGTTACAGTTACAACTGCCGCAGGCTGTGCAAAAGCAGATTCTATATTGATTACAGTAAAAAGCGCACCTGCCGTAACAAAATCAAACGATACCAGTGTTTGTTTAAATTCTTCGGTTCAATTAACTGCCGGCGGAGGCTCTTCTTATTCATGGAGCCCGGCCTCATCATTAAGTAATCCGAATATCAATAATCCTGTCGCCACTCCTTTATCCACAACCAAATATTATGTGACTGTTACTAACGCTACCGGCTGTTCTAAAACTGATTCAATAAAAATTGCGGTGAATGCTTTACCTGTAATATCGAAATCGAAGGATACGGGTATTTGCAATAATGCTTCCGTACAACTGTTTGCCGGTGGTGGAACTTCTTATATATGGACGCCGGCGGCCACTTTAAATAATCCCGGCATTTCTAATCCAATTGCCACCCCTGCAGGAACCACTACCTATTTTGTGACAGTTACTAACGCCGCAGGTTGTTCGAAGAATGATTCAATAAAGGTCTCAACAAGCCCTCTTCCCGTTATATCAAAATCAAATGATACGGTTATTTGTAAGAATTCGTCGGTGCAGATATTTGCGGCGGGTGGCTTTACCTATTTGTGGTCACCCGCATCGGGTTTAAACAACCCGGCAATTTCAAATCCTGTAGCGACACCGGTTGCAGCTAAAACCTATTATGTAGTTGTAACCAATGCAGGGGGATGCTCTAAAACCGATTCCGTGAAAATTGGAATAAACCCGGTAGCTGTTATTACAAAGTCAAATGACACATTAATATGCAATCAAACTTCGGTTAAACTATTTGTGGGCGGGGGTAGTTCTTATCTATGGTCACCTGCTTCATCTCTTGATAATCCGGCAAGCGCCAGCCCTGTTGCATCACCACTGTCTACAACGTTATACAGAGTTGTGATAAAAGATTCTTATTCCTGCGACTTTGAAGATTCGGTAAAAGTGAGCGTAAGAAGTGTTGCGATGTTCACCATTACTCCGGATGGCTCTACTTGTTTCGGTTCTGCAAAACAACTACAGGCTTCCGGCGGCGATTCATACATATGGACGCCTGCAAATGGGCTCA
Source organism: uncultured Chitinophagaceae bacterium (assembly GCA_963798665.1). GTDB lineage: Bacteria > Bacteroidota > Bacteroidia > Chitinophagales > Chitinophagaceae > Ginsengibacter. The sequence goes on along the minus strand of CAWCUN010000019.1, from coordinate 251,403 downwards.
ATAATCCAAATATTAGTAACCCGGTTGCAAACCCGGCAACATCAACGTCATATACGGTTACCATTCAGGAAAATACCTGTAATGAAACCGGCACGCTCACAACAAACCTGGCAGTGCTTCCAATTCCGGATATAACTGCAACAAGCTCAAATGATCTTACATGTACATTAGGATCGAGCCAGTTAATCGCAACCGGCGGAACAAACTTTACGTGGACGCCTGCACTTGGATTGACAAACAGCAATATTGCAAATCCAATTGCAGCCCCCGCGAACACAACTTTATATAAAGTAACCGGCATAGGACCAAATGGTTGCCAGGGCTCGGACACGGTTACAGTAAAAGTGGATTTCAATATAAATACTCTTTATTTGTTGCCGAACTCTTTTACCCCCAATGGAGATGGTATTAATGATTGTTTTGGTGTGAAACACTGGGGGGTGGTTAAAGATTTGGATTTTAGTATTTACAACAGGTTTGGCGAAAGGGTATTCCATACAAATGATGCAGCATCCTGTTGGGATGGAACCTATAAAGGCAAACCACAGAATGTGAATGTTTTTGTTTATATCATAAAAGCAAAAACTGCCTGCGGTACGATTGAAAGAAAAGGAACAGTAGCCTTATTAAAATAGGTTATAATTATTAAAAAGCAGCTTCTTTTTTTGAACAGAAAAGACATTCATTTCTTCCCCATCTTCATTTATGTTTTCACGCGATACGAAGCCGCATTTTAAAAGAACATTTTTTGAATTTTTATTATTCTTTCCTGTTTTAGCGTAGATAGATGAAAACCGGTCCGATTTAAAAATCCAGGTAATACTTTCTTTTACTATCTCGGTTGCATACCCCTTTTGCCATTTATTTTTTATAAGGGAGTAACCTATTTCCACCCCTGTTTTGTTATTGCTTTTCTTAAAAAGAAGAAGCCCGATAAAATCATCACTCAGCTTTTCGACAATAAAATATCTCCCATATGGAAAATTTTTATTGTAATGAGTCAACTGGGTATCAAAAATCCTTTTTGTTTCTTCAATATCAGGTTGCGGAAAAATAAAATCTTTGTTGGAGGGATCACTATATAATGCATGAAGCGCATTTAAATCTTTCGGCTTCCATTTTATAACATACAATCTTTTTGTTTCAAATATCATTAATTCTTATTTGTGAATTTCACTGGTAAAGTGAAATTCAATTCCAGGATTATTGGTGCGCTCGGTATTGAGAAACCACTCACTTTGCGCCAGGTAAACAATATGCCCATCTTTATCTTCAGCTATGTTTGAAGATTTAAATTTTATGAACTCCTGTAGCTTTTTGGGATCTTTTGAGGTGAGCCAGCAAGCTTTGTAAAACGGCAATGAATTCAATTGAACTGAAGCGCTGTATTCATTTAATAAGCGATACTGAATAACCTCAAATTGCAATTCACCTACGCAACCGATTATTTTTTTATTTCCTCCAAATTGCGTGAATAATTGAGCCACACCTTCATCAGTAAGTTGTAACAACCCTTTTTCAAGCTGCTTGGTTTTCATGGGATCTTTATTCACGACCTCTTTAAATATTTCCGGTGAAAATGAAGGAATACCGGTATAATAGTAATCCTCACCTTCAGTAAGTGTGTCTCCAATTTTAAAACTGCCTGTATCAAATAAGCCCACCACGTCGCCAGGATATGCAGACTCAATTACATCCTTCTCCCGTGCTAAAAAGCTATAGGGGTTACTAAACCTAACGTTTTTGTCTAAACGTACATGATGAAAATATTTATTACGCTCAAATTTACCGGCACATACTCGTAAAAATGCGATCCTGTCTCTATGCCTTGGGTCAAGGTTTGCATGAATTTTAAAAACAAAGCCACTGAACTTATCTTCGGCAGGTTCTACCACTCTTGTCGTAACTTCCCTGTGTTGTGGTAAAGGGGCTATTTGTATAAAAGTCTCTAATAATTCTTTTACTCCAAAATTATTAATAGCGCTTCCAAAAAACACCGGTGCTACTTTCCCTTTTAAGTAGGGCTCTTTGTCAAAATCTCCATAAACACCTTCTATCAATTCTACATCTTCCCTTAATTGATTTGCATCTTTTTCCCCGATCCTTTTTGATAAAACATCGTCGCTTAAATCTTCGAGAGGTAAATAATCTTTTTCGGTAGCCTTTTGATTTGGATTAAAAAGCAATAAGCTCTTATCGTATAGATTATACACTCCTTTGAACTCTCTTCCCATATTAATTGGCCAGCTCAACGGATGCAGGCTTATTTTTAACTCACTTTCAATTTCATCCAGGAGATCAAAAGGATTTTTACCATCACGGTCGAGTTTGTTTACAAATACAATAACGGGCGTGTCTCTCATCCGGCAGACTTCCATTAATCTTTTTGTTTGTTCTTCAACCCCCTTTACACAATCTATTACGAGTACAACGCTATCTACTGCTGTTAAGGTTCGATATGTATCTTCCGCAAAGTCTTTATGCCCGGGAGTATCCAGAAGATTTACCAATGTATTTTTATATTCGAAGCTCATTACAGAAGTTGCAACGGAGATTCCTCTCTGTCTTTCGATCTCCATAAAATCTGACGTTGCATGCTTCTTGATCTTATTGCTTTTAACAGCTCCGGCTGTTTGTATAGCACCACCAAATAACAGGAATTTTTCTGTCAGAGTTGTCTTTCCGGCATCCGGGTGAGAGATAATTGCAAACGTTCTTCGTTTCTGTATTTCACTAATATATTTCATAAAGTGCGCAAAGGTAGTTACCAATTAATAAATCGAAACCCGAAACCGAAATATAAATTTCAACTGCATATGTTTTATTAAAATTCTTATGAATATGACAAATCGTATTTTTGCAAATTCAAATAACAACTATGGAATTTAAACTTACAGAAGAGCAGTTGATGATACGGCAGGCTGCACGTGATTTTGCAAATAATGAGTGTCTCGCTGGTGTTATTGAGAGGGATGAGCTACAAAAATTTCCAAAGGAACTGGCAATGAAACTTGCAGAATTAGGTTTTATGGGAATGATGATTAGCCCAGATTATGGTGGCTCAGGATTGGATGCGATCAGCTATGTGCTGGCTATGGAAGAAATAAGTAAAGTAGATGCAAGTACCAGCGTGTGCATGAGTGTAAATAATAGTCTTGTATGTTACGGTATTGAAGCCTTTGGATCCGAAGAACAAAAGAAAAAATATTTAACGCCACTTGCGCAAGGTCGAAAGGATGGCGAATTATACATAGGCGCTTTTCTGTTAAGCGAGCCGGAAGCAGGAAGTGACGCCACCTCCCAAAGAACGACGGCAGTTGAAAAAGGTGATCAATATATTATTAACGGGGTGAAAAACTGGATTACCAATGGTAACAGTGCGTCTTGTTATCTTGTATTTGCTCAAACGGATGCCGCTAAAGGAAGTCGCGGGATTGATGTTTTTATTGTTGAGAAAAACTGGCCAGGTGTAACAGTTGGGCCAAAAGAAAATAAATTAGGGATACGCGGAAGCGACACGCATAGTATTTCATTTACTGATGTACAAGTTCCGAAAGAAAACCGGATTGGAAAAGATGGCTTTGGTTTCAAATTTGCCATGATGACTCTTTCAGGAGGCCGCATCGGCATTGCATCGCAGGCATTGGGGCTTGCATCAGGCGCATACGAAAGATCGTTAGCATATTCCAAAGAAAGAAAGGCTTTTGGAACCCCGATTAGAAATCACCAGATCATCCAGTTTAAACTTGCTGATATGGCGACAAGAATTGAAGCGGCAAGATTGCTTTGTTTCAGAGCGGCATGGCAAAAAGATAAAGGAGAAGACTATACCGAAAGTGCTGCTATGGCGAAAGTTTTTGCCAGTGAAACCGCCATGTGGGCTACAACCGAAGCCGTGCAAATTCATGGGGGTTATGGATATGTAAAAGAGTATCACGTTGAAAGAATGATGCGTGATGCCAAAATAACCCAGATATATGAAGGAACAAGTGAAGTTCAAAGGATCGTGATAAGCAGGGCGATTTTGAAGTAACTTTCTGATTTCAGATTCTATCGATATCATCATTTTATTTTGCTTATGCCTGTAAATTCTGCAACGTATCAACAGATAATTACTGAATTAAATTCGAAGGATGTAGCTCTCGTAGCGGTCTCCAAAACGAAGCCTCCTGCTGATATTTTAGAATTATATAATCTTGGGCAAAAAGATTTTGGCGAAAATTACGTTCAGGAACTGACTGAAAAACATGAGCAGCTCCCTAAAGATATACGCTGGCATTTTATAGGGCACCTGCAATCTAATAAAGTAAAATATATTGCTCCTTTTGTTTCATTGATACAGGCAGTTGACAGTAAAAAATTATTAGCCGAAATTGATAAACAGGGAAAGAAATTGGATAGAACTATAGATTGTTTATTGCAGGTGCATATAGCCGCAGAAGAAACAAAATTTGGTTTTGACGAAAACGATTTGCATGAATTATTCGATGCGAGTTTTATAGATTATAAAAATGTGCGTATTCTTGGCCTGATGGGAATGGCGTCTTTCACTGATGATATGGAAATCGTCAAAAATGAGTTCAGGTCATTAAAATTTCTTTTTGACAAATATGGAGCACTAACATTTGACAATTGCTCTTTTTCCATATTGAGCATGGGGATGAGTGCTGATTACAGGACTGCCATTGAAGAGGGAAGTAACATGGTGCGAATTGGAAGTTTAGTTTTTGGCGAAAGAAATTAATTGGCTTAAAAAAGCGTTAGTGTATAGTGCATTTCAGGTTTTAACATTTACGAACATTGATTTTTTTTACAATAGTATAAATTTGAGTATCTACAAATAAACTATCGATGGAAAGTACGGCGATTAATCATTCTTTTGAGGGTGAAAAAAACAGGAAAGCTTTCCTGTATACGGCTTGTATTGTTGGCATCTTTCTGATTATCGCAATCTTTTACACCTGGCCTTTACAAATTCCACCGATTCCTGAAGTGCAGGATTTGATTGACGTAAATCTTGGAAATGAACAGGAAGGTATGGGCGATATTCAGCCATTGGTAAAAGGAGAAAGAGCCCCCGACAATCAAAGCATTCAGTCGCATGAAAAAGCAAGTAAAGTAACAGACAATCCTTCGAGAGATGTACAGGCCGACGAAAATAATGACGATAAAGAAGCTGCTCCTGTTGTAAAAACTGAAAAGCCAAAGGAGGATGCAAAAGATATTAATAAAGCCAGTACTAAAACATCGAAAAATGTAAACCCTTCACAGGTTGTAAATCCAAATCCTGCTCCTCCCAAACCAAAGCTTCCTTTATATAAAGGAGGAAATGGCAATGGCGGAAACGGCGCCACAGAAGATAATGGTTATAGAAACCAGGGATATAAACCTGGTAATGGCGATGCAGGAAGCCCCGATGGTAAGGCTGATGCCTACGGTAATTCCCCCGGCGGAAGAAGTGGAGTAAGTGTAGTCCGCGGTTTATCAGGCCGAAGGCCGATACATTTTCCAAACATGCAGGATGATTTCAATGAAAATGCAAAAGTATATGTTGATATAAAAGTGGATGCCAGCGGCAAATTGACCGATGCAGGGATAGCCCGTGGCACTACAACCTCTAATAGCTCTCTCAGAAATATTGCTATACAAAAAGCCAAATAATTAAAATTTCCGCCCAGCCAGAATGATGTGGAAAGTGGTACAATACTATTCGTGTTTGTGCTAAAAGTTAGACTCCAAGCGATATGACAGCATAATATCCAAGGGCAAAAATGACTTAATGTCCCGATAACTTATCGACTCATTATTTCATCGGCTAATATATATTTGCTCCCCATGAATTACGAGCAAACATTACATTACCTCTATAACAAACTTCCACTATACAGCAGTATTGGTATTAAAGCCTATAAAGCAGATTTAAAAAATACAATTGCGCTGTGTAAACAATTAGGAGAACCTCAAAATAAAATTAAGACGGTTCATGTAGCAGGCACTAACGGAAAGGGCTCCACGAGTCACATGCTTGCAGCGGTTTTTCAACAAAGTGGCTATAAAACTGGTTTATACACTTCACCTCATTTAAAAGATTTCAGGGAAAGAATTAAGATTAATGGTGAAATGATTCCAGAGGAGTTTGTGATCTGTTTTGTAGAAAAGATGAAAACGTTGTCAGAACAAATTCAGCCATCATTCTTTGAGTTAACTTTTGTACTGGCTCTGGAATATTTCGCAGAAAAAAAGGTTGATATAGCCATTGTAGAAACAGGATTAGGAGGAAGACTTGATAGCACTAATGTAATTATTCCCGGAATTGCAGTTATTACCAACATTGGGTTTGATCACATGGATATTTTGGGTGATTCAATCGAAAAAATTGCCGTGGAAAAAGCAGGAATTATTAAAGAAAATATACCGGTTGTGATCGGTGAATCAACTGCTGAGACAAAAATTATTTTTCAAAATAAAGCGGCTGAAAAAAATGCTCCTGTATATTTCTCAGAAGACAAGTTTGAAATAACCTGCGTAAACTCCACCGATGAAAAATTAGTTGTTAATGTGTTTGATAAAAGCAAAAGACAGCATCAGGTTTATAACCTGGATCTCAACGGTCTGTACCAGGTAAAAAATCTTCTTACTGTTCTTACAACGGTGGACTTACTAAAAAAGAATTTTTCATTGGACGAAGACAATATTCATGTTGCAATAAACAATGTCAAAAACCTTAGCGGCCTGCATGGCAGGTGGGAAATAATTCACAGGAAACCAACGGTAGTGCTTGATGTAGCGCATAACATTGATGGCATACAACAACTCGTTAACCAGCTTAGCCACAGCAATTATAAAAGGCTGCACATTGTTTTTGGAATGGTAAAAGATAAGGAGATTGAAAAAGTTTTGGAAAATCTTCCAAAAAAAGCACAGTATTATTTTACCAAAGCTCAAATTCAACGTGCATTGCCTGAAAACGAACTCTATGAAAGAGCGATGAAATTTCATTTGAACGGCGCATATTACGATGAAGTTAATAAGGCCTTGAAAGCAGCTATGGAAGCAGCATCAGAGGAAGATATGATTCTTGTTTGCGGAAGTGTATTTGTGGTTGGAGAAGTGAAATTGGTTGATTACTGATGACTGCATTTGGTAACAAGCCTGCTAAATTTCCCCCATTTTTTTTAGGGCGTAGAAAATACAATTAGCATGGAGAGACTGGACGATTTTATTTTCAAGAAACATTGTTTTCAATTCTTGTAGCGGCATTGTTACAATCTCAATTTCTTCGTTATGATCGAGGCTTTGATTACCTGTTTTTTTACCGCCTTTTGCCAGGAATAGGGCAGTGTAGTTATCTAACACTCCGGGGTTAGCTGCTATAATTCCCACTTGTTCAACTGAAGAAAATTCATATCCTGTCTCTTCCATTAATTCTCTTTTCATCGCTATTTCAGGTAACTCGTTTTCGTCAATAAATCCTCCTGGCAATTCCAGCAGCACCTCATGCACGGGATGCCTGTATTGCCTCACCAATAAAGCGTCTCCTTCTTTAGTGATGGCAAGCGCACAGGCGGTCTTTGGAAGCTCAACAACGAAATATTCTTCTATAATTTTGCCATCGGTCCCTTCGCATCTGTCAACCCGGGCGGTAAAATATCTGTGACGGCTTAAATAAGTTGATGATAATGTTTTCCATTTCATATTATTACCAGTTCATTCTTTCCCGGAGCTTTGTTATATGTGCTGTATGATGACGGCAATGCCACGAGTAGCTTTTAAGCATTTCCCATGTAGTCATCGTTTTTTTTCTTTCAGGATGATAGATGGTACGCTGCCATTGAATGCTATTCATATCAAACATCAATTGGTACCATCTTGCATGCATAGCATGAAGTAAGGTTAAGGAAATATTGATAGGCAAATTTTTTGTATCCGACAATTGCGCCCATGCAGCTTCGTCATATGGTTTAATGGTAGGGTTATCTTCTGTCAGGGCAAGTTTAAAACGAACGATTGCATTCATATGGCTGTCTGCAATGTGATGAACCAATTGATGAACAGTCCATCCACCCGGGCGATACGGAGTGTCGAGCTGACCTTTATCAAGATCCTGAACAGCATGTTCAAGCAAAGCAGGAAGTATTTTTATATCATTCAACAGAGTTTCCTTCGTATGTTCCGAATATTCCTGGCTGAAAAAGCTATCGTCAGTTTCCTGGCCGATAGGATAACGCAGGTCCTGCGCTGTTGTTTCCATTTAATTATTTATTTACAATATCTAAAAGTTCCATTTCAAATATTAATGTTGCTCCACCGGGAATAGCTCCCCCGCCAGCGCCCCTGTCTCCATAACCGAGGTCTGAAGGAATGTATATTTTCCATTTGCTTCCAACCGGCATTAGTTGTAGTGCTTCAATCCAACCGCGTATTACGCCGCCTACGGGTATGGTAATTGGTTCGTTCCGGCTATAAGAATTGTCGAATTCTTTTCCGTTAATTAATGTGCCGATATAGTTGGCTTTTATAGTATCTGTAGCTTTTGGAATTGGGCCGGTACCCTTTGTGATTATTTCATATTGTAAGCCACTTGGCAACGTGACTACTTCCGGTCTTTTTTTGTTTTCTTCAAGGAACTTCATCCCGGCGGCTTTTTCAATAGTTACTTTTGCAATCATAAATTCCTGCAGTTTGGTTTGTATGGTCATATTACATTGTTCTGGTGAAATTAAGAGTGTTTTGCTGTTAAAAACATCATTATAGGCTTTTTGTACCATCTCCGGGTTTATATTTTCTGCTCCCTGCGACTTGTAATATTCTGCCGTCTGTACTCCCATCGCATAACTAAGACTGTCAGCAGGAGAAAGTACGGATTTCGCACGGGTTACTGGCAAAGAGTTTACAGGCTTTTTTGTTTGTGCATAGGTGATACCGGTAAACAGGGGTAAAACGAATAATAGTTTTTTCATTAATTTTTATTTAGGTTATTAATTTTCAAAAAAACGGATTATATCAGCTAATATTTCTTAATCTTCTCTAAAATCTTTTCCTGTAAGATTTATGAAAACATCTTCGAGGCTTGCGGCCTTTGTAACTTTAGGCCGTTCAAAGCCGGAGGCAACCAGGTCATCAATTAATTTATCAGGAGATTGTAATGCAATAATCCTGCCTTCGTCCATAATAGCAACACGGTCACAAAGTTGTTCGGCTTCATCCATGTAATGTGTTGTGATAATTACGGTGGTTCCCCTGTTTCTTATATTTTGAATGAGCTCCCATAAATTGCGTCGTGCCTGCGGATCGAGGCCTGTCGTAGGTTCATCCAAAAAAATAATTTTGGGCTGGTTGATTAAAGTGGTCGCTATTGAAAATCTTTGTTTCTGCCCGCCACTCATCTGCTTATATTTATTTTTAGCCTTATCCTGCAGGTTTACAATTTTAAGTAATTCATGCGCATCTGTCTTTGTATTGTACAATCCGCAGAAAAGATCGACAAGCTCAAGCAGGTTAAGACCGGGATAAAATCCTGACGTTTGTAATTGCACGCCTATTATTTTTTTTATTTTATCGGGATGCTTATCAAGATCTATATCGTCAACGATAATCTTTCCTGAAGTTTTTTCCCTGAGCGTTTCTATAATCTCCAGCGTAGTGGATTTTCCGGCGCCGTTAGGCCCAAGTAATCCAAAAATTTCACCCTCATATACATCAAAAGAAATGCCTTTCACAGCTTCAAAATTTCCATAGTTTTTTACGAGGTTTTTTACTGAAATAATTGTCTTTTGCATATCCTGTAATTAATTCTCATTCCATGCCGGAATATGTACGCCCAGGCACTCTTCGAGTTCGTCCATCATTTTTATACTGCCGATGAAGAACGGCGAACGTTCATGTAACTCACCAGGCTTCTTTTCCAATATTCTTTGTGTGCCGTCTGTTGCTTTGCCACCGGCGGCTTCAACGATGTATGCAAGTGGATTACATTCATATAACAAGCGAAGTTTACCCTTTGGCTTATTTGCAAGAGCGGGATACATAAATATACCTCCCTTCAATAAATTCCGGTGCACATCAGATACCATACTGCCAATATATCTTTGCGTATAAGGCCCGCCATTAGATTCATTTTTATTCTGGCAAATGTCAATATACTTTTTTACTTCATCGCTGTACATAAAAAAATGCCCGTGATTCACTGAATACATTTTTCCTGTTTCGGGACACCTGATGCCAGGATGGCTTAAACAAAACTCACCTATCGATTGGTCTAATGTAAATCCATTAACACCTCGTCTTGTTGCATACACCAAAATTGTGGATGATCCGTATATAATATATCCTGCTGCCACCTGCCTGTTTCCGGGTTGCAAAAAATCCTTTATCGTTACGGGCGTACCTGTTTCTGTTACTCTTCTATAAACGCTGAAAATAGTTCCTATTGAAACATTCACGTCAATATTTGTGCTGCCGTCCAGGGGATCATACATGCAAATGTATTTAGAATTCATGCTGATATCATTATCAAAAACAACCATGTCATCAAGTTCTTCACTTGCAATGCCTGCACAACTTATTCCGTGCCTCAATACACCAGTAAATTGGTCATTTGCAAATTCATCCAGTTTCTTCACTTCTTCACCCTGTACGTTGACGTCGCCGGTTTCTCCAAGAATGTCAACCAGTCCTGCTTTATTCACTTCAACGTTTACACGCTTTGCGGCGAGGCCTATATCACGCAAAAGTCCGGCCAGTTCGCCGGTGGCTTTGGGAAATGCCCTCATTTCTCTTATCGTAAACTCATCCAGCGTTAAAACATTCCTGTTCACCATTTCAGCAAATTTTATTTCACAAGAAAACAAAAATAGGGCATAATTAATTACTTATTTTATGCGGTACCGGAGTTCATAAATCAAACTATCTATGTAGACAGTCAATCGCATTGCACCATAGCATAAGTCTCACGGCGGCAACTGCTACGATCTTTAAAAAATAAAAATTCTTTTTTAAGAATGATTTTACTTTGCTTGCTTAAACAAAAATTATTTTAAAATATGAAGGTGTTTAAATTCGGCGGAGCGAGTATAAATAATTTTGACCGTATTAAAAATGTTGCTAAAATTCTGGAACATTATAAAGATGAAAAAATTCTTGTAGTTATTTCAGCGATGGGTAAGATGACCAACGCCCTGGAAAAAGTTACAGAAGAATTTTACTCCGAAAAGAAAGAGGAAGCGCTCCTGCTTTTTGAAAAAATAAAAGACAACCATTTAACCACATTAAAATATACAGTTACCCAACAGTGGGAAAAAGCAACAAATGAACTACAAAATTTCTTTACCGAAGTTCAATGGCTGTTGCACGATAAACCTGTTAAAGACTATAATTATTATTATGACCAGGTGGTATGTGTGGGTGAACTTTTATCAACAACTATAATGAGCTTTTATCTTAATGAAGCAAAAATTACCAACAAGTGGATCGATGTAAGAGATGTATTGAGAACCGATGATAACTTCAGGGATGCAGCCATTGATTGGGATATAACAACAAAAAAGATACAAGAAAAAATTCTTCCTCTTTTTAATGAAACGAATATTGTGATCACCCAGGGCTTTATTGGTTGTACCGATGAAAACGAAAGTACTACCCTTGGAAGAGAGGGTAGTGATTTTACAGCCGCAATATTTGCTAATATTTTAGATGCCGAAAGCATAACTATCTGGAAAGATGTTGAAGGTGTAATGAATGCTGATCCTAAAGATTTCCCTGATGCCATTACTATTGCAGAACTGAGCTATAAAGAAATAATAGAAATGGCGTACTATGGAGCCCAGGTAATACACCCAAAAACAATAAAGCCTTTGCAAAACAAAAATATTCCTCTTTATGTGAAATGCTTTTTAAACGAACAACTGGTCGGTACAGCCATTACACAAAAAAATCCGCATCATTTACCCCCGATAATTGTTTATAAACGCAGGCAGGTTTTGATAACGCTTGAATCGAAAGATTTTTCTTTTGTGGAAGGACAGCCAGTAAATACTTTACATGAAATTCTTAACCAGGTAAAAGTAAAACCAAATCTTACCCAGAATGCAGCGATAAGCTTATTTGTTTGTGTTGATGATGTTCCGGAAAAGGTGGAAGCACTTGCTTTGCAAGCGGAGCAGATCTTCGATGTTCAGTTAGAAAAAGATTTGACCCTCTTAACAATAAGACACTACACAACAGAATTTATTCAAAAACTTTCTGCAAGTAAAACAATTGTATTGGAGCAAAAAACCGCCGATACCGTTCAATTGTTGATGAGAGATTAATCTTGATGAGAGATATTAATCAATAACATAATCGCCCTTGCGATCTACTAATACAAGCGGCACCTGCCTCGTTTCTTCAAATTTATCGAATGCATCTTTTAATTGCAGTGCAAATTTTTGAAGCCCGGCATTATTTTTAGAGCTCTGACGAAAATAATCCCAGGATTTTCTTTGAGTATATCTTATGGGAAAAACATGAACAGGAATGAAATCCTCCCCGTTTGCCTTTGCATAGCTGGTGATAATATAAATTTCTTCAATATCCTCGTTCGTCACCGGTATGCAGCCAACTGATACACAACTTCCGTGAATGTAAATTCCATCTCCCGGGCGTAAAGAATCACTTAATATTCTGTCAGAAGCGTTTGGATAATTTAATCCTAACGAAAGGTGGTAATTGCTGTGAGGGTTGAATTCATTTATATAATAAAAGCCTTCAGGCACCTGGTAATCTCCCTGGAGTCTTTTAGGCCCCATTGTGCCGCTTTGCATGCAAACTTTATAGGTCTTAAAAAGCTTGTATTTATCCTTTATTTCATTCTTGACCCATACCTCAAGTTGAGCATCATATTTGAAACTCCTGATGTAAACATATTTTGCCGGCCATTTTAGGCCTTTGGCTTCGAATTCTTTTTGCAGAGTATCTTCCTTGGCGCTATAAATGCTCGCAAGCCTTAACGACGATTTTTGCGCTTCAATAAAAGAACTTTGTGAAAGTACCCTACATGGTAAAAGAAATAATAGCAGTACGAATACAATAAAGTTTAAAATTCTCAAATTCATTTCAGGAAGGGGATAATAAAAATAAACGTAAAAATAATTTTTTTATTGAAAAAATATAATACCCAAACACCTTCTTAACTATTTATTGTTGAGAATTGAATATTATAGCGCTTTACAAATTTTATCTGCCGCATTTATAAATTTCCTCTTTCTGCCTGCTCTCTTTCAATTGCTTCAAAAAGGGCCTTGAAATTACCTTTCCCAAAGCTTTGAGCGCCTTTGCGTTGTATAATTTCAAAGAAAAGTGTTGGCCGGTCTTCTACCGGCTTACTGAATATTTGCAGAAGATAACCCTCATCATCTTTGTCTACGAGAATTCCAAGCTCGCTTAACGGCTTAAGATCCTCATCAATATGCCCGACCCGGTCCAAAACCGTTGAATAGTAACTGGCGGGTATTTTTAAAAATTCAACCCCGCGTTGCTGAAGCTGCCTTACCGTTTCAATTACATTATTAGTTGCAAGGGCGATATGCTGGCAGCCTTCTCCATTATAAAATTCAAGATATTCTTCTACCTGGCTTTTTTTCTTTCCTTCAGCAGGTTCATTTATGGGAAACTTCACGTAACCATTACCGTTACTCATCACCTTACTCATTAAAGCAGAGTACTCGGTCGAAATATCCTTATCATCAAAACTGAGTATATTCTTAAAGCCCATTACTTGTTCGTAAAAGCCTACCCATTTATTCATCTGGTTCCATCCAACATTTCCCACGCAATGATCAACATATAAAAGCCCCGTACTTGTTGGGTTATATACACTTTCCCACTTGCGATAGCCAGGCATAAACACGCCCTTGTAGTTTTTTCTTTCAATAAAAAGGTGAACTGTTTCTCCGTAGGTATAAATGCCACTCATTACTAATTCACCGTCCTCATCTTTCATTGAAGTAGGTTTCATATAGCTCTTTCCGCCGCGTTGGGTAGTTTCTTCCCATGCACTTGTTGCATCTTCTACTTTTAATGCGAGAATCTTTACCCCATCGCCATGCTTATAAATATGGTCGGCAATTTCATTATCATTTCTTATTGGCGTTGTTAATACAAATGTGAGTTTATTCTGCCTGATAGCATAGCTCGCCCTTTCCTTCACGCCCGTTTCGGGACCTGCGTACGCAAGAGATTGAAAACCAAAGGCAGTTTTATAATAATGGGCTGCTTGCTTGGCATTTCCTACATAAAATTCAACATAATCCGTTCCCAGCAATGGAAGAAAATCCGTTTGTTGTTGGTCCTTACCTGATGGTTTTGCAATCGCAGTTTCCATTAAATTTTATTTTAGTCAAAGGTAAATAATTTACATCCCTCCTCAAACCGTATAAAGTCTTTGGCAGGATTTATGTAACAATCGAAATAAATATTTTATTGATTATGAAACAAATTATTAACGCTTTATTAATAGCCGCCTTTTTCATAACAAGTTGTTCCTCTGCTAAAAATGCAACTGGCCTCAAAGCCACTAATGGTAATCTTGCCGGGAAATGGACCATATCAAATATTAGCGTGGATGTTCCTCAGGATTTTAAAGTTACTGATGTGTTTGATGAAGGGCCTTACCAGAACTTCCAGGGAAGTACATGGGATCTTATAAGGAATGGCAAAGGCTCCTTTGCTTTAACGAATGGCACAAAAGAAGATATTTACTGGAGTATTTACGGTAGCGGAGATAATGCTCAATTCCAGTTTAAAAAACTTAACGGGATGAAACCGAAAAACGTTGAAGATGGTTACAGACTACAACTCCAGAGTATAAGCAGTAATAGTTTTGTAGCGAGATCTCCTATAGATATGGGAAATGGCAATACAGGCTATATTACCTATACGTTTTCTAAATAAAGTTTTCTTTCAATAATATTTAAAGTCTCTTCACCAGAGACTTTTTAAGGAATTACTGCAATTTTTATTTTGCTGAATATGGAACATTTATCTTGCAGAAAAATTTTGAATGCAAAGAATCGGCATTTTAGGCGGTGGCCAGCTGGGAAAAATGCTATTGCAGGCAGCAGCAAATTATCCCGTGGAAACTTTTGTAATGGAAAATGATCCGGAGTGTCCTGCTGCGGGTCTTTGTCATCACTTTATTAAAGGAGATATTACTAACGTCGATGATGTTTTTAATTTTGGGAAAAATCTGGATGCTCTTACAATTGAGATCGAATCGGTAAATGTAGAAGGATTACAAAAGTTGGAAGAGCATGGAGTTAAGACGTTTCCCCGCCCATCTGCCCTCGGGACAGTTAAGAATAAAATTCTGCAAAAACAATTTTACGAATCCATACATGTTCCTTCAGCTGCTTTTGTAATCACGCAAAAACAGGATGAATTGAGAGAACATATCAACGTAATGCCGGGTGTGCATAAAATTGCAATGGGAGGCTATGATGGACGTGGTGTGTGTATTATAAAAAACGAAGAGGAAATTAAGAATGGATTTGATGCCCCGGCAGTATTGGAAAAAATGATTGCTATAAAAAAAGAAATTTCGTTAATAGTTGCCGTAAATGAATCAGGCCAAACTGCATTATACCCGCCGGTTGAAATGATATTTGATAAAGATTTAAACTTATTGAATTACCAGATAAGTCCCGCTGCAATTGATGAAAAAATTTTATGGAAGGCAGAAGCAATAGCTTTAACGGTTGTGAAAAATCTCAAGAGCGCCGGCATCTTTGCAGTTGAAATGTTCGTTGATCAATCGGCAGATGTATGGGTAAATGAAACAGCGCCAAGAGTGCATAACAGTGGCCATCATACCATCGAAGCAAATTATAGTTCACAATTTGATATGCTGTTACGAATTATGCTGGGATACCCTTTAGGAAATACTGACCATATAATACCTGCTGCTATAGTAAATCTCATAGGTGAAGAAAATCACAACGGGCCTGCAAAATATGATGGTATAGAAAATGCTCTTGGGATTGAAAATGTATTCGTCCATATTTATGGAAAAAGGGAAACAAGACCGGGAAGAAAAATGGGCCACGTAACGATACTAAGTAACGAAAGGCAGGAGTTAATACATACTGCTCATAAAATTAAGCAAACATTCAAGGTGATATCAAATTAACCTTTACTTTATGAAGGTTTTTAGAAATTTAAGCGTCTTAATTATTACGCTATATAAATAATCAGAAATCAACCTAATGAAATTGATGTATTGGAAAATCCTGGCAGCGATTCTTTTTTTATTTATCTCCTCGTGCGCAAGCAAATCAAAAGATGCCGATCCTCCAAAAAAAGCTGACAGTAAGCGGCCTGCTTCAAGCGTATTATCTGTAGAAGCATTTCTGGTCCAGCCATCTGTATTGCATTCGAGCATTGATGTTGCTGGTACATTATTGCCTTTTGAGGAAACTGAAATCCATCCCGAGGTTGCAGGAAAAGTAGTAATGCTTTCTATCAATGAGGGAAAGGTGGTAACAAAAGGCACGTTATTGGCAAAGCTTTTTGACGGTGATTTACAGGCGCAGCTTCAAAAATTAAAAGTGCAACTGGAAGTTGCAAAAAAAACACAGGAACGGCAAAATGAATTATTAAAAATCGGCGGAATCAGCCAGCAGGATTATGATTTAAGTGTACTTAACGTCAGTGGCATAGAAGCAGATATGCAGGTACTGAATGCCTCAATTAATAAAACGATCATCAGGGCGCCATTCAATGGAAAGATTGGTTTTAAAAATATCAGCATCGGGGCTTATGTAACGCCGCTAACCGTTGTTACAACCATAAGGCAAATAAATAAATTAAAACTTGAGTTTTCGGTGCCCGAAAAATACACGTCAAAAATTAAAAACGGCAATGTAATTAATTTTACCACCGAATCATCCAATAAGGAATACACCGCAAAAATTGCGGCAACTGAATCGGGAATTACAGAAGATAACAGAAGCCTTAAAGTACATGCCATTGTTGAGAACGTTGACAGGAATGTTACAGCCGGATCTTTTGCCAAAGTAAACTTTGATATGGGCGATAATAATAACGCCATCATGATCCCTACCCAGGCCATTATCCCTGAAGCACGAGATAAAAAAGTGATTATTTCAAAAAATGGAATTGCGCAATTTAATGTGGTGAGAACAGGCGAGCGTGATTCAGCCAAGGTGGAAATTCTCGATGGGATTAATGCCGGAGATACCGTAATTACTACTGGCTTGCTAAACATTAAGCCAGGAGCAAAAATCAATATTTCGTCTTTAAAAAAATAACGCATTGAATATATCACACACCAGCTTACGGCGCCCGGTTTTTGCCATCGTGATGAACCTGGTGATTGTATTATTTGGTGTAATCGGTTTTAAATTTCTTGGCGTGAGGGATTATCCTGCGATTGACCCTCCTAATATTTCTGTTCGTACTTCCTACTCCGGCGCCAATTCTGATATTATAGAATCACAAATTACGGAACCACTCGAAAAAGCTATAAACGGTATTGCAGGAGTAAAAAATATCACTTCTTCAAGTAGCCAGGGCAACAGCAATATTAATGTGGAATTTGACCTGGGTGTGGATCTTGAAACTGCAGCTAACGATGTACGTGATAAAGTATCGCAGGCTACGAGACAGCTTCCGCAGGATGTAGATGCACCGCCCGTAATTTCGAAGGCTGATGCCAATGCCCAGCCCATTATTGCCGTAACAGTACAAAGTAATACACGTAACCTTCTGCAGGTAACCGAGTATGCAGAAAATAATATTGTTGAGCGGCTGCAAACAATTCCGGGAGTAAGTTCTGTATCGATATGGGGCGAGAAAAGATATGCCATGCGCATATGGCTTAAACCTGACAGGTTAAATGCTTATGGCCTCACCACGGATGATATACAACAAGCACTGCTTACACAAAGTGTTGAGCTGCCTGCCGGAAAAATTTACGGAAATACCACGGAACTTGCTGTGCGCACTTTTGGAAAATTAAATACTGAAGATCAATTCAGTAATCTCCTGATAAAAAATATTAATGGGGTAAATGTAAAATTAAGTGATGTTGCCGATGTGGTATTAGGTCCGGAAAATGAACAGTCAGGATTGAAAGAAAGCGGCGTACCAATGATTATGCTGGCGATAGTACCGCAACCGGGCGCTAACTACGTTTCTATTTCCAATGAATTTTATAAAAGGCTCGAACAAATAAAAAAGGAACTCCCCGATGATATTAAGCTCGATATCGGTATGGACCAAACTATATTTATTAAACGTTCTATCTCTGAGGTGGAAGAAACACTTTTCATTGCATTGGGGCTCGTTATCCTTATTATCTATTTATTTTTTCGTGATTGGATAATTGCCCTGCGCCCGTTACTGGATATACCCGTTTCTTTAATAGGCGCATTCTTTATTATGTACCTGTTCGGGTTTACTATTAATGTGCTTACCCTGCTTGCTATAGTGCTGGCTACAGGGCTTGTAGTGGACGATGGCATAGTCGTCACCGAAAATATTTTCAAAAAAATTGAAGCAGGTATGAACAAATACCAGGCAGCAAAGGAAGGGTCGAAGGAAATTTATTTTGCTGTTA
This sequence comes from uncultured Chitinophagaceae bacterium, assembly GCA_963798665.1. Classification (GTDB taxonomy): domain Bacteria; phylum Bacteroidota; class Bacteroidia; order Chitinophagales; family Chitinophagaceae; genus Ginsengibacter. Next base: position 232,790 of record CAWCUN010000019.1, on the reverse strand, counting down.
TTTCCACTTCCATTACACTGGCAATTGTTTTTTTACCTATCATATTTTTAGAAGGTTTTGTAGGCAGGCTATTTCGTGAATTTGGAATCGTAGTTGCGGGAGCCGTGCTTATCTCCGCATTTGTATCACTTACATTAACGCCGGTACTTAATGTAAAGCTTACAAGAAAAAAAATAGGGCATTCATGGTTTTATAAAAAAACGGAACCATTTTTCCGGGCAATGGAATCAGGATATAAAAATAGCCTGATTGCTTTTATGAAAATTAAATGGATGGCTTTTGTATTGGTAGCAATATGTTTTGGTATTATCTGGATTATTTTTTCCAATATCCCGTCAGAGTTGGCACCTCTCGAAGACCGAAATCAATTCAGGCTTGGTGTTACGGCACCCGAGGGAACTTCTTATGAATACATGGATTCCTACATGGACAGCCTGATCCAGGTGATTACCGATTCTATTCCGGAAAAAAGAAAAATTATCAGCCTTACCGCGCCTGGCTTTGGCGGTGGTGCTGTTAACAGCGGCTTTATAAGAGTAATGCTCACCGATCCCAAAGACCGAAAGCGATCACAGCAGCAGATAGTTGATGCTGTAAACAAGGATATCAAAAAATTTCCACAAGGGAGAGCGTTTGCCACACAGGAACAAACTATTTCAGTAAGCAGGCGTGGTGGACAGCCCATACAGTTCGTAATTCAAAATAATAATTTTGATAAAATAAGAAATGTTCTGCCTGAGTTTTTGGACGAGGTAAATAAAAGTCCTGTATTCGATGGCGCAGACGCAGATTTGAAATTTAATAAACCGGAGCTTCGTGTAAACATCGACAGGCTTCGTGCAAGTGAATTGGGTGTGAGCGTGGGTGATGTTTCCAAAGCGCTGGAACTATCTTACAGTGACAGGCGGCTCGGCTATTTTTTAAAATCAGGAAAGCAATATGAAGTGCTGGGCCAGGTGGATCGCAGCGACAGGGACGATCCTAACGACCTTAGTAAAATAATGGTGAAGAATACCCGGGACCAGAACATAAGGCTTGATAACCTGGTGAGTACAACGGAAGCATCGGCGCCCCCAACTATTTATCATTTCAACAGGTATAAATCTGCAACCATATCTTCAGGTTTGGCCCCCGGGTATACGGTGGGAGATGGTATTAAGGAAATGGACAGGATATCAAAGAAATTGTTGGACGATTCTTTCACAACTGCCCTTAGCGGTACTTCGAGGGACTATGCAGAAAGCGCAGGCAATACCTTGTTTGCATTTGTACTGGCCCTTGTGTTAATCTATCTTGTTCTTTCTGCACAATTTGAAAGTTTTATTGATCCTTTTATTATTATGATAACAGTTCCCCTTGCCCTGGCAGGTGCATTGTTATCGCTTTGGATTTTCGGACAGACATTTAATATTTTTTCACAGATAGGAATGATCATGCTCATAGGCCTGGTAACCAAAAATGGAATATTAATTGTTGAATTTGCTAATCAAAAAAGAAAGGCAGGTATGGGTAAAATTGATGCAGTTATCGAATCCGCATTTTCCAGGTTGCGGCCAATTTTAATGACAAGTTTAGCTATGTCACTTGGAGCACTACCTTTGGCGCTGTCAATAGGAGACGCCTCTACAAGTCGCATTCCGTTAGGTGTGGTTATCGTTGGCGGTATTTTATTTTCTTTAATCCTCACTTTGTTTATTGTCCCGTCGATGTATGCTTTTCTTTCATCAAAAAAAACGCCCTTGCATGAAGCGCTTTAAAAGCATTGTGTTTTTAATTTTTATTCAAAATTTTTTTTTCAATCAAAGTGGTTTTACCCAGGATACTTTGCTTACGGTCGAAGATGCGGTGAAATATGCAATTGAGCATAATTATGAGGTCGCCATTAGCAGGAACAATATTGAAATCGGCAAAATAAATAATAACTGGGCTAATGCAGGTGCAATTCCTGTGGTCAGTGCTACGGCAAATAAAGCAACAGGAATAAATAATCTTCAACAGAAATTAAGCAATGGAACTGTAACGAATAAAAACGGAACCACTACCAATAATTTTAATGCCGGCGTAGCAGTAAACTGGCGTGTTTTTGATGGCCTTAAAATGTTCGCCACAAAAAGGAGATTGGAAGAGCTTGAGAGGGGTGGGGAATATGCCTTTAAAAAAAGTCTCAATGAGACTGTTTATAATGTCATCTCATCTTACTATAGTGTTGTAACGCTTAATGAGCAAATAAAATCAACCATTGAACAAATAAGCTTGTATCGTGACAGGTATGATCTGGCACAAAGACGTTTTGAAATAGGGACGGGTGCAAAATATGAAGTAATTGAAGCGCAGGTTGATCTCAATGAGCAAAATTCTATTCTGTTATCATTGCAAAATTCACTTGCCGTTGCCAAGACCTCATTTGTTAATATTATTGGTAAAGTTCCGGATACATCTTATAGGATTGTTGATACAATTGTCATAAACGAATTACCCGCTATGGCAGATGCACAGGATAAAATTGATAAACAAAATCCTGATATTCTACTGGCTAACAGTGATCTTGCTGTATTATTTGAAACGAGGAAAGAAATAAATGCAGGCAGGTTTCCCATAGTAACTCTTAACGGCTTTTATAATTTTGCAAGAAACAGTAATGGTGCAGGCTTTACACTATTCAATCAAACCTATGGTCCTTCGGGATCTGTAGGTGTGGCTATTCCGCTCTTCAATGGAGGACTTGTAAAAAAGCAGGTAGCCGTTACAGATATACAAATCAAAAATCAAAACATTATTATAGAAGAAGCAAAAAAGAATCTTCAGACCTCATTGGTAAATGCTTACATAAATTATCATAACTCGCTGAAATTAGTTGAACTGGAAAAAAGTAATCTTGTGCTTGCAGAAGAGAATATTGTTATTGCAAACGAGCGTTATAAAAAACTAAATATTACATCCGTTGAATTGCGGCAGATACAAATCAGTTATAGTGATGCGAAGAACCGTTTGTATAATGCATTGTACCAGGCCAAGCTTGCAGAGGCACAGGTGGCACTGCTTACCGGCGATATTGCGAATCTATAAGGGCCAATTATCAATAGTCAAGGGCAAAAAAGTAATAGCCGTTGAAGCTGACAGATCGCTACGTAATGAAATTAACTAAGAAGAGATTCAATGGCTACTGGCTCCTCCGCCCCATGACTTTAATTCATAAAGAAACTACATTTGCATCATGCAAATAAAAGTTGGAGTGATAATGGGCAGCGATAGTGATCTAAAAGTAATGGAATCTGCCGCCGAAATTTTAAAACATTTTGACGTCGGGTTTGAGCTTACAGTTGTTTCTGCGCATCGCACGCCTATGCGAATGGTTGAGTATGCAGCATCTGCATATGGAAGAGGATTAAAAGTTATTATAGCCGGGGCCGGTGGCGCCGCTCATTTGCCGGGTATGATCGCTTCACTTACAACATTACCTGTGATCGGTGTTCCAATTAAATCTTCAAATTCCATTGACGGATGGGATTCCATTCTTTCTATTTTACAAATGCCCAATGGAGTTCCTGTGGCAACTGTAGCTTTGAATGCGGCAAAAAATGCCGGAATTTTAGCCGTTGAGATTTTGGCGACCTCCGATGACCGGTTAACTCAAAAACTTGCTGATTATAAAAAAGAAATGAAAGAGGACGTGGAGAAAAAAGCAGCCAGGATGGAAAAAGAAAATTAATAATCCATTTGGCTGGATACTGATTGAAGTACGCCCTCTACAACTTACCCTCTTCGATAATGCAAAACTCCTGCTCCACCGTTAGTGAATTTTCATAAAGCGTATCTAAGAAATCTTTTCCCCATTTTGAATAAAATAGCATAAAATTTTCAGTTCTCTCCTGCAAATTTCCTTCGGGGAATAATATTGAAAATATTTTTGTCAGTTGATTTTTTTCATCATCAAACTTTCTTTTTTCTCTTCGAAGCATTTTCTTTTCCAGGGCTGATAATTTTTTTATGCTTTTTGCTTCCAAAGCTTCGACATGTTGTTCAAGAGTAATGTCAATTTCCTTTACTGTCTTTTTTATAGAATTGTAAGTCTCCTGGATTTTTAGCTTTTCTTTATTGAGATTTAAAATATGATGTGATTTATTTTTTACAATTTCATTCAATAAAATGTGTTCACCTCTGAATAAATCACTAGTCTTCAGATCCAGTTTTTTCAAAAGAGTATTATATTTCTTGTCAACAATCATAAACGAATTTCTTACAATCAATACAGGAAAAGGAGTTTTATAATGCTCAAACAATTCTTTCAATTCAAGCCAGTAGGCAATTTCACCTCCTCCGCCAATAAAGGCAATGTTGGGTAAAATTTTCTCCTGGTAAAGTCCTCTTAAAATTACATTCGGGCTGAAATTTTCGGGATGTTGATGTAACTCACTTTTTATTCCATCTTTTGTAAATATTATATCAGTGTCGTGAACAACAAAATTATTTTTATGTTGAATTATCCTGTTCCTGATCTTTTCTTTTAGATAAAACAAGTTAATCTCCCTTGGATGCGCCTGTACTTTATACTTGACGGATAACTTTTCAGAAGATTTATTCACAATTTTTGAAGATATATTGTCAAAAATGTCTTCTTCAAATACACGTGACATTTCTTTTTTAAGGGAAGCATTATCAGGTAAGAAAGCTATTAATCCATACTCTTTAAAGAGATGATGGACAAATAAAAAAGTTGAATGCTCTATGCTTGAGTTTTTTTGAAAACATTTTTTCAGGATATCAATAATTCCTTTACCGTATTTCTCAACCGATATTCTTCCCTCAATTTCACTGATCAGGTTTAATAAATTGTCATCAACCTTCATTCTTCCTACAGCACCTGTTTGCTTTGTTTCCCATACATATTTTTTACTGTCGATAATTATGTGATTCAGTTCCTCCAAATCAGCATCTTCGCTTCCCATAAAAAAAACAGGAACAAAATTATATTGAGGTAATTGCTTTTTTAAAGAATCTGCAAGTTTTATTGTATGCAGGATTTTATAAATAAAGTATAAATGCCCGGTAAAAATATTAGGCTGGTGAGCGGTGCAAACAGTAAAGGTATTTTCATTTAAAAGTGCAGTAATATTGGATTGCACCATTTCACTATCGTCTGCATTGCTGTATTGAGCCAGCAGCTGCTCAACTAAAACCTCTCGATTTGTATTGAATTTTTTTCTTGTTTCAATAGATGTTTTGATTCCCGAAATATTTACTGCATGCTCATAAAAATTTTTGAGATCTTTTACTTCTGAAATGTAATCTAAAACGATTTTTGCAAACTTTCCTGTCTCTGAATAAGAAGTATATTGAGATTGAAATGTTGTAGCCATCGATACTTTAAATGCTTTTGTAATCCGGATATTTTTTGAGGAGCAAAGATATAGGGAAAAATTTGAGGGATTGGATGTATTCAATTTTGCTTGGATGGATATAGGTAATAGGTTAATAGAATTTAATTATCAGACCTTAAAGTCTTTTTGCCACAATAAAACTTCTTTCCAAAAACAAAAAAAAAATAATAGCTTTAATCAATTCAAAGATTACTAATTTTTTTACTTATTAAAACGATTGCATTATGCAAAATTCCCGGCGTGATTTTATTAAGAAAACAACTATTACCACTGCAGGCGTTTATATGGGTGCTTCCGCTTTCAGCGCTAAAAGTTATAGAAATATTATCGGCGCCAATGATCGTATAAAGGTAGGTGTAGTGGGTTTTTCAGACCGGCACAGGAGTTCTCACATGCCTTCATTTATGAATCATTATAAAGAATTGAATTTTGATATTGTAGCAGTATCTGATATATGGAGCAAGCGGAGAGAGGTGGGCGCTGCAATGTGGAAAGATAAAATGCAACATGATGTTATTGCATGCAGAAACAATGAGGAAATGTATAATAAAAAACTGGTAGATGCGGTATTCGTGAGCACTGCCGATTTTCAACATGCATTGCATGCAATAGAGGCCGTAAATGCAGGTTGCGATGTTTATTGCGAAAAGCCTTTTGCAGAAACAATGGAAGATAACCGTGCAGCATTGAAAGCTATTAAGGCATCGGATAAAATTCTGCAAATAGGATCACAAAGAAGAAGCGGCGCTAATTATATTGCCGCCGCAGATTTTATTCAGTCGGGGAAGTTTGGCCCGATAAAAATGGTTGAGCTCACCTGGAATGTAAATCAACCGGGACGCTGGCGCAGACCGGCTTTGGTTGCGGAGCTAAGAGAAGAAGATACAGACTGGGAAAGATTTTTACTTAACAGGCCCGCGGATACTTATGACCCAAGAAAATATTTGGAGTATCGCTTGTTCTGGCCTTATTCTTCCGGCCTTCCCGGCCAGTGGATGAGTCACCAGATAGATACGGTGCATTGGTTTAGCGGCTTAAAGCATCCACGCAGTGCAGTAGCCAACGGCGGAATTTATATGTGGAAAGACGGACGAAAAAACTGGGATACAATTACTGTTGCTTTCGATTACGGTCCGGAAGATGATCCCGCCACAGGTTTCCAGGTTTCGTTCCAGGCACGCATGGATAACGGCGATGAAAATCCTTCAGAAATTTATTACTCTAACGGTGGCGAGCTTAATCTTATCACTAATAAAGTGTCTTCAAACGGAGGATTGACCAAACACTTCGCTGATGAAATGAACATGCGGCCAAACTTATTGCCTGAGCTAAGCCTGGCGCAAACCGAAAAAGTGGTTGCTTCCGCAAATACAGGGGGTGATACGCTTACGAGTAACCATGTACGTAACTGGATGGAATGTGTACGAAGTCGCAAACAACCTCATGCGCCTGTTGAAGCAGGTTACAGTCATTCTATTGCCAATATCATGACTACAGCGGCATCGCACACAGGTTTGAAAGCAACATTTGATGAAAAAACACAGGAAGTGATGGTAGGCGGTAAGCCATTTAAGTATTGAATTTTTTTCTATAACTTTTTGCATCGGTTCATTTGCAACCGGACAAAAGCCTTTTTAGTTTCTTATTCCTATAAACTTGTTTAATTTATGAAAGCAAGCATTCAATATTTCTTGCAATTTTTTTTTATAAGCATATTTGCGGTTGTATGTTGTTTTTCGTCGTCTGCCCAGGAACAAAATGTAAAGGTTATAAAATCCGGAACAGAAAATAAAATTGATGTTTTTATAGGCGATAAACCTTTTACCAGTTTTTTATACCCGGATACCCTGGAAAAGCCGGTGCTGTATCCTGTACATGCCGCTGATGGGACTGTTGTTACACGAGGATTTCCATTAAATACTCAACCCGGTGATCCTGTTGACCATCCACATCATGTAGGCATATGGTTCACTTTTGAAAACGTAAACGGCCTTGATTTCTGGAATAATTCCTATGCTATCCCCAAAGAAAAAAAACATTTGTACGGATGGATACGAACAGATAAAATTCTTGAAACATCAGGAGGTGCTAAAGGCATACTTTCTTATCATGCTAACTGGACCAATCAACAAAAAAATATATTACTTGAAGAAACAACGCGGTTGGAATTTAGCGGAAATGAACATCTTCGCATGATCGACAGAACAACGGTTTTAAAAGCAGACACTACGGTTCTTTTTACAGATGCGAAAGATGGAATGTATGGAATGCGACTGGCGCATGCTTTACAAATACCGGACACTAAAGACAAAGAATTTAAAGATGATAAAGGCAATATTACCATCGTTAAAGGAAGTGCAGATAGTATTGCCAATGGAAATTATTTAACAAGCGAAGGCAAACGGGGAGATGACGCATGGAGCACAAGAGGCAGGTGGTGCAAAGTGTATGGTAAGATGGGGAATGATTCAATAAGCGTGGTTATCATTGACCATCCTGAAAATCCGAATTATCCAACCTTCTGGCATGCACGTGGCTATGGTTTATTTGCGGCGAATCCACTTGGAGAAAAGATATTTACTAACGGTAAATCATTTAAGAACCTTCAACTGCACAAAGGAGAATCAGTGACATTTCGTTTCAGGATAGCAATTGACGAAGGAAATAAAACTATTTCTTCGGAAGAGATAAACAAACTGGCTAATGAATTTGCAAAAATCGAGTAGCATTTTGCAAGTAACCTCGCACAGATAGGGGACATTACAAACAATTGATTTCATCCCACACTTTTTTTAATACCGGAATACCATTAGCAAGATTATTTTTTCTTATTTGCAAAACCCTTTCGCCCGGGTATACTATTTTTTTTGATTCATCTGTTGGTATAGATTGATGATAATCTTTTAAAATTTCTTCTATCGCTTGTGTAATCGAAGAATTATTGTCGAGCTTTGAAATATCAATCGCAATAAATACCTGAGACAAACTGTATTCTACTTCTTCATTACTTAATTCATAAGTTGATAGTCCACCTGATAAAATTGTTGCAAGTAAATCTAATAATAGAGATAATCCTGCACCTTTCCAGTAACCAACAGGCAATGGAGCATTTGAAGCAAGTATCGCAGAAGGGTCTTTAGTCAAATTGCCTTCTACATCAAATCCACCGTAAACAGGCAGAGTTTCATTCTTCATTACCGATAGTTCCAAAGCGCCGTATGAATATTGAGACATGGCCATATCCAATACAATGGCTTCCTGCTTATAAGGCAATGCTATTACCAGCGGATTATTGCCCAGCCTTGCATCTCTTGCACCCCATGCCGGCATATTAGCAATTGTATTCGTCCAGCCAATAAATACATAACCCTGTTTAGCTGCCTGCCACCCGTATGTGCCACCACGCATCCAATGATTGGTATTTCTCATTGCGACACAGCCGATACCATTCTTTTTTGCCAATTTTATTACATTTTCTGTAGCGGAAATTGCATTCAATATGCCTGCACCAAGGTTGCCATTCCATTGTTCTATGCCGCCAAATTTATTTTCCACTGAGGGAGTTGCATCAACTTTTACAAATCCTTTTTTTACATATTCCACAAATCTCGGAAAGCGATTAACTCCGTGGGTATAAATTCCATCAACGCTGCTATCGGTAAAAACTTTGGCACACTGAACAGCCCGGCTTTGAGTGAAACCCTGTTTTAATAAAATGCCTGTAAAGCATTCCTGCATTTCATTTGGCGGTATTGTAATAGTTATTGGTTGTTCCATCATTCATAAAACTATTTAATATTAATCACTTAAGAAATTTGTTGATGGGTTGTCAGACGTTTAGTATGCATAGAATTATTTTTTTGTTATTAACTTCAGTCATAATCTTTTTATCAAACTTTGATTCAAAGGCTTTTATAATTCGTAGAATATTTATCTTTTTGTATGCTTTATCAAAAACGTTCTAACCATTTATATTGAAATATATCCTGCTAATTTTATGTTTTTTATTGTCAGAATTTATAAAAGGGCAAGACATTGAATCAACTAAAAAAACTCCTTACACACCAAAAATCATTCATTTTATTCCATCATCCTTCTCTAATAAATTTTCTTTAAATATTGACCCTGCTCTTAAAATTCATGAAGGCGATACAATACAAACGGAAACCATAGATGCCGGTGGATTTGATAAAAATGGAATAAGGCGTCAAAAAGGAGGTAATCCATTAACCGGGCCATTCTATATTGAAAATGCTTTTGCGGGTGATGTTTTAGCTGTTACTATTCTTAAAATAAATTTGAATCGCCGGGATGCATTTACAACTCAAAGCTTCAGTTCCAGAAGTTTACCAAAGGAAATTATTAAGCAATTGAGTAAATCAAGGCTCGTAAAATGGAAATTGGATACACTAAATGGGTTTGCTTCAATTAATGATACTGCGTACGAACATTTGGATTCCTTTAAAGTTTTTCTGCAACCTTTTATTGGATGCATTGGTGTTGCGCCCGCAAATAAAAAGAATGAGGTGCTAAGTTTTTTCCAGGGCCCGTATGGCGGAAACCTGGATTTTAAAAGAATCAATGAATCAGCAACAATTTATTTACCCGTTTTTCACGAAGGCGCGTATCTATATTTAGGCGATGGCCATGCCGTACAGGGCGATGGCGAAATAGCCGGAAATGCATTGGAAACTTCTATGGATATTGAATTTACTGTACAAATTATTAAGAAGAAATTTTTAAGTTTGGCTTATCCGAGAGTTGAGGATTCAATCGACCGAATGGCTATCGGGATAGACAAAAGTTTGGATAACGCCATAAAAATTGCAACTGCTGGTTTGCTTGAGTGGTTACAATCGGATTATGAACTCACTTTGCAGGAGGCGACCCAGGTTTTAAGCACATCCATTGAATATACTATTGCAGAAATCGCCGATCCAAAAGTTGAAGTAATTGCAAAAATTAAAAAGACAACACTCAAGGGAATTAAAAAATGATAATAAAATATTTTAATGAAAATGACATCTAATCCCAATAAAGATCTTTTTCTTCTTGATGATACAACTTATCTGAACTGTGCAAATATGTCTCCTCTTTTAAAAGCGGGTAGGGAAGCGGGTTTGCATGGAATTGACACGCGTGCCGCACCATGGAAAATGTCCGCTGAAGATTGGTTTGGCAATTCGGAAAAATTAAGAAGTCTTGTTGCCGAAATTTTTCAAACAGCTAATGATAATATTTGCATTATTCCCTCGGCAAGCTACGGACTGGCAGTTGCAGCAAAAAATTTACGACTTTCCAAAGGGACAAGAAATTATAGTTCTTGAGAAACAATTTCCTTCAAACTATTATGTATGGGAAAATATGGCCAATGCGCAAAACCTGCAAATAGTTACAATAAAAAAAAGTAAAGACAAAACACTTACCGAAAGCATTCTTGAAAAAATAACTAACAAAACGGGCATTATAGCAATTCCCAATTGCCATTGGATTGACGGAGCATTAATAGACTTGTATCAAATAAGTGCGGCCGCAAAAACTGTTAGCTCCTACCTCGTATTAGACCTGAGCCAATCTTTGGGGGTTTTACCAATTGACATTGACAGAATTCAGCCCGATTTTGCTATATCGGTCGGATACAAATGGATGCTGGGGCCTTATAGCTTAGCCTACATGTACGTTTCAGAAAGATGGCAGGAAAAAGGCGAGCCCCTGGAATACTCGTGGGTAACAAGAAAAGGAAGTGAGGATTTTTCGGATCTTAATTATGTACAGGGATTTCGTAAGGGTGCAAGAAAATTTGACATGGGAGAACTTGCACAATTTCATCTATTACCAATTGCTATCGCAGGACTTGAACAAATACTCACATGGAAAACTAATTTTATCCAGGCTGAGATAAGAAAGCTAACAGATAAGATTGTTAAGTATAAAAAAGAGAAAAATTTAATGGATGAAAATTTTACGGGGGCTGGCCATATCACCAGTATTCCATTTAATAATTTGGATAGTGCAATTCTTAAAAATAGATTACAGGAAAATAAAATAAGCATTAGTTTCAGGGGAACGGTAATTCGGGTATCACCGCATTTATATAACAGCAAAGAGGACATCGATAAATTAATCAATTGCTTTAATGATTAAGCAAAAAAATCCTCAATAAACTGCAACGGTTTGTCATGATTTGATTGTCAGAAATTAAAAATACATGCGACAAGTTTTTAAATATTTTGTTTCATTAGCGTTTATAACAATTCTTTTTTCCTGCGAGGAAAGAAAATGATGATGCAAAGGACTGCTTTGCTAACGCAAATGGAAGACAAATTACAGATAAACCGGCCATAATAACGGTAACTAATGGTGAATACTATATAGAGGAAGAAGGAACTATAGATACCCGGCTAAAGCCTTGTAATCTTACTGCAGAATTTCAGATTTCGGGACTTCATGTTATAATAAGCGGAATTACAAAATCGATTTCCCAGCCAGGATCGGTTTGTTGCATTGAAGGTTTTGTGATTACGAAAATTACAAAGTGATTAAAAGAAGTTTATTATAAAAAGAGTTCATGATAGATTTCAAACCCTGAATTTCTCTTCCTGTTTTTATTATCACCATTTTATTATTTATTTCAAAAAACATTTATCACACCCGGTCACTAAATCTGCTGATATTACACCGCAATTCAATTTTCAATTTTCATTGTATCAATGTTTTAATCGTTTGGCATCTTTATTGACTGCTATAAAATAAAGGCATATTTCTCCCGGAGAAATTTTACTGTAAAGCTTTTTGAATCTTAAATTATTATTATGAAAACGATACTTTTAATAGCCGGAATTGTAATTACTTTTTCAGCATGCAATTCTAAGGACAAAGAAAAAAAGGAGGATACAAAAACAAACCACGAAGTTGGCGTTCAAAATGTAAATGGGAATATCCCTGACACGTCCAACGCTATTGAACTTACACACCAGCTCGACACTTTAGGTAAGGGTTCGGAATCGGCAAAATAATGGTGGAAGATGCTGGCTTTATATTTTCAGTTTTTTTAGGTATTCTGCATTTTCTTTGGCAGCTTCAAGAGAAGTCATATTATCATAATGTTCCTGCTCAACAATATAATATTGTAATCCCTCTTTTTTACCAACATCTAATATTTTCGGAAAATCAATTCCACCTGTTCCTGCAACACATGAAGCATCATGATCGGAAAGCGGAACGTGTTTTTTCCTGTCTTTGATATGGCATAAACGAAAACGATCGGGATATTTAGTAAACCACTTGATAGGATCTTCACCAGCAGTAACTACCCAATAAATGTCCATTTCAAAATCAACGATTGAAGGATCGGTATTTTGCATCATAACGTCCTGGGGTACCTGCCCGTCAATGGCGGCAAACGAATAATCATGATTGTGATATGCGAACCTCAACCCGGCTTTTTTGCACAGTTCGCCGGCTTTATTAAACGTATCGGCCAATTGTTTGAAATCATCAATACTTTTTTGCGGCCCTTCATACGGGTCAATTAAATATTTCATTCCTATCTCGGCAGCCTCATTTACTTTGCGCTCGAAATCTTTTTTAATATTACAGTGACTCGAAATGATCTGCATGCCGAGATCATCCATATATTTTTTAAACCCGGTATTGGTCATGCCCCAAAACATTCCTTTACTGCCCTCAAAACTTTCTACCTGCTTATATCCCATTGCAGCAACCTGCTTTAAAACGTCCTTGGGATCTTTAGGTATTACATCGCGTACAGTGTAGAGTTGTAAGCCAAATTCTTTCAAATTACCGTGTGTGGATGCCTTCGATGATGAGCAACCCAATAATTCGCCTGATATGGCTGTAACAGCGATTCCCGCTGCGGCATGTTTTATGAAGTCTCTGCGTTTATAGGTCATTGAAGCTATTTGTCTTTTAAGTTAAGCCCATGCCTTATCACCTTTTGCATATGGAACACAGCCATCAAATCTCCCCGGCGTTTCCACGTATCGCCTGGCCTGTGTGCAGCCTATTTCTGATGTGAAATACCCGAGTAAAGTGAGTTCCTTCATCATTCGGAAATAATGTGAAGGCTCTTCCTTCTTTTTATTTTTCATGTAATCGCTTTGCTCATTATCGAGCTTTACTAATAAATCGTGACGTTGCTGCGGTGTGAGTTTCATAAAAGAATTATCATAGGTTTTTTCTGAAAAGTCGTCCAGCTTTTTCATTCCTTCATGAAATATTTTTTGATCGCCTGCGTCATAGCAATCATTGACCATTACTGTCATAAACTGGCCAACTTTCGCTGCTTTCGCACCAGGTGTCTTTGTTGGCGGCAGAATGGTGTCGGCAATTTCATCGAGGTATGAAATGTCCTCGGGTTGGAAAGTCATTGAGACACCCGTGTTGCTTTTACAACCTGATAAAAAATAGTTACTACCTACAATAGTTCCTCCTAAAAGGAGTGAGATATATTGTACTGCGTCTCTTCTATTCATGATTATTATTTTTATTTTTATTAAACATTTAGTTCAAAACCTTTACGGTAATCTCTTTTTATGAATTGATTTACATCGTCCAGGTTGGCGACTTTCATACTGTCATTATTCCATAAAAGCTCCACATAACGGCCGGGGTAATCGAAGCCCCTTCCGCTTTCCCGCGGTTTTCTTATATCAAATCCGCGGATAGCCAGGTTGGACATTAACAAGGCTTCAGTAAGAGGTCCGGCAATTTCAAAAGGAGAACTCAATTGATTTTTGCCATAACCTGCAATTGCCCCTTCAACCCATTGCGCATAATGCCCTTCCGCTCCATTGGGCACCCGCGGATATGTTTGCTTTACATTCACCTCGTTCGTACGTGTTGTAGGCAGCAACCGTGGATTGGCCCCATAGGTAGAACACATCATTTTTCCTTTTGTTCCGATAAATAAAACACCATTTCCTCCATCCCCAAACACTTCATTGGGACCGAGTTCCTCGGGCCTTTCCGGTTGAATACCGCCATCCATCCAGTGAACTTCCACAGGCCCCTTTGTTTTATCAGTCTTTGGGAATTTCATAATAACATGACTTGAAGGCGGGCAGCTTTCGGGAAAATATCCTCTTTTAAATTCATCCACGTACACGCTTCCTACACTTGCCTGCACTGAATCAATGTATTTTAAACCCAGAACGCTAAAGGCCGCTTCGACAAGATGACAGCCCATATCACCTAATGCACCAGTTCCATAATCCCACCAGCCACGCCAGTTAAATGGAACAAGCTTTTCAATATAATCTTTATATGGTGCGGTTCCCAGCCATAAATTCCAATCAAGTTCTTTGGGAACCGGTGCCGATGTGGAAGGCCATGGAATTCCCTGTGGCCAGACAGGCCTGTCGGTCCAGCAATACACTGTATGTACATTTCCGATAACATCTGCATCATACCATTCACGCAATTGTCTCACACCATCGCCTGATGCTCCCTGGTTACCCATTTGTGTAACCACTTTAAAGCGCTTAGCCCCATCCGTTAGAAGGCGTGCCTCATATACATCGTGAGTTAACGGCTTTTGTACGTATACATGTTTACCTCGCTGCATGGCTGCATATGCTGCCACTGCGTGGTTATGATCGGGTGTAGAAACTGAGACAGCATCAAAATTTTTTGACTCCTTGTCCAGCATTTCTCTCCAGTCTTTATAATATTTTGCTTTGGGAAAATTTTTGACGGTCTTAGCTGACCTCCTGTCATCAACGTCACATAGAAATGCAATGTCGGCCTTACCACTTTTAAAGAAATTGGCGATATCACTTTCGCCCTTACCCCCTACGCCAATTCCTGCAATGGTTAAGCGATCGCTTGGGGCGGTAAATCCCTTTCCACCTAAAACATGACGTGGCACAATCATAAAGCCCGCTGCTGTTAAAGCTGTGTTTTTTAAAAATTCTCTTCTTGAATTACTTTTCCTGTTATTTTTTTCAGACATGTAATTAATTTATTTGTGCATGAATAGTCAATAAGCCATTGGTAAATAATCAATAATTAAATGTCTATTGACTCATCTGCGTTATTAAATATTTCGTTTTTTTAATTCACTTACTGCATGGTCGGCCGCTCTTGCCGTCATTGCCATATAAGTGAGAGAAGGATTTACACAATTTGCGGAAACCATAAAAGAGCCATCAGTCACAAATACATTCGGCGCATCCCAAACCTGGTTCCATTTATTCAACACAGATGTTTTAGGGTCTTTCCCCATGCGGGCTGTTCCCATTTCATGAATACCTCTTCCTATTGTTCCATCACCTTCATGACCTTTCACATTTTTTACCCCGGCAGCCTCAAGCATTTCTATAGCATCATTCTTCATATCAATCCGCATTTTTCTTTCATTTTCTTTCCATTCGGCGTCAAAAGCAATAACATTTAAACCCCATGCATCTTTTTTATTTTTATCTAATGTCATTTTATTTTCATGATAAGGAAGTATTTCTCCAAAAGCCCCTATACCCATTTTCCATTCGCCCGGTTCGGCAAGAGCGTCTTTATAATCACCCCCGATACTCAGCTCCGCGACGGTACGGCTCCATCCATCACGGCTGGCGCCACCCTGGTAACCAAAGCCCCTGATGTAATCTCTTTTGTCTCCCAAAATATTTCGGAACTGGGGAATATAAATGCCGTTGGCACGTCTTCCATAATAATATTTATCATCGTAACCTTCAACAGTGCCGCCGGCACCAATACCAAGATGGTGATCCATTATATTATGTCCCAATTCTCCACTGCTACTTCCCAATCCATCGGGCCAGATGTCAGTTGCAGAATTCATTAATATCCAGGCACTGTTAAATGTAGATGCATTAAGAAAAATAACCTTTGCAAAATACTGGTAGGTTTTCTTGTTTTCGGCGTCGAGCACCTCTACACCGGTTGCCTTTTTGGTATCTTTATCGTATAAAATCTTTGTAACGATTGACCATGGACGAACAGTAAGATTTCCTGTTGCAACAGCAGCGGGAAGTGTTGAAGATTGTGTACTGAAATAGGCACCAAACGGGCATCCCAGCCAGCATTTATTTCTATATTGACAATTGGTTCTACCGGGTAATGGCTCGGTTATATTTGCCGTGCGCCCGATGATCATTCGCTTTGCCTTATAATGCTCGTTGATTCTTGCGGACACATCTTTTTCAACACAATTCATTTCCATTGCGGGTAAAAAATGGCTGTCGGGCAGTTGTGGCAGGTTTTCTTTTGAGCCGCTGATACCTGCAAACTTTTCAACATAAGTATACCATGGCTCAATATCTTTATAACGTATAGGCCAGTCTATTGCAATTCCATCTTTTGCATTAGCCTCAAAACTAAGATCGCTCCAGCGATAACTTTGGCGACCCCATAGAAGTGAACGTCCTCCAACATGATAGCCCCTGAACCAATCCATTCGTTTTATTTCGGTGTAAGGGCTTTCCTGGTCATTTGCCCACCAGTCAAGATTTATTTCATTTAGCGGATAATCTCTTTTTAAAACAGGGTAATCATTTATCATTTTTTGTGTGCGACCACCACGATGAGGAAATTCCCAGAGACCTTTTGTTGCGTTTACATAATCTTTTACATGCACAATGTCTTTACCCCTTTCAAGCATTATAGTTTTGAGCCCTTTTTCTGTAAGTTCCTTTGCGGCCCATCCACCTGAAATTCCGGAGCCTATTACTATTGCATCGTAAGTATTGTCTGCCATAGGATTTTTAATTTTAAATTTTTAAATGTTAAACTAACTATTGCGAATTGATAATTATTCATTATAAAATTTCCATCTTATACATCACAAATTTTAATAGCTTCTTTTAAAGAATCCAGTTTATCAGGATATGTGGGAACAAATTCCTGGGCAACGTAACCTTTAAAATTTGTCTCCTTAATTGCTTTCATTACTGCCGGATAATATAGTTCCTGTGTCTCATTAATTTCATGACGTCCCGGTATTCCGCCCGTATGATAGTGTGCGATGTATTGATGATAATCCCTTATGTTTCTTATAATATCGCCTTCCTGTATTTGCATATGATAAATGTCGAATAGCAATTTGAAATTTTCAGAACTAATGCGCTTGCATATTTCTGCGCCCCACTCAACATGATCACACATATAATCTTTATGATCAATTTTACTGTTTAATAATTCCATGACCATAGTAACACCATTTTTTTCTGCAAGAGGCAAAATTCTTTTCAGTGCGGTAATACAATTTTTCATTCCTGTTTCATCATCCATTCCATTGCGCTTGCCGGTAAAGCAAATAAGATTTTTATATTTTGCTTTTGCCATAATGGGTATTACTTCTTCATATTCTTTTATCCTGAGGTCGTGTAAAGAAGGATCGTTCAATCCGCGGTTTAAATCATTATCTCCTGCTGTATAGCACATTGAACTGTAAATGCCATGCTGCTGTAGCGTGGGCCAGTCTTTTGGACCAACCAGATCTATAGCGCTGAAACCTATATCCTTCACAGCTTTACACAGGTCGTCAAGCGAAAGATAATTAAATGTCCATCTTGAAACCGAATGATTAATGTTGCCTTTCAGGGTATAATTATTTTTTTCTTCAAAATTTTTTGCCAGGGAAATAGCTGGTGCAGCGATTACTGCTGAAGCACCAAGCGTAATATTTTTGAGTAAAGTTCTGCGGTTTTGTTTTAATTCCATTATTTTAAATATTCACGATTTGATCGGCTATGGGTTTTTCGTTTTTATCATTGAATGATATTGCAAATAAGAGAAATACGACCAATGCTATTCCTGAAGGTATGATCCAGATCATTTTCCAGTTGAAATCTGTTTCTGAAATTTTATAAGTGTCAGTTATAAGGCCGGCAATACCAAATCCTATAAGCATTCCCACACCATAAGTTGCGAGTGTAATAAGGCCCTGGGCTGCGCTTTTGTATTTTATTCCGGCTTTGGCATTGGTGTAAATTTGCCCGGACACAAAAAAGAAATCATAACAAACACCGTGTAATGCAATACCAATAATTAACATAAAACTTAATTCTCCGGCATTACCATAGGCAAATAATGCATAGCGTAACGCCCATGCAAACATACCAACTAATATTGTTTTTTTAAATCCAAATGTTTTGAAAAAAACCGGCAACATTAATAAAAAAAGAACCTCAGATATTTGCCCTATTGTCATTTTACCTGTTGGATTTGCAACACCAATATTTGAAAGAAACGGATTGGCATTCTGGTAATAAAATGCAAGTGGAATACAAATAAGTATAGAGGCAATAAAGAACAGCAAAAAGTTTTTATTCTTCAATAGTTTCAATGCATCCAACCCTAAAATATCAGACACTTTCACCTTTGTACCCTTTGCAACCTTAGGCGGCGTTTTTGGTAACGTAAAACTGAAAAGCCCTAAAACTGCCGATGCTATTGACGCTAACAGGAACGTGTTTCTCATTAAACCGGCCTTTACATTAGCTTCAGAATCCCATAAAAAAGCATAACTGATTAATAGCCCCGCAACGATCCAACCTATCGTTCCCCAAACCCTGACGCTTGAAAATTCTTTTTCAGGATCATTCATTTGATTAAAAGAAATTGAATTGACCAATGCAAGTGTTGGCATATATAAAATCATATACACTAAAACATAGGGATAGAACACAGATATTTCACTGGCGCTATACATTTGATACATAAGCACTGCACCAACAAGATGCAATACGCCAAGAATTTTTTCGGCATTGAAATACCTGTCGGCGATTAAGCCAATAATAAAAGGAGCTATTATAGCTCCCCATGATTGAGTTGAAAAGACTGAACCGCTTTGTGCACCGGTTGCTCCTAAATTGTTTAATAAAAAAGTTCCCAGGGTTACAAACCACGCTCCCCATATAAAAAATTCAAGAAACATCATTGTCGAGAGCTGCAATCGTATCGTAAATTTCATTGACTAATATTAGCTGTTAATAATGCAATGATTAAATGTACTATTTTTAAGACAAGAATTAGTTTTCGTTAATTTTTTTTTTCGATTATTTACAAAAAGACCTTTTTACCTAACATACCATATTATCGTATCATAAGAAAGCGAAAAGACACATGGGAGAATTTTTGGAGTTTCCTTAAGGCTAATTTGGCTTATGACTTACGAGCAACGAAGAAGCCAGGAACTCGTACGATCAATCAATATAAAGAATATCGTTACCTAATCAAAATAAAAGATCAATGCGGCTAATCATTTAAGCATGTAGGTTTTCGGCCTTGCATAATATTTACGTCGCACAACATAGATCGTAATAAAAACGACTAATAAAATCGCTGGCATTATAGCTACTTTTAAGAAGGTACTTGATCCGGCAATAGCATCGGCGTTTGCTGCAGATGTACCAGTTGCGATCGCAGCATTTTTAAAATCATCATACCACTTACCCATCATTGGTATAATAAGCGAAGTGGAAAACATGCCGGCGCCGCCCATTAATGATAAACCTAATGCACCTGTATTGGGAAGATATTCTGATACAAAACCCAGCATGGTTGGCCAAAAGAAACAAATGCCTGCAGCAAATATAAAAGCTGCGCCAAAGGCTGCATAACCGGTAGCAAAACTCAAAAGCACTAAACCAATCCCAGCGAGCAATGAGGAAATTATCAACATGCCATTTGGATTAAAACGGTGAACAACCGGGCCTGCAAAGGAACGTCCCAATGCCATCAGGCCGTTAATAAACACAAGTACGAGAATGCCTGAAATCCCTGCGCCTTTCAACAAGGCCACTATCCATGTATTGGTTCCCAGTTCTGTTGCACCGGTCATAAACATACATGCCAACATTATTAAGAATAAAGGGCTTAAACAGGCGGTGAACATCTTGCCTGTGCTCACTCCTTTTGTAACTCTTTCAGTTTTTGGAAAATCAAGCTTAAAAAATAAGTAACCATATACTGCAGCAGGAATAAATAAAGTAGCCAAAAGTATATGCCAGTCCATATGCATTTTTTCAACCATTATGTATGAAAGTAATCCGCCGATAACAATACCTCCGGGAAACCAGACATGAAAGCGGTTTAACATCGTAGTTTTGTTTTCAGGAAATAAAGTAACAACCAAGGGATTACAGGCTGCTTCCACCATCCCATTTCCTATACCTATACATAAAGTTCCTACAAACAACATAGTGGCATCTTTGGCAAGAAGATAAATGATTACACCAGCGATATGCCCTAAAAATGCAAGGATCAAAAGACGTTTCATCCCCAGGAAATCACATAAAGGGCCACCAAAGATCATGGCTAAAGTAAATCCGTAAAACGCCGGGGCAAATATCCACCCGAGTTGCTCATGTGTAAGATTAAAATCGGTGCCCCAGTTTCCTTCAAGGGAAGCCCTGAAAGCGAAAGTCATAGCTGTAAAAATTAAAGCGATACGACTTGCAAAAAAGAGTTTGCTGCTATTAATTGTTGATTGCATGCGCAGTTAATTTTGGTAATAAAATAATTTTATAGAAGATATTTTATTT
Organism: uncultured Chitinophagaceae bacterium; assembly: GCA_963798665.1. Taxonomy (GTDB): domain Bacteria; phylum Bacteroidota; class Bacteroidia; order Chitinophagales; family Chitinophagaceae; genus Ginsengibacter. Next base: position 211,888 of record CAWCUN010000019.1, on the reverse strand, counting down.
TTCAAAGGCTTTACAACAATATTAAATTTTAAGATGATTACTTTGCAATCGAATAAAAATTAATTTCATAAATGTAATTTTTTTATATTTAAAAAAATTTGTTCTTAAACAGAAATTAAAAAAATTATGAGAAGAAAATTAAGAATGGGAATGGTTGGCGGCGGTAAAGATGCATTCATCGGCGCTATACATCGGATTGCCGCCAACATGGATGGCCTCATCGAATTATGTTGCGGCGCATTAAGCATCAATCCTGAGATTGCAAGGGAATCAGGTGAAGCATTGTTTCTTCCCGAAGATCGGACTTATCTTACATACGAAGAGATGATAAAAAAGGAAAGTGAAATGCCTGCGGATAAACGTATTGATTTTATAACCATCGTCACACCAAACTTTGCCCACTTTGCCCCCGCAATGATGGCACTTGATAATGGTTTCAATGTGGTGATTGAAAAGCCGATGACATTTACACTGGACGAAGCGAAAACATTAAAAAAGAAAGTTGAAGAGACAGGATTGCAACTGTGCCTGACACATACTTATTCAGGGTATCCCCTTGTGAAGCAGGCGAAATCAATGATGAAAGAGGAGGCTTTGGGGAAAATCAGGAAAATTTATGTTGAGTATCCCCAGGGCTGGTTAAGTAAATTATCAGAGCGTGAAGGGAACGCCCAGGCAGCATGGAGAACAGATCCAAAAAAATCAGGTAAGGCCGGAGCTATGGGAGATATAGGAACACATGCGGCACACCTGGCAGAATATATTTCAGGATTAAAAATTACCAGACTTTGCGCCGATCTAAATGTTGTGGTTGAAGGAAGGCATCTGGACGACGACGGCAGTGTTCTATTAAAATTTGATAATGGCGCATCAGGCGTATTGATCGCAACACAAATTGCAGCGGGAGAAGAGAACGCATTAAAGATTAGAATTTATGGAGAAAAAGGTGGTATAGAATGGGCACAACAAGAGCCAAATACTTTATTGGTAAAATGGTTGGATAAGCCTGCAGAAATTTTACGTGCCGGTGCCAATTATACAAATGCATTAAGCAGTTTTGCAACAAAAAATTGCAGGACACCAGGCGGCCACCCTGAGGGCTACCTCGAGGCTTTCGGAAATATTTATCACAACTTCGCCCAAACATTATTGTCGAAGCTCGAAGGCAAGGAGCCAACAAAAGAAATGCTTGATTTCCCCGGAGCTGCCGATGGCGTTCGCGGGATGGCGTTTATTGAAAATGTAGTTGCATCCGGAGGGTCGAAAGAAAAGTGGACGGATTTTGTAATATAAATTTTTAATAATCCTTGTCCCTCTCCATCGTCCAACGGACTCCTTTGGAGGAGAGGGTTAGGGTGAGGCTAATTAAAATCTCATGAAAACAATTAAAGGACCAGGAATTTTCCTTGCGCAATTTCTCGGCGATGCCGCTCCTTACAATGACCTTAAAAGTATTTGCCTTTGGGCTAAAGATCTTGGTTTCACAGGTGTTCAGCTTCCTACGTGGGACGGCCGGGTTATTGATTTAAAAAATGCTGCCGAAAGTAAAACTTATGCAGATGAATTAAAAGGATTAATAAATGAATGTGGATTGGATATTACAGAACTATCCACACATCTGCAGGGACAATTAGTTGCGGTAAATCCCGCTTACGATGTTTTGTTTGATGGATTTGCACCGGAAAAATTTCGAAATAATCCCAAAGCAAGAACAGAATGGGCCGTACAACAATTGAAATTTGCGGCTAAAGCTTCACAAAATTTAGGACTAAATGCTCATGCAACTTTTAGCGGTGCATTGTTGTGGCATACATTTTATCCATGGCCGCAACGGCCCGCAGGGTTAGTTGAGGAAGGCTTTGCAGAGCTTGCAAAAAGATGGTTGCCCATTTTAAATGAGTTCGATAAATGCGGCGTGGATGTTTGTTATGAAATTCATCCCGGTGAAGATTTGCATGATGGCATTAGTTATGAAATGTTTTTGGAAGAAGTGAATTTTCATTCCAGGGCCTGCCTTTTATATGATCCCTCGCATTTTGTATTGCAATGTCTCGATTACCTTGCTTATATCGATAACTATCATTCACGCATAAAGGCTTTTCATGTGAAAGATGCTGAATTTAATCCGACAGGAAAACAAGGTGTGTATGGAGGTTACCAAAGCTGGATAAACAGGGCGGGGAGGTTCCGCTCTTTAGGAGACGGCCAGGTAGATTTTAAAGCAATTTTCAGCAAGCTTGCTGCATATGATTATGCGGGCTGGGCCGTAATGGAATGGGAATGCTGCTTAAAAAATTCTGAGACAGGTGCAAGGGAAGGAGCTGAGTTTATCAATAAAAATATTATCCCGGTTACAGACAAAGCATTTGATGATTTCGCCGGCGGGGCAAAAGACGAGAAACTGGTAAGCACTGTTTTAGGAATTAAATAATTTCCTTTCGTTATATAAAGCTAAACTTCACACTCTTTTAACTTCGACAAAATGAAAAAAATATCCCTGTTCTTTTTTACTGCCATTTTATTTTCAAATTATAGCTTTTCACAAATGAATGCAACTGACAATACACTTACTGCAAAAGAAAAAAGCGATGGTTGGCAACTATTGTTTGACGGCAAAACAACCAACGGCTGGCACACTTATGGAAAGGAAACGGCCGCAAAAGCATGGAGTGTAAAAGACGGCGCTTTTTATTTAGATGCCGAAGCGTTGAAACATCTTCCGGGTGAGAATGGTGACCTGGTAACTAATAATGAGTATGAAAATTTCGATTTAAAACTAGATTGGAAGATTGGCCCAAAAGGGAACAGTGGTATTATATTTTATATTCATGAGGATACCGCAAAATATCCTGCGACTTATGAAACGGGCTTGGAAATGCAGGTATTAGATAACGGTACCCCTACACGCTTAGGGCATTCCGACGGAAAACTTTACACCCACAGGGCCGGCGATCTATATGACTTGCTGGCATCTAAAGAAGCTGTTAAGCCACAAGGTGAATGGAATCATATAGAAATAAAATCATTGAATGGGAAATTGGATTTTTACATGAATGGTGAACACACACTTTCAACAACTTTATGGGACGATAACTGGAAGAAAATGATTGCTATAAGCAAGTTTAAAGATATGAGCGGTTTTGGAATCTTCAAAAAAGGGAAAATTTCTTTACAGGATCATGGCGAAGATGTATGGTTTAAAAATATAAAAATTAAGAGACTTTAAGCAGGTATTAACCGGCTCTTCAGGAATAGTTGCTGAATAATAATAAATAACTTCCTACAATAAATCACATCATCTGCAAAGTTATTTTCATGTTTGATGATATCAATAATCATATACTAAGATACGTTGATGTCTCTGCTGATGAATTATCCTTTATAAATTCACTATTAGAGTTCAAAAAAATTCCCAAAAAAACCATTATGTTGCGTGAAGGCGATGTTTGCAATTTTGAAGCATACGTCAATAAAGGCTGCATAAGAACATATTATATAGATGAGAATGGGTTTGAAGTAATTCTCCAGTTTGCCATTGAAGACTGGTGGGTAAGTGACATTGCCAGTTTTCATTTACGTACACCAAGTATTGTATTTATAGAAACACTCGAAGATTGCGAATTGCTTACGCTTTCCCCTGAGGTGAAAGAAGAAATTTTAAAAAAAGTTCCAAAGCTTGAACGAATGTTCAGGCTTATGGTGCAAAAAAATCTATCTGTACTTCAAAATCGTTTTATAAAATCTATTACTACATCAGCGCAGGAAAAATATCTTGACTTCCTGCAACGCTATCCAACGATACCGCAGCGTGTTGCCCAACATTATATAGCCTCTTATTTAGGAATTTCTGCAGAGTTTCTCAGTAAAGTGAGAACAAAATTGTCTAAAAAATAACCTTCTTTCTTATTTCTTGTCCTGGTTCAATGTTTTTCGACATTGAACCAATAGCATCTTTGTGTTTTAAAAAAATAAAACGTGATGCAAAGAAGAGCGAATAATTCAGTTACTAATTGGAACTGTTACTTTATTTCTTGTCCCAGTTCAATGTTTTAAATTTTTTGTTGGCTCAACTTTGCATTGTAAAACAATAAAAATAAATATTATGGAAAAACAAACAATAAATATGACCGGCAAGGGAATCCAGGTAGCGAAAGATTCCTCAAAAAATATTATCAAGAATGATATTGATGAGTTGCATGAATTGGAAGCAATACATACAAATGACCAGGAAGAAAATGTGGTGACGAAAGCTGAAACGGTTTTGCATAAGGCCAATACACGTGGTCATGCCAATCATGGCTGGCTGGATAGCCATCATACTTTCAGCTTTGCAAATTATTATAATCCTGAAAGAATGCACTTTGGTGTATTGCGTGTTTTAAATGATGATCGTGTGGATCCGGGAATGGGCTTTGGCAGGCATCCTCACGATAATATGGAAATTATTTCAATACCATTGGAGGGAGATTTAGAACATAAAGACAGCATGGGTAATGTAACTGTAATTAAAAATGGTGATATACAGGCGATGAGTGCCGGTACAGGAATATTTCACAGTGAGTATAATAAGAATAAGGATAAGCCTGTAAAATTTTTACAGATATGGCTTTTCCCAAAAACTAAAAATGTGGCGCCAAGGTACGACCAGGTTACTTTAAATGTTGAAGACAGGCATAACAAGCTGCAACAAATACTTTCGCCTGTTAAAGATGATGAAGGTGTTTGGATTCACCAGGACGCGTGGTTTCATATGGGAAAGTTTGATAAAGATTTTTCTACAACCTACCAGTTAAAAAATCCTGCAAATGGTGTATACGCATTTGTATTAAAAGGAGATATAACCATTGCCGGTAATGATTTAAATCAAAGAGATGGTCTGGGTATCTGGAATACAAATAAAATAAACATTAAAGCAAATTCGCAGGATGCAGAATTATTGTTGATGGAAGTACCGATGTCAATATAATAAGATTCGGTTAAACAATCCCTGGCGATAAATCGAACAACAAAAATTAAAAATCAAAAGCTAATATTATCAACTTATAAAAGGCATACAGATGAATGATGTAAAAAAAGCAAAAACAAAATATCCTGTGTTGGATATTATTAAAAACAGGTGGAGCCCGAGAAGTTTCTCTGGTAAAGAAATTTCAACCGATGATTTGAATACAATAGTGGAGGCCGCTACCTGGTCGTTTAGTGCCATGAATGAACAGCCGTGGAGATATGTAGTTGCACAAAAAGGAACACCATTATTTAATTCTTTTCTTGACATCCTATATCCGGGTAATAAACCATGGAATATGAAAGCCGGCGCTTTCATACTAAGTATAAAAAAGGCAAAGTATACGGCAAATGACAAACCGAATATCAACGCCCTGCATGATATAGGCGCAGCGAATATTTTATTGACTTTGCAGGCCAACAGCATGGGAATTTATACGCATGTAATGGAAGGTTTTTCAAAAGAAGATGCAAAGACATTACTCGGCCTGGATGATGATTTGGAACCTGTAGTAATGATTGCATTAGGTTATCCTGACAATGCGGAAAAACTTGAAGAACCATTTAAGACGAGGGAATTAACTCCAAGGTCACGTAAAGGCCTAAACGAAATATTATTGAATCCGCAGCTAAATTAAGATTTATGAAAACCAATATTTTGGTTGTCGGAAGACATCCGGAAATTTTACAGACTCTATTAAGGCTGATTAATAAAAATGATGATTGGAGTGCTGAAGGAACTTTATATGATGAGGAAGCGAAAGCGCTTTTTGATAGCCGCAATTTTCATCTTATACTTTTGAGCAGTGGCATTGCCGAAGATTGTGAAAGAAATTTGCGTAATTATTTCCTCAGTAAAAATTCTTCGGTAAAAATTATCCAGCATTATGGAGGCGGGAGCGGATTGCTCAGTAACGAAATTCATGAAGCGTCGAAAGTTCAGTAAGTAAATAATAATAAAAAATTATAAAATTTTAAAAAAAATTAAAAAAATGGCAACAAAGGTAAAATGGGTTATAGACCCGGTACATTCAGAGATAGCTTTTAAGGTAAAGCATCTGATGATTACAAATGTAAAAGGTGTTTTTAACGAATTTGAAGCGAGTATTTATACAACAGGTGATGATTTTATGTCTGCTGAAATAGATGTATGGATTAATCCTGCAAGCATTACTACAGGAGATGCCGCACGAGATAAACATTTAAAAAGCGCAGATTTTTTTGATGTGGAAAATCATAAGGAAATAAACTTTGTAGCGAATACCTATGAAAATGTTGACAATGATGGCAGCTACGAATTGTATGGTGATCTTACAATTAAAGGAATTACAAAGAAAATAAAGCTCGATGTTGAATTTGGGGGCGTGGTAAAAGATCCATACGGTAATGAGAAAGCCGGATTTACCATCAATGGAAAAATAAACCGCAAAGACTGGGGCCTTAACTGGAATACAGCTTTGGAAGCAGGTGGGGTATTGGTAAGTGAAGATGTATACATCAATTGCGAAGTGCAATTAATAAAATCAAATGAAGAGAAGGCTGTGGTGTAGGTGCCCCTTTGAAGCCGGGCGACAAAGAGTTGTAAGTAATCCGGTATTATCTGGTTAGTATTAATATTCATATTTTTTGCTCAAATAGAAGTTTCACAATTATTTTCCTCTTTTCAGCGATGTATGAGGAGAATCGCTGAACAAATTGACCCTTTCATCCATCCCTTTAGCGTGAATAAACTGGTAACAGCTTTTTGCATTTTATTTGTTCAACTTGATTATTAAAGATAAACTGTTGAGCTTTCTTCCTTCTAAAAGAAGTGGTTAATGTATCCAGGCATAATCAATTTATCCGGCTTAAATTTACTACATGATAAATCCAATGAAGAGTTTAATAGAAACTTTTTATACAGCTTTTCAAAATAAAGATGCAGAAACAATGGTATCATGTTATCATGATGATATCGTTTTTTGTGACCCTGCATTTGGTGAACTAAAAGGAGATGATGTGAAAACAATGTGGCGCATGCTTTGCAGAAATTCTTCAGATTTAAAAATTGAATTTTCTGATATCACTGCTTCACTTAAAAAAGGTTCGGTGCATTGGGAAGCATGGTACACTTTCAGCAGAACGGGAAAAAAAGTTCACAATATTGTAGATGCAACATTTGATTTTAAAGACTCTAAAATCATAAAACATACGGATACATTTAATTTGCATAAATGGGCATCTCAGGCAATGGGATGGAAGGGAAAGTTATTAGGCGGTACCGGCTTTTTTAAAAATAAATTACACAAGCAAACCAGTAGATTGATTAATGATTTTAGAGAAAAAAATATGCAATAGATTTATGAAATCAATAAAATTTGCATTACTATTTTGCTCCTTCCATTTGTTTGCAGAGGGACAAATCAAAATCCCCCGCTATTATCAGCAGAAAAAAAGTTTTACTGATTCATTAGTAAAAATAGTTCATGAAGTTGGCCTTGACAGTACCTGGGATGCAGGCGAAGATGGCCTGGAAAAAATTTCATTTGCGGTTATCGATCTTAATGGCAAGACTCCTGTAATAGGAAGCGTCAATGCCGATAACTTAATTTATCCCGCCTCAGTCTATAAAATGTATGTAGCCATGGAAATTTTGAAGCAAGTGAGCGATGGTAATTATTCTTTGTATCGATCCTATATAGTAAGAGCACCGAATGATGTAGACAAATCAAAAGAAATAGATTACGATCCAAGACCGCTTTTAAAATCTGGCGACACTGTTACGGTGAACTACCTTTTGGATTTAATGATTACAAGAAGCGATAACTCCGCTGCCAACTGTATGATAGATATTGCTTCGCGTGATAGTATTAATAAAACAATGCATGAGAATAACTGGTATGGAAGCGATGTTACAAGAAAATTTTTAAGCCGAAAGCTCGAAGATCCCGGTTATGATACGGTGAAAAGTACAGAAACCTGTGCGCTGCATGCTGCTGATTTTATGTATAAAATTTATACAAATCAATTAATAAATCCATGGGTGAGTATGCAGCTGAAAGCATTGCTGGGCAGGCAACTGGATACTACCAAACTTTCGACCGGCTTACCTCGTCATGCAGTTTTTTTTCATAAAACCGGCTGGTGGAGTTACTATACTAATGATGTAGGAATCGTTGACGATGGAACAATAAAGTATATAATTGCCTTGTTCACTCCCGTAACTGAAATGGATGTAAGGCCACGTTTAAAAGAGCTTTCACGAAGGGTGTATAATTTAATGAGTTACCTCCACAAATAGGTTTGGCACTTTAGAAAAAATTTTCAAATTCCTGGTGTAAATTTTATAAAAGAGTAGAAGTCACTCAATGTTTTTGTACTTTTATTGTTGGGACTGCACCAAAATTTAAAATGGAATTTTCAGATTTATTTTAATGCCCACGACCACCAGACAGCGAATCATTAAGAATGCTGAAAAACTGTTTTTTGAGACAGGCATAGCTAACGTAAGACTTCAGCAAATAGCAGATGCCACGAAAATAAGTGTGGGTAACCTCGCTTACCATTTCAAAAATAAGGAGGCAATTGTCGAGGCTGCTTACGCCGAAGTTTTAAAGGGACTTTCTGAAATGCTGTATAGCGATATTAAATCAGATACTCTCCCTGAATTTGACGAACATTTTGAGTCGATCTTTCAGCTTGTCAATAGTTATCGTTTTTGTTTCAATAATGTATGGGAGATCTCGCGGTATCACCCCACAATACAAAGCGACTGGGAAAATTTTTTGAAGAAAAAACTGCTTAGAACTCAAAAGAGAATTGCATCACACGTTAAACGAGGTTCGGTAAAACCTGAGCCCTATAAGGGAGCTTATAAATTACTAGCTGAACAGTTAATCCTGGTTTTTTTCTTCTGGATACCACAACAAATATTAAATAGCAAGCCTGCTACGCTTCCCATGTTTAAAAAATCTCTATGGAGTTTATTGTATCCTAATTTAACCGAGAAAGGTTTGAAGGAATATCATCAGCTCGTAAAATAATATTTGAAGACTTAATGAGTCGAAAAGCAGAAAGTCATTATTGCATTTTTATTGCAGTATTTTACTCTATATTATTTAATTTTTTTAAATAATAATTTCCGATTTTTACTTTTCTTAAAAAAAAATTATTGTATGAGAAATTTTTTGGTATCACTTTTCAGTTGTTTAGTATGTGTGATTTCTTTTGGTCAGGGGAAAATAAAAATTGCAATTATTCCTGAGCCGGTAAAAATTATTGAGAATAGCGGAACGTTTTCTTTACCGCACAATATAACAATTGAGACTGGCAGTCAGCCTGAATTGAAAACGACTATCGCTTTTTTGAAAAATCGTTTATCAACTCCAACGGGTTTACCGGTTAGTGTAAAAAGCACAGCTCCATCAGCAACTATTAAATTACAATTGAATAAAAAGGAAGAGGCTGTAATTGGGAAAGAAGGGTATCATTTAAAAATTACTCCAACAAATATTGTAATTACTGCCAATGAACCAGCAGGTTTATTTTATGGCGTGCAAACGCTGGTGCAGTTATTTCCTAAAGAAATTGAAAGCTTAACCCAGGCTAAAAATGTAGAATGGAAAGCACCATGTGTTGATATTACAGATTATCCGCGGTTTGGATGGAGGGGATTAATGCTTGATGTGTCCCGTCATTTCTTTACAAAAGAAGATGTAGAGAAATACATTGACCAAATGGTGCGGTATAAATATAATTTATTACATCTTCATTTAACTGATGACGAAGGCTGGAGAATAGAAATTAAAGGCTTGCCTAAGCTTACCGAAGTAGGTGCTTATAATGCAAAGAGGGTTGGCTACTTTGGTACATTTGCGCCTCCCGCAAAAGATGAGCCACGCACTTACGGTGGGTTTTATACCCAGGAAGATATTAAAGAAATAGTGCAATATGCAAAAGAAAGGTTTGTAAATATTTTGCCTGAAATTGATGTGCCCGGCCATAGTCTGGCAGCAGTGGTTTCTTATCCTGAATTATCCTGCACGCCGGGCGCTGATACACTTCATGTACGGTCAGGCGAAGTGATTATGGACTGGTCTCATGGCGCACCACCAATCGCTTTGGCAGATAATACCCTTTGCCCTGCGAATGAAAAAGTGTATGAGTTTCTCGACAAGGTTTTAACACAGGTGGCACAATTATTTCCATTTGAATATATACATATGGGCGGTGATGAATGCCCCAAAAATTTCTGGGAAAAAAGTGACGCAATTCAAGCGCTGATGAAAAAGGAGAAACTTAAAAGCATGCCTGAAGTGCAAAGCTATTTTGAAAAAAGATTGGAGAAAATAGTTGAATCAAAAGGGAAAAAATTTATGGGCTGGGATGAAATTCTAGAAGGTGGACTGGCGCCAAATGCAGTGGTAATGAGCTGGCGGGGAATAACCGGTGGTATAGAAGCCGCAAAACAGGGACACGAAGTTGTGATGAGCCCTACCACTTTTGCCTACATTGATTATATGCAGGGAGATCCCGCTATTGAACCTCGTGTGTACGCAACATTGCGGTTAAATAAAGCCTACCAGTTTGAGCCCGTGCCGGAAGGGGTGGATGCTAAGTATATCAAAGGTGGCCAGGCTAATCTATGGACAGAGCAGGTTTACAATATGCGGCACGCAGAATACATGACATGGCCAAGAGCATTTGCGATTGCAGAATCAGTATGGTCCCCGAAAGGAAAGCAAGAACTGGAATAATTTTGTAAGTAGGGTGGAAAACCATTTTGCACGGTTTGATGAAGCGCAGATAAAATATGCTCCAAGTATATATGATCCTATTATCAATGCAAGCAGTTCAGGCGATAAACTAATTGCCGAATTAAGCACCGAAATAGAAGGATTGGATATTTATTACACATTCGATAATTCTTTTCCTGATAAATTTTATCCAAAATACAAAGAACCAATTATAGTTCCCCAGGAGGCGTCATTCCTTAAATTGATTACGTACAGAAATGGAAAGCCAATAGGACGAATGATGACAGTTCCTATTTCGGAATTAAAATCCAAAGCATCAGGGAAATAAAAAAGGCAACTATATATGAAATGGGCGGGGAAAATTCATGAAAAACATTTTTTCTCCATACATTGCTTTTTAATCAAAAAATTGTATTATTACGCTAAAATCCTACTATTAACCGCATCTCCAGAGAAAACCCTCTCTTTATTTTATTTGTAAAATAATACCCAAGAAGAAGTAAAATATTACTCACCCTTAAAACTAATCTGCATGGGGTATAAACTATTGTTGGGTTTTTTCCTAATCATAGTAGGCGTTGGGATTATACTTTACCTATTGTTATTATAGGCTATAAATATCAGGAAAACTTCCGCAAATAAATTATCTTTTCTCAGATGCTATTGGAATGATTACAACACTTTAATTGCAGAAAGGGCGAATACATTTTCCCCTCACTTTAGAAAAAATTTATTTTTATCCGCTTACAGCAACTAAATGCAGGGAAATTGGTAAACCCCCGAAGACTTTTACTTTCATTTTACCAGCACTTCACTCCAGATGAACTTTGCTATGCGTTGGTGGTAAATTATTCAAAGAATGCCACGATAAATTGATTAATACGATTCCCTTCGCCTATTTCATATATAGTTGCCTAAAGAAAATACGATTAGAAAGAGGTGCAAGGAAACTGTAAACGTATTGAATACCGGCGTCTAAAAAACACCTGTGTCAGCCATAATCTTTTTAAGGTGGTATCATTTTATTTTATTTAAGTGTAAGTAATTACCTTAGACATAAAATAATAAACGATGCTTGTAAAATATTCTTCTTGCTTAATTATTGCGGCCTGCCTCTTTTCAAACATTTCAAATTCTCAAATACCAAATACGCTTACAGCAAAAGAAACATCTGAAGGATGGAAGCTTCTCTTTAATGGAAAAGATTTAGTTGGATGGCATTCTTACCTGGAAAAAGTTCCCGGTAAGGCCTGGCAGGTACAGGATGGGGCAATCTTTTTGAATAAAAACAGTAAAAGTGTTTATAAAGATTATGCAGACCTGGTAACAGACGATGAGTTTGAAGATTTTAATTTAAAAATTGAATGGAAGATGGAACCCTGTGCCAACAGCGGCCTTATGTTTTATGTTCATGAATCTCCCGAGTTTAAAAATACTTATGAGTCCGGCCCTGAGATGCAAATAGCGGATCTTGCCTGCAATGATGACGGCCGTATATTGAAATGCAGGGCAGGTGATCTGTATGATTTAGTTCCTGCAGACACTGAATGGGTAAACCAGGCGCCAAAATGGAATTTGTATGAAATCAAATCAAAAGATGGTCATGTTGAATTTTTCCAGAACGGGCATAAGATACTTCAAACTGATTTTTGGACTGATCAATGGCGCGACATGATTAAAAATAGCAAGTTTATAGAATGGCCTGGTTTCGGCACTTTTAAAAAAGGACATATTTCTTTTCAGGGTACGGAAAATGGAAAGCTTTGGTTTCGCAATATTAAAATTAGGAAGTTGTAATTTTTTATCACAGAATGCCATTACATTGAGAAGGTTTGTAAACATTTACTGCATAAATGATTCCTCCGAGGTCTATATTATTTTTATTGCCATTAATTCATGTAGGTAAACAAAAAAATTATTGTTATGGAAGAAAATAAAGAAGTGCGTCCGAAAAAATTAATCAGTCGTGGAGAATTTATAAAAAATACAGCCTTAACTGCGGCAGCATTTTCCATTGTGCCAAGACATGTGTTAGGCGGAAAAGGATTTGTTGCTCCGAGCGATAAACTATATATAGCTGCCGTGGGATGCGGCGGCGAAGCTGCAAGCGATATCGCCCATTATGCTACTGCTCCTAAAAAAAATGCCGTCATCGCTTTTCTTTGCGATGTTGACGATCGTATGGCAGCTCCAAGGAGAAAGGAATTTCCAAAGGCGCCATTTTATTATGACTGGAGGGAAATGTTTGAAAAGGAAAGTAAAAATTTCGATGCGGTATCGGTAGCCATCCCGGATCATAACCATGCCATTGTTGGATTGGGCGCTATGCAATTGAAAAAACATTTGTATTTGCAAAAACCTTTGACCCATGATATTTATGAAGCACGCATACTAACACAAGCTGCAGAGAAATATAAAGTAGTTACCCAGATGGGCGACCAGGGTGCTTCTTGCGATGGAATGAGAACGATGAGAGAATGGTTTGAAGCTGGTTTAATTGGTGATATTGAAAAAGTGTATAACTGGACTAACCGTCCCGTGTGGCCGCAGGGAATTCCCTGGCCCAAAGAACATCCTCCTGTTCCTAAAGAATTGAAATGGGATTTATGGTTGGGCACTGCACCTCAAACTGATTATATCGATAATCTGGTACCATTTAACTGGCGTGGCTGGTGGAAATTTGGAACAGGGGCTTTAGGTGATATGGCTTGTCATATTATCGGTCCTGCATTTAAATTACTGGAGCTTGGTTATCCTACCGAAGTCACCTGCAGCGCTACAACAGTTTACTCTGGTATATTTAAAGAAGCTGATTTTCCTGAAAGCATTCCGCCATCGAGTAAGCTTCGCTATAAGTTTACCCTTAAGGATGGCCGTGAGTTAAAGTTGTATTGGATGGATGGTGGAATTATTCCTGAACGCCCTGATGAGCTGGATCCGGATCTTAATGAAAATGAAGCATTGGCAGATGTTCCTGAAGAAAATGATTTCGAAGGCGGTTCTTTGTTTATTGGAACAAAAGGAAAAGTTTCCTGCGGATGGGGAGGCAGTCATCCAAGGCTGCTTCCTCTTTCGTTAAACAAAGATGTGAATATTCCAAAAAAATATCCGCGGATAGAAGGGGGAATGGACGGACATTGGTGGCAATGGATTGACGCATGCATTGCAGGTTATGGCAATGCAGAAGTAGACTCACCTTTTGTCGGTTACGCCGGTCCACTTACTGAAACCGTTTTGATGGGTAATTTATTATTGCGCAGTTTTAATATTCGTAACAAAGTAAAGCGACACGATTCCGTGTATGGAGACGTGGAAGATATAACTACACCCGGCCGCTATATAACTTATAAGTGGGATGGCGAAAATATGCGTATCACCAATTTTGAACCCGCAAACCAATTTGTAAAAAGGGAATACCGTAAGGGTTGGGGTGAATTGAAATTATAATTTATAAAATATTAACTAACGGCTACGGGCACATGAAACGAAACTATTATATCGTAAGCCTTATCATGCTTACTTTTTTTGTTATCTCTTTTCTTACCAATATAATTGGGCCATTAATACCTGATATTATCAATGCCTTTCACCTCAGTCTTACGTTAGTGGCCCTTCTGCCCTTTGCATTTTTTATCGCTTATGGCGTAATGTCTATTCCTTCCGGGATGCTGATAGAAAAATACAAGGAAAAGAAGGTAATGATAACAGGATTTATTGTCGCCTTCTTTGGCGCCCTTTTATTGGCATTGGTACCCGGTTATCTAACGGCTGTGGTATCATTATTTTTTATGGGGTGCGGCATGGCCATGTTGCAGGTCTCCATTTATCCTCTGCTGAGAACATCCGGGGGCGAAGAGCATTATGCTTTCAATGCTGTAATGGCACAATTGATTTTTGGACTTGCTTCTTTCTTAAGCCCTTTGGTATATTCCTATTTCGTATTGCATCTTAATAATACTGATCACGTTGAAAGTGGGTTTTTATCTTCACTTAGTTCATTTGTTCCGGCCAATCTTCCCTGGATATCGCTCTACTGGCTATTTACCGCAATATGCCTGCTGATGATACTTATAATATCGTTTTCAAAGTTTCCAAAGGTGGAGCTCAGCAAAGATGAGAAGGCGGGAGCGTGGCAGACACATGTGTCATTGTTTAAAAAACCCATAGTTATTTTATTTTTTGTCGCCATATTTTGTTACGTAGGTACAGAGCAGGGTACAGCCAACTGGATATCTCAATTCTTATCCGTGTATCATGGATATGATCCTCAAACAACCGGGGCACATGCGGTAGCTTATTTTTGGGGATTGATGACAGCTGGTGGCGTTGCGGGCTTGCTGTTTTTAAAAATAATGGACAGTCGTAAAGTGCTCATTATTTTTACTGTTCTTGCATTGATAAGCCTTAGCCTTGCACTTTTTGCTTCCGGTAAAATTTCACTTTTTGCTTTTCCCATGATTGGTTTTTTTGCATCTGTAATGTTCCCGGTTATTTTTTCACTTGCCTTAAATTCAGTCGAAGAACATCACGGATCATTTGCTGGTATCCTCGTTACCGGTATTATCGGAGGCGCTGTAATACCATTAATTATTGGATGGCTGGGGGATCAGTTTGGGCTTCGTTACGGGATGCTTTTTTTATACATTACCATGGGATATATTTTGAGCATTGGCTTTTGGGCAAAGCCTATCATTACAAACAAGACCATTCAGCTCTTCCGCAAGAGCAAAAAGAATATCAAGCAGACATAACATTATCAACTTTTTTGCAGAATCAGGGTAAGAACTCTTGGGATTTCCTTTCTGTTATTATCGTCAAAGAATTCATTGAGGTCAATCAGCCGTAGTCCATAGTTTTTTGCGGGTTGAATGAAATCAGAAATATGATGATCAAAACATTCCACTACCTGTATTCCCTCTTCTGTTTCAAACCTTGCTTTAGTACCCGAATATTGTTTAAATGGGTGCAACTCGCCTATGTAAACATGTCCGCCGGGTTTTAATAATTTGGAAACTTCATTAAAAACAAAATCAAGATTTTGGATGTGCTCCAATACAAGACTAAAACTTATAAGATCATATATCTTGTTTGTAAACGTCCACATTAATGTGATGTCCGCTTGTATAAAATGAACTTTATCAGAAATGATTTTTTCCTTTGCACGTGCAAGCATTTTTTCGGAAAGATCAACAGCAGTTATTCCCTTCGCCTTTGTCATAATCCATTCCGTATTTTTCCCGGTCCCACATCCGATTTCCAAAACGATATCAAATGCAAGGTTGCCTAACGTACTGCGTAATGCCTCCGCTTCAAGGTCTCTCGTTTTATTATTGTTGGTATCATACTGTAAAGCCCATCTATTATAAGCCTGCTTTGTATCCATAGAATTGCTGTTTTATTATTCTTTATTCAAACATTCATCCGTCCCGGGTAATAATTTTATTTTAATATAAAAAACTATGCAGGCAAAATTGGGCAAATTATTTTTAGAATGTTGCCGACAAAAAAAATTAAACCGGTATTTATCCAAAAGCTAATGCAAAAAATAAATACATTTATAAAAATTGCTAATGACTTTTCTTATTATTTTTTTATGTATTGCCGGGTTAGTGTTGATGATTACCTGGGGAAAAATTAATCCCTTTCTCGCATTCCTGATCGTTTCTACAATTACCGGGCTTTTACTGGGAATTCCGTTTAATAAGGTAATGGAATCTGTTCAAAAAGGAATAGGTGATACGTTAGGTTCGTTAATAATCATAATTGCATTAGGAGCAATGCTTGGTAAACTTGTAGCCGATAGCGGTGCCGCACAAAAGATTGCGTCTGTTATGATGAAAGCCTTCGGGGAAAAATACATTCAATGGGCACTTGTCGTTACCGGGTTTATTGTTGGTATTCCCTTATTTTATGGAGTTGGATTTGTTTTATTAGTTCCCCTGATTTTTTCTGTTGTGTATCAGTATAAATTACCTGCGGTCTATATCGGATTACCGATGCTTGCAGCGTTGTCTGTTACATTTGGTTTTTTACCTCCGCACCCGGCGCCAACCGCACTGGCGATACAGTTTAATGCGAATATTGGTTTAACGTTGATCTACGGGCTTATTATCTCGGTTCCGGCTATAATAATCGCGGGCCCACTCTTTGCAAAAACATTGAAGAAAATTCATTCCGTACCGCTGGAAACTTTCCATGGCAAAATGCTTCCTGAAGAACGTCTGCCCGGTAGCGTTAGTAGTTTTTTTTCTGCCCTTTTACCGGTTTTTCTCCTTATGATTACAACGCTGCTAATCCATATAGTGACTCCCGGAACTCTACTCAGCCAGGTAATTTCTTTTTTAGCCGAACCCGGAGTAGTAATGATTGTGGCATTGGCTGTAGCAACCTATACCGTTGGAATTAAACAGGGGTTTACGATTAACGAGATTATGGTAATCTATACAGAGGCTATAAAAGATATTGCAATGATCCTGCTTATTATCGGAAGTGCAGGTGCGCTAAAGCAGGTGCTTACTGACAGCGGGGTAAGTGAACAAATTGCCTTGCAACTTGACGGAATAAATATTCCTCCGCTTATTCTGGCGTGGATAATTGCAGCCATTATAAGAATTTGTATTGGTTCAGCTACAGTGGCGGGGCTTACTACTGCCGGTATACTGGCTCCTGTAATTATGCAAACTAATGCAAATCCTTGCCTGATGGTACTGTCTATCGGTGCAGGAAGCCTCGTGTGCTCGCATGTAAACGACTCCGGATTTTGGTTGTTCAAGGAATATTTTAACCTGAGTATAAAAGATACATTCCGTACCTGGACAATGATGGAAACAATTATTTCTGTTGTAGGGCTGGCTGGTGTATTAATTTTAAATCTCTTTGTATAATTCTCTAAACTTTAGTTATGGATAATACTCCTTCACAAAATTTTGAAAAAACAGGATTAACATTGCCACCGGCTCCAAAGCCTATGGGTGTTTATAAGCCGTCGCTTATTGATGGTAATCATCTGTATGTTTCAGGACATGGGCCACTTCAAAATGACGGGACACTGATTGTTGGCAAAATAGGCGCTGACCTTGATATAGAAGCGGGGAAGATGGCCGCACAACAGGTCGGCCTTGCGATTCTTTCAACGATTGTTTCTAATCTTGGAAGTTTGGATAAGATAAAAAGAGTTATAAAAGTTTTAGGTATGGTAAGTTGCTCTGCAGATTTTGAAAAACATCCTTACGTAATCAATGGCTGCAGTGAATTGTTCAAAAAGGTATGGGGTGAAGAAAACGGAGTGGGGGTAAGAAGCGCTGTTGGCATGGGATCATTACCCGGTAATATTCCTGTAGAAATTGAAGTGTTGTTTGAGTTATATTAAATGAACCGTAATGAATGATGCTTTAAAAGACGACTGGTATTATATTGATGATATAGATACTATAGATTCCCCTGTATTGGTTGTCTACCGTGAAAGGGTAGCCGAAAATATTCGAACTGCAATAACAATTGCGGGTGAGGTAACAAGGTTGCGTCCTCATGTAAAGACACATAAGACAATTGAAGTATCTAAAATGCTGATGGATGCGGGCGTTCATAAATTTAAATGTGCAACAATCGCTGAAGCTGAAATGCTTGCTATAGCTGGCGCAAAAGATGTTTTGCTGGCTTACCAGCCGGTCGGGCCCAAACTGAAGCGTTTTATTGAGCTTTTAAAAAAATATCCGGATACAAAATTTTCATGCCTGGTTGATAACGTTGACGCGGCGCAAAGTGTGAGCACCGAAGCTCTATCAAGTAATATTGCAATCCCGGTTTATATAGATATAAATGTTGGCATGAACAGAACGGGCATCACTCCTGGGGATGATGCAATTGAATTGTACAAAGAATGCAAAAGTTTTAATGGTATTCAGCCAATGGGGCTACATGTATATGATGGCCACATTCGAACTATTGATATTTCGGAACGGGCAATTGAATGCGATGCCGCTTTTGAACCGGTTTTGCGAATGCAAAATCTTTTAAAAGAAGATGGTTTTCCGGAGCCGATAATCGTTGCTGGAGGTTCACCCACTTTTCCTGTGCATGCAGCAAGAAAAAACCGGGAATGCAGCCCCGGCACATTTGTTTATTGGGACAAAGGTTATGAACTATTTAAAGAGCAAAAATTTCTGCCTGCAGCTTTGGTAATTAGCCGTATTATCTCTTTTCCATCTCCTGGAAAATTATGCCTTGATCTCGGGCACAAATCCATCGCTGCAGAGAATTCCTTAGACAAGCGTGTTTATTTTTTAAATGCGCCGGAATTGAAATTTGTTAGCCAGAGTGAAGAGCATCTCGTAGCAGAAACTCCTGCAGGCCATCTCTATAAAATTGGTGATGTATTGTATGGGATGCCTTATCATATTTGCCCGACTGTAGCATTGTATGAAAGAGCCTTGATTATTGAAAAAGGTAAAGTGTTTGGCGAATGGAAAACTATTGCACGAGACAGAAAGATTAATCTTTAAAATTTTGCGCATGTTCATAATTGATTCCCATCTTGATCTTAGCATGAACGCAATCGAATGGAACCGTGATTTGAGAAAGCCAATACTTGAAATTAATGATAGGGAAAAGGATTTAACTGACAAACCCGATCGAAAAAATGCGACCGTATCAATACCGGAATTACGAAAAGGGAATATTGGCTTAGTAGTCGCAACACAAATTGCCCGCTATGTTGCTCCCGGAAATCCGTTACCCGGATGGAATTCTCCCGAACAGGCATGGGCGCAAACACAGGCCCAGGTTGCATGGTACAAAACAATGGAAGAAGAAGGCGAGATCGTGCAGGTGAATGATAAAGCTTCCCTGGAAAAACATATCGCTTTGTGGAGTGATGAAAATAAAAATGAACAAAAACCTGTTGGTTATATTTTAAGCCTGGAAGGTGCAGATTCTCTAATAACAGTTCGGCATCTTGAAAGAGCATATGAGTATGGTTTGCGGGCTCTTGGGCCTGCACATTATGGTCCCGGTCGATATGCAAACGGAACAGATGCGACAGGCCTTATGAAATCTAACGGTATAGATTTATTGAAAGAAATGGAGCGGCTTAGTATTATTCTTGATGCAACACATTTGTGTGATGACGCTTTCTGGCAGGCCCTTGATAATTTTAACGGGCATGTATGGGCGAGTCATAATAATGTACGGAAAATTGTAAATCATAACCGCCAGTTCAGTGATGAACAAATAAAAGCTTTAATTGAAAGAGGTGCTGTAATTGGTGGTGCATTGGATGCATGGATGATGGTTCCCAATTGGGAAAGAGGCAAATCAAATCCACGGGGAATGAACTGCAAGCTTGAAGTGATCATTGATCATTTCGATCACATTTGCCAGTTGGCAGGCAATGCTTTGCACATTGGTATTGGAACAGATCTCGATGGGGCTTTTGGCCGTGAACAATGTCCTTATGACCTGGAAACGATTGCCGATTTGCAAAAGCTACCACAACTCTTCTATAAGCGTGGTTATTCGAAAGAAGATGTTGAAAATATTATGCATGGGAATTGGCTGAGGTTTTTGAGAAAGGCATGGGATTAAATTAAAAAGAGTTAAAATTCTTAAAGTAGTGTTGGATGTAAAACAATAGCAATGCTCATGTTATCGGCCATGCTATGGCGACAGCGTGTAACCAAACAGGCAGACATAAAATGAACAGAGCTGTAATTTCGGATAAGCCGTGTTTGCCATCCTTCGCAAAAGCAAAAGAGAAGCAAAGCCACCCACAAGCTAACGCAAGTTTCTTCACACTTGCTTTTGCCCGAAAGCACAAAAACTTACCTTCGTGGCATGACAGATTTATTTTCAAACATACAAGACGACAAGAGAACTTCGGTAGGAAAAAGTGAAGTGGAATATAAAATTGCTTCATCAATTCTGACAAAAGCATCGGGTTTTATGGAAACATACGACTTTACTTTAAACCCCTATTCTGGTTGTTCGTTTGGTTGCACTTACTGTTATGCAGCATTTTTTTCAAGGTCGGAAGAACAAAGAAAAAATTGGGGATATTGGCTTACGGTAAAAGAAAACGCTTTACAGTTGCTCAAGAAGTGATGGATAAAACGATTACACGACAAGGCGCAATTTACTGGTGCGTTACCGACCCTTATCGACGAATATGAAAAGTTATTAAAAATTACAAAGTGTTTTAACAGAGTTAGCCGACTTTCATCAACCACGACTTGTAATTCAAACGAGAAGCCCAATCGTTACAAGAGATATTGATTTATTCAAGCAGTTCAAAGTAATTCAAGTGAACATGACAATCACAACTGACAGTGAGAATGTCAGAAAAGTTTTTGAACCGCTTTGCCCATCAAATGCAAGTAGAATGAAAGCGATAAAAGAAGTTAATGATGCAGGTGTAAACACCTGCATCACAATGACACCGCTTTTACCTATTGAGGATGCTGAAAGTTTTGCTGTTAATCTCAAGGAGACAGGAATAAAAAAATTTATTGTTCAACCTTTTCACTCTGACAGAGGAAAATTTATTGCAGGCACAAGAGAAGCGGCAATGAATCTCATTAAGCAAATGAATTGGACAAATGAAAAATACAAACAAGTTGAATCAATTTTAATCAAGCACATTCCTGAAATCGGAATCGGAAAGGAAGGCTTCAAACCAATTTAATCATGAGCAAAGAATTATTGGTAAATTGGTTAAAGCAGCAACAACCGAAACTTGAAACCATCTTACTTACATCGGCAGAAGAATATTACAACAGCTACTCCAACAAAAGAACTTTCGCTTTTGATGCAAAGAAGACAGGAGAAGAAATGTGGCTACTTAGCCGTGGTGGTGATTTGTGTTATGACCGACCAACAATCGGTTCAATTATTCGCTTTGGTATCATCCCAAAAGAATAAATACTTTCTTACGATACTTCACTGATTTGATTTACGATGCAAGAAACGAAAACAAGATTGAGATTTTTGATTTAGGTGCTGGCACTGGCGCAGTGCTTTGGGCTGTTGGTTTAGTTGTATCAGGTTTGAAAGAATTACGAATGCCTTGTCCGAATATTCGAGTTGTTAATGTTGATACAAGTGCCTTCATGCTTTTTTACAACTACAATTATCTCTGGAAAAATTTTGTCAGTGAATTTCCTCTTGCAAGAAATTTCAACAAATGACACCTTACAACCATTGTCGAATTTAATAAAACAACCGACGCTAACATGTGGCTTTGTGCAAGCTATCTGTTTGACCATTCTGAAAACAGTGACTCAATTGCAGAAGAATTTAAAACCATTGTAACGAAATACAAACCGAACAAAGTTCTATTGCTTTCAGCATTACAAAAACGACCTTATGTTGATGCAGTTGCAAATACAATTCAAACTTTAAATTACGGAGGTTACAATTCAATCTTGACGAATCAAATATTTTCAGGCGGGCTAAGTCGCTTGTATGAATTTCGCAATCGTGTTTCGCAGTTACACAACCTTGGATTATCAGGAACTCCTCAATGGAACATTGACAGTCTTTACGGAAGAATTTTGGTCAACAACAATCCGCAATTAGGATTAGATTTTACAAATGTCAATCTCTTTATTCAACCTGAAAGAAATCGAGCAAAAATTAGATTGACGCCACAGCAAGAAGATGCAGCCACCATTGGCAACAGACCAACACTTGTTATTGGTCCTGCTGGATGCGGAAAAAGTGTTGTGCTGACACAAAAGATAAAGAACCTTATTCATTCAACAAGAATTGGAAACGACTACAATCCTGATTTGAAAATTTTAGTCACAACATTTAATAAAGGTCTTGTAAGGTATCTTGGAAATTGGATTGCTGAATTATTGGAAGAAGGAAAATTTACACGAAGGTTCGGAACTAACGTCTACGGACAGGAACAAGATTATTCGTTCTTCACTTTTTCAAATTCACAAAGAGTAAATATTTATGTGATGCACTTTGATATTTTACCAACCAAAATTGGTGGCATCGGTTGGAGGCATGTTTCACTTAATGGTGCGAACATTGAAGAATTTCATTTGAATAAAATGAATGATGCAATTACAACCTATGTAACAGCGAACAACATCAATAGAAATCGATTTCAAACAATCCTCCATGTGGAAGCTCTTCTTGACGAGTTTCATACGCGATGTTTCTGGATTTGAATGCAATAATTAAAGAAAATGTCAGCCTGATGAAAGAAAAGGCAGAGGAAATAATGCGCAGCTACGCTTTAATAGTAGAAGAAGAAAAGAATTATCTTGGGAATTATCAGAAGTTTCTTACAATACTTACCTGAACAACACTTTCGAATCATATATTATCCGCAGACACCGACTTATCAAAGAATTGAGAACACAAGGTTTTCAAAATAAATTCTCTCACATTATTGTTGACGAGTTTCAGGATTGCACAAAAGCAGACTACGAGATATTTTATAATCTTTTGTCAGACCACAATAACATAACATTTGCGGGTGATTATGCACAATCAATAAATCTTGGTGCATCTGCACACAATCCATTGAGGTCATCTTCCGACGAAATGAAAAAGTTTCTTCCAAAAAGATTAACAGGCTCATTTAGATTGCCAATGAGAATAAGTGAATGTCTTGAAGAACCCATCAAAAAAAGAAAATGAAAAATTCATGGGGCAGTCTTATGATATTGATGCAAATATATAAGCCATACGAGTGTGCACTTCAGTTCTAAGACCATATTTGTTTAAGAGAAAACACTAATTCGGCAGCAGAAAAAATTAAAGAAAAATATTTTGTTTACCAAAAGGCATTGAATCTTGACCGAGTTACAATATTTGAAAGAGATGCAGAATTAAACATGGCTTTGTTTCAATATCAAACTCCAACAGTTGCTGAAATTATTTTACGGACTAAATGACTTGAAAAAGTATTGGGTGGTTTGGTCGACAAGAATAAATGTTGATACGACAAATGAAAAAGAAGAATTTGTTTATACTATTCTCACAAGAACAGTTAGCTTACTAATCATTGTGGTTTTTCCAACTATCCAACAGGACTACATCAATATCATAAAGCAATTTGTTGAAAGTAGATTAATTCGTTGGGATGATGAATCAGAAACAGCATATCAGCAGCTAAAAAATTCCAACGACCAAAGAAATAACGATGAGGATGAAGATAATTCAGAAGATAATCCGAACCCGGAAGATGATAACATTGACCCACTCTTTACATAACACCAACGCATTTGCAAGCACATTTTATTTTTTGCTTCACTCGATGCCAAAACAGAAGAAAATGAAAAGAGCTTGCAAGCCATCGCACGGGACAGTGCTTGCATTAGTGACTCGGACGGACACTACTTCGGACGGACACAGAAGCACGAACCGATAACATGCCAAAAGCGGGGGTGACGTGTTTCTATGACAGTTTTGTGCTTAACCAAACTTTAGTTTTTCAACATCAAGGTAGTGCTAAAATCTCATGCCCTTCGGCAATACCCGAACCGCAATGTGTAAACAGGTTGTTGAAAAAATATTTGTAAATTTATAAAAAGCAAAAAATGCAGATACTCGCTGATGATATTAAAAAAATGCCGGCGTCACAAAAAGCAGAACTTTATTATTTGTTACGTGATGACGAAGACCTAAAAAATTATATGATTTCCAACAATATGTTATTTGAAGAATTGCACCGGCGTGATAAGGCATATAAAGAAGGGAAACTAAAGCTTACCACCCGGCAACAATTATCATCCCGGCTGAAAAAGCGTAGAGAATGATCTACAATGTTCTTAAATACGATATTGTAGATGATGATATTGAAAAAGCTATTCTATACTATGGATCCATTTCATTCGATCTTGGATTAAAAATTCTAAACTGAAATAGAGAAGGCGCTTGATAAACTGGAAAACGATTCTGCATATTATTTTAATCTTGAATATAAAAAACACCGAAGAATAATCATTGAAGGCTTTCCTTATGCTTTCATTTATTACATTGAAAATAAACAGGTTATTATAAAAATGCTTTTCCCACAAAAAGAAGATCCTGTAAAGCTTTGGACCCGGCTGGTAGCCTTTAAGCTTACTAACGAAAAGTATATTGAAAGTACTAAAGTATGAACCGGCAGCCGGATGTTTCGTCATTTCGTTATACTTTGATTTTGTCATGCGGACTTCTATTAATATTTGCAGGGTTGTACCTTATCACTTATGATAAAATTGCCGAAGGTGTTACCCTACCTGAAAGAAGCGGCCAGGGAGTGGCAAGCCGATAATTCTTAACGGCTTCTTCGTAATTATGATTAGATTATTGATCTCCACATTTCCATTGTTTCAATTATTCAGAACACTAGCGTTAACGTTTTCATAATTTTTAGGTCTTGATCCATCATTTCATCTACAATTTCTAACCGTATAGCTATGTCTCCTTACCTTCAGCTACTTTTAAATTTTTGCTCTTCTTCTGCGGATAAATTTGTTCTATTAAATCCGTAGAACATTATGCAAAGGCTAAACTCGATCATCGCAATCACAGCAATAATATTTTTTACAGCTAACACTGCTACTGCACAGCAAGGCAATCATTCCCGTTCCAAAAAATGGATATCCGAAAATGGCTATTGGGTTATCGAAGGAAATATCAATTCGCCAAAGACGAATATTTTTTACTGCTATAACAATAACGACTCTTTAATTTATACAGAAAAAATTGTGGGTGCCAGGATTAACCTGAGAAAAAAAACAACACTAAAAAAATTAAGAGCGTTGCTGGATAATTCATTGCTCGTTAATGATACAGCTAATATTGCAAAGGAAGAAGGAGCGTTAGTTGAAACAATTTTGAAAAAAGGAAGAAAATAAAATTCAATGACAATTTTTCAAATTTCCTGGTCATTTATAATTGCCATTTATACAATTGAAATTACCGTATAAATATTTCACCTGGTTCTATTTGAAAGGCAGCATTATTTGAGCTAATTTTTGGTACGTTATGAACTCGCATCCCTTCATATTTTCGGAAGAAAAAAAATACCGGATTCAAAGACATCTTTGCTTTTGGGTTTTCTGGTGGCTGTTCCAGGGAGTACTATATTCATTCAGCGTGAAATATGACATTTCTATATACTGGAAGAGGCTTTGCATGTCAATTGTAGAATCGCTGCTTTTTATGCCGATGCATATTTTCCTGGCTTATTCGTTGATGTATTTTGTAATACCCCGTTTCCTGTTGAAACAGCGCTACTGGCAAACAGCCGCATGGACAACAATTTTATTTTTTATCACTGCGATGCTCTCTGCATTTATTGGCGGCGTTATTATCGACCCGGTACGCAGAATAATGTTTGGTGGATTGTTTGTTGACATGTTCAGGAGCATTAGCGGCAATATATTTTTATCACTCATGGCAGGGCTTCGCGGGGCTATAACGATTGGAGGAATCGCCGCGGCAATTAAGCTCATGAAATACTGGTATTCAAAAGAACAACGCAACCTTCAATTACAAAAGGAAAATGTTGAATCTCAATTGCAATTGCTAAAAGCGCAGGTGCATCCGCATTTCTTGTTTAATACTCTTAACAATATTTATTCTCACACGCAACATACCTCTCCCGTTGCGTCAAGATTAGTGACAGGCTTGTCGGACATCCTGCGGTTTATTTTATATGATGGAAATCAGCAGTTGGTCTCTCTGTCCAAAGAGCTTAAAATGATCGGGGATTACATAGAGCTGGAGCAAATTCGTTACGGTAATAGACCGGATATACATTTGGATGTACCACAAAACGCAGATGATCTCTTCATTGCCCCTTTGCTGCTATTGCCATTAATCGAAAATTGTTTTAAACATGGCGCCAGCGATATGCTGGAACAACCCTGGGTAAGTTTGCATATTACTATCCATGAAAAACAAATGCACATGAAATTACTTAATGGAAAAGTAGATACGAAAGACGATAAAAATCTGCCTCATGGCATCGGTATAAATAATGTGAAGAAGCGGTTGGAATTACTCTATCCGGGAAAACATTATTTCAAAATCTGCAATGAAGAAGATGTGTTTATTATTAATTTGAAACTGGAGCTACAACAAATGAATCCGGTAAGAAATAATACGTCCGTGCATGAAAAAATAATAGCTTATGAATGATTCTATTCTTAAATGCCTCATAATTGATGATGAGCCACCTGCAAGGGAAATAATCCACAGATATATTAACGAGCTTTCCATGCTGGAATGCGCAGGAGAATGCGGCAATGCGTTACAATCAATTTCATTTCTGCAACAGAATAATATCGATCTTATTTTTCTTGATATAAAAATGCCGCAAATAAATGGGAATGAATTTTTAAAAACGATAAAAAATCCACCCGCTGTTATTTTTACAACCGCTTATATTGGCTATGCGATTGAAGGCTATGAACTGGACGTAGTTGATTATTTACTAAAGCCAATAAAGTTTGACAGGTTTGTAAAGGCCGTAAATAAAGCATTTATTTTAAGAGGAAAAGATGCGATGGATATAAAGCGGGCAACGGGGCCTGTTGCGGAAAGCTTTGTGTATTTCAGGTGTGAAAGAAAAATGGTAAAAGTAATGCTACATGAAATACTTTATATTGAAAGCATGAAAGATTATGTAAGGATTTTTACAACACAGGAAACAGTGATTACGAAACTTTCATTGAATTCCGTACAATCTATGTTGCCTGAAAAGGAATTTATTCGCATACATCGATCATTCATTGTTTCATCCTCTAAGATAAAATCGTATACACACGAATCGGTGGAGATAAATAAAACCGAAATACCCATTGGAAAACTGTACAGGAATGCAGCCCTGGAAACTTTAAATCATGGCTGATTTTTTAGAATTGTAAACTAAACGCAGTTCCTTCCCCTTCCCTTGATTCCACATGTATATTGCCTTTATGTAGCATCATAATTTGTTTGCACAAACTAAGGCCAATACCACTGCCATTTTTTTTGGTGCTGAAAAAAGGGATAAAAATTTTATCCATAACTTCCTCTGTCATTCCGAAACCGTTATCAATCACTTTTATAAGAATTTTTTTATTGAGAGTAGAAGTTGCAGATAGTACGATTGTGGGATTGGCCACATCTTTCACCGCTTCTATAGCATTCACTACCAAATTGATGAGTACCTGTTCTATAAGACTTGTATCGGCATGAAGAATGAGATCGGTATCTTTTAAAACAATGTCCATCTCAATATTTTTTTGCACCAGGGTTGGTTCCATTAGCTGGTGCAATATTTCAAAAAGGTCTCTTACATAAATTGGTTTCAAATTGGGTGTAATGATCTTATTAAGGTTACGATAAGTTTCAGCAAATTTTAGCAGGCCTTCGCTGCGTCTTTTAATCGTTTCTATCCCAAGCTCAAGATCGTGTACGGCTGCGGATTTTGTGGTCATGTGCGCTACAGATTTTTCCAGCCTGTTTTTTAAAGTATCTGCAAGAGATGAAATGGGCGCTATGGAATTCATAATTTCATGCGTCATTACACTCAGCAATTTTTGCCATGCCATCGATTCTGTTTCATCCAGCGCTTCATTAATATTCTGGAAAGCAATCAACTTGAATTTTTTGCCTTCTGTTTGAAAAGCGGTTGCAGACAATAATATTTTGAACGTTGATTTTTCGATGTGCGCTTTAGTAATTTTTCCTTCACCGGGTTTAAGCGCAATAATGTCTTTGTATAATTCATTATCTCTTTTGGATAGCGAGTGAATGGTTTTCAAATATGGCACATGCAACATTCTTTTTAATGATTCATTCATCCAGAGTATTTCACCGTTTTCGCCTTCATAAGAAAGTATCCCTGTATCAACCAGCTCAAGAATTTTTTGCAGATATTGATACTGCGTTTCTTTTTCCTTACTAATAACCTTAAAGGTGGAATTGATCTGGTTAAAGCCTTCTCTTAAAGGCTGCAATTCAGCAGGAGCATGCTTTACATCAAAATAGCGTGAAAAGTCACGATAATGTACAGACTCAACAAACTGTTGCAACTCATTTTGCGCTTTCCGCTGAAACCGATATAATTCCGAGAGCTGGTATGCAACAACCGGAAGAATTAAAACAAGGTAAACATACCATTGATGTACCAGCAAAAACGCAACTGATGAAATGGTAAAAAACAATAAAAATACCCGTATAAAAATTCTCCAGCCTGTATTTTGATAGAAAGTGTTTGTCGTCATTCTTCTATTGTTGATTAAAAATTACCTTATACCAAATCAAATACCATCTCCTCCTGCATCATATATCATATTTACTCAGCCTCCTGTATAAAGCAGTTCGTGTGAGACCCAGTTCCTTTGCTGCTCTGCTGATATTTCCATTGTGCTTTTCGATTACTTTAAGTATCGCATTCTTTTCCAGGGCGCTTAAATTAAGTTCTGCAGGCTCAGTATCGGCAGGCAATGTAGATTCAATAGGTGAAAATATCAAATCGCCTGCCGTTAATATTTCACCATCCGACATAATAACGGCTCTCTCCATTGTATACTGCAATTCACGTACGTTCCCCGGAAAGAGATATTGTTTTATTTTTTCCAACGCTTTTGAATCAAATATCAGTTCAGGCTTTGCATATTTATTGGCGTACATTTTTGCAAAGTGTTTTGCCAGCACAATAATATCTTCTTCTCTTTTACGAAGCGGCGGCACCACTATCTCAACGGTATTGATCCGGTAGATGAGATCCTTCCTAAACCTGTTCTCATTGGCAAGCTCGGCAATAGGAAGATTGGTTGCGCAAACGAGACGAATATCAATATCAATTGGGTCGTTACTGCCCAGCCGCGTCACTTGCCGGTTTTGTAAAACACTTAACAATTTTACCTGTTGCTGCAAAGTGATATTTCCAATTTCATCAAGGAATAATGTACCACCGTTGGCAGATTCAAATCTTCCCGCCCTGTCTTCACCGGCCCCTGTAAAAGCGCCCTTTTTATGCCCGAATAATTCACTTTCAAAAATTGATTCGGTTAAGGCCCCGAGGTCAACTTTTACAAATGGCTTGTCTTTACGAAGAGAATGCTGGTATATCGCTCGTGCAATTAAATCTTTGCCCGTACCGTTTTCACCCAGGATAAGGATGTTGGCGTCGGTTGGAGCAATTTTTTCTATTTTAAAAAAAATATCTTTCATTATTTCCGACTCGCCTATCATTTCTTTTCCTATAACAGATGCGTCGGAAACAGGAGCGCCACCTGCAGCTTTGCCTCTTGCCTTTAAACACGTTTTTATGGTCTCAATTAATTTTTCATTATGCCAGGGCTTTACAACAAAATCAGCAGCTCCTTCTTTTAAAGACCGCACCGCAAGGTCAATATCACCATAGGCTGTAATCATTACCACAGATGCATCTGAGCCAAACTCTCTTATTTTTTTTAGCCAGAACAATCCTTCATTTCCCGTGTTGATAGAACTGGTAAAATTCATATCCAGCAATATCAAATCGAAAGACTGTTTTGAGAGAAGCCAGCGAATGTTTTCAGGATTTTTTTCAGTCACTACTTCTTTTACTTCAGTTTTTAATAATAACCTTACAGCGGTTAACACATCTGTATCGTCATCAATAATAAGTATGGTTGCATTTTTTAACAGCATCGTATAAGTAAAAGTTTGTAAATATTAAATGAATAAATATTTTGTTTAATAAGCGCAATTTTTTCTTTATCGGTTAATTTTTTTATAAAATCATATATTTAGCAAAAGCATTTCCAAATTTTTTTTACCGGCCTTATTAAAGTCTTTTAAACCCGTAAAATCCCGGTTGAGCACCGTGCTGCAATTATACCATAAATACAAAATCATGGCAATTAATTTTTTAGGTGAGTCAATTTAAAATAAAACTGTATCGAAACCGTACACCTTCTGTATCGTTAACGACCATCTTCGTAGATTAATTTCCTGTAACTTATTGAGTATCATAAACGTCTAAACATGGCATCGTGTTGATAGATAAACCTGTTATAAAGCATTAGAATTTTTCTCATTGTGCTGAAAGGTTACCGGGCAATTCCGGTGACCTTTCTTAAAAAACTAGAACTTAAAAATATTAATCAACCGTGGACAGAGTTATAGAAAAAAAATATTGGTCTAAAAAAAGAATTTTGACAATTGCCGGGATAGTTGCGCTTGTTTTGTTAATTGCTGCAAGTTACTATTATACCTCCGGGGGCAGTAAATTAAATGTGGACACTGAAAGAATTACGGTAAGTACAATAACTAAGGGTTCTTTCCAGGAAAATATTCCTGTTAATGGAGTGGTGTTGCCACTCACTACGATATATCTTGACGCAGTAGAAGGCGGCCGTGTTGAGGAAAAATATGTTGATGATGGCGCTATGATGAAAAAAGGTCAGCCAATTTTAAGATTGTCTAATACTGACCTCCAATTAGGATTGGTAACGCAGGAGACAAACGTGTATAATCTGCTTACCCAAATGCAGATTTCAAAAAATGCTGCTCAGCAAAATACAGTTAGCAAACTCAATCAAATGACAGATGTGGAAAGCCAGCTTAAAGAGGCAGAGCGTATTTATAAATTAGATAAACATTTGTATGAGGAAAAGGCCATTGGAGCACAGGAATATCAGAAAGCCTTAAATGATTACAATTATTACCTGGAAAAGCAAAAGCTGACTGGTAAAATCCTTCAACAGGATTCGGCTTCTACCGAGCAGCAGTTGAAACAGGCCAGACAATCTTTTGAAGGTTCCCAAAATGCATTGAATGTAATGAAGCAAAAGGTAGGAGACCTTATTGTACGTGCACCTATAGATGGACAATTAACTTCTTTGGATGCGGAAGTTGGGCAATCGAAAAACAAGGGAGAGCGCCTTGGCCAAATTGATGTATTAAGCGGCTTTAAAGTGAGAGTAGATATTGATGAACACTATATATCACGGATTTATACCGGTTTGAAAGGAACTTTTAGCTTTAACGACACTACTTATACGCTTGAAATTAAAAAAGTTTACACACAGGTAACTAATGGTCGTTTCCAGGTAGATATGGAATTCACAAAGAAGGTACCACAGGGAATCAGGCGTGGACAGACCTTGCAAATAGTGCTGGCGCTTAGCGATGCCAGAACAGCGATTCTTTTACCTAAGGGTGGTTTTTACCAGCAAACAGGTGGCAACTGGATATTTAAATTAAGTGATGACGGCAGCAAGGCTTATAAAGTAGATATACAATTGGGAAATCAAAATCCTGATTATTACGAAGTATTACAGGGATTAAAACCGGGCGATAAAGTGGTGACATCCAGTTATGAAAACTACGGGAATATGCAGGAGTTGGTGCTGAACAAGTAACAGGTCAAATAAATAACTTTTCAGCCGGATAGAAGCGTCTTAAAAATTTTTATAAAGCTTTTTAATAATCAATAATATGAATTTAAATAAACCTGAAACTTGCTGCCTGGAACCTGGTACCTTAAATATTAAATCAACTGTTATGAAAAAAACATTCTTATTCCGCCTTTTCGCAATTACACTTTTTTGCATGGCATCATTAGCAATTAAAAGTGAAACATCTGCCTGCAAAGTTGAATGCAGTTGTTCAGCTAACAAAGCAGCCGTTATTCAGTCATCAATGTTAAGTGATGTTAATTTAAATCCTTTACATCACGACGATGGATTTTTTATTAAAATTTGAAACAAAAAAATTAAAACAAAAAAACAAAACAATGATCAAAATTTCTGAGCTCGAAAAAATTTACCGCACGGAAGAAGTAGAAACCGTTGCACTTAACAAACTTTCATTTGAAGTTAAGCAGGGTGAATTTGTTGCCGTTATGGGACCTTCCGGTTGCGGCAAATCAACATTATTAAATATTGTTGGATTATTGGATGACCCTGATGACGGCAGCTTTTTATTCAACGGCATCGAAGTAGCTGATTTTAATGAGCGTAAAAGGGCTGACCTGCGGAAACGCAATATTGGCTTTGTTTTCCAAAGTTTTAACCTTATAGATGAGCTTACTGTTTTTGAAAATGTGGAGTTGCCGCTAATTTATCTTGGTGTAAAAGGCGATGAAAGAAAACAACGTGTGGAAAAAGTCCTTGATAAAATGCAGATTATGCATAGGCGCAATCACTATCCGCAACAACTTTCAGGTGGTCAGCAACAGAGGGTTGCCGTAGCAAGAGCGGTTGTGAATAATCCAAAACTTATTCTCGCAGATGAGCCTACAGGAAATCTCGATTCAAGCAACGGTAATGAAGTGATGCAGTTGCTTACTGAATTGAACGAGCAAGGCACCACTATCATCATGGTTACACATAGTGAGCATGATGCACGTTACAGCCATCGCATTATTCGCATGCTCGATGGTCAAACAGTAACTGAGAATATCCTGATATAAAAATCAGCGACGGAGGTTGGTTAATATGTTGAAAAATGAATGTGAACTTGTTTGTAATTCAACATTTAAAATAGCTCTTTCAATGCTCAAAAATTATTTTAAAACAGCATTCCGAAGTTTATGGAAAAATAAATTCTACTCACTTATCAATGTAAGTGGACTGGCCGTTGGACTGGCAACCGGTATAATGCTATTGCTGTGGGTACAAAACGAATTGAGCTACGACAAATTTCACGAAGACTACAGGAATATTTATAATATCAGTTCGCATTTTAATTCGAATGGCGAAGATAAAACATGGACGAGCGTTCCCGGTCCGTTAGCTGTTTTTGCAAAATCAATGCCCGGGGTAAAATCTTTTGTAAGAATAGCAAGTGAGTATGACCAGGTATTATCCGACAAGGACAGGAAAAAGATATTTGATGGTAATACTGTTGCGGCAGTAGACAGCAATTTCCTTTCAATGTTCGATTTTCATTTGCTGAAGGGAAATAAAGCCAACCTTCTTTCCAATATCAATTCCATCGTACTCACACAATCCACTGTAGAAAAGTTATTCGGAGATGAAGAAGCAATCGGTAAAATCGTTGGCTTTCGCAAGGAGTATTTCACTGTGACAGGTGTGTTGCAAAATTTCCCCGAAAACTCATCATTAAAGTATGATGCCATATTGCCGATGGCCTTCTACGCAAAAGAATTTACTGCAAACGGTGGTAATGGCGATTGGAAAACCATTGACACAGATCTGGGTGATTTTAGTTTTAACACGTTTGTACAAATAAATGACGGAGCCAGTCCTGTAAAAATAGGCCATGACTTTTCTGCTGCATATAAAAAGGCAAGAAATGGTGATAGTAATGCATCTTTTCAACTACAAAACTTAGCCGATATACATTTGGTAGCCGCTGATGGAAACAATTCATCGTTAAGAATGGTGCAGATATTTATGCTGGTAACTATTTTATTGCTGGCTATAGCGAGCATCAATTATATCAACCTTTCTACGGCCCGCTCCCTCGTGCGGGCAAAAGAGGTGAGCATCCGCAAAATGGTCGGAGCTAAAAGGCAACAATTATTTTTCCAGTTCATAACAGAAACTGCATTACTTTTTTTCTTTTCTGCAATATTTGCAATTGCCATAATTGTTCTGTTAACGCCTCTCTATAATAATATTTCGGGTAAAGCACTATCGGTTGATTTTTCAAATCTTGCCGTTTGGAAAGCACTGGCGACGGCTATTGGCGGAACATTGATAGCATCAGCCATATATCCTGCGTTATTATTATCTTCTTTTAAACCTTTGGAAGCAATCAAAGGAAAAATCACTTCAGGTGTTGGAATTGTATCGTTAAGAAAAGGCCTGGTGGTTTTTCAATTTTCTATATCTGTGATATTGCTTGTTTGTACAATTATTATGAGCAATCAAATGAAATTTATCAGGAATAAAGATGTAGGATATGATAAAAGCTATGTTTTTTCAGTGCCGCTTACTGATGAAGTGGTAAAGCATTTAGATGCAGTAAAAACAGAATTGAAAAAACAACAGAGCATTATAAATGTGGCTGCAATTGATGCGTATAATTTTTCAAATGTCAGTGGAGAAACGGGCGATATTGACTGGCCTGCAAAACCTCCCGGTCAGAATATGACGATAACACAGGTTACCGGGGACAAAGATTTTATACCAACTATGAAAATGAAATTTATTGAGGGTGGAAATTTTTCAGGTACTCCGGCAGACAGCGCTTATTTTATTGTGAATAAAGCTGCTGTTGACATGATGGGTTTAAAACCACCTTACGTGGGCCAGCAAATTTCCCTGCATGACAGAAAAGGTACTATCATAGGAGTTTTGGAGGATTTTAATTTCAAATCTTTAAAAGAAAAAATTACGCCGTTTATCTTTTTTACTTTCTGGGCTTATAAAAATGTCTTGTATGTGCGAACTACCGGGGCAAATGCACAGCAGGCAATTTCGGCCGTATCTCAACAGTATAAAAAATATGCGGGCGATGTACCTTTTTCTTACAATTTTTTAGATAAAAGTTTTGATGATCAATATAAATCTGACCAGCGTGCCGGTACACTCTTTAATCTTTTTGCCGGCATTGCTATTTTTATTTCCTCCCTTGGTTTATTTGGATTGGCGACATACACTGCACAGGTAAAAGTTAAAGAAATAGGAATTAGAAAAGTTTTAGGTGCAAGCATTCCGGGAATTGTATCGCTAATAAGTAAAGACTTTTTAAAACTGGTAATAATTGCTATCATCATTGCTATACCAGTGGGCTGGTGGGCGATGAATAACTGGCTACAGGGTTTTGCATATCGTGTAAATATTTCATGGTGGATTTTTGCTCTTGCAGCTTTTGTATCATTATTAATTGCGTTACTAACTATAAGTTTCCAGGCAATAAAAGCGGCAATTGCAAATCCTGTCGAATCCCTTCGGGCCGAATGAGTAAAGCAGAGAATTGCAAAAGCCTGGGAAAGAATTACACTAAAGCTAAAGCATGAGAAAGATATCTGGCTATAAGGTAATCAAAACCTTTTATAGACGTTCAAAATAAGTACCATGCTTAAAAATTATTTCAAAACAACATTTAGAAATCTTTGGAAAAATAAAGGATATAGCATTTTAAATATCGGGGGACTGGCAATAGGTATTGCTTGTGCCGCCCTGATATTTTTATGGGTGGAAGATGAACTCACTTTCAATCATTACTTCAGCAACAGGGACAACCTCTACAAGGTAAAAGACCGCCAAACCTATGATGGTACTACGTTTGTTTTTGATGCAACCCCCGGGCCATTGGCCAATGGTATGAAGGCCGAAATTCCCGGTATTAAAAGGACAGCAAGGACTACATGGGGCAATCAATCATTGTTTTCACTGGATGATAAAAATATTTATGAACAGGGACGATATGTAGACCCTGATTTTTTATTAATGTTTCAACTGAGGTTTATCGGTGGAAGTGCAGCCACCGCATTTTCTGATTTATATTCAGTAGTTATCAGTAAAACCATGGCTGATAAATTTTTTGGATCAACTAACGTTGTCGGTAAATCGCTGAAAGTTGATAACAAACAGGATTATTCAATATCCGGCGTATTCGAAGATCTTCCTGAAAATGTCTCTTTCAAATTTGACTGGCTTTCTCCTTTTAAAATTTATGAAGATAAAAACACATGGCTGCAAAATTGGGGATCGAATGGTATAGTCACCTATGCTGAACTGCAACCCAATGCTAATGTAAATTCTATTAATAAAAGATTATACGGTTACATCCGGGAAAAGCAAAACGAGGCTTCTGCAAGGATGTCGGTTTACCCGATGGACAGGTGGCGATTGTATGATGACTATGATGCTAATGGAATTGAAAAACCCGGCAGAATAAAATATGTTAACCTTTTTAGTTTAATAGCCTGGATTATTTTAATAATAGCATGTATCAACTTCATGAACCTTTCTACTGCCCGGTCGGAGCAAAGAGCGAGGGAGGTAGGTGTACGGAAAGTAATAGGGGCAGGAAAGGGAAGACTTATCACTCAATTCATCAGTGAATCAATCTTCATGTCATTGGTTGCAGCAGTGCTTGCGGTGGGGATAATTTTTATTTCATTGCCTGCCTTCAATAGTCTTGTCGAGAAGCAATTATCGGTCAATATTACCAATCCTTTTCATCTTGTTGCGTTGCTGGCCATCGCTTTAATCTGCGGATTGATTGCAGGAAGTTATCCTGCGTTTTACCTCTCATCTTTCAAGCCGGTATTTGTACTGAAAGGTATAAAGGTAAAAGGCAACAATAGCGCTGGCTTCATAAGGAAAGGACTTGTAGTATTGCAGTTTTCGATTTCTGTTATTCTTATTGTTTGTACAATACTTATTTACCAGCAAATAAATCACGTCAAGGACCGTGACCTTGGTTACGATAAACAAAACCTTGTGAATGTAAGCCTTCGGGGTACAATGAAAGAGCATTTTAATGCTATAAAAAATGATTTGCAATCCACCGGGGTTGTTGAAAATGCTGCGATAAGTGACAACCGGGTATTACAGTTGGGTAGCAACACGGGTGATTATACCTGGCAGGGGAAAGATCCGGATAAACAGGTATTAATAACGATTGAGGGTGTAAGCCCCGGCTATATCAATACAATGGGAATTCATTTGCAGCAAGGCAGGGATTTTTATCCCGATATGAAATCTGATAGCAATAATATTATTATCAACCAATCGCTCGCTAAGATTCTCGATAAAAAAAATGTGGTGGGCAGTATAATTTCAAGAGATGGTGGGCAGCAATATACTGTTGTTGGAGTCATCAAAGATTTTGTCTATAATAATATGTATGCTTCGCCGGCTCCGTTGATATTATTTCCGGACACTTCTACCAATAATTTTTTATCAGTAAGATTAAAAGCAGGAGCAAATCTGCATAATGCGTTGGCCAAAATTGAAAATGTTATAAAGAGCAATAACCCCGGTTATCCTTTTGAATACAATTTTATCGATGAGCAATTTGATAAGTTATTTAAAACAGAAACGCTGATTGGGAAACTTGCAGGTGTGTTTTCTATACTGGCAATATTCATTTCATGTTTGGGGCTGTTTGGTCTTGCTGCATACACCGCAGAAAAGAGAACCAAGGAAATTGGTATCAGGAAAGTATTGGGCGCATCTGTAAAGGGCCTGGCGGCTTTACTTTCAAAAGAGTTTTTACAACTGGTTGCCATTTCATGCCTGATTGCATTCCCTGTTTCAT
The DNA here is from genome assembly GCA_963798665.1 of uncultured Chitinophagaceae bacterium. GTDB lineage: Bacteria > Bacteroidota > Bacteroidia > Chitinophagales > Chitinophagaceae > Ginsengibacter. The sequence goes on along the minus strand of CAWCUN010000019.1, from coordinate 173,981 downwards.
GGTGGGTAATGAAGAACTGGCTGAATAGCTATGAATATAGAATTGCAATTAACTGGGATGTTTTCATTGCGGCCGGATTGTTAGCTCTCTTGATTGCATTACTTACAGTAAGCTTTCAGGCCATTAAAGCAGCAATTGCAAATCCAATAAAAAGCCTGAGAACCGAATAAAGCGTATAGTCATGATAAAAAATTATTTCAAAATGGCTGTACGTAACCTGGTAAAATATCCAGGTTTTTCTCTACTAAATATTGCTGGTCTTACATTAGGTATTGCCTCATCGTTTGTAATACTAATTTATGTATGGCAGGAGTTACAGACTGACAGAGGGTTTAAAGACTATAATAAAATATATAGGGTTGCTACTGATTTTTTTAATATGGGCGGTTTTGCCAACAGCCAGCAAACACTTCACGAAAAATTAGCAAACTACAAAAATGTTGAAGCAACAGTTTTTCAAAGAGGCTACCAGGAAATACCGGTTGAGGTAAATTCCATTCAATACAGCGAGCCCTATAATTTCCAGGTGGATTCAAATTATTTTAAAGTTTTTTCTTATAAATTTTTGGAAGGCTCTCCTGGAACTGTAATGCGTTCACCAGACGAAGTTGTATTAACAGAAACACTTGCAAAAAAATATTTTGGTAACCAAACTGCAACGGGTAAGATTATTAAAATAGGAAAAGATAAAAAGCTATTTCGTGTAAGCGGTGTAGTTAGGGATAACAAAAATAAAACGCATCTTCTTGCTGACTTATGGACTCCTGTATATCCAAAATTTGCAAATGAAGAACAATGGAGCCAGGCTGGCTTTTATAACTATGTAAAATTATCCGAAGGAACTACGGAAGCTGATTTAAAAAATATTCTCGATGATATATTGAAGCGTAATGTATATCCCGCATCCGGCAGCACCAAATCATTTGCACAATGGAAGCAGGATCCAAATTCGGTGAAATTTTTTATTCAGCCGCTTAAAGATATTTACCTGTATTCTAATTATATGTTTGAAGTAAGCGCCGGCGGAAATCCAACGCAAATCTATATCCTGGGTATTATTGGCATTTTCATAATTTTGATCGCAGCAGTTAATTACATCAATCTTACCACGGCAAGATCATCTGTAAGAGCCAAAGAAGTGGGCATTAAAAAAACATTAGGCGCTACTAAAGAATCCTTGGTAACACAGTTTTTACTGGAAACATTTGTGATAAGCATCCTGGCAATGGCCCTGGCAATACTTGCTGCAAAAGGATTGGTTTTTCTTTTTGAATTAATAACTCAAAAACCCTTCATCAACTCCCTGTTTATTAACTGGCAACAGCCAACTGTATTATTTGCATTTGTTTTGTTTATAGGAATAATTTCCGGTTTATATCCTGCATTCTATCTTACTGCATTTACCCCTAAAAAAATTCTTAAAGGAGATCTTTCAATAAAAGGAAATAAAAATTTCAGAAGTGCATTGGTTGTCTTTCAATTTACATTAGCGATAGGCTTAATAATTGCGACCATTGTAATGTACAGCCAGCTCAATTATATGCAGCACAAGGATAAGGGATTTGATGAAGAAGGTGTTTTGGTTATTAATGGAGTAGGGGCGTTAGGTGACAAGGCAGAGACTTTCAGGCAGGCGCTTGCGGGAAGAAGCGAAGTTGTATCTACCAGCTTTAATTCAAGGGAGCCGGCGGGGAAAAGCGTCTGGATGTACACGTATCAAACCCCGGGGATGAAAGAATCTCTTACAATTCAAACTTTTCCTGCGGATGAGGATTATATACCCACTTTAGGAATGCATTTGTTGCAGGGAAGAAATTTTTCCAAACAATTAGCCACCGATAGTAATGCCGCAATATTAAATGAAGCTGCAGTGAAAGAACTGGGTTTAAAAAATCCTATCAACGCACAAATCAATGCAAACCAAAAAGTAATTGGCGTAGTAAGTGATTTCAATTTTGAATCACTTAAAAATAAGATTGCTCCAGTAGTTATTATGTTATCAAAAAATGGCTACAACCTTGCCGTAAAACTTCATGGGAGAGCCAAAGTAGCAGGCTTTTTGGAATTCATGCAAAACCAATGGAAGTCATTTTCTCCTGATGAACCTTTACGTTATAGTTTTCTTGATGAAAACTTTGCAACCCTTGCGGAAAAGGATCGCATATTAAGTAAAGCATCTACATTTTTTACTGTGCTTGCATTGGTAATCGCTTGTATCGGCTTATTTGCTCTGGCAATGTTTACGGCTGAGCAACGAAGCAAAGAAATAAGTATAAGAAAATTATTAGGCGCCAATGTGCAATCTATTGTTTCATTACTATCAAAAGATTTTGTAAAGCTTGTTTTTATCGCGGCATTAATTGCTTCACCCATAGCATGGTATTTTATGAATGGCTGGCTACAGGATTTTGCTTACAGAATAAAAATCGAGTGGTGGATTTTTATTGCCGCAATAGGTATTGTTTTATTAGTAGCAATGATCACGGTAAGCTTCCAGGCAATAAGAGCAGCAGTTGCAAATCCTGTGAAGAATTTGAGGACGGAATAAAAATATTGTCATGATAAAAAACTATTTAAAAATCGCATTACGCAGTCTTTGGAAAAACAAAGTCTTTTCTGCGATCAATATCATTGGCCTGGCAACGGGTCTTGCCGTCTGTTTATTAATTGTTTTGTATGTGGTTGATGAATTGAGCTATGATAAATACAATGCAAATGCTGACCGTATTTATCGCTTAGATGCGGATATATATTTTAATAACACGCAGGCCATATTTGCTGTATGTCCCGATCCGCTGGCACCGGCACTTGTGGGGGATTATCCCGTGGTAGAGCAAATGGTAAGAATAAATTACCAGGGCGATATACTGGTAAAGAAAGACAATCAAAATGTGCAAGATCATCATGCCGCTTTTGCAGATTCTACTTTTTTCAAAGTGTTTACGGTGCCGATGATTGAAGGCAATCCCTCGACCGCATTGAATGAGCCCAATTCAATTGTAATAGATGCAACAACTGCAAAAAAATATTTCAATACTACAGATGTCATAGGTAAAACTTTATATGTAGATAATTCAACGAATTGTAAAATAACCGGGGTAATAAAGGATATGCCAAAGCAATCCCATTTTCATTTTAGTTTCATTCGTCCAAAGGGACATGGCAATAATGACTGGCTTAGCAATAATGCACATAGTTATATCCTGGTGAAGCCCGGTGTGAAAAGGGCAACCATGCAAGGCTATGTAAATGCAACTATCAATAATTATTTGGCAAAAGACCTGATGAGCCAGCTTAATTCTTCGTTAACCGATTTGGAAAAAAAAGGAAATCATTTTATTTATCATTTGATGCCGCTCACAGATATTCATTTGCATTCTGATAAATCTTATGAAATAGAGGCTAACGGAAATGTTACTTATGTGTACATTTTTTCAATTATTGCGATATTCATTTTATTAATAGCCTGTGTAAACTTTATGAACCTTTCTACGGCACATTCTGCTAACCGTGCAAAAGAAGTGGGAATAAGAAAAGTAGCGGGTTCACTGCGTTCCCATCTTGTCACCCAGTTTTTAACTGAATCTGTTTTATTAAGTTTCTTTTCCTTAGTGATTGCCATTTTGCTTGCAGCAATATTGATTCCCTTGTTTAATGAACTGGCAGGGAAAGCGATGCAGCTAAGCAAACTATTTTCTACATGGCTGTTGCCGGTAATGATTGTATTGGTGTTTGTTGTAGGAATTATTGCCGGCAGTTACCCCGCATTTTATTTATCATCATTTCAACCCATACAGGTATTGAAGGGAAAGATTGCAAAAGGGTTTAAAGGTAGCTGGTTGCGTAGTGGCCTTGTGGTATTTCAATTCAGCATTTCTATTATACTTATTATAGGAACACTCGTTATTTATAGCCAACTCGATTATTTACGCAGCCGTAAAATAGGTTACAACCGCGACCAGGTAATGGTTGTACATAATGCTTATAATCTGAATGACCAGGTAAAAACGTTCAGGAATGAATTATTAAATATTCCCGGGGTAACCCAGGCGACTGTAAGTGGCGATCTTCCTACCGGCACCAACTACGACAATGAAGGCTGGTTTCGTGATGCAAGCCTGGATGCAACAAAAGCTGTTGTATTAACCAATTTCTACGTTGATGAAAGTTATATCCCAACCCTTGGTATGGAGATGGAAAAGGGCAGGAACTTTTCAAAAGATTTTCCCTCAGATTCAACGGGAATAATACTTAACGAAGCTGCTGTAAAAGTGCTTGGTTTTAAAGATCCCTTTAACAGAAACACTGTATCGTCCTGACTTTAGTCCCGGCGGTAATATGAAGCCGCTTGGATATCATGTAATCGGTGTGGTAAAAGATTTCAATTTCAGTTCGATGCATCAAAATGTTGGTCCGCTTCTTATTCAGTTGGGTGATAACCGCGGCAGCATTGCTTTGCGTGTAAATACAAAAAATATCGCCGGTATAATCAACAGCGTTCAAAGCAAATGGAAATCCATGGTGCCCGGCCAGCCATTCAGCTATTCGTTTATGGATGCTGACTTTAATAATATATATGAAGCAGAACAACGCACAGGCAAGTTGTTTATAACGTTTGCCGTATTCGCAATTTTTATTGGATGTCTTGGTTTGTTTGGTTTGGTAACTTATGCGGCGGAACAACGCACTAAAGAGATTGGTGTTCGCAAAGTATTGGGTGCAAGTGTAAGTGGCATTGTAGCCATGCTTTCAAAAGATTTTGCAAAGCTAGTATTAATTGCATCACTCATTGCATTTCCTGTGGCGTGGTGGGTAATGAATAAATGGTTACAAAGTTTTGCATACAGGATCGATATAGGGTGGTGGGTATTTGTTGTCGCAGGTCTTGCAGCAATTTTAATTGCATTGATAACGGTAAGCTTCCAGGCAATAAAGGCAGCCATTGCGAACCCGGTGAAGATCATTGCGAACTGAATAAATCTACAGCTATGATAAAAAATTATTTCAAACTAGCATGGCGCAATCTGATTAAAGACAAGCAATTTAGTTTTCTTAATCTTATCGGTTTATCAACCGGCCTGGCGTGCGTGTTACTTATTTATCTATGGGTAAACGACGAATTAAGTATTGACAAATTTAATAAAAACGATGGCCGGCTTTACCAGGTCTTAAAGAAAAATAAAGACGGTAAAGGTGCAATACGTGTTGGTGAAACTACACAAGGCCTGCTGGCGCAATCAATGGCTAAAGGGCTGCCTGAAGTTGAGTTTGCAACTTGCGTGAAAAATCAACGTGAGCCTGGTATTCTTTCTTTTGGAGATAAACAAATAAAAGCGAGGATTGAATTTGCAGGTAAGGGCTTTTTTAAAGTATTTTCATATAAGCTTATCGGGGGAGATAAAAATAATTCGCTGTCTGATATTTCAAATATTCTTCTATCAGATGAGACAGCTTTAAAATTATTTAATACAACAGATGTAATTGGTAAAACGGTTAACTGGAATTTTAAGGACGATGATGTCGATTTCAGCAATGTATATAAAATTACCGGTGTTTTTAAAGCTCCGCCTTCCAATGCCACGGATCAATTTGATGTATTGTTCCCCTTTGATTTGTATGCGCAAAAAAATGCAGGCGGAATGGGTGATGTAACTTTTTGGGGAAGCAATATGGTTTCTACCTACGTAGTGTTGAAGCCGGGAACTAACGCCAATGCATTTAATAATAAAATAAAAGATTTCAGCAAAGCAAAAATCAAATCACTTTATGCTGATAAAGAGATGGCGAAGTGGGAAGGGGATTTGTTCATTCAAAAATATTCAGACCGGTATTTGTATAACAACTTTGTTAATGGAGCACAATCCGGTGGCAGAATAGAATATGTAAGACTGTTTTCCATTATTGCGATTTTTATTTTGATCATTGCGTGTATCAACTTCATGAACTTATCAACGGCGAAAGCATCCCGACGTATGAAAGAAGTGGGTATAAAAAAAGTTATTGGCGCAAGCAGGGGTTCATTGATCTTTCAATACATGGGCGAGTCAATGGTGATGGCATTTTTTTCTTTGATGATTGCTTTAGTACTTGTTATTTTATTGCTTCCGGCATTTAAAGAAATTACCGGAAAAGAAATAAGTTTTCAATTGAACGCCGCTTCGGTTTTGTCTGTAATCCTTATCACGTTTGTTACCGGCATCGTCGCGGGCAGTTATCCTGCAGTGTACCTGTCACGGTTTAAACCGGTATCTATATTAACCGGTAAGCTGAATACTTCTTTGGGAGAATCATGGATACGCAGGGGTCTTGTGGTTTTCCAGTTTTCCGTTTCTGTTATATTGATTGTTTCAGTGCTGGTGGTTTATAAGCAAATGAAATTGATTCAGACTACTAACCTTGGTTATAATAAAGATAATGTCATTCGTTTTGCAAACGATGGTAAGCTTCCCGAAAACCTCTCATCTTTTATTGCTGAGGTAAAAAATATTCCGGGTGTTGTCAATGCTTCGGACATAGATGGCAATTTAATGGGCAGTTATTCTCATGCAGGAGGTGGCATTAGCTGGGAAGGAAAGGATCCGAACCTGGGAATTGAATACTACGGCAATAGTGTTGGTAATGATTTTTTTGAAACCATGGGTTTGCAGATGGCCGAAGGCAGGCCTTTCGCCAAAGATTTTGCCGATAGCTCAAGTGTAATATTCAACCAGGCTGCGATTAAAGCGATGGGCTTAAAAAACCCAATTGGTAAAACAGTTTCCATGTGGGGTGAGAAGAAACAGATTGTCGGTATCGTAAAAGATTATCATTTTCAGTCGTTGTATAAAAAGATTGGGCCGGCGTTTTTTACATATTCACCAATAAATCCAATTACGGTTGTTAAGATACAATCCGGAAAAGAGCAGCAAGCGATAGCGGGCATAAAAGCTTTGTATAAAAAATATAATGCAGGACTCGATTTCAGTTATGCATTTCTTGATGACGACTATAATGCGTTGTATGCATCAGAGGAACGTGTATCAGCGTTATCGAAATATTTTGCGGGCATTGCTATTTTAATTTCATGTCTTGGCTTATTTGGCCTGGCAGCTTTCACCGCACAAAAGAGGCAAAAGGAAATCGGTATAAGAAAAGTTGTTGGCGCTTCCATCAGCAATATTGCTGCTATGCTTTCGGCTGATTTTCTTAAGTTGGTCGTGGTTTCGCTTCTGATTGCGATTCCTTTCTCATGGTGGGCGGCCAACCAATGGTTACAAAGCTTTGCATATCGAATACGGTTAGACGCAATAGTCTTCATAATTACTGCGGCAGCGATTATTACTATTACTTTAATTACCATTAGCATCCAGACAATAAAAGCAGCGGTTGCCAACCCTGTGAAGAGTTTGAGAACAGAATGATTTATTAATTAACAGCTATTAGTTGGTGTTTATTAGCGCAAATCAATCACATGCTTGAAAATTATTTTAAAACCGCCTGGAGATTTCTTTTAAAAAATAAATCTTTTAGTATCATAAATATTGTTGGCCTTTCCATTGGCACACTTTGTTGTTTATACATCGTGCTTTATGTAAAGGATCAGTATAGTTATGATAAGCATGAGAAGAATGCACAGGATATTTACCGTGTAACGACATGGTTAAGTTTGCCCGGAGATGTACATAATAATTCTACCTGTTCGCCACCAATTGCCCCTGCCATGCAAAGAGATTTTCCTGAAGTGGAAAATTATGTAAGAGTAATTGGCTCTTTTAGCGCGAGCAAACATTTACTTACCTATAAAGAAAAATCCATTTACGAAACGAGCCCTGCGTATGTTGATTCAACTTTTTTTGACATATTTACTTATCATTTTACGAATGGCAATGCAAAAAATGTTTTATCGGAACCCTATTCTGTTGTGTTGCTGAAACCTACTGCAGACAAACTTTTCGGCAAAGTGGACCCGGTGGGGAAAGTCATTACAATTGATGATGATAATGGCAAGCATGATTTTAAAGTAACCGCCGTGGTTGATGAAAGTTTCGGTAAATCCAATATCCGGGCAAATATGTTTATCACCATGAACAGTGGCGGAATTGGAGAATATGTACGGCAAAATGATATGTGGGCAGGCAACAATTTTACCAACTCATTTGTGAAATTAAAACCCAATGCAGATGTCGCGGCATTAGAAAAAAAGTTACCTGCATTCTTAAATAAATATGGCGCCGGGCAATTGAAACAACTGGGAATGGAAAAGCGTTTGCACCTGCAGCCGGTCGGCTCCATTCATACCACAACAGGTTATGAAGTTGAAATGACAAAAACAGTTGATCCTTCTTTTCTGAATATTTTATTACTGATTGCAGTGCTGATACAGGTGATTGCATGTATCAATTTTATGAACCTCTCTACAGCAAGGGCTTCACAAAGAGCAAGGGAAGTGGGTGTAAGAAAAGTAATTGGTGCAGAAAGAAAAGATCTTATAAAACAGTTTATGAGTGAATCTTTTTTGCTTTCGTTAATGGGGGTATTGATTGCGCTGCCACTTTTGATCTTTGCATTGCCATATCTTAATCAGTTTACACAGGCAGATATTCATTTGTCAATGTTCAGCAATTACGGGATTTGGTTATTGCTTGCAGGAATAATATTTGTAACCGGGGTTGTGGCCGGAAGTTATCCTGCACTATATTTATCCGCGTTCAATGCAATAAAAGTTATTAAAGGAAATTATACAAATCATATTTCAGCTACGGGCATACGAAAGTCACTTGTTGTTTTTCAGTTTGTATTATCAGTAGTTCTTATTGCCGGAATCACTGTTATTTATAGCCAGCTTAATTATATACAGAACAAAGACCTCGGCTTTAACAAAAATCAAAAACTCGTTTTCAACTTTTATACAGATGATACAAGAAGCAAAATGACTTCATTCGCAGGCGACCTGCGGCAACTGGCAGAAGTAAACGAAGTGAGCCAGTCGAATGTTTATCTGAGCCAATTTGTATACAACGATTTTGGCGTTTACCTGGCAGGCAGCAATGCAGCCAACGCAACAGATGCACAAGTGATCACGTCAGATGAAAATTTCGCAAAAACCAATGGCATAAAAATTATCAGCGGAAGAGATTTTCATTTGTATGATTCTGGTAAAGTATTAGTGAATCAAACATTATTGAAGCGCCTTGGATTAAAACCTGAAGAAGCACAGGGCACAAGACTGTATTCAAAGTATGGTTCAGACCCGGAAACTTATGTTGAGATAGCAGGTGTAATGAAAGATTTTAACTACAACTCTCTGCACAATGATGTAAAGCCGTTTATGCTCCGGTATAATCCTAATAATGGAGATATTTCACACATCACTGTTTCAGTCGACAGCAAAAATTATCCATCGCTTTTATCAAAGATTGAAGCCATTTGGCATAAAGATATTTCAGGTGTTCCCTTTGAATATGCTTTTCTTGATGATGAAGTGCAAAAACAATATTCAGCCGAGATAACACTTTCGCAGATAATCGACCTTTTTACCGTTATGGCAATTTTTATTTCCTGCCTGGGTTTATTTGGTCTCGTATCATTCAGCGCTGAGCAAAGAAAAAAAGAAATTGGTGTGCGCAAGGTATTAGGCGCGAGTGTACCGGGCATAGTGCAGTTACTTTCAAAAGATTTTTTGAAGCTGGTATTCATTGCCATTGCAATGGCCACCCCTGTTGCGTGGTGGGCAATGAGCAAATGGTTACAATCATTTACATATAGAGTAGAAATCAGTTGGTGGATGTTTGCACTGGCAGGCTGCATTGCCATTTTTATTGCATTAATAACAGTAAGCCTCCAGGCAATAAAAGCTGCAATCGTAAATCCGGTGAAAAGTTTGAGAAGCGAATAAAGAGTCGATTGAAAGTGGTTTAAGAGCCGGAACCGCTTTAAAAAAATCGAGGTGCCCGGCAGATAGTGTTTTTAGAAAAATAAAAATTAGATACTTATTATATCCACGATTATGTTTAGAATTTTTTTTAAAAACACGATACGTAGCCTTTGGAAAAATAAAGGTTACAGCTCTCTGAATATTTTTGGACTGGCGATAGGAATTGCCTGTGCAGGATTAATCTTTTTATGGGTAGAAGATGAAGTAAATTTTGATAGTGATAACGTGAAGAAAGACCGCATCTATCTTGTAAAAACAAACGCTGATGTTGATGACGGTGTCTTTACTCATTCTTCAACAGCCGGCCCGATGGCGCCTGCGATGCAGTCTACAATACCGGGTATTGCAAACACCTGCCGTACCACGGAGGGGGGGACTTCATTTTTATTTACGATTGGAAATAAATCGGTGAACGCTTCAGGTGAATATGTTGAGCCTTCTTTTTTTAGCATGTTTACATTACCATTTGTTCAGGGGAATCCAGGCAGCGCCTTTTCGCAATTGCATTCTCTTGTCATTACAGAAAAAACAGCAAGGAAATTTTTTGGCGATGAAAAAGCGGTGATCGGCAAAACGGTGCGTATGGATAACAAACAGGATTATGTAGTTAGCGGAGTTTTGAAAGACCTGCCGGAAAATTCAACCCTCCAATTTGAATGGCTGGCACCTTTTAAAGTCTGGTACGATGCCAACCCAAGGGCAGCAACGTGGTTTAATTTTGGCCTTACCACTTATATTGAATTAAAGCCGGGTGTTGATGCAGCAGCCATTAACCGGCGATTACTAAATCCTTTTTACGATTTTACCACTCAGAAAATTGAAGCTGATAAATCATCTGTGCACGTGTTTTTATTTAGTATGAATGACTGGCATTTGCGTGATGATTTTGATAATGGAAAACTAACCGGTAGCGGAAGAATATTATATGTGCGTTTGTTTGGCATTATCGCATGGATCATTTTATTTATTGCATGTATCAATTTTATGAACCTGGCTACGGCAGGCAGTGAGAAGCGTTCGAAAGAAATTGGTGTGAGAAAAGTATTGGGTTCCGGAAAGAAAAGGCTGGTTATCCAGTTCATTGGTGAAGCAATATTAATGTCTTTGCTTGCGACAGTCGTTGCAGTTATTCTTACATCGTTGTTGTTGCCTGCATTTAATTCGTTGGTACAAAAAAATCTCTCTTTAGGATTAACAAATCCAAATCATTTTGTCACGTTGTTGTTGCTAACATTCATCTGCGGCCTTGTTGCCGGAAGTTATCCTTCCCTGTATTTATCATCTTTTAACCCGGTATTTGTTTTAAAGGGAATAAAACTGAAAACGGGAAGTGCAGCCATAGTAAGAAAAGGTTTAGTGGTAATCCAGTTTGCCGTTTCAATAATCCTGATCATTAGTACTATCATTATTTATCAGCAGATACAACATGTAAAAAGCAGGAACCTTGGTTATAATAAAGACAATTTAATGCAAATAGATGCGCAAGGTGATATCGTAAAAGATTTCCCCGCTATTAAGCAAGACCTTATTAACACCGGCTTTGTGAAGAATGCAGCATTAGCAGACCATACGACTATTGGCGGAGGAAATAACACCACCAGCATTTACTGGCAGGGCAAAGATCCCAACAGCAATATTGTTATTTCTCAAAGACTGGTGAGCCGGGAATTTATGTCAACCACCGGGATGCATATTATTGAAGGCCGGGATTTTCAACCTACCGATGAAGTTGAGTTTGGCGACAATCACATGCCGAAAGATTCAACACAGCCTATGAATGTTATTGTGACCGAATCCATGGAAAAATTGCTCGGCAAAGGAAATGCAATTGGAAAAACCATGCAACGACAAACTGATAAGGGAAGTTTTGAAATGCGTGTTACCGGTGTAATAAAAGATTATGTGTACGGCGATATGTATGGCCAATCCGCCCCTGTAATTTTTTACAATATACCACAGGCAGCAAGTTTATTGTATGTAAGAATAACGCCGCAAGGCGATGCTGAAAATGCATTGGCAAAAATAGCCGCTGTGATGAAAAAAGATAATGCCGCATATCCGTTCGAATACAAATTTGTCGATGATCAGTTCAATCAAATGTTTTTAAGCGAAATGCTTATTAGCAAATTATCACGTGTGTTTGCTGCGCTGGCCATCCTTATTTCATGTTTGGGTTTGTTTGGTCTTGCAGCATACACAGCGGACCGCAGGACAAAAGAGATAGGTGTGCGAAAAGTACTGGGCGCAAGCGTTTCAGGCATTGCTGCTTTACTCTCTAAAGATTTTTTAAAACTCGTATTGATTTCGTGCATAGCTGCATTTCCTGTTGCATGGTGGATGATGAATGATTGGCTGCAAGGTTTTCAATACAGGATTACCATAAGCTGGTGGATATTTTTTGTTGCAGGCATCGTTGCCATTTTTATTGCATTATTTACGGTAAGCTTCCAGGCAATAAAAGCAGCTATTGCAAACCCGGTGAAGAGTTTGAGAACAGAATGAAAAAAGTGAATGGTGAATTGTCAATCGTGAAAAGGCAAATTAAACATCAATAAATCAACTTTTATGTTTAAAAATTATTTTAAAACTGCCTGGCGAAATCTTGCCAGGAACAAGAGTACCTCATTTATCAATATAGGCGGTCTTGCTGTTGGTATGGCTGTAGCTATGTTGATCGGTTTATGGATATGGGATGAATTGTCGTTTGACAGATATAATAAAAACTATGACAGCATCGCACAGCTTGCGAGAAACGAAACTGTAAACGGTGAAGCTTTCGTGTCAGATAATAATAATCATTTTCCTATTCCCCTGGCAGAAGAGTTAAGAACGAATTATGATAATTATTTCAAACAAGTAGCGCTGGCATCGGAAAGCAATGAACAAATGGTTGGTTTTGATGACAAGCAATTTTCACGACTGGGTATGTATGTTGAACCGGGTTTTCTCAAAATCTTTACTTTTAAAATGTTCGAAGGATCAGGATCAGGTTTTAATGACCCTAATACCATTCTCTTAAATAAATCTCTTGCTGCTGCTCTTTTTGGTGATTCAGATCCCACGGGAAAAGTCTTAAAACTAAGTAACACGATACCTGTAAAAGTTGCAGGTGTATTCGAAGATTTTCCGTCTAACTCAAGATTTCAAAATGTGGCGTTTTTCTGCCCGTTTAGTTTGCTGGTAAACATCAATGATAACGTGAAAAACAACCTTAATAACTGGGAGAATAGTTCCTTCCTGGTTTTTGCACAGGTGAATCGTGGTATTTCAATGAAAAAGATATCTGGCGCCATCAAAGAAGTTTATTGGAACCGGATAAAAAGCGGCCGGCCAAAAACTGCAGGCGATAATGTTGCTCTGTTCTTACATCCGATGAAGGATTGGCATCTGCGTTCTGAGTGGAAAAATGGTGTGCAGGCGGGTGGGCAAATTCAACTGGTGTGGCTGTTTGGTATGATTGGCATATTTGTGTTGCTGCTGGCCTGCATAAATTTTATGAACCTCAGTACCGCCCGGTCTGAGAAAAGAGCAAAAGAAGTTGGCATTCGTAAAACGATAGGTTCATTAAGAAGCCAGCTTACTAGGCAATTTCTCAGTGAATCTTTTTTAATTGTGTCCATTGCTTTTATAATAAGTATAGGAATAGCATTTCTGAGTTTAAATTGGTTCAATGAAATAGCGGATAAAAAAATAAGCTTTCCTTTTAATAATCCTGTATTTTGGATTATTTCAATCCTTTTCATCACAATCACAGCATTTGTTTCGGGAAGTTATCCTGCATTGTATCTTTCTTCTTTCAGCCCGGTGAAAGTATTGAAAGGCAGTTTTCGTGCAGGTAAATCGGCGGCTATACCCCGCCGGGTAATGGTGGCAATTCAGTTTACTGTTTCAATTATCTTAATCATCGGTACCATTGTGATATATAGACAGATTCAGTATGCACAAAACCGGCCCATTGGTTATGATAGAAATGGATTGATCCGGTTCAATATGAATACTGCGGAACTGAACGGAAAAAATGATGTTCTGCGTAAGGAGGTGCTTGCCTCTGGCGGAGCAATTGAAATCGCTGAGTCCTCGAGCGCCACTACAGAAAATAATTATTTTGATGACAGAATTGAATGGGACGGCAAAGATCCTAAACTGGCCAAAATGGCTTTTGTGCTTTCGGCTGTAAGTTATGATTTTGGAAAAACGGTCGGATGGCAATTTGTAAGCGGGCGTGATTTCTCAAGGAGTTTTGGAACAGATAGCAATGCGGTGATTTTAAATGAGGCCGCGGTAAAGTATATGCGTTTAGCCGACCCCGTTGGTAAAACAATAACATTTAATAATAATAAGTTGAGGGTGGTCGGGGTAATTAAAGATATGATCACCGATTCTCCTTTCAAGCCTGTTCAGCAGAGTATATATTTCATGATTCCCCAAATTGGACCGGTTATCACCATCAGGCTGAACCCCAAATTAAGTCCTGCTGAGGCAATCAGTCGCATCGAACCTGTTTTCAAAAAACTTAATCCCGATGGCCTTTTTGATTACAAATTTGTTGATGACGAGTACGGAAGAAAGTTTGCTGCCGAACAACGCATCGGCACTTTGTCAACGGTATTTGCGATACTCGCCATTTTCATTTCATGTCTCGGCATTTTCGGTTTGGCATCATTTGTCGCAGCACAACGGATCAAGGAAATCGGCGTGAGAAAAATATTAGGAGCTTCTGTTATTAACCTTTGGGGATTACTCTCGAAGGAATTTGTAATGCTTGTTGTTCTTGCATTTGTCATTGCTTCGCCGATAGCTTATTACTTTATGGATCATTGGTTACAAAAATATGAATACCGGACTAACATTACCTGGTGGGTATTTGGGGTTGCCGGTGCAGGAGCACTATTTATTACGTTGCTCACGGTAAGCTTCCAGGCAATAAAAGCAGCCATTGCAAACCCGGTGGAGAGTTTGAGGACGGAGTAAAGATATAGTTATGCTGAAAAATTATTTTAAAATCGCCTGGCGCAACCTGTTGCAGAATAAAAGCTGCTCATTCATCAATATTGCAGGGCTCGCGACAGGCATTACAGCTTGCATAATCATTTTTCTGTATGTGCACAATGAATTAACTTTTGATCAATATAATACTAATGCCGACCGTATTGCAAGGATAACTACTGCTATTCATGCTCCTGAGTCTGATGTATTATCGATGGCAACTACGCCGGCACCTCTTGCAGACGCCTTAAAGCGTGAGTACCCTGAAATCGAATCGACGGTTAGATTGGAAGCTGCTCCCAAGACAATAAAATTAAATAATGAGGTTTCGCGGGAAGATGCATTTTATAAAGCAGACCAAAGCATTTTCTCGATTTTCGATTTTGATTTTATTGAAGGTGCAGCAAAGGATGCATTGCAAAATCCGCATACAATCGTTATTACTCAAACCATTGCTAAAAAATATTTTGGAAATAAACCCGCAGTGGGAAAAATAATGGTTTGCAACGGAGAGACTTTACAGGTTACAGGTGTTGTGAAGGATCGGCCATCTAATTCAGATATACACATAGATGCTTTGCTATCTGCTGAATTTTCAAAAGTAACGAGTTGGACAGATGATTTTTCGGTGTACACTTTTATCTTATTTAATGAAATGCCTGACCTGGTAAAGTTTGAACATAAACTCGATGCGCTGAGTGCAAAATACGTTCAGCCCGAATTCAATGCACAGGGAGCTAATAATTATAAAGCTCATTTTGAGCTGGAGCCGATGACGGCGGTACATTTCAGCCAGGGGAAACTTGAGGACACTCCCAAAGGAAATAAACAATTCAGTTATGTGTTTTCGATACTTGCGGTTTTTATATTGATCATAGCTTTGCTGAATTATATCAACCTCTCCACTGCAAAATCATCTGAGCGTGCCAGGGAAGTAGGCATCAGGAAAGTAAGCGGCGCAAGGCGGTTTCAATTGATCCGGCAATTTTTATTCGAATCTTTTCTCGTTGTCGCCATTGCCTGGTTACTGGCCGTTGTATTGGCTCAAATCGCCCTTCCTTTCTTTAATAAACTATTAGAAACAAAGCTCGCCATAGACTGGGGGCAAAATCCGTTTTTTATTGCAGTGATATTTTTAGCGACATTAGTGCTGGCAGGCTTATATCCGGCATTTGTACTCTCTGGCTTCAACCCTGTTACAGTATTGAAAGGCAGTTGGCGACATAGTGTTAAAGGCGTTTTCCTGCGTAAGTCTGTTACGATTACACAGTTTGCCATAGCCGCAGCGCTAATGATGAGCACCACGGTTATTTACACTCAGATAAATTTCATCAGGCACAAAGACCTTGGTTTTAACAAAGCGCAGTTGCTCAATATTTATCCGCCGCGGGACTCCGCTTTACAAACCTTAAACAGGTCTTTTCAGGATGAATTACGCCGGCAACCGGCAATCCAGGGTTTTACAGTAGGGAATGGCATGACACAGGATGGGCTTTCTTTAGCTACTACTTTCGCTGAGAAAGAAGGTAAGAAACGTGAGTTTCTCTGCAATTATTATTTTATTGATTCCCGGTTCTTGCCGGTTTTTCAAATTCACCTGCTCGAAGGAAGGAATTTATCTGACAGCTTTGGCACGGATAAAAATGAAGGTTTTCTCGTGAACGAAGCTTTTGTAAAAAAGATGGGCTGGCAGTCGGGTATTGGCAAATCCATACAAGGATTTGGACATAAGGGCAAAGTAATAGGCGTAGTAAAAAACTTCTACTATAAATCCCTGCACAATTTAATAGAACCTCTCGTACTTATTTACAATACGTCTCCTGCAAACACAATAACTGTAAAAATTAAACCGGCGGATTTACCCATCGTAAAAGCGCTTTACAAAAAAAATTTTCCTGCCACCACTTTCGACTATGCATTCTTTGATGAAATCGTAAGCAATCAATACCGGCAAGACGAAATAACGATGTCTTTATTCAAAGACTTTACCATATTGGCTATAATTATTTCCTGCATGGGTTTGTATGGACTGGTTGCACTGATCGCTGTTCAGCGCACAAAAGAAATCGGCATCCGCAAGGTTTTAGGAGCATCTGTAAGCCAACTGCTTTCGCTGCTAACGAAAGATTTTTTGAAACTCGTGTTGTGGGCGCTCATTATTGCCTTGCCGTTAGCGGGCCTGGCAATGAATAAATGGCTGGCTAATTATGCATATCATGCCCGGTTAAGCTGGTGGATGTTTTTAGTACCCGTTTTGTGTGTTCTCTTAATTACGCTGGCAGTGGTAAGCAGGGAGGTTATTAAAGCAGCCATTGCAAACCCTGTGAAGAGTTTGAGAACGGAATAAGAAATGCTGAATGTTAATGATAATGTTGAATGAATTCATAACTCTAAATTATAAAACGTGCTAAAAAATTATTTTAAAACTGCATGGAGAAATTTAAGCCGGAACAAAAGCTTCACATTTATAAACATATCCGGTCTGGCAATTGGCATGGCTGTTTGTATAGTAATATTTGTCATAATTCAATTTCAAACCAGCTTCGATAATTTTCATAAAAAGAAGGCTCGAATATATCGTGTACTAACAGAATATCATCATGCTGATGAAGCTAATATATTTTACGGCCACGGCGTGCCTTATCCTATGCCAAAGGGTTTGAAAACAGAGTTTTCGAAAATACAGGAAGTTGCTCCAATTTATGCTGACCACGATAATCAATTGCTTGTGCTTGATGAAAATGGAACAGTTGTTAAAAAATTCAAAGAAGATAAAGGCGTTTTTTTTACCGAACCTTCATTTTTTAAAATATTTGATTTTCCATTACTTGCCGGCTCGTATGAATCATTGAAAGATCCTAACAATGTTTTAGTGACAAAGGAGATTGCAGAAAAATATTTTGGCGATTGGAAAACAGCGATGGGTAAAACAATAAAGCTGAAATCTTACAGCACTGATGTGTTAAAGATTTCAGGGATTCTTAACACCATACCGGCAAACACTGACTTCCAGTTAAAAGTTGTTGTTGCATATGGCACCGGCTTTACTGGAAGTTACCTTGCAAAATCTACCGACTGGGATGGAACTTCCGGAAGTTTTGGTTGCTATATTTTGCTGCCACCCAATATTTCTGCCAATAATTTCAATACACAATTGAGGGCGTTCTCTAAAAAAGTAGAATCGCCTGAAAATAAAGACAGCCATATAATACAGCCGTTAAGTGCTGTGCACTACGACACACAGGCGGGGGATTACAGTAATAAAACTATTAGTCATGAATTGATTAATGTGTTATGGCTAATTGCTGCATTCATATTATTGATTGCGTGTGTAAACTTTATCAATCTGTCAACTGCCCAGGCAGTGAACCGTGCAAAAGAAGTTGGAGTTAGAAAAGTTCTGGGCGGCAATAAATGGCAATTAAAAATCCAATTTCTTACAGAAACATTTTTGATTGTAATTGTTTCTGTTATTCTTGCTGTTGCCATTACAGTGCTCACATTGCCTTATGTAAAAAATTTGCTCGGGCTGGAACTTCCCTTTAATCTGTTTACTAATGTTTCGCTTCTTTTATTCCTGCTAATTACAATTATTGTTGTAATCGCATTAGCGGGCTTCTATCCATCAATAGTGCTTTCAGGATTTAATCCTATCAGCGCTTTGCAGAGTAAACTATCCGCAAAAAGCACTAAAGGAATTTCGTTGCGAAGAGGTTTAGTGGTGTTTCAATTTATTGTTGCCCAGGCATTGATCATAGGCACCTTGACTATTGTGAAACAAATGAATTATTTCGTTAATCAGCCCCTGGGTTTTGATAAAAACGCAATTGTAAATGTTCCGTTTCCTGCAGATAGTGCCGGCCTTAGTAAACTGGATTATTTAAAGAAACAATTGTTATCTCTCAATGGAATACAAACAGTTAGTTTTAGTTCAAATACACCTGTTGAAGATGATGATGATATGTGGAGCAATTTCAGGTATAACCACGCTGCCAAAGAAACTGACTTTTATGCGATAACCAAGTTTGCAGATAATGGCTATATATCCGCCTATAAGCTTCCGCTTATAGCAGGAAGAAATTTGCAGCCATCTGATACAGCCAGGGAGTTTTTGGTAAATGAATCTATTGTAAAAAGCTTAGGATTAAAAAATCCTGAAGAAATACTCAACAAAGAAATAACTATTTGGGGCGATCAAATGAAGGGACCTGTTGTTGGCGTATTAAAAGATTTCAACGACCGCTCTTTTCGCAGAGACCTTGCTCCACTGCTTATAACCACAAATAACAGGCAGTACAACCAGGCGGGCATAAAATTATCCGGAACAAATCTGCCAAACACAATGCAGTCTATAGAAAAAATATGGAACGCAACCTACCCTGATTTTGTGTTCGATTACCAGTTCCTTGATGCCAAGATCAATAGTTTTTATAAAGAAGAAAATCAGCTGTCGCGGTTGTACCAGGTTTTTGCAGCGATTGCTATATTCCTTAGCTGTCTTGGGTTGTATGGTCTTGCCTCTTTTATGGCAGCGCAGAGAATTAAAGAGGTTGGCATCCGCAAGATACTTGGGGCGACTGCTTCAAATATCGTTTATCTATTTTCAAAAGAGTTCATCATACTTATTTCAATTGCCTTTGTAATTGCAACGCCTGTTGCATGGTATTTTATGCATAAATGGTTACAAAATTTTGTTTTCAGAATTGAATTGAATTGGTGGATGTTTTTAATTGGCGGACTCGCTTCTGTAATCATCGCATTAATAACGGTAAGCTTCCAGGCAATAAAAGCTGCGGTTGCAAACCCGGTGAAGAGTTTAAGAACCGAGTAAAAGTACAACCATGATAAAAAATTATTTTAAAACGGCCTGGCGAACTCTAATGAGGAATAAATTTTATTCAGTCATTAATATTTCCGGGCTGATGATGGGACTTACTGTTGGGTTATTAATATTATTGTGGGTGCAGGACGAATTTAGCTTTGATAGTTTTCATAAAAAAGCTCCCAACATCTACAGGCTGGAGAATATGGTGGCAACCGGCAGCAACCGGCAATTATGGACGGTTACCGCTGCACCGATCGGTTATCTTGCAAAGAAGGAGATTCCCGGGGTAAAAGATTTTGTTCGTATAGCCTATAACGGTTATTATGGTTTGTTCCGGAACGGCGATAAAGTTTTTAATGAACAACAAACATTTTTTGCTGACCCTTCTTTGTTTTCTGTTTTTGATTTTAATCTTATAAAGGCAAACGCTTCGAATCCCTTCCCCGACAATAATTCAACTGTATTATCCGAAAGCACCGCCAAAAGATATTTCGGTAATGATAATGCTATTGGAAAAGTTATCACAGCCGATGACAGTATAAATTTTAAAGTGACAGGTGTGGTAAAAGACTTTCCTAAAAATTCAAGTATACAGGGTGATTTGTTTTTTCCTATGAGTTTACTCGCTCATAAAATGTACGGCAATAATGCCGACGGAAAAAATCTTGAAAATGATTTTAACCAGTTTAACTATGATACCTATTTGTTGTTGCAACCGGGCTTTTCTTTTTCCGGTTTTGCAAAAAAACTTCGCGACCTGCATTTAGCCATCAAACCGGATGATACAGACATTGGTTATGTGTGGCTACCACTTGAAAAAATGCATTTATACAGCGCTGACGGCAGCGATGGTGGCATAGGAACCGTTCGCATGTTTATGATTATTGCTATTCTAATTTTAACTATTGCATGCATAAACTATATAAATCTTTCTACTGCACGTTCTATGCTCCGGGCAAAAGAAGTAAGCCTGCGCAAAATTGTTGGAGCGGCAAGGATACAATTGTTTATGCAGTTCATTGTTGAAACTACGTTGCTGTTCCTCTTTTCAGCTGTATTCGCCCTGGCACTGGTTTATTTTTTAATTCCTTTCTTCAATGAAATATCCGGAAAAGAGCTTGTATCAAATTTTTCAGATTATCATATTTGGGAAGTTGTCTTGTTTACTATAACAGGCACACTGGTTATTTCAAGTGTCTATCCTGCGATATTGCTTTCTTCATTTGAGCCGATAAAAGCATTAAGAGGCAAGATTTCAGCTCGCATCAGCAATGCCGTATTCCGGAGAGTGTTGGTGGTAATACAATTTTCATTTTCAATTATATTAACTACTGGCACTATTGTCATTGGCAGGCAGTTGCATTATATGCGTTCAGAACAACAGGGTTATGACAAGGAAAATGTTTTCTCATTCAGCATGATCAATATGTCTTCACATTTTGATGCAGTAAAAGCTGACCTTATGCAGCAGCCGGGAGTAGCGGGAGTTACATGGTCAAGCTCGTACATTATAAATAACCAGCAACAAACTGGTAATAATTCCTGGGATGGAAAACAGACCGGAGAAACGATGATGCTGAGTCCGTGGGGCATTGATAAAAGTTTTATTTCATTCTTTAAGATAGAATTGGATGCCGGTAGCGGTTTTACAGGTTCGGTAAGTGATTCAGCTCATTTTATATTAAATGAAACTGCCGTTAAAGCCGCACGTATTAAAGATCCGGTTGGCAAAAAGTTCAGACTCTGGCAAACCGGTGGAACGATCATTGGCGTAGCGAAGGATTTTCATTTTACTTCCATGCGGGAAAAGATACAGCCCGCCATATTTTATTATAGTCCAAATGCACATGGAAGGATTTACATAAAAACAACAGGTAAAGATGCTCCCGAAGCAATAGCTGCTGCAGAAAGCCAATGGAAAAAATATAATACCGGGTTCTCTTTTGATTATACATTTCTGGATGACGCCTATGATAAACTTTACAAGTCAGAAGAGCGGACGGATATGCTCTTCAACATATTTTCAGCTATTGCCATATTTATTTCCTGCCTCGGTTTGCTTGGATTAGCCACGTATACTGCACAGGTGCGCACAAGGGAGATTGGGATAAGAAAAGTGTTGGGTGCAAGCGTAGCGGGTATTATGCAATTGCTGGTCAAAGACTTTATTAAGATTGTATTAATAGCTATAGTGATCGCGACACCCATTGCATGGTATGCAATGAATAAATGGTTAGAGGATTATGCTTACAAAATAAATATTGGCTGGATGGTTTTTGTGACAGCAGGGGGGATTGCAATATTTATCGCATTTATCACCATCAGCTTCCAGGCGATAAAAGCTGCGGTCGCAAATCCCGTTGAGTCTTTACGTACAGAATGAGAAAAACATAGATGTTGAATGAAGAAATTTCTTAGTACAATTTAAAACTTCTTTTATGATAAAAAACTATTTCAAAATCGCCTTTAGAAATCTTTGGAAAAACAAAGTTTTCTCTTTTATCAATGTTATGGGGCTTGCCCTGGGTCTCGCATGCAGCCTGCTTATCATGTTGTGGGTAATCGATGAATATAAAGTAGATGCATTTCATAAAAATAGTTCTCGGCTGTATAGTGTATACGAACAACAATTTCACGATGGGCAGGTAAATGCTTTTCATGGCGGCCCCGGCATAATGGCTGATGAAATGAAGCGGGTATTGCCCGAAGTGCAATATGCCACAAACTATGCATGGAATGAATTAAGCACTTTTGAAGCAAATAATAAAATAATAAAAGAGAATGGGAACCATGCAGGGCAGGATTTTTTTAAAATGTTCTCTTATCCTTTGTTAGAAGGTAATGTGGAGACAGCACTGAAGTCACCTTTGGATATCGCCATTTCAAAAAAAATGGCTGACGAATTTTTTGGTTCGCCGGCGCTTGCAATCGGTAAAACAATACGCTACCAAAATAATAAGGATTTAAAAATAACTGCCGTCTTTGACGATGTTCCTCAAAACAGCACTGCACAATTTGATTATATTCTCAACTGGCAATCTTTTTTAGAAGGTAATAGCTGGGCAAAGGATTGGACGAATAACGGGCCTGCAACATACATCATGTTGCGTGAGGGTACTGATGCAAAAGCCTTTGAAAAAAAGATTACAAGATTTTTAGATAACTACAATAAAGAACAAACCGCACACAATTATATACGCTTAGGGATTCAGCGATACGGAGATATTTACCTGCATTCAAATTTCGATAAAAACGGAAACCTGTCAGGCGGAAGAATTCAATATGTACAATTGTTTAGCATCGTTGCCATTTTTATTTTATTGATTGCCTGCATCAACTTCATGAATCTTACAACAGCACGGTCATTAAAGCGTGCTAAAGAGATTGGTGTAAGGAAAGTGGTTGGTGCATTTCGTTTTTCTTTAATAAAACAATTTATCGGCGAAGCGTTATTTATAGTGTCAATAGCAATCGTTGTTTCACTTGCCATTGTCGTACTTATATTGCCTTCATTTAACCAGCTTACCAGCAAACAAATTCATATTCCTTTTACCGATCTATCATTCTGGTTAAGCATTACAGGGTTGTTATTATTAACAGGTTTTGTTTCCGGAAGTTATCCCGCATTGTATTTATCATCTTTCAAACCTGTTCGTGTATTAAAAGGTTCATTAAAATTTTCAAACACTGCATTGTGGTTCCGTAAAGGGCTCGTTGTTTTTCAGTTTATGCTCTCCATCATCCTCATCATCGGAACGATAGTAGTGAGCAAACAAGTAAATTATATTCAAACCATGAACCTTGGTTATGACAGGGAAAACCTTCTTTATATCCCTTTGGAAGGCGATCTTACTGCGAAATACAAATTATTCAAAGAACAGGTTTTAAATATGCCTGGCATAAAAGATGTATCACGCATAACAGACAATCCTACCGAGATAACCAACGGTACAAGTGGTGTAGATTGGGATGGAAAAGACCCGAACGTTGTTATTGAGTTTACACAGTCTGCGGTAGGTTATGATTTTACAAAAACGATGCATCTTCAACTTGCGGGTGGAAGAGATTTCTCAAAAGATTTTGCAACTGATTCTGTTGGTTATCTCATTAATGAATCTGCATTAAAAAGAATCGGGTATAAAGATCCAATCGGCAAGCCGCTTACATTCTGGCAAAAGAAGGGAACTATAATTGGTGTGCTGAAAGATTTTCATTTTAATTCATTACACACGCCAATCACTCCGCTTGTGTTACGTCTTGGCGAAAATATTGAGTGGGGCGCTGCGCTGGTGAGAACTGAGCCTGGTAAAACAAAAGCCGCTTTGGCAAGCCTTGAAAAAGTTTGTAAAACATTAAATCCCAAATTTCCTTTCACGTACAAATTTTCGGATGAAGAATATGCAAAGCTCTACAAGAGTGAACAGGTAGTAGGCCAGCTTGCCAACTACTTTGCGTTCCTTGCCATATTTATATCATGTCTTGGTTTATTAGGCCTTGTCATGTTTACTTCGGAGCAGCGCACAAAAGAATTTGGAATAAGAAAAGTATTGGGTGCACGCCCGGTTACCTTATTCAATTTACTTTCTAAAGAATTTTTAGTGCTCGTGCTTATTGCGATGATAATTGCAACACCCATTGCATGGATAGCGATGAGTAAATGGTTGCAGGATTACGCCTACCAGGTAAAGATTTCGTGGTGGATGTTTTTGATTGCAGGTGCATTCGCCATAGCTATAGCATTGGTAACAGTAAGCTTCCAGGCAATAAAAGCAGCGATAGCAAATCCTGTGAAGAGTTTGAGAACGGAATGAGAAATGTTAAATGATAAATATTGAATGAATTCATAACTGAATTCATAACTCTAAACTATTCAACGTGTTTAAGAATTATTTTAAAACCGCACTCAGAAATCTCTGGAAAAATAAAATTTTTTCAATCATAAATGTTATTGGTCTTGCCGTGGGTATGGCTGCATGTATTATCATTATGCTGTTTGTTTTTTATGAAAGAAGCTTTGATAATTTTCACGGAAAAAATATTTATCGCTTAAATGAAGTGCAGAAATTTGAAGGAATGGTTTCGTCGCAGAAGGTTGCATTGTCAATGTTTCCAATGGGTCCTACTTTAAAAAATGAATTTCCTGAAATAAAGAATTTTACGAGGATCAACTGGAGAGACAAGTACCAGATGACTTATGATGCAAAAAGAATTTTTTTGCCGCATACTTTTTTTGTGGATTCCACCTTCCTGCAGATTTTTGATTTCAAATTATTAAAGGGAGATAGAAATACTGTTTTGCAAAACCCAAATAGTGCCGTACTAACACAGACGAGCGCACAAAAACTATTTGGTGAGGAAAATCCTCTCGGCAAAAGGATAACACACTACGCAGGTGACACTACAAGTTTTGAAGTAACGGGAATTATTAAAGATCCACCTCAGAATTCCCAATTGCAGTTTGATGCATTGTTTTCATTTAGCACTGTTTACCAGCCATGGATGTTCGATGCCTGGGGAGGTAACTGGCTGGACACCTATTTTGAACTTGCTCCCAATACAAATGTGGCTGCGCTTGAAAAAAAATTCCCTGCCTACCTTAAAAAATACATGGCTAAAAATGATAACTGGAAAAGTTATGAATTGTTTTTGCTGCCATTAAAGGATATCCATGCAGGGGCTACAGAGATTGGACTCGATTATCTGAACTATCAAAAATTTGATAAGAAATACACCAATATATTTTTTGCGATTGCTTTAATTGTACTGCTCATTGCGTGTATCAATTTTATGAATCTTTCAACAGCACGCTCGGCAGAAAGAGCAAGAGAAGTAGGGGTGAGAAAAACTATTGGTGCCCGGCGTTGGCAATTAGGAATCCAGTTTTTAAGTGAATCAGTTTTATTGTGTTTGATGGCCCTGGTGTTAGCGGTTTTACTTACTGAATTGTTTTTACCTTATGTTAATTCATTAAGCCAACGAAATCTTCAATTACCATTTTTCAGTGATGCCTGGTTTTTCCTGATTGTTATTGCCGGAACTTTAATTGTCGGCCTGTTATCAGGCCTGTATCCAGCTGCATATTTATCAGCGTTTACGCCGGTAAAAGTTCTAAAAGGCTCTGTGCAAACCGGGAAAAGAAAAAGTTGGTTAAGAAACATCCTTGTTGTAGTGCAATTCTCAAGCGCCATCTTTTTAATGATTTCAACAATTTTTGCTGTAAGGCAATTGAACTACATGCAAAACAGGAATCCCGGTTTTAGCCATGACCAGGTAGTAACTATACCACTTGATGCAATTACTTTCAGAAAGTATGACGACCTAAAACAGGACCTGCTTAATAATTCATTGATATCCTCAGTAACAGCGGCACAAGATGAACTGGGCAGTCATCTTGATCAGTCAGGTGTTCAGTTTAAGGGTGATGGTCCGATGCGGCAATTATCCACGACTAGATTAATTGTTGATCATGATTATCTAAACCTTTATAAAATTCCATTGGTTCTTGGAAGAAATTTTTCTGCAGATAAATCTGCTAACGGTAAAGAATATATTATTAATGAATCGCTGGCTAAAGAATTGTTGAAAGACAATCCAAAGGCTACGCCTTCTTCATTGCTCGGTAAAAATTTTGGGTTCGATTCTACTGGAACTATCATTGGC
This sequence comes from uncultured Chitinophagaceae bacterium, assembly GCA_963798665.1. Classification (GTDB taxonomy): domain Bacteria; phylum Bacteroidota; class Bacteroidia; order Chitinophagales; family Chitinophagaceae; genus Ginsengibacter. Next base: position 147,597 of record CAWCUN010000019.1, on the reverse strand, counting down.
ATAGCCAAAGATTTCAATTTTAATTCTTTGCATTATAAGATTGAAACAATGTTTATGTTTAACCAGAAAGACTGGGGCTTTAGCAATTTGTCAGTTAAAATTAATGGCGCCAAAACAAAGCAAGCTATAGCATACATCCAGTCGGTGTGGCAAAAAAATTTTCCCGACCATACGTTTGAATATCATTTCCTGGATGAACATTTTGAAGACGTGTATCGTGCCGATACACAGGTAAGCCAGATTGTGGCAATGCTTGCTGTGCTTGCCATTATCATTTCATGTCTTGGTTTATTTGGTTTAGCATCGTATGCTGCAGAAAAAAGAGTGAAAGAAGTGGGCATAAGAAAAGTACTCGGTGCATCGGTACAAAATATTGTAACCATGCTTTCAACGAATTTTTTAAGATATGTTTTTGTCGCTGTACTCATTGCATGGCCACTTGCCTGGTTTAGTATTAACAGGTGGTTACAGGATTATGCGTATCGTGTAAATATAAGTTGGTGGATATTTTTATTGGCTGGCTTGCTTGCAGTGTTTATTGCTTTAATCACAATAAGCTTCCAGGCAATAAAAGCGGCGGTGGCAAATCCTGCGAAGAGTTTGAGAACTGAATAGAAAAAATGTCTGAACCATGATTAATGGGATTTACGGATTAATATGATTCTCCGCAGAAGTTTTTTGACAGAAAAAAAAATAAAATCATTTAATTATAACAATCAAGATATAGACAATGCTCAAAAATTATTTCAAAATAGCGTTTCGTAATCTTTGGCGCCATAAAGTTTTTTCCATAATAAATATCAGCGGTCTTGCAATTGGCATGGCAAGTGCAATTCTTATATTTCTTTGGGTGCACAACGAAATAAGTTATGACCGGTTTTATAAAAAGACAGCAAACATTTATAAAATACATAACCGGGATAAAGTAAACGGTGACTTCGTGGTTTCAGGCCAATCTCCAGTTCCTTTGGCGCCCGCGTTGAAACAGGGTTATCCTGAAGTGGAAGATGCAGTAAGGTTCAGGAATGTTACTTTTCTTACAACAGCAGGTGAGAAGCATTTAAATACTACCGGCGCTTTTGCCGATAGCAGTTTTCTGTCTATGTTTAGTTTCCCTTTGCTGGAAGGCGATGCCACAGAATCTTTGAATGAAAGTTATGATATTGTATTAACTGAAAAATTGGCGAGGAAACTTTTTGGCAATGCTGAAGCAATCGGCAAAACCGTGCGGATAGATAGTGCAGATAATTTTAAAGTAACTGCCATTTTAAAGGATCTGCCTGCAAATACTCAATTCGATTTTGAATACCTGTTGTCGTGGAATTATCTTACCCGCCTGGGATGGATTGATCCAAATAGTTGGGCTGGAAATTTTGCCGATACATATGTATCGTTAAAGCCTGGCACATCACACTCACGTTTTGATGAAAAAATAAAAAATCTTATCAGTCTTCATACAAATGGTTCGCAGGTTGAATCAAAAGTTGAAGTATTTAGTCAGCCTTTAAGCAAGGTGTATTTGTATTCAAAAGCCGGGAATGGACAGCTTGTTGGCGGGCGAATTGAAATGGTAAGATTATTTGTAATTATCGCCATTTTTATTTTGCTTATCGCCTGCGTTAACTTTATGAACCTAAGTACTGCACGCAGTCAGAAGCGGGCGAAGGAAGTAGGTGTGCGAAAAGTAATGGGCGCTTTTAAAAGTTCTTTGGTCTTACAATTTATCAATGAAAGTATTTTTATTTCCTTTCTTTCATTTGTGGCAGCTATAATTATTGTAGTAATATGCCTGCCTGCGTTTAACCAGCTAACGGGCAAACAGGTAAGCCTTGAATTTAGCAATCCTTTTTACTGGCTTTTTGCTATTGCATTCATTTTGCTTACGGGTTTTATTGCCGGAAGTTATCCCGCATTTTATCTTTCTTCTTTTGCCCCCGCCAAAGTATTTAAAGGCAGCTTTGAAAAAATAAATGCACTTATTACGCCGCGAAAAGTGCTGGTAGTTTTGCAGTTCATGTTTGCGATCATACTAATTATTTGTACCATCATTGTTGAGCAGCAGGTAAAGCTTGCGCAGGAAAGAGATGCCGGGTATAATAAAAATAATCTTGTGTACACCTTCACACAGGGAGATGTAAGCAGGCATTTTGACCTCATAAAACATGACCTGTTAAGCAGCGGAGCAGCAGTTGCCGTTACCAAATCTTATAGCCCTATCACAAAACAATGGAACGATGGCACAGGCTTTCAATGGCAGGGCAGCACTGAATCTGATAAGAACATTGATTTCGCCTGGTTCGGCTCTGACGCTGATTTTGTAAAAACGCTTGGCGTAAAAATGGTTGACGGAAGGGATATTGATGTGTATCAGTATCCAACCGATAGTATGGCCATGCTGCTGAATGAAGAAGCCGTAAAAGAGATGGGCTTAAAAAAACCTGTCGGGAAAACGGTGACGTTTATTGCTGACGGGCGTAAGTGGCATATAGTAGGCGTGGTAAAGAATTTCATCTTAAAATCTCCTTTTGAGAAAATCAGTCCTATGATGATCGTAGGGCCTTCCCAATTTTTCCAGGTGATGCACATCAGGCTTAACCCTGCAAACACATCCTCCGTTGATCTTGCCAAAGCAGAACAGGTTTTTAAAACATATAATCCTCAATATCCATTCGAGTATTTTTTTGTTGATGAATATTATGCTAAGAAATTTAATGACGAACAACGCACCGAAGCATTTGCAAAATTATTTGCAGCACTTACCATTTTTATTTCATGTCTCGGCTTGTTTGGGCTGGCAACTTACATGGCGGAAAGCAGGATAAAAGAGATTGGAGTGAGAAGAGTGTTAGGTGCATCATCGGCAAATATCACGATTCTTCTTTCAAAAGACTTTTTAAAGCTCATCATCATAGCCGTTCTTATCGCTTCGCCTGTCGCTTACATGGCAATGGACAAGTGGTTAAGTAATTATGAATATCGTACAACTATTCATTGGTGGATCTTTTTAGTTGCAGGTATACTTGCGGTAATAATTGCATTACTTACAGTAAGCTTCCAGGCAATAAAAGCAGCGAGAGCTAATCCTGTGAAGAGTTTAAGAACGGAATAGAGGTGAATGTGAATTGTCAATCTATAAATAAATAGCAATATTAAAATCATACATCATAAATCAACTTCTATGTTTAAAAATTATTTCAAAACAGCATTCAGAACGCTTATAAGAAATAGGCTTTACACTGCGTTGAATATTGCCGCGCTTACATTTGGTTTGAGTGCTTTTGCTGATAGGTCTTTATCTTTTGATCAGCTCACATCGACCAGCCATCACAGCAGACAGTACAGGGTCGCAAACGGTGGTGCGCAGTGTAGCCGGCGGTTTCAGCTGCCGCATCGCCCGCGTGCACCGGAGAGGCTTCTAAATTTCCCGACTTCCAATTGTCCAGGAAACTTTATATGCAATTTCTATAAACATTTATAAATCTTACATTTACATTTAATCAAGTTGATATTTAAAGAGAATATATATAAAAGGATGCGATGCGGTTATTTAATGAGAGTATTGGTGAATGCAATTTGGTTTTAGCATCGCCTTTATTAAGGTGTTTTATCATCTGCGCATTCAGCTTTGATTTTGCTCAGTAATTTCTGGATTCTTTTCGTAACTTCTTTTAGACGGTAGCGACGTTGGCTTTCTGATAATTTTCGGTGTAGCTTTATTAATCAACGCAGCAGTTGCACGCAGATGTCAGAGCTGGTGCAGATAATTTCACGGCGGCTGCGGCACAACTTTCTCTTTTAGTTGCAGCCATTAAGATATTCATCTCATCTGATATTATGTGGGCGTTCCATGTGCAGCAGCATTACGTGTAAATAAAAATGATCAGGTATTTTTTTGTTTTTTTTGAGGTATAAATTAATGAATGTTAGTAGGAAAAGCTGGCCGTTTAAAAGAAATTGGCGTTCGCAAAACGATTGGCGCTTTGAAAAATAATTTGATGAAGCATTTTTAAATGAATAATGGCTGTGTAAATTCATTTCATTTTTATTGTCGCTGATTGTTGTTAACCTTGTATTGCCAGTTTTTAATTAATTTACCAATAAAGAACTATCGCTTGGTTTTTCTACTGTATATACCATCTGGATTTACGCTATCGTTTTTGCATTACTCAGAGTTTATTATCCGGCAGTTATCCGGCACTAATGCTTTCCCGTTTCAAACCTGTTTTTGTTGTAAGATTAAACTTCACAAAAAGCTTATCACTTTAAAAAGGTTCCGGGTTGTGATACAGTTACTATTTCTGTTGTTGTGATTATTGCAACCATTGATCTTTATCTGCAGGTAAAATATTAAAACACTACTGATCTTGGATTTAATAAAGATCTTTTGGTGGGATTGATGTAAATACAAATAAAGCAAGAACAAATTTTGAGCAGTGAAAACGGAGATGGCTAAAATACCTACCCTACAAAATGTATCAGTTACATCAAGAGTGCCGGGCGAATGGAAAACATTTCGCACAGTTAAGCTTCTAAATTCCGGGAGCACTATTGAGTCAAAGTTGCTTATATGTTTGGTGCCGATAAAGATTTTAGAAGCTTATGAATCAATTTATTGAAGGAAGAAATTTTGATACACCGCAGATTCATCGGTTGTTATCATTAAGACTGGGACATGCTGGGTATAACAGAACCCTCCGGCAATTGTTGAGATTCCTCGCATCAATGAGGTAGCAGTGATTTTACATCTTTGATACATATTCCTTTACACCAGGGGTAATTGGATAGTAAAGATTTCCATTTTCAAACGCTGCGCTATAAGATAGAACCGTTGGCACTTTGCTATAACAAATCCATTCACAACATTGATTATTATACTGCAAGAATTGCTGCTACAATATCAAGCACATTAGACAAGCTAAAGAGTAATGTTAAAAATGATAAGAACTACCGTTTGTATTATTTTTAAATGACCAGTTAGCCCTTTTTTATATGAAGATGAGCGCAGGCAAACCATTTTATATGGTTGGTTGCAACCATTTTTATTCATTTTAGGATTATTTGGTTTGGCAACTTATCCGCGAACAAAGAATAAAAGAGATAGGCGTTCGCAAAGTATTAGGTGCAACTGTGTTCAACCTTGCTGCATTATTATCAAAAGATTTTTTGAAACTTGTTTTAATAGCTAATCGTATCGCTTTTCCAGTTGCATGGTGGCAATAAGTGAATGGCTACAGCAATATGCTTATCACATCAATTACTATGGTGGGTTTTTGCGCAGCAGGTATTCAGCTGTGTATTGCGTTAATAACAATGTCTTACCAGTCTATCAAAGCAGCAATAGCAAACCCGGTGAAGAGTTTGAGAACGGAATGATAATTTTTATAAATAATAATTATTAAACTTTTGATAGATGAAAAAAACAAATAAGCTAAACATTATTTTTGTCATCACAGCTTTGTATATAAGTCAAATTTGTTTTGGTCAGCAATCCACTTACACACCTGACTTATCTGCTGTAAATGACAGCACAAAATGGGGAAATTTTGATAGAGATGTCAGGTTTGATAGTGTAGTAATTTTTAATGCTAAAGCAGATGAAGGACCTATATGGTTAAAAAATTATTCATTTACCAACGGCAAAATAGAAGTTGATTTGAAAGGAAAAAATCTGCAAGGTCAAAGTTTTGTAGGTGTTGCTTTTCATCTTATTGACAGCAAAACTTTTGATGCAATATATTTCAGACCTTTTAATTTTTTCAACCTGAAAGAAATACGCATTCAGTTCAATACATTTCTATGCCCGACCATCCGTGGCAACAATTACGGCAGGATTTACCGGGTAAATATGAAAGTAAAATTGCTAATCCACCGAATCCCGATGATTGGTTTCATGCCACTATCGAAATAAATTTTCCTAAGATAAGTGTGTTTGTAAATAATGAAAAGACAGCAAGTCTTGTGGTTGAAAAATTGTCAGGAGTAAAAACTGGCTCTGTTGGGCTTTGGGTAGGTTATATGTCAGATGGGGAATTTAAAAATCTAAAGATTACTCCTTTGTAAATTTAGTTATGCTTAAAAATAATTTTAACACTTATAAATTGCATCGGCAAACCCTGTAAAAAGTTTGAGAACGGAATAATGACCATGAATAGTAATGCTGATTGTCAGCAATGTTAGAAAATACAAATGGACAATTTTTTATGATAAGAAACATGTTGAAACCTGCAGCTGTAACTAAAAGAACAAAAATTTGAAAGAAGAATAGCTTATAAAACGAAATCTATAAATCATGTTATAGAAGCCATTTTAAAGTTGCCATAAGACATCTTTTTAAGCGAAAAGATTATTCTATTCTAAGTATTCTTGGCCTTGCTATTGGTATGGCAAGCTGCCTGCTTATTTTTCAATATGTATCTTTTGAAAAAGGATATGATTATTTTCCGGATGCTGACCGGATTGTACGGTTAAGACTTGATTCATATCAACAGGGCAGGCTCGATTGGCAATCGGCTGCAGTTTATCCGGCTTTTGGGCCAGCAATGAAAAGAGATTTCCCCGAAGTGGATAATTATTGCCGGCTCGCTGCTACTGAAATGTTATTGTCAAATGATGAACGTAATGTCAGATTTAACGAAAGCAAAGGTTATTACGCTGATCCTTCCTTTCTTTCAATGTTTAGTATTGATGTCGTGAAGGGCAATCCCAAAACAGCCCTGGATGGACTGAACAAGATCATGCTTTCAAAAGAGCTTGCTAAAAAATATTTTGGTAGTGATGATGCGGTGGGTAAAATACTTACTTATCGTGATCCTTTGTTTACAAAGATCTTTCAAGTAACAGGTATCTTTAATCCGCCGGTTCACTCGCACCTTGTAATCAATTACCTTATTTCTTATCCCACCATAGGAAGTTCTCGTCGCGACTTCGGCGATATGAGCAGGCCCGAAGAAACCAGTTGGGGCTGGTACCAGTTTTATACTTACCTCCTGTTGAAACCAGGAACGGATATAAAAAGATTTGAATCAAAATTTCCTGCTTTTTGCGATCGCCATATCAATAATCTTGACTGGAAAAAACAAAGCAATACGCGAAATGAAGTTTACTTAATTTCTTTAAAAGATATACACCTTCATTCCAACTACATGCAGGAGGCGGAACCACCTGGTAACCCACAGGCAGTATCATTTTTATTTCTTGTGGCAATTTTTATTATCATAATTGCCTGGATAAATTATATCAACCTTTCCACGGCACGATCACTCGAAAGAGCTAAAGAAGTAGGCGTGAGAAAAGTGATTGGTGCCACAAGAGTGAAGCTAACCATGCAGTTTTTTCTTGAAAGCATTTTAATCAATTTAACGGCGTTTGTTGTGGCAATAATAATTGCTTATATCACTGCGCCGTGGTTTAATAATCTTACGGGCATCACTTTACAAACCGGGTTTTACTTACCGGTTACCTATTGTTTATTAATAAGTATCATATTCTTTGCCGGCACTCTGCTTTCAGGACTATACCCTGCATTTATTATATCGGCGTTTAAACCTATAGCGGTATTAAAAGGAATCTTTAAAAATAGCTCAGGTGGTTTAGCACTTCGTAAAGGGCTAATTATTGTTCAATTTGCAACATCGTTTATCCTTGTTGCTGCAACCATCATCGTTTATAAACAGGTGAGGTTTATGCGGTCGCAACCACTTGGTGCAAACATTCAACAAACTCTGGTGCTTGAAGGCGCACAATCTGTAAAAGATTCCACCTATCAGCATGCTCTTCAACCTTTCAAAAATTCAATCGTCCAGTTACCTGGTGTAAAAAACATGACGGTATCTACCAGTATTATGGGGAAAGAAAATTTTTGGGCTAATGGCATCACCCGTTTAGATGCCGATCAATCGAATCCGGTAACAATTGATTATTTAGGCGTTGATTATGACTTTATTCCTTTTTATGAAATGAAAATGGTTGCCGGCAGAAATTTCTCCAGGGATTTCCCATCGGATAGCAGCGTCACTATTCTTAATGAAACGGCTGTGCGGATGTTAGCCTTTGATAGTCCTCAGCAGGCAATCAATCATAAAATAAGTGCTGAAAACGGAACAACCATTATTGGTGTTGTAGGAGATTATCATACAGAATCGCTACATAAAAGTATTGATCCGCAGCTGATGATTTTGCGGTTAAATACACGAAACGTTTATTCTGTAAAAATTCAATCGGGTAATGTGTCTCCCGTTATTGCTGCAATCAAAACACAATGGAATTCCTGGTTTCCGAATGATCCTTTTAACTATTATTTCTTAGATGAAGCCTTTGACAAACAATATAAAACAGATCAGCAGTTTGAATCGGTGTTTAACGTTTTTGCAGGCATCGCAATCAGTATTGCATGCATGGGATTGTTAGGATTGGCTGCTTATAATGTATTGCAACGAAGAAAAGAAATTGGTATTCGCAAAGTATTTGGGGCATCTGTACAAAATGTCATATTCCTTCTTTCAAAAGATTTTATAAAGCTTATACTGGTTGCCTTTGTATTTGCAATACCCGTGGCATGGTGGAGCATGCATAACTGGTTACAGCAGTTTGCCTATCGCATTGATATCAGTTGGTGGATTTTCTTATTATCAGGATTGCTTGTTTTTATTATCGCACTGGCAACTATAAGTTTTCAGTCAATAAAAGCAGCGATATCAAACCCTGTGAAGAGTTTGAGAACAGAATAAATCTTAACCATGTTTTAAATTAATAAAATTGAACACATCACAAGATGACACTTGAAATAACTAAAACCAACCTGGAGGAAATTTTGTATTTGCGAAATTTATTTTTACAGGAAAACAATTTTCAAATTCGCTATAATGCATGTCATGAACGGGGTTGGACAGATAGTTACATCATTAACTTTAACGAAGAAAAAATAGGATACGGCTCTGTAAAAGGCAATGAAAATTTGAACGACAGGGATGCGGTTTTTGAATTTTATTTGATTCCTTCTTTTAGAAATCTATCTTCCGCCGCTTTCTTAAAATTATTGCATGCTTCAAAAGCAACCTTTATAGAATGCCAGAGCAATGATTTTTTATTGACCTCAATGCTATATGAATTTGCACAAAACATAAATGCAAATACAATTTTGCTTGAAGAAGATATAACCTCTCACATTAAAATAGATAATGTTCTGTTCAGAAAACGCAATGAAAACGATGTTGTCTTTGAACACAAAGCAGAGCCTGTTGGAGATTATGTTCTGGAGATAGACAATGAAGTAGTGGCAACGGGAGGATTTCTGCTTCATTATAATATGCCATTTGCGGATTTATACATGGAAGTTAAGGAAGACTGCCGCAGAAAAGGATTAGGAAGTTTTTTGATCCAGGAACTAAAAAAACAATGCTATCTCGCCGGCAGAGTTCCGGCTGCACGTACCGGCATGGAAAATATTGCTTCAAGAGCAACGCTGATAAAAGCCGGTTTAAAAATAGCGGGATTTATTTTGTTGGGAGAAGTTAAACTGCAATGATGAAAATAATATTCATACGCCTGTTAACTAACGATGTCAATGCAATGACAAATATTATAGCAATGGCGATCTTCCTAACTGTAACTGTCTCCTGTAGCACAACCAATCAAAAGCATCTGCCGAAGACTACCTCTCACAAACCAAACGATAGCCTGCTGGTGGACGGGGATGGCAACAGGTATTCCATAAAAATTTTTACGGAAAACAATATTTGGATGACAACTAATCTGAAATTGAACATTCCCGATTCTTATTGTTATGAAAATATAAATGAAAATTGTGAACAGTATGGCCGTTTATATACATGGCAATCAGCCCAAAAAGGGTGCCGTTTGTTGGGTGAGGGATGGCGGCTCCCCAGCGCTGATGAATGGCGGCAGCTATCTATATCATATGGAGGTATCGCGGAAGATTCGAATATAAATCGCAAGGGAGCTTACAAAGCATTATTATATACCGGTACTTCGGGATTTAATGCTGTATTAGGCGGTGGCCGGGGTATGCACGCCTCGATGCCCATGGATTCTATTGGACGGCAACAGAAAGCAATGATAGCACAGCATGGTTTTCTAATTTTGCAAAAGGGCTCGCAGGCGCTTTATCTGCAAAATGACGGCGAAAAGCCATGGGCATTTTCTGTTCGTTGTGTGAAGAGAGTTGATGCTTTGAAAGGAGGACATCTCAATGGAACGAATTAGATGCGTACCAGAATGAAATGGCTGCCCGTTAAAAATAAAAATTCATTCCCATGCAAAATGAACAACTATCCATCAGGATTGAAAATATACAGTCTATACTTTCTGTAAAAGATATGGCTGTTAGCAGGAACTTTTATGTGAACGTCCTTGGCTTCAAAGACGCGGAGTGGGGAACCGATGAGTTTACAAGTGTTAACCGTGATAATGCGGGAATTTATTTATGTAAGAACGCACAGGGCAGTCCCGGTACCTGGCTCTGGATTGGCTTTGGCGGTGATATACTTAAATTGTATGAAGAGCTAAAAGCGGGAGGCGTGAAGATAAAAATGCCGCCCACTAATTTTTCCTGGGCTTATGAAATGCATATTGAAGATCCCGACGGTCATGTACTAAGACTGGGAACAGAACCAGATAACAAACAACCATTTGCAGATAAACAATAATATTTCTTATGCAATTACAAGCATTAAGCCCGATTTTATGGACAAAAAATTTATCGGAAACTATTTCTTTTTATGAAACAGTATTAGGCTTTAAAAGTCGCAGCGACTTTCCAAATTTTGCTTCACTTTGCAGAGATAATGCCGGGATCATGGTAATAGTACCCACCAGTGAACCGGACGATAAAGATTTTTTTCCAAAACCGTTGCTCACCGGGAGCATCTATATTTTCACACAGGGTGTCGATGAATTTTGGGAATCTATAAAAAATAAAGCCACCATAAAAACACCCATTGCCGACAGGCAATATTTGATGAGAGATTTTTCGATCATAGATAATAACGGGTATGAGATTGTTTTTGGAGAGGACATTAGTAACCGTTGATAGAACAAAAAACCATTACTGTAAAATTTAAACAATGACAAACCTTACGTACATATCACCCTTTTTTATTGTTGCGAATTTAAAAACTTCGGTTTCATTCTACGTAGATAAACTCGGATTCAAAATCCGGTATATAGGCCCGGATGACGACCCTTTTTATGCTATGGTTGGTCGGGACAATATTTCTATTATGCTTAAGGCAATTGCTCCTGATGTAAAACCAATTCCAAATCATACACGCCATGAATGGGCTCCCTGGGATGCATACATTTCTACTACAGAACCAGACACGTTGTTTGAAGAATATCGTTCAAATGGTGTAGCATTTAGAAAGCCTATCCATGACAATAGTGATAATTTAAGGGGGTTTGAAATAGAAGATGCTGATGGATATGCTTTGTTTTTCGGGCGACCCAATTAAAAATCTAATAATTTAAAGTGGATACATGAAAAATTCTGACATTACCGATTCTCTATTTCGTGAAGCAGTTGACGCTATTGATAGTGGGAATATTTCTGTACTGCAGCAACTGCTGGAAACAAATCCGCAATTAGTCACGAAGCGTTTAGATACGCCAACTGAAGATGGATATTTTAAAAATCCTTACCTGCTTTGGTTTGTTGCAGATAATCCAATCCGGCATGAAAAACTACCATCGAATATTGTCGAAGTAACCAGGACAATTATTGATGCTTTGCAAAAAAACCGCGATGATAATTATCAATACCAGCTCGATTATACGTTGGGTCTTGTGTGTACAGGAAGAATCCCGAAAGAATGCAACGTAGAGATTCCGTTAATGGAGCTTTTAATAAATGAAGGCGCAAGAGTAAAGGGCAGTGTACTTGGTCCTATCGGTCAGCATAATTTCGAAGCCGCGAAATTTCTGCTTGATAAAGGCTCGGATTATAATCTTGCTACTGCCGTTGGTCTTAATAATATTAATGATGTAAAAGAGCTTGCAAAAAAAGCAACTGCTTCCGAATTATATGTGGCGCTGGTTGTGGCATCGTTCTTTGGTAAGGCTGATATTATTTCTTTATTGATTGAAGCAGGTGCTGATGTAAATGGGAAAGGCAATCCGGAAGACTTTGGCGGCTTTCATTCACATGCATCTGCATTGCACCAGGCCGTGTATTCGGGTTCTCTTGAATCTGTAAAATTACTGGTAGAAGCGGGAGCCAATCTTGATGCCGCAGATAAAGCATATAACGGTACGCCATTAGGCTGGGCTATGCATATGCAAACAGAAGAAGGATATGATGAAGAAGGGAAAAGAAAGTTTGCAGAGATTGAAGCTTTTCTCAGGAAATATTCTGAATGATATGTTGTCAATATATAAGCATAATCAAACCGGCAACATAACGCTTCCTGTGTAGACGCTGCAGGCAGCATCTTTTTCATCATTACAGCGATTACAAAAAATGAATACTTGCAGAAGAAATTTTTCCTGAAACAAAAAGCCGGCCCAGGTAAAGTTATCTTTACTTATATCTTTTTTGCAATGAAATCTATACAGGTTATTTTATTTACTTTTTTTCTTTTTAAAGCTGATGCGCAGGATAGTTTGTGGAAAAGAATTACGATAAACAACATTGTCTCATGCACAATGCCTCATAAAACCAATTTTTCAAAGAATGGCAATATTTATACGTGGTTTGGAGAAAAAAACAAAAGCATTTACCAGGCGGACTATATAGATTCTATTGTATTGATTCCAAATTCAAATGCTTTTAAACTCTCTCTTGAAGGTTTCGTAAGTGGTTTGGTAGTGCGACAACCGTTTCCAAAATATGATATAATAGTAAATGATACATTAATTGGAAAGACCACAGGCGTTTTTGTCAAATTCGGTGCTGGTGATAGGGGACTGAAATATAAAACGGTATTCTATTACATTACAATGGCAGATCATAAATATCATTGGTTCTCTATATTCAATGAAGGTGATCCGAATGAAGCAGATAACGAATACTTCTGGAATTCTATAAGGTTTAATTCTGACGGTATCCGCGAGAGAGACTTCACGTTAGATAAAATTCATTTAAAGAAGTTGGAAAAAATCTTTTGACTGCTCTAACAAATTTAAATATCGCCAAGTTCTCGGGAAGAAATATTATCGTACTATATTAATAGTTTATCCTTTCCAAGTTCGGTTCTAGTTTGCAACCCGCAATTTCTGTCAGCTTCCTATGCGGGCTAATTGGATGGTGAGGAAGTCATCCTGCAGGCAGGAATAAACCTGATAATTACTTTTTAAAGGCACTTATAAGCCAGTTACCAATTTGTGCTTTATCCAGACAAAGCATGTTCTTATTCCCGTTTCCCAATTGCAGGGTGAAATGCAAAAATTTATTTCTCAAAATATAAATTGTCCGGTTTATTAAATGCAAGTGTTCGTTTACGAACACTGCTAAAATAGATTCATTGTCTTACCTGTTATGTATCAATGCGCTATATCACTGGTATGATGGTTGGAAATATTACCGGGTAATTCCTGCAGTTTCACTTTCCAATCAACAATTTTATTTAACTACCATGCTAAAAAACTATTTCAAAGTCGCCTTTAGAAATCTTTGGAAAAACAAAGCTTTTCTCTCTTATCAATGTTATGGGGCTTGCGCTGGGCCTTGCATGCAGCCTGCTTATTATGTTGTGGGTAACTGGATGAATATAAAGTAGATGCATTTCATAAAAATGGGAAGCAATTGTATAGTATTATTGAAAGGCAATATCGCGACGGACAGATAGATGCTTTTTTGGGCGGCCCGGGCGTAATGGCCGATGAAATGAAAAGAGTTTTGCCTGATGTGCAATATGCAACGAATTATGCATGGAATGAATTAAGCACATTTGAAGCAAATAATAAAATAATTAAAGAGGATGGAAATCATGCCGGAGAGGATTTTTTCAAAATGTTTACATATCCGTTATTAGAGGGTAATGCGGAAACAGCATTGCAATCGCCTTTGGATATTGCTATTTCAAAAAAGATGGCTGAAGAATTTTTTGGTTCGCCGGCACAGGCAATCGGGAAAACCATACGCTATCAAAACAATAAGGATGTAAAAGTAACTGCAGTATTTGATAATGTTCCTGAAAACAGTACCAGGCATTTTGACTATATTCTTAACTGGCAATCTTTTCTTGAAGGTAATGGCTGGGCAAAGGACTGGACGAATAACGGGCCTCAAACATTCATCATGCTGCGTGAAGGCACCGATGCAAAAGCCTTTGAAAAGAAGATCGCAAGATTTTTAGATAATTACAATAATGAACAAACCGCACATTCATACATACGTTTAGGAATGCAACGTTACGGCGATATTTACCTGCATTCTAATTTCGATAAAAACGGGCAACTGTCCGGTGGAAGAATCCAGTATGTACAACTTTTTAGTATTGTTGCCATTTTTATTTTATTGATCGCATGTATCAACTTCATGAATATTACAACAGCAAGATCATTAAAACGGGCAAAAGAAATTGGGGTGCGAAAAGTAGTTGGCGCATTTCGCTTTTCTTTGATAAAGCAATTTATTGGCGAAGCATTGTTTATAGTGTCAATAGCAGTTGTTGTTTCACTTGCAATCGTAATGCTTATACTGCCCTCATTCAACCAGCTTACCGGAAAGCAAATAAATATTCCCCTGGCTGATTCAACATTCTGGTTAAGCATTGCAGGATTATTGCTGATAACTGGTTTTATTTCCGGAAGCTATCCTGCATTGTATTTATCATCTTTCAAGCCGGTTCGTGTGTTAAAAGGTTCGTTAAAATTTTCAAGCAGTGCTTTATGGTTTCGCAAAGGGCTTGTTGTATTTCAGTTCATGCTTTCGATCATATTGATTATCGGGACGATCGTTGTGAAAAAGCAGGTGAATTATATCCAAACAATTAATCTTGGTTACGATAGGGAAAACTTACTCTATATTCCACTGGAAGGTGATCTCACTGCAAAATATGAGCTGTTTAAAAATGAATCATTAAAAACGCAGGATATAAAAAATATTTCCCGTATTACTGACATTCCCACCCAGATTGAAAATGGCACAGGTGGTGTACAATGGGAAGGAAAAGATCCAAACGCTGATATAGACTTTTCATATTCAGCGGTTGGTTATGATTTTACGAAAACAATGCACCTGCAACTTGCGAAAGGAAGGGATTTTTCAAAGGACTTTCCAACAGACTCAGTTGGGTATATTATAAATGAATCCGCATTAAAAATAATCGGCTACAAAGATCCCATTGGAAAGCCGCTTACATTCTGGCAAAAAAAAGGAACCATCATTGGCGTGCTGAAAGATTTTCATTTTAATTCTTTGCATACAACTATACGTCCCCTGGTGTTGCGCCTTGGCGAAAATATTGAATGGGGTGCTGCACTCGTAAGAACTGAGCCTGGTAAAACAAAAGCAGCTTTGTCAAATCTTGAAAAAGTTTGTAAATCGCTCAATCCAAAATTTCCTTTCACCTATAAATTTTCTGATGAAGAATATGCAAAGCTGTACAAAAGCGAACAGGTGGTTGGCCAGCTCGCTAATTACTTCGCATTTCTTGCCATATTCATTTCATGTCTTGGTTTGTTAGGTCTTGTCATGTTTACTTCAGAGCAGCGAACAAAGGAATTCGGAATAAGAAAAGTATTAGGTGCAAGTCCTGTTACTTTATTCAATTTGCTTTCCAAAGAATTTTTAGTGCTTGTCCTTATTGCAATGGTAATTGCAATACCTATCGGATGGATAGCTATGAAAAGCTGGCTGCAGGATTATGCTTATCGAATTACCATTTCGTGGTGGATGTTTTTGATTGCAGGATTATTCTCAATGATTATTGCATTACTAACGGTTAGCTTCCAGGCAATAAAAGCGGCGATGGTGAATCCGGTCAAAAGTTTGAGAACGGAATAATAAATGTCTGAACCATGATTAATCTGATTTTCAGATTAACATGATTCAGAAAAATAATCATCAAAATCATTTCATCTCAGAAATCAAAGTTCAGACAATGTTTAAAAACTATTTCAAAACTGCTGTAAGAAATTTATCAAAGAATAAGTTTTATACATCTATAAATATTATTGGATTAGCTGTTGGGCTGGCTACGTGTTTACTCATCTTTTTGTATGTAGTGGATGAGTTGGGTTATGACAAATACAATGCAAATGCAGCCAGAATTTACCGGGTAAACAACGATATAAAATTTAATGGCAACTATTTGGACCTTTCGCAGGTGCCAGCAGTAATGGGCCCGACAATGCTGCGGGAAATGCCGCAGGTGCAGCAGTATGTCCGCATCAACTGGCACGGAAGCTTTCTCGTAAAAAAGGGAGATGAAAACATACAGGAACAAAGAGTGGCTTATGCAGATTCCACTTTGTTTGATGTGTTTACTCTGCCTGTAATTGCCGGCGATGCTAAAACCGCTTTGAAAGATTATCATTCCTTGGTGATTACTGAAACAATCGCAAAGAAATATTTCAACAGCACAGATGCTATTGGCAAAACCATGCTGATGAATGATACATCAAATTATAAGATTACTGCTGTTATAAAAGATATTCCGAAGCAATCACATTTTCATTTTGACTTTTTTGTGCCGATGCTGGAAAACTTCGGCAACAACGAAGACAACTGGTTGAGTGAAAATTACACCACGTATATTCTTTTAAAGAAAAACGCAGATGTAAAACAGTTGGAAGCGCAACTGAATCCTTTTATGGATAAGCATGTTGGTCCGCAATTGCAAAGCGTCCTGAATCTAAGCTTAAACGATTTTAAGAAGGGTGGAAGTTATATACGAGCAAGTCTTACACCTTTAACAGCCATTCATTTGCATTCAAACAAACAGGGAGAACTGGACGGCAACAGTAATGCTGAATATGTTTATATTTTTTCGGGCATTGCATTGATGATTTTATTAATCGCCTGTGTAAACTTTATGAATCTTTCCACTGCACGTTCTTCTAATCGTGCAAAAGAAGTGGGTGTAAGAAAAGTGTTGGGCTCACTCAGGGCTAATCTTATTCAACAGTTTTTAACCGAATCGTTTTTAATCAGCTTTGTTGCGTTGGTGGTAGCTGTTTTAATGGCATGGCTGTTACTGCCTTATTTCAACCAGCTTGCAGGAAAAGAAATTAATGCCGCGGCTTTATTGCAGCCAAACATGGTATTGTCCTTGATTGTGCTTATGCTGATTGTTGGTTTACTCGCCGGCAGCTATCCTGCATTTTTCTTATCATCTTTTCAACCGATCGATGTGTTGAAAGGCAAGCTGGCTAAGGGTTTTAAAAGGTCATGGCTGCGCAATTCATTGGTGGTGTTTCAATTTGTAATTTCCATCGTACTTATTTTCGGAACCGTTGTTATTTATAACCAGCTTAATTATATTCATAATAAAGATGTTGGCTTTAACCGCAACCAGGTTGTCATTATAAATCATGCAAACACATTAGGCAACCAAACAGAAACTTTTAGAAATGAGGTATTACAGGTAAGCGGTGTGCAAAGCGCCACCATGAGTGGTTACCTTCCTGTTAATTACGGTAGAAACAGCAATACCTACTTTACAACACCAACGCTTGACCCAACGACGGGAATAAATGTGCAGGCCTGGACAGTTGATGAAAATTATATTCCAACACTCGGCTTAAAAATAGTAGAGGGCAGAAATTTTTCACCGCAATTTCTTACAGATTCAACAGGCATTATTATAAACGAAGCCGCTGCGAAGTTTCTTGCCACAAAGAATTTATTGAATAAAAAAATCTATACACTAAAAGATATTCAATCAAAGCAGTTGATTTATTACCATATCATAGGTATCGTAAAAAATTTCAACTTCAGTTCGTTACGTGATGTAGTTACACCACTCGCCTTATTTCTTGGAAAAGATAATGGAAACATTTCTGTGCGTATCAGTTCAGCTGATATACCCAATACAGTTGCACAGATAAAAAATAAGTGGAAAGCAATGGCTCCGTCTCAGCCTTTTGACTATTCTTTTATGGATGATGACTTCAATAAATTATATACCACCGAGCAACGCACCGGTAATATTTTTATAACGTTTGCAGTGCTGGCAATTTTAATTGCCTGCCTGGGTTTGTTTGGGTTGGTTACGTATGCTGCCGAACAACGCATAAGGGAAATAGGCATAAGAAAAGTATTAGGTGCATCCATTAGCAATATTGCAGGCATGTTATCAACCGATTTTTTAAAACTGGTAATTGTATCAGCAGTAATTGCTTTTCCGCTGGCATGGTTTACAATGAACAAATGGCTGCAGGGCTTTGCTTATAGGGTTAATATTAGTTGGTGGGTGTTTGTAATTGCCGGTGTGCTTGCTTTATTGATTGCGTTGATAACAGTAAGCTTCCAGGCAATAAAAGCAGCGATGGCAAACCCGGTGAAGAGTTTGAGAACGGAATAAAAAATGTGAATGGTGAATAGACTTAAAATTTAAAATTTAAAACTTCTATCATGATAAAAAATTATTTCAAAATCGCTTTTAGAAACCTCGCCGCCACAAAAGGATTTACCCTAACTAATATTTTGGGATTGGCTATCGGTATGACCTGCACCATGCTTATTTTGTTATGGGTACAGCATGAACTTACCTATGATAAGTTTCATAAGAACTACCGGGATATTTACCAGGTGATGGCTAACCGTCATTTTAATGAGGATGTGCTTACCGATAATTCCATGGTCTTTCCGCTGGCACCGGCTCTTGCAGCCCGGTATCCGCAAATTGAAAATGCTGTCGTTACGTCAGCACAGGAGCCGCATGTATTAAGTATAGCAGATAAAAAACTTAAAAAGAACGGATATACAGTAGGGGGTCATTTTTTTGAAATGTTTTCGTGGGATTTTGTCCGCGGTAATCCTGCAACAGCTATCGCTGATCCTACATCCATTGTATTAACAGAATCTGCAGCCAGGGCATTATTCGGCAAGGAAGACCCGATAAATAAAGTGGTAAAATATGATGATAAAATAAATTTTAAAGTGACCGCATTGGTAAAAGATGTACCCGATAATTCTACCATGCAGTTTGATTATATTATTCCTTATGATTATTCTCTTGAGGGCGTGAAAAAGAACATGAGTGAATGGACTAATTCTTCATGGAATGTGTATTTACAAACCACTTCCGGCACTGACATAGCACGGTTAAATAAAAATATAAACGAGCTGGAAAAACAACATTCATCCGGTGATAACAGCAGCACTTATTTTGCTTTCCCGATGAATCAATGGCATCTCTACAGCGATTTTAAGAATGGGAAGAATGCCGGTGGCATGATTGAATATGTAAGATTGTTTTCCATAATAGGGATCATCATATTGCTGATTGCCTGTGTAAATTTTATGAATCTTTCCACGGCCCGCTCGGAAAAAAGAGCAAAAGAAGTGGGCATACGCAAAACCCTTGGTTCAGGAAAAAAGCAATTAATACTTCAATTCTTTTTTGAATCAACATCATTAGCGTTTGTTGCATTTATTATTTCTATTGTTGCCGTATATCTCTTATTACCTGCATTTGATCGTTTGGTCGGGCACCATTTTGTTATGGATTTTACCCAGCCATTTTTCTGGATAGGATCTCTTGCTATTATTTTATTCACCGGTATTGTAGCAGGCAGTTACCCGGCATTATATCTTTCCTCTTTCAACCCCATAAAAGTTTTAAAGGGCACCCGGTTGGCGGGTAAGAAATCAGTCGTGCCAAGACATGTGTTGGTAGTGGCGCAATTTGTAATCTCTATATTATTAATATCGGCAACCGTGATCATCTACCAGCAAATACAGCATGTAAAAGACCGTGATCTCGGTTACAACCCGGATAACCTGATCATGATGCCCGTTACTGATGCCACGCAAAAAAATTATACGATCATAAAAGATGAATTACTGAAAACAGGATTGGTTAACGCAGTTACCCGCACTTCTTCCCCGATCACTGAAATATGGTGGAGGAATCCCGGTCCTGACTGGGAAGGTAAACCTGAAAATGCCCACATTAATTTTTCGGGTATGAGCGCTGAAAAGGATTTTATAAAAACAATGGGTATAAAACTATTGGCTGGTAAAGATTTTTCCGGCTTGCCTTCTGACTCATCTGTGATGCTGTTAAACAAAGCCGCCATCAGTGCTATGGGTTTGAAAAATCCCCTTGGTATGAAAATGAGTTATAACGGTAAAGACTATACGCTAACAGGTATAATGGACAACGTTGTTATGGAGTCTCCTTATAAACCCGTTGATCCGATGATGGCCATATCTTATCCCGGTTATACGAATATTATAAGCGTCCGGCTGAATAATCATGTGCAGCCACAAAAAGCTTTGGGTGATATTGAAACTATTTTTAAAAAGTATAATCCTGCTTTTCCTTTCGAATACCAGTTTGCCGACAAGGAATTCGGGAAGAAATTTATTACAGAAGAATTGATCAGCAGGATCACCAATCTTTTTGCTGCGCTGGCGATATTTCTTTGCTGTATCGGGCTTGCAGGCCTTGCCTCATTCAGCATGGAAAGAAGGGTTCGTGAAATAGGTATTAGAAAAGTGATGGGCGCTTCGGTTCGCCAATTATTATTACTTGTTTCAAAGGAATTTCTCCGGCTTGTGCTCATTGCATTTTTGATCGCCACGCCGTTAACCTGGTATTTAATGCATAACTGGCTTGATAACTATGCGTACCATGTCAATATTAATATATGGCTGTTTTTTGTTGTTGGCATATCGGTGTTATTGCTTGCCTTACTGGTTGTTAGTTTAAATACAATGAAGACAGCTATGGCGAATCCTGTGAAGAGTTTAAGAACTGAATAGCTGTATTACTAACGGATAGTATTAAATGATAAATATAACTTTTATGCTTAAAAATTATTTCAAAACTGCATGGCGTAGTCTTATAAAAAATAAGACAGTTGCTGCCATTAATATTGCAGGGCTTACGCTCGGCATTACAGCCTGCATTGTAATCTATCTTGACACAAGCTTTGAGTTAAGCTATGATAATTTTCATTCCGGTAAAGAAAGTATCTATCGCGTTGTAACAACAATGCAAAACACTGCGGGAGAAATAAATTATAAGCCCACAGTTCCTGACCCGGTGTCGGATGCAATAAGAACCAGTTTTACGGGCATTGAAAAAGTAGCGCAGTTTCATGGTTATTATGCGAAGGTAACTGTGCCTGCAGGCGGCAATGAAACAAAAACATTTGATGCAGCTAATGAAAGAGAGGAACAAACTTCAGACATCATTATCAGCGATGCTGAATATTTTGACATCTTCAAATATCAATGGCTTGCGGGCAATGCCGTTTCTATGAAAGCGCCATTTCATGTGGTGCTTACTGAAAGCAAAGCGAAAAAATACTTTGGTGAAGTATCTCCTGATGAAATGATTGGTAAGAAAATATTTTATAATGATTCACTGGCTTTGTTTGTATCCGGCATCGTAAAAGATTATCCTAAAAATTCTGACCTGCGTTTTACTGATTTCATTTCATCATCAACCATTCAACGCAGTTTTTTGCAAGAAGATTTTCCTGCTGATAAATGGCAGCGGTGGAATAAAATTTCTCAAACGTTTGTAAAAGTTACAGCTGCTACAACACCATTGCAGTTTCAAAAACAAACGCGGGATATGATTGCAAAAAATATGGATTTAGGTGATGGAACTAAAGTCAATATTTTACTGCAGCCACTTTCCGATATTCACTTTAATATAAATTATGCAGCCGCTTATGGCAGGGAAGTAAATCTTTCGACCTTATATGGTTTGATGATAATTGCCATATTTATTTTACTGATTGCAGCAATCAATTTTATCAATTTATCTACCGCTCAATCTTTGCAAAGAGCAAAAGAAGTTGGAGTTCGAAAAGTATTAGGCAGCAGCCGCAAAAATCTTGTATTGCAGTTTCTGTGCGAAACATTTATGCTTACTGCAATTTCAGTCATCATTTCATTACTAATCGTTTCGCCTCTTATCAGCGCATTTCATTCGTTTTTGCCTGATGGCGTAGCCTTGTCTTTTAATGCAACCACTATCGTTTTTATTTTATCGGTTACGCTCATCATTACTTTGTTAGCTGGTTTTTATCCCGCAAAAATTTTATCTGCATATCTGCCTGTGCTTACTTTAAAAGGTGCAAATTTCCAGCAAGGCAGTGGTAAAAATTATTTGCGAAAAGGTCTAATAGTATTCCAGTTTACCATCTCCCTGATTTTTATTATTGGAACAGTTATCATTGGCAACCAGATAAAATATGTGCTGCATACAAACATGGGTTTTGCAAAAGATGCCATCATAACTATTCCGGGAAATCAACATTATCCAAAAGAAAAGATGCAGGTATTTGCGCAGCAAATTAAAACTCTTGCAGGCGCGCAAATGGTAAGTGTTGATTTGGGAACACCGGCAGAAGAAAGTCATTGGAGCACTATTTTAAAATCAAAAGATTTGGGTGATGAAGAAGTGGGTGCAGAGTTCCAGGCAGGCGATGAAAATTATATTAAGCTGTACCAGCTTAAATTATTAAGCGGTAGAAACTTATTGCCAAGCGATACGATGAAAGAATATCTTGTCAATGAAACTTTAGCCAAACAATTAGGATTTAAGAATGCGGCAGATGCAATAGGGCATACTATTTCAAGCGGCGGTGATGATGGAACCACATCACATAAAATGTTGCCTATTGTTGGTGTGCTTGCCGATTTTCATACAGAATCTTTACACGACCCGATTGCCCCGACATTTATTAGCACTTCAAAAAAATATGCAAGGATGATTAGCGTGAAGTTTGCTGCAAACGAAAAATCAAATGAAAGTTTTAAAGCCACCACAAGGCAACTTGAAAAGCTATGGAAAGAAGTATATCCGGGAGAAAAATTTGAGTACAAATTTTTTGATGAAACGATTGCCAGGTTTTATGATAAGGAAGTAAAAACCGAACAATTAATGAATACGGTAATGGCGATTGCAATATTTATTTCCTGCATGGGTTTATTTGGATTGGTAACATTTGAAGCGCAGAAACGCACGAAAGAAATCGGCATTCGCAAAGTGTTAGGTGCAAGCGTTTTCAATATTGTTTCTATGTTCTCATGGAATTTTTTAAAGCTGATTTTACTTGCATTTATCATCGCATCACCGCTTGCTTATTATTTCATGCACCAGTGGTTGCAGGACTTTGCCTATCGCGTTAATATTAGTGTTTGGGTATTTGTATTATCTGTTGCAGCAGCAATGATAATTGCATTAATAACAATCAGTTTTCAAAGTATAAAAGCAGCGATAGCAAATCCTGTAAAAAGTTTGAGAACGGAATAAATCAGTGACAGTCAATAGTTGACGGTCACTGAAATCAGAATTCAGAAATTAAAAATCATGTTTAAAAACTATTTCAAAATAGCATGGCGCAATGTGAAAGCCAATAAATTTTACAGTGTGATAAACATAAGCGGGCTGGCTGTGGGTTTGGCAACGGGAATTATGCTGCTGCTCTGGGTGCAAAATGAATGTAGCTACGATACATTTAACCAGCAATATAAAAATATCTACCAGTTAAATTCGCACATTACTTTAGAAACTAAATCACTTGCCTGGCAAGGAGCACCCGGACCATTAGCTATAATGTCAAAAAAAATTCCTGGTGTAATTTCTGTTTTAAGATTGGTAAGCGACAATGAAAATCCAACGCTGTCTGATAAAGTGTTATCCAATATTGATCAAACAAAAGTATTTGACAACAACAATATTATTTATGCAGAAAGTAATTTTTTAAACTTCTTCAACTACAAATTATTGCATGGTAACCGTAATGCCTTTTTGCCAAATGCGTACTCTGTTGCACTCACACAATCAACAGCTAAAAAATTATTTGGTACAGGTGATGCCATTGGCAAAATTGTGCAGTTTGATAAAAATAATTTTACAGTAGCTGCGGTTTTGCAAGACTTCCCGCACAACTCTTCTCTGCAATACGATGCTATCTTCCCGGTAGATTATTATGCGCAGCAATTCACAGCTCATGGCGGCAATCATGGTTGGAAAACAATAGATGAAGATGTAAACGATTATAGTTTTAGAACATTCCTTCTGCTAAATCCAAATGCCAATACTTCAACTATTGAAACAAAACTTACACATTTATTTAATGCAATGAAAAATGGTCAGACTCCAACAACTTTTCAATTGCAAAACTTAGGAGACCTTCATCTTACAGGAATTGACGGCGATAATTCCGCATTGCAAACGGTAAGAATAATGGCTCTTGTTGCAATATTAATATTGATTATTGCAAGCATTAATTATGTAAACCTTTCTACCGCCCGGGCGCTTACAAGAATTAAAGAGATAAGTATAAAAAAAATCATTGGCGCAAAAAGAAGGCAATTGTTTTTGCAATTCATCACCGAGACAGTATTGACATTCATGTTTGCTATTATCATCGCAATTGCTTTAATTGTTTTATTGAAGCCATTGTATGATAGAATTACAGGCGAACAATTAATTCTTTCTCTGTCCAACTTTTCCATGTTAGAAATTTGGTTTTTCACACTGTTAGGAACAATACTTATTTCGGGCATTTATCCTGCAATGTTATTATCATCGTTCAATCCTTTAGGCGCCGTGCGTGATAAAAGTTTTTTGGGTATTAAAACGTCTTCATTCAGAAAATCATTAGTCGTTCTTCAATTTGTAATCTCGTTCATATTGTTAGTCGGCACAATTGTAATGGGAAAACAAATGGAATATATAAGCAATAAAGATTTGGGTTATGATAAGAATTATGTTTTTACTGTTTCATTCCCCGAAGAAGCAACAAAAAATGCTGATGCAATAGAAAATGAATTGCTATTGCAAAAGGGCATATTAAATGTTTCATTTAGCGGCACAAGAGACATTACAAATGTAACAGAGATTTCAGGAGATATTATTTGGGATGGAAAAAAAGATAATGTTCCGTTTATGCTTTGGCGTGTACAAGCAGATAAAAACTTCATACCTACGATGAAGTACCAGTTTATTGCAGGAACAAATTTTACGGGAACGCCTTCTGACGATAATAAATATATTTTGAATGAAACTGCTGTGAAAGCTATGGGTTTAAAACCTCCTTACGTCGGAACAAAAATTGGCTACGGGAATGCTGATGGAGAAATATTAGGTGTAGTAAAAGATTTTAATTTCAAATCACTGAAAGATCCTGTTGCGCCTTTGATAATAAGAACGTCTGGATTGAAAAACATTTTATACGTACGCACAACAGGTGCAGGCGCACAGGCAGCCATCAAAGCCGTAGAATCACAGTATAAAAAATATGCAAACAACGCACCTTTCTCTTACGATTTTCTTGATAAGACTTTCGAATCGCATTATCAATCGCAACAGCGTACAGGCACTCTGTTTACAACTTTTGCAGCGATAGCTATTTTTATTTCATGTCTTGGTTTGTTTGGATTAGCCACTTATACGGCGCAGGTAAAGACTAAAGAAATCGGCATCAGAAAAGTGCTCGGTGCAAGTGTTGGCAGCGTTGTGCAATTTATTAGTAAAGATTTTTTGAAGTTGGTAATTATAGCGAATGTAATTGCCACGCCGCTGGCTTACTGGGCTATGAATAAGTGGCTGCAAAACTTCGCTTACAAAACATCATTGAGCTGGTGGATTTTTGGTTTAGGCATATTAATAACATTTGGAATTGCATTGATAACGGTAAGTTTCCAGGCAATAAAAGCAGCAGTGGCAAACCCGGTGAAGAGTTTGAGAACGGAATAGAAATTAATTATCGTAATTAGTTTAAAACAAATTTCATGTTTAAAAATTATTTCAAAATAACCACCAGGCATCTTGCAGGACACAAGCTATTTTCATTGATAAATATCTTTTGTCTTTCAATCGGGATTACATTCTCAATTATAATTGGTATGTACATTCTGAATGAGGAAAGTGTAAATAGCAACATCAGTGACCTGGGCAATCAATACATTATTAAAAGTGAGTGGAAAGTAAAAGACATGGGCCTGGATTTTACTACCATTGGGCCGCTGGCGAAGACTGCGAAAGAAGAATATCCTAGCCTCGTTGAAAATTATTATCGCTATAATCCTGTTGCAACTGTTTTATCGGTTGCAAATAATCATTTTAAAGAAAATATTGCCATTGGCGACACGACATTGGTCTCCATGTATGGCTTTCCGGTGTTATACGGTAATAAACAAAAAGCATTCACCAATCTTAGTTCAGCAGTAATCACAGAGAGTGTTGCGCAAAAACTGTTCGGTATAAAAGATGCTGTTGGAAAAGCATTCAGCATGGAAACTACCGTTAACGGAGAAACGCAACAGTACACTGTAAGTGCGGTTTTAAAGGATATTCCTAAAAATTCTGTTACCGGCCTGATCAATATTGATTACAATGTTTTTGTCCCCACGGTCGGGAGCAGGTTTTATTCAAATGCCGCCAATGCCGACCCGGCAGAAGGATGGAACAGCGCATATGAAATAGGAATGGTAGAACTGAAACCCGGCGTGTCTCCCGCTCAAATGGTAAAGCCTTTTCAACAAATTCTTGCAAAATATGCCTCGGAAAATATTCGCAGCAATCTAACGGTACAGTTGGCGCCGGTAAAAAATTATTATCTGAAAACTAATAACGGTGCAGTGCAAGAGATGATAATAGCGCTTTCGTTTATCGCATTCTTTATTTTATTGATGGCGATCATCAATTTTGTCAATATCAACATCGGAACATCATCATATCGTTTGAAAGAAATTGGATTGAGGAAAGTATTTGGAGGTTTAAGAACCCAACTGATCACTCAGTTTATTTCGGAGGTACTGATACTTACCTGTATTGCGGGTTTCATTTCATTGCTATTTTATGAATTGCTCAGGGGTACCTTCTCTGAAATTTTGAATACCAGCCTTTCTCCGTTGTGGGAATTTGGTTTGAAACAAATATTGTTATTTGTTAGCCTTATCGTTATGATCGGCCTTGTGGCCGGCATCTATCCTGCATTTGTACTTAGCGCATCCGATACAATTAATTCGATAAAAGGAAAAATTGATTCGGCAAAGGGGGGTCTGTTGCTTCGTAAAAGTTTATTGACTATCCAGTTTACTTTGGCGATTGTTGTTTTTATCAGCGCACTAAATATTTCAAAGCAGATGTCTTTTATATACAATAAAGATCTTGGGTATAATAAGGAGCAGTTGCTGGTTGTAAGCACTTATCCTAAACAATGGGATTCCGTGGGCGTGGAGCGGATGAAAATGATAAAACAACAACTGTTGCAAATGCCTGGTGTAAAGGATGCGTCATTATCATTTGAAATACCCGATCGTAAACCTCCTGGCAGCATGGCATTATTTCCGCAGGCAGAAAAAAATAATCCTGTTATGATCTCTGCCTTTTCTGCTGACCATGATTATGCAAAAACATTTGGTTTAAAGATGGTGGCAGGTATTTGCTTCAACCAGTCAGGTGCATTTATTCCGAACCAGGTTGTAGTGAACGAGTCTGCTGCAAAAACATTAGGCTTTGCGGATCCTGGGGCAGCCGTTGGCAGGCAGGTGATTCAGCCCGGGGGAAACCCGCCGTTGACGATTGCGGGTATTATTAAAGACTATAATTATTCAAGCCTTCAGCAACAAATAGAACCTGTCGTTATCATCAATACACAGGACGCACTTTCGTACCGTTACATGAACCTGAAATTAAGCACGACCAATTTTCCGAAAGCGGTTGATGACATCAGGAAAAAATGGAAGGCGCTCTTACCAAATGCTCCGTTCGAATACATTTTCATGGATCAAAGATTTCAGTCTCTTTATTCATCTGAAAAGCAATTGAAGAAAGCTGCAGACATAGCTACAGGGCTAAATTTAATTATTGTGTTCCTCGGAATTTTCGGCGTAATCGCCTTCACACTCACTAGGAGAAATAAGGAAATTGCAGTGCGCAAGGTGCTCGGTGCCGATGTAAGAAATATTTTATCGTTGTTCATAAAAGATTATGTTTGGTTAATACTGGTATCAAATATCATTGGGTGGCCAATTGCTTATGTAATCACTAACAGGTGGTTGGAAAACTATGCGTACAGGATACAGCAAAATGCTGTTCCTTATTTCATGGTGGCTGCTTTTATTTTTATCGCTGCTTTTGTTTTGATAACGGCCCAATGTTTTAAGGTCGCAATCAATAGCCCGGTAAGAAGTTTAAGAACGGAATGAAAATTAAAAATCAAAGGTCAAAAGTCAAAAGATGGTTTTTATCAACTCATAACTCTAAATTCATAACTATAAATTCATACTCTCTTGTTTAAAAATTATTTTAAAATAGCCGTCAGAAGTCTTATGAAAAATAAGCTGACGACATTTATCAACGTATTTGGATTAGGGCTAAGCATGTCAGTTGGGCTAATGATCCTTATTCGTACACAGGATGTATTTAACTATGACAAATTTCATCCCCACCCGGAAAGAACCTATCGCATTACTTCAGAATACACCAAAAAAAATGGGGAAAAATGGCAAATGGCAAGCACGCCTCTGCCATTATTAAAAGATGTAGCGAAGTATCACGATCAGGTTGAAGCAGCCGCAAACGTTTACCCGGCACTCAATGGAAAAGCAACAGCTAATGGAAAGGAACTATATCTTAATGGAGCTTTTACCGAGCCTTCATTCTTTTCAATTTTCGGCTTTACATTTTTAGAAGGGAATAGTGCAACGGCTTTTAACGAACCGTTTTCCATTATTCTTACCAAACAGGCAGCAGAGAAGTTTTTTAATAATTCCAATGTAGTTGGAAAGGCTATTCATTTTGATAATGGAACAAGTTATCTTATCACCGGCGTCTTAAATACACCTCCGGGGAAAACGCACCTTGTTTACGAGGCGTATGCTTCGGTAAATACTATAGCCTCGCTGGAAAATAATAAAATACTTGCCGATAAGTCTTCCGATTGGTTTGCATTTAATGCAGCTTATACTTATATACTGCTTAATAAAAGCATTAACAAAAAGGTGCTGCAGTTTCAGTTAAATAGTATTGCCTCAAATCTTAATAATATTAATAAAAACGGAGTAACTGAATTTCATTTGCAGGCATTAAATGCAATAAATCCTGGTACAAAACGCCTTGGCAATGATAATGGAGGCAATACATCCTGGGGCAAAATTTATGCAGAAACAGGCATCGCATTGCTTATCTTATTAGCGGCTTGTTTTAATTATACAAATCTTACCATAGCGAGGGCGCTTACGAGGGCGAAGGAAGTCGGCATTCGGAAAATTGTTGGAGCAAAACGTTCGCAGGTTTTTGTTCAATACATTTTTGAATCGATAGTACTTTCTTTCCTGGCATTAGGTTTTGCGTGGCTTATACTCACCATGATAGTTCGCTATGCACCTTTCAATGACGATTATGAATTTATTCCTTCATCTTTCCATTACAATGTAACATTTGTAGCGTTAACAATCGCTTACGCTTTATTATCTGGATTACTAGCCGGCTCAGCTCCTGCCTGGATATTATCTGCGTTTAAGCCTCTCCGTGTGCTCAAGAATTTGTCTACTGCAAAAATTTTAGGAAAGGTAAGTTTACAAAAAGCACTCATTGTTTTTCAATACAGCCTTTCGCTGGTAGCAATTATTTTCCTGTTTGTTTTTTATAAACAATTTTCTTTTATCGCAAAAGTTGATCCCGGCTTTAAGCGAAGTGAAGTAATGATAGTTCCGTTGAATGGGTTGAATCAAAATGTAACGGCCCAGGAAATAAGTGCGATCAGCGGCGTAGGCTCGGTGTCTGCAACCACTGCTAATTTTACAAAACGTTTTAGCGGAATGACAACATCGGTTTGGGTTGCTGATAAAAAGGATGCCTTCAACCTGAAGTACTATTACGCGAATGCCGACTTTATCCGGGACATGCATTTTGTATTTGATGCAGGAACCAATTTCCCATCAAGTGACCGGCACGCGGCCGAAGATTATCTATTGCTAAACGAAAGAGCAGTGCTCGCATTAGGTTTTTCTTCTGCATCGAAAGCTGTTGGCCAAAAGGTTTGGATAAATGATACAACTCAATTACAGGTTGCCGGTGTAATGAAAGATTTTATCTATGAAGGTGCTGGCAGGCCGGTCGATCCATTGGCTTTCAGAACAAAGAAAGATGCGTATACCTATTTATATGTCGTAGCCCATGCAAATAATAAAACCGATTTAGGAAAAAAGATTGAGTCTGTTGTAAATGCTTCCCATCCTGCTCAACCAATAAAAGCTTCATGGCTTAGTGATGATCTTGATAAAAGTAATTCCCAGGCGGCTACCATTTCTCTTCTTGGATTCCTGGGCTTTATCGCACTCGCCATTGCAACATTGGGATTACTTGGATTAGTTGTGTATACAGTCGAGGTAAAAAATAAAGAGATCAGTGTTCGTAAAATTATTGGCGCAAGCTCAACGCAACTGGTGCACATACTTTCAAAAGGATTTGTAAAACTTCTGTTTATTGCTGGTCTCATAGCAATGCCGATCGGGTGGTTCTTATCTGTAATGTTCCTGCAAAACTTTAGTAACAGGACTAGTTTCGGATTTGGTCATGTATTGATGTGTTTCTTGTTTTTGTTGGGCATCGGTCTGTTCACTATCATATCGCAGACCTATAAAGCAGCGATAGCAAACCCTGTGAAGAGTTTGAGAACGGAATAAATATTTAGACCTGAAGAGTCTAAATCTGCCAGGTCTTTACTTATAGATCATACATCAGGAAATTATATTTTATGTTTAAAAAAAATATCATCATTGCATTCCGGTCACTAAAAAAAGACCTGTCTTATACCGTTACCAATTTAGCAGGCCTGGCTATCGGGATCACTTGTTGCCTGCTTATTCTTTCCTTTGTAAAATACGAACTGAGCTTTGATGGGTTTCATACAAAAAAAGATCGCATTTACCGAATTAATTATGATGTGCTCATGGGCGGCAACGAAACAGTTTCTCCTTCTGTGCCGGTTTTTGTCGGGCCGGAGCTCAAACAAAAATTTCCTGAAATAGAAGATGTCACCCGCTTCTCGCCCGAATGGTCTCCGGGAACCATACGGCATGGAAATGTATTTTTTGATGAGAAAGGATTTTGTTATGCTGATCCTAACTTTTTCAAAGTATTAGACTTTAAGCCAATTGAGGGTAACCTGCAAACCGCGTTGAATAAACCTAATACGGTAGTGATCACAAAAGACATGGCTAAAAAATATTTTGGCAACACGAATCCCATTGGCCAGATTTTGCTATTTAACAATAAAAAGGAGTTTATCGTGACTGCGGTAATGGAAAATGTTCCTTCCAATTCTCATTTTACTTTCCACTTCCTTACTTCGTTTTACAACATTACAGGATTTGATAGCCTGGAAATACAAGAGCAGTGGAACAATCCCAACTATACAACATTCCTTTTGTTGAAACCGGGAACAAATGTCGCGTCGCTTTCTAAAAAAATTGAAGACTGGGTAAATCCTCCCGGCCAGGCAAACCAGGCCACGTCCCAAAATGTTATACATTTAACCCTCGAGCCTCTTAAGCAAGCTCATTTTGATACCCGGGCGTTTAATTTTAGAAATTTTTTGCTTGTATCAGATTTTAAATACATAAAAATTTTTATTACGATTGCCCTGCTTGTTTTGTTAATTGCCTGCGCCAATTATATAAATCTTTCTACTGCAAAAGCATCTGTACGGGCAAAGGAAGTAGGTATTCGAAAAACCGTTGGAGCAAGTTTGCCACAATTGTTTACACAATTTCTTGCGGAGTCATTTTTACTTACTTTTCTCGCAGTTGTTATTTCTATCGTTGCCGTATATACGACATTGCCTTACCTCGATAAATTATTAGGCAAACAAATTCCTTTCTATATTTTTGACGATACTTTTCTTGCTTACATCATTGGCGGAGGTATCGTAGTTTCATTGCTGGCAGGCTTCTATCCTTCATTGGTACTTTCCCGTTTTAAGCCAGTTGAAACATTAAAGGGCAATTTTGCTAAAACAGGAGGATCAGGCGTATCCGTGAGGAAAAGCCTGGTGATCTTTCAGTTTTCTATTTCTATTGCCTTGATATTAGGAACCATCATCGTACGGTCCCAGCTCGACTTTATGCAATCAACAAAATTAGGTTTGGACAAAGATCATGTTCTTATCATTCATGGTAACGCTGATCTTAATAATAAATTGAATGCTTTCGCGGCAGACCTTAGAAATATAACCGGCGTTCAGAATGTGGCAGAGACATGGCGCTCGCCGTTTGAAACAGTTATTGGCAATGGATTTTCCATAAAATCCAATCCAACTTCCGGTGATGACTGGCATGTGGTGGGTGGAGTTGCGGGTGATCAGCATTATTTGTCAACGCTTGGAATTCCCTTGCTTGCCGGGAGAAATTTTGACCCGGCAAAAATTAAAGGAGACAGCACCGTCAATGAGTTCATCGTGAACGAAGCCTTCCTTCGTCACTACCAATTGAATCCCGGTGAAGCTATTGGAAAAAAGGTAATACTGGGTATAGCCGGGACCGGCACAATCGTGGGACTAATGAAAGATTTTCATACCAGCTCAATGCATGATATTATTCAGCCGGTTGTGCTTTTTAATAGCCCACAATGGTTTGGCAGTGTCCTGGTACACGTGGGGCCGGGAAAGTTATCGCCGGTACTTTCCAGGATTTCAAAAATATGGCGTGGCACTGTTCCGTTGCGGCCTTTCAATTATTCATTTCTTGATGATGAATATGATGCAATGTACCATACCGAGCAGCGGTTAGGAACGCTGATGTCTCTCTTTTGCGGAATGGCAATCCTTGTAACCTGCCTGGGTTTATTGGGATTGATGACTTTTATGGTGGCTCAGCGTACCAGGGAAATAGGTATACGCAAAGTGCTCGGCGCATCGGTATTCAACATTACTACATTACTTTCAAAAGATTTTCTCAGGCTGGTAATTATTGCAATTGTAATTGCTACGCCGGTTGCCTGGTATTTTATGCATGACTGGTTGCAGGACTTTGCCTACCGAATACACATTGGCTGGTTCGTTTTTGCTATTACCGGCATTGCAGCGCTTCTTATTGCAATGATTACAGTAAGCTTCCAGGCAATAAAAGCAGCGATAGCAAATCCCGTGAGGAGTTTGAGAACGGAATGATTAAGACCTTAAAGTTTTTAATGCCTGATTATTTCAGTGAAGTTTATTTTGCCCGGCAACTATGCGCAATGAATCAGCAAAACGCTTTGTCTGCACTTTGCGTAGAAATTCTTCCCTATGCACCCATGCATACTGAAGTTTTATGTCATTGTCAGCAAGATTTATTTCTCCATCCCATATTCGGTTATGAAAAGTTTTGAAACCAGGATCGCTAAAATTATTTACATCAACTGGTTTTCCTGTAAATCCTGATAACATAAGAAAACCAAAATAATAGAAGTGAAGTACCTGGCTCATCAAAAAAAACCGGGCTTGCCTGTATTCATAAGCAGGTTCACCGAAATATATTTCAAGATAATCAGCTTCGTCTTTATCATCCTTCACCACAAAATTTGCTACAACAGCAAGGTCAAGATATCTGTCGTTTAAGAAAGCGCCTTCCCAATCTATAAGCCAGGGGCGCAGCCCATCGAAAAGAATATTTTCGGGCTTAAGATCGTTGTGACACGAAACCCAATTCTCCCTGTCGTCACGCGGATAAACCCTTACAATATTTTGGTATATCTCAAAAACATTTTCTATTGCGTTTTTGGGAAGCATATTTGACGCACGGAATTTTTCCATAAAACCTTCCATAGCATCAAAGTAATTTATGCGATAAGAAAATTTAGGCAATGCATGTAACTGCCGAAGTAAATATGGCATCATTTGTCTTGCTTCGTCTATACTGAAAGTTTTTTCTTGTACAAAACCGGTTATTGAAATTCTGTCTTCAGTGGTCAAATAATAAATAGGTGGGGCAATCAACGCTTCAGCAGCAACCTGCATACAGCGAAAATAATGTGTAGGATCATTGATAGCATGTGTACTCGTTATCACCCGTAACAGGTAAGGATTTTCACGTACAATAATTTTAAAAACCAACGCACTGGAAAGGCCTTTCATTAATTGCTCAATGTATTCAAATTCATTTACGCCGAATGCAGTTTGTAATGCTTTTGCAACGCCTGTTTGTTTGTTCTCCGGGATCATAAAGGTTGATTGTGAAGGGCAGGTGTTAATCAAATGTAACTATGCATTGTTACTCATAATCATCTTTTGAACTATATTTTTTTAGGCACAACAATGATAATAATAGTTGTGTTATAGACAGATATACCGGGCATCTTTTAGTTGTAAAATTCAAACGCAGAACTGCATTGTTTTCATAAAAACTTGTTGTGAAGAGACATTCTCTTTATGTATGTAACCCTTTAACGATGGTGACCCGACCTCCGTGTTCCTTGGAATAGAAATAGGGTTTAAAAGACTCATCGACCTTTAAACTATAAATAGGTCGCTTTGACACGTCCTTTTTGGTACTTGCAAACGAAAACAAACTTTATCGATGGAGAGTAACTAAAAATTCAGAAAATAATAATTAAAATTAACAAGACGATACTGCACAGAATGACTATGCCAATTAATGTATATGTAATTAATTTTGATTTGTCCATTTACTTTAACGATTTCGGAAGCAGACCCGTCATTCATTGTTTTAGGAAAAGCCTCATAAACTATACCATTAAATTTTATTAGAATTTCAATTGTAAATGAAAAAATTGCATGCAGGTGTTGGAGAATAAATACCACGAAAGTGCTCAGGAGACTGTTGAAAGTACCACAAAAAAAATCCCGCTACGATAATAACGGGATTTTAAATGTTCAAGTCTATTTATTCTGAATCACCTTTCTCTTTTTCTTCTTCAGTATCACTTGCCGCTTTTTCAACGGTACTTTCTTTCTCCGCTGTAACTTTTTTCTTCTTAGCTTCTTCTATTGGGGCAACAACTTTATTTTCAACTTCCTGCTGCTCCTCCTTCGCTGGCTTTTCCACAACACTTTCTTTATTATCCATTTTCTTTTTTAGATCAGCCAAAACTCCAAGATCGCCTAAAGTCGTTTTTTCAACTTTACTTTGAATATTTTTCACCGCTTTTTTTGTTACCTCAGCATCTGCTCTTTTTTCTTTTAACTCAGCATTTTTTTCTGCGGCCTTTGCCTGTTCCCAAATGCGGCTGTGACTAAGAATTATCTTTTTATCGTTGCGATCAAATTCAATAACCATAAATGGCGCTATCTCGTCAATACCGATAAATTTATCATCTTCCCTGCGAAGATGACGTGCCGGCGCAAATCCTTCAAGTCCATATGGCAATTGCACCGTGGCTCCCTTATCATCTTTTCTTGTAACGGTTCCTTCATGTATACTCCCAACCGGGAAAGTTTCTTCGAGAGAATTCCATGGATCTTCTTCAATTTGCTTGTGACCAAGTTGGAGCTTTCGGTTTTCTTTATCAATACTCATTATGATAACGTCAATATCATTGCCAACTCTGGTGTACTCATTGGGGTTATTAAAGCGCTTAAGCCAGCTCAAATCACTTATATGAATCATGCCTCCAATGCCGGGTGAAAGCTCAACAAAAACACCATAAGGAGTAATATTTTTTACCAATCCTTTATGTTTACTTCCCTCAGGGTATTTTGTTTCAATTGTGTTCCACGGATCCTCTGTCATTTGTTTTATAGAGAGGCTCATTTTTCGATCTTCCTTGCTAAGTGTCACTACTTTTGATTCGTATTCGTCACCCAGTTTAAAAAATTCCTTTGCATTGATTGGAGTATTAGCCCATGTAATTTCACTTACGTGAACAAGACCTTCAACGCCAGGGAATATTTCAAGAAATGCACCATAGTCTTCAATATTCACTACTTTCCCTTTTACGATTTCACCTTCTTTAATATTTTCTGGTAGTGTATCCCACGGATGAGGTGTCAGTTGCTTTAATCCAAGGCTAATACGTTTTTTATCATCATCAAAATCAAGAACAACTACGTTAATTTTTTGGTCCAGTTTCAATACTTCGCTTGGATGATTAATACGCCCCCAACTTATATCAGTTATGTACAATAATCCATCAAGTCCGCCAAGATCGAGGAATGCTCCAAAATCGGTGATATTTTTAATTGTCCCTTCAAGAACCTGGCCTTTCTCAAGCTTACCAATTATTTCTGCACGTTGTTGCTCAATATCACTTTCAATGAGCGCCTTATGTGATACAACTGCATTTTTTATAGCCTCATTTATTTTTACAACTTTAAATTCCATTTTTTTACCTACAAACTGATCGTAATCAGTTACAGGCTTAACATCAATTTGAGATCCTGGTAAAAAAGTTTCCATACCAAATACATCAACGATAAGGCCTCCTTTGGTTTTACTGGTAACAAGACCGGTAACAATTTCGCCGGTGCGGTGCATATCAACAATTTTTTCCCATGCCCTTGTAGTGCGTGCCTGTTTTCTACTGAGGTGAAGATTACCTTCCCTGTCTTCTTTTTCTGCTACCATCACCTCCACTTCATCGCCCACTTTAAGATTTGGCATGTCGCGGAATTCATTTAATGAAACAAGACCATCACTTTTAAATCCAATATTTATGACAACATCTGTTTTGGTCATACCTACCACAGTGCCGAAAATCATTTCATTGTCGTTAATTTGTTTGAATGTTTTATCATAAACTTCATCATACTTCTCCCGTTCTTCTTTGTTGTAAGAGGTTACATTTCTTTTATCAACGCTCCAGTCAAAATCATCATGAGGAGTTGAAAGTGCTTCTTCCTGTATTTCAACCTCTGTAGGTTGTGGTTCTGTGGCGGCCTGCGTAGATTCCACTTCAGGAAATTCAGGAAAAGGTACTCCTTCAATACCACCTTGTGGCATTTCATCAATTGATTGTTTTGTTTCTTCTTTTACCTGGTTCGTAGCCTGGCTTGTGTCATTGTTTTTTTGTTCTTCCATTATATTGTCAACAGGTGATTTTTTTGTTGCTGTATCCTGGTAGTTGCCAGTATCCTGCACATCAGCATTTTGGTTAATAATTTCGTTACTCATATTTCACCCAATTTTTTTTATTTTGGGAGTGCAAAAGTAAACAATTACCATGATTTACAGGCAAAAAAGCAAAATTATTCGGTATTGTCGATTTCCCTTATTTTTCGGGATAGTTGGCAAAAACTGCCACTTTCTTCTCTTTTGTAACTAATAAATACAATCGCTTATGATACTGTTTTCATAAATTGCATCACCTACAAAAATTAGTTAAATGAAACGATGGTTTGATAGTTTAAAGCAAACTCGCTTTGTAAAATCAGTAGTTTATTTCCTTGTTGGTATCGTCACTTATCCGGGCTTTGCGATAATTAACAGGATAAGTATTAGTGGCACCGAACATTTCAAAAACCTTCCAAAGCGAAATGTTTTATTTGTAAGTAACCACCAAACTTATTTTGCCGATGTAATAATGTTTCTTCACATTTTTTGCGCAGTAAAATGGAGAAAGGACAACAAACTTGGAATTCCCTTTTATTTATTGAACCCGTTTACACGTGTATATTATGTTGCTGCAGCGGAGACAATGAAGAGCAGTTTTATAAGCAGGGTTTTCCGGTGGGCCGGTGCTATAACGGTAAAGCGTACCTGGAGATCGGAGGGCACAGAGGTAAGACGCGGCCTTGATCCCGGCGATACACGAAAAATTGCAAGGGCATTGCAAAAAAATTGGGTAATTACATTTCCGCAGGGTACCACTAAGCCTTTTGCGCCAGGTAGAAAGGGGACAGCATTTATTATTAAACACAGCAAACCTGTAGTAATCCCTGTGGTAATAAATGGCTTCTGGCGGGCATTTAATAAAAGGGGGTTGAAGTTTAAGAAAAAAGGCTCATTGCTAAGTGTCAGGTTCAAAGAACCTCTTCAATTAACTTATGAAGAAAGCATTGATACTATCCTGGAAAAAGTGATGGATGCTATTGAGCAAAGCAAAAAATTTATGATGAAGAGTAAGCATCACTTAATAACTTCCCTTGACAAGTAGCCGGACAAAAAAATATTTTAACAGGTAATGCTATAAAAAAAGCGCTTTGAGCTCAACGGCATCGCCCGGCTTCATTTTTCCTGCAAGAATTAGCCTTAATTGCCTTCGCCGTAGTGCGCTTTCAAAGAGGAGATTTTCTTCTTCCGTTTCGGGCTCAAGCTGCGGAACCATCCGTGGATTACCGTTCGGGTCAAGTGCAACAAAAGTATAATACGCCTCATTGCTTTTATACCTGTACTGCTGAATGATATCTTCCCCCCATACATTCATATGTACTTCCATACTCGTGTTGAAGGCTCTTGAAATCTTAGCTTCAATATGTACCACATTACCAAGCTTTATCGGATTGGTAAAAGAAATGTTGTCAACAGAGGCCGTTACTACGGGTGCATTGCAATGTTTTGTACCGGCTAATGCTGCGGCGATATCCATCCAATACATTAATCGGCCACCCATAAGATTGCCGAAGATGTTAGTGTCATTTGGCAATACAAGTTCTGTCATAATGACCAGGCTCTCAGAAACTTTTTTTGAAACCATTCTAAAGAATTTTTTCAAAGATAAGGCCGCAAGGTGAAGATGGAAGATGAATGTTTAAAACAGCGCAGAGGTTTATTTAAATTTACATAAGGATAAATCTCACTTGCATGAGTTCTTCAAAGGATATAATTACAAAAGAAGATTTACTGCTCTTACGATTGCCGGATACAATTGATGAGGTAATCGCCATACTGGAAAAAATAATCATCTATTGCGAAATCAATAATAGTTGTGCAGGATATTTTGCAGTGTTATATTATAAAGTGACATGCAAAGTAAAAGAAGCTATCACCAATAAAAGTTTTGAAGATGGAATAAGAATGGAGCGCCTGGATGTGGCTTTTGCAAGACGTTATATTGAAGCTTTTTATTCGTGGATTGCAGGCAGAAACTTAACGAGGTCATGGCACATAGCATTTGATTCAATCTCTCAGAAATCGCTAATTGTTCTGCAACATTTGTTATTGGGTATGAATGTTCATATTAATCTTGATCTCGGTATCGCTACGGCCCTAGTTATGAAGGGGTCTTTATTAGATGGTATACATAATGATTTCAATATGATAAATTCTATACTGGCATCTATGATTAATGATATTGAAGATTGCCTTACTAAGATAAATCCATTAATGAAACTGCTGAATTTGAATATTTATAAGTATGATGAAATGCTTGTTCAATTTAGTGTATCTGTAGCGAGAGACGGCGCCTGGGCCTTTTCTGGTGAATTAGCAGGCAAAGAGGGCGCTGACTTTCAAAATTGTATTCTTGCGAGAGATGAGCGAATTGATCAATTGGGGGCAGGTATTGCCAAACCCAGCGGCTTGTTTTTAAAATTTGTTGTGTACCTTATCAGGCTTTTTGAGAAAAAGAATGTGTCGGCTGTAACCAAATTACTTGGAACTTAATAAGAAACCGAATTTTTTTTGCATAAATTTTTCCACGCCCTTTGATCAAAAGTGAATTGGAGGGCTTTTAAAAACAGTTATATTTTTACCAGGCTTTCCCTAACTTATTTATTTGGTGATTAGTTTTTGATTTTGGAATTTCGGCCCTCCGATATGACAAATATTTCTTTCGAAAATACAGAAGTTGCTTTTAAGTACAAACCAGATAAAGAACTCAAAAAAGCCAAATTTCTTTTCACAACAATGGCCAAAAGCTGGCTGGTAAAGCTTGGTACCAAAATAACTCCATGGATAATTAAAACCGGTTTACCAATAAATGGCGTAATAAGAAATACTATTTTTAGCCAATTTGTTGGTGGTGAAACTCTATCGGAAACTTCCGACGTGGTTAAAAAACTTGATCCCTTTAATGTACAGGTAATTCTCGATTATGGTGTAGAAGGAAAGGAGGGAGAAGAAAATTTTGATCATGCAACAGATGAATTCATTAAGGTGATAAAGTATGCTGCAAGCGAACCCCATGTTCCGTTTATGAGTATCAAACTCACAGGGCTTTCACGATTTGCCTTGTTGGAAAAATTACATGATAACGCAAATTATAACGATACCGTAAACGGGATTGTTTCAACTAGCGAATTGACCGAGGGCGAAAAACAAGAATGGCGGAGAGTTGTAGATCGTTTGGAAAAAATATGCAACGCAGCAATTGAAAGTGATACTGGTGTGTTGATCGATGCTGAAGAAAGCTGGATACAAAACCCTGTGGATGCTCTTACCATGCAAATGATGCAAAAATTTAATGTTGGGAAAGCAGTTATATACAATACTGTGCAGCTTTACAGGCATGATCGGTTACAGTTTTTAAAAGACAGTTATAAAGCATCTGTAAGAAATAATTATTTGCTTGGAGTGAAACCTGTGAGGGGTGCCTATATGGAAAAAGAACGAAAACGGGCGATCTTATTAAACTATGCATCACCAATTCAACCAGACAAGGAACACACTGATGCGGATTATAACGCCGCATTGGAATTTTGTATTGAACATCTGAAAAATGTTTTTATGATAATCGCCTCTCATAATGAATTCAGTAATTTATATGCTACAGAACTTATGAAGAAGAATGGGATCGCTCCAGGTAATAATCATATTCTTTTTTCGCAACTCTACGGAATGAGTGATAATATTACTTTTAATCTTGCCGAAGCCGGTTTTAATGCAAGCAAATATTTACCGTTTGGCCCAATTAAAGATGTAATACCTTATCTAATGAGAAGAGCACAGGAAAACTCTTCTGTAAGCGGCCAGACAGGAAGAGAGCTTAGTTTAATAAAAAGAGAATTGAAGCGGAGAAGAGAAAATATAATGTAATAAGTCAGATTAGTCCGGCACTTCTTATTGCATTTTTATCACCTGGTTTTCAGCCAATGCAAATACGCTATCCTTTTTTTTAGGCCTTATTTTATATAACCCTGTAAACATACTGAAAGCGGGAAGTACGGCATATTTTTCATTGAAATAAAAACACGGAAGCATAAAAGATTGTTTACCACTTCCATTTACTTTTATACCGGGATGAATATGCCCTGAGAAAGTAAAAAGATCATCATCTTCACATTCAGATGCAAAATCATGAGTGAAACAAAAATTTTTAACTGCTAATTTTTTCAAAACGACATTGATATTAGCTTCCTCATAGAATTTGGTTTTAAGAATATCGTGGTTTCCTTTTATTAGTTTAATTGAAATTTTGGGTATGTCGTTTCTCCATTTTAAAAAGAAATTAATTTCTTTATTTGCGTGGCTGTGAAACATATCTCCTGCGATCAACAATGTAGCTGGTTTAAAAAACTGAATTTGGGTGAATAGTCTTTGCAGGTCTTCTTTATAGATATTTTGCGGCACCCCAATCCCGGATTTCCTGAAGTGTCCCGTTTTTCCAAAATGCAAATCAGAAAGTATTAAAGCTTTTTCTTCCTCCCAAAAAATACAGCGGGCCGGCGACAACCAAAGCGTTTGTTTCTGAAGTATAAATCTATGTGGAGAAAACAAAATGATTTTTTGTAAAGTTAAGATTGAAATGCCGTAGCTTTTATTTTTCCATTTGCATTTGCATTCTCCTAACCCTGTCTTCTAATTTTTCTGAAGTGAGATTTTCTCTCATGCTATCAACCTTGATAGGAAAGCAAAATGGAGTGAGCCTGTTTGGAAATGTAATAACAATTTTGCTTTTTTGAATCCGCTCCAACATATTCCTGAGTCTCTCTTCTTCCATTTGTTGCTCCATAACTTCGTTATAAGATTGTCTTAACAATAAATTACCGGGCTCATATTCAGAAAAGACATTAAAAAGAAGGGAAGCTGAAGATTGCAGATGTCTCGCTTTTTTTTGCTCTCCTGGAAATCCCTGGAAAATTAATCCACCAATTACAGCGATATCTCTGAATTTTCTTTTTGCCATTTCCACACTATTCAGACTTTTTTGAATGTCTGCTAATAAATTTTCCGGGGAAAATAATTCATAGGAATTGGTGTCATCTAACGGTATTGGTTGGTCGCTTAATAATTCAAATCCATAATCGTTCATAGCAAGGGAGAATGTTATCGGCGTAATACGGCTAATCCTGTAAGCCAGGATTGCAGCCATCGCTTCATGTACAAGCCGGCCTTCAAAAGGAAAAACGAAAAGGTGAAACCCATCTTTTGTTTCAATATGTTCAATCAATAATTCGTCCTGTTTTGGAATATGTGATAAATACTCCTGCAGGTGAAATAAAGGTTGAAGTGCTGTTATCTCACGATCAATATTTTTCTTATTTTTTTTATGCAACAAAATGCCCGCTTCGTCAAATTTTTTTCTAAGCATAAATCCAAGGTTAGCCGACAATGGCATTCTTCCACCCTGCCAGCTGGGTATTATTGATCGTTTTGAATTTGATTTCCTTACCAAGGCGGTCATTTCTTTTATCATTACAAATTCAAGTGTTCTCCCTGCCAAGGTGAAAATGTCTCCTGGTTGCAATCTTGCGATGAACCATTCCTCAATTACGCCCACGAAGCCGCCACTTATAAATTTCACTTTCATCATGGGTTCGCTAACAATAGTACCAATGTGCATCCTGTGCCGCATTGCCATCCTGCGGTTATTTATTTTGTATAGTCCATTGATGATTTCAATTTTCTTATAATCATCATATTGTTGCAGGGCAACACCTCCCGCTGTGACAAATTGTAAAATCTGCAGCCATTCATCTTGGCCTATATCTTTATAACAATAGGTGGTTTTAATTTCCTTTACAATTTCTGCGGGGTAAAAGCCGTCAGAAATAGCAAGAGTACTCAGGTATTGTATCAATACATCGAAACATAAAATTCTGGGGTCACGACTTTCAATGAGTTGTATTTGGGTAGCTTCCTTCAAGGCGGCGGCTTCCATCAATTCCAATGAGTGCGTCGGTAAAAAATAAATTTTACTTATTTCGCCGGGCCTATGACCGCTTCTGCCGGCCCTTTGTAAAAATCTTGCTACACCTTTAGGCGAACCTACTTGTATAACGGTCTCGACTGGCCGAAAATCTACTCCAAGATCAAGGCTCGCTGTGCAAACAACCACTTTCAATTTTCCGGAATGCAGGTTCTCTTCTACCCACGATCTAAGTTCCTGCTCCACACTTCCGTGATGCAGCGCAATTGCGCCGGCGAGTTCAGGGCAAGCAGAAAGTAATGCCTGGTACCACATTTCGCTCATCCCACGGGTGTTGATAAAAATGAGTGTCGTCTTACTATTCATGACGATTGGAATGACCTTCTCAACCAGTTTAATTCCCAGGTGTCCGGCCCATGGAAACTTTTCAATTTCATCCGGAAAAACTGATTCTATCTGGATAGGTTTTTCAATTTGCGCTGTTACTGTTTTCCCAAAAGTAGAAGGTGGTTGTTGAGATAAATTTGCAACCGGAGATAGCAATACTTCTTTGGCTTCCTGCAAGTTTCCTATGGTCGCAGAGATCCCCCAAATTAAAGACCTGGTTTCATTTTCCTGTAAATTTATTATTCGCGACAGTGCCAATTCAACCTGTACGCCTCTTTTGCTTCCAATTAATTCATGCCATTCGTCAACTGCAATTATTTTGAGTGACTTAAATACTTCCGGATAATCTTTTTGTGCCAGTAACAGATGTAAGCTTTCAGGCGTTATTATTAGGATTTCAGGCATTTGCCTTTTCTGTTTTTGCCTTTCATTTATACTGGTGTCTCCATTGCGAATGCCTACTTTCCAATTCATGCCCAGCTCACTAATTACTTCTTCCATCGCTCTTCCTATATCTGTAGCAAGTGCCCGCAAGGGAGTTATCCATAAAAGCTGAAGATTGTTTTTACTTTTTAATTTATAATTTTCAGGATAAGTGTTTATGAAATCAATAATGGATCCAAGGAAAACTGAAAAAGTTTTGCCGCAACCAGTAGGCGCATTTACCAAACCTGACTTTTTATTAATGATATGCTGCCATGTTTCTTCCTGGAAAAGAAATGGAGAGTAGCCCTTTGAACAAAGCCACTGATGAATAATATTAAAACCCGGAGTGCTCTTAAGTTCCAATTAAAATAAATTGACAGGGCAAGATAGATATTCTCTTTTCATAAATTATTTTCCGTACGTGTTTAGCATTGTTCTTAAGTCTTCAATTGTATTGATCTCATCTACGGTTTTATCTTTGCGCCAGCGGCTTATTC
Source organism: uncultured Chitinophagaceae bacterium (assembly GCA_963798665.1). GTDB lineage: Bacteria > Bacteroidota > Bacteroidia > Chitinophagales > Chitinophagaceae > Ginsengibacter. Next base: position 103,223 of record CAWCUN010000019.1, on the reverse strand, counting down.
TTGGAAAACGAAGGGCCACACCACTTTTATGTCGGTTACTGGCTGCTATTCCTTCGAAAGCAATTTCAAAAACCAATTCAGGCTTAACTGTACGGACGGGTCCAAATTTTTCAATGGAGTTTCTTTTTACAAAATTATCAACCTGCGCAAATTCTTTGTCAGTCAACCCCGAATATGCTTTTGTAAATGTAACCAGGTTATCACCATCCTTTACAGCAAAAGTATAGTCGGTGTAAAGGTTACTTCTCCTCCCGCTACCTTTTTGTGCATACACCATTACACAATCGATTGTTAACGGATCAATCTTCCATTTCCACCAGTCTCCTCTTTTCCTTCCAACTTTGTAACCAGAATTTTTTCTTTTGAGCATAATGCCTTCGCTATTCATCTCTCTTGAGTTTTTTCTTAATTCTGCAAGCTCATTCCATGATGTAAAACTGATAATTTCAGAAATTTGTATCGCACGATTATTTATGGGAAGGATAATTTCTTCCAATTTATTTCGCCGCTCACTCAAAGATTTTTCCCTCCAATCTTTGTACCTACATTCAAGGAGATCGTAGGCGAAAAAGCAAATCGGTGCTTCAAGCAATTGTTTTTTACCGATATTTTTTCTGCCGATTCTTGTTTGTAAAACAGCAAAGGGAAGGGGCTTTCCATCAACAGCCGGAATTATTTCTCCATCAATAACTATTCCGTCAGGCAACAGATCTTTCAAAATGAAATATTCAGGAAATTTATCGGTCATCAATTCTTCACCACGGCTCCATATAAATAGTTCATTATTTCTTTTAATCATTTGCCCCCGAATACCATCCCATTTCCATTCAGCCTGCCATTCTTCAGGGTCTCCCTAATGTTTCCACTTCTTCTTCTAAAGCGTATGCAAGATAGAAAGGATAAGGTTTTGAGAAATCTGTGAGAGAGGCCGACTCACTTAATAAATCGTTGAATAAGGTTGTTGAGGGATCCCAGTTTCCACTAATACGATGCGCTATCACTGATGCCGGAAGTTCGACTATTTTTGCCAAGGCATTCACAATAGTTTTTTGCGAAACACCAATTCGAAAACTTCCCGTTATTAATTTATTAAACACAAACCTTTCATCGCGGTTCATTTGATGCCAGCTATCAAGAATGAATTTTTTTCTTATTACTTCATCTTGCTTTTCAACGGAGATAAATTTTTCCAGATAAAAAGAGAGACTGTCATTTACATGATCCTTTCTTTTTGTCTCGGGTAATAACAGCGCAAGCGTTTCGGCAAGATCACCAACCGTATGATAACATTCATCAAAAAGCCATGAAGGATAACCACTTATTTCGGCACACCAGTCACGCATGAGCCTGGAATTCACAGCTCGCCTTGGCCTTCTTCCGCTAAAAATTGCGATTACCCAAACCTTGTCACTATCAGGTGCAATCGCAAAATAATCCACGAGGCTTTGCAACTTATCATTTGTTTTGGTAGATGAGCTTAACTCAGAAACCAATTGAGCGAATAATTCCAGCCCCGATTTAGGATCATGCTTTTGTGACAAGGAATCAATGAATTGAGGATTTATATTTTCTGTTGTCATTGCGATTCAACTTCCCTTTCTTTAGTAATATCAGGTATGGGTGCTTCTTCATCTTCATTACCATATTGTGTTTTCACTTCGGCAGCAATTGCGATATTTTCTTCATTAAGATAACGGCTAAACGCAGATTGAAAGCCGTGAGTAACAAAAACTTTTTCAGCTCCGGTGGCTTTAACTGTCTGTAAAAGGCCATCCCAATCAGCATGATCGCTTAACGCAAACCCCGCATCTACATTTCTTCTTCTTGCATTGCCTCTTACCTGCATCCATCCACTACAAACGCCAACAGCATATGGTTGAAATTTTTTCATCCAGGGAGTTCCGTCAGCAGATGGCGGAGCAATAACAACTGCGGCCTTTAGAAGTTCTTTTGGAGTTTCAGGCGTTACTCGCACTACCGGAGTTATATTCCAACCTGCATTAATTAGAGTCTGCTGCATATTAAATACAGCCCCATGGGCAAAAATTGTTTGTGTAGTTTCTTTAATAGCCTGCAATACCCGTTGTGCCTTGCCTAAACTATAGGCGAGAATGATACTTGTTTTGCCATTCTCTTTATTTCTATTAATCCAGGTGACAATGTTATCGTAAATTTCTTCCTGTGTTTTCCATTTATAAATAGGTAACCCAAACGTTGATTCTGTGATGAAAGTGTTGCATTTTACCGGCTCAAACCTTCCGCTAATATTGTCATTTTCTACTTTATAGTCTCCGCTTACCACCCATATTTTTCCGTTATACTCTAATTTCACTTGTGAGGAACCAATGATGTGACCTGCCGGATGCAATGAGATTTTTACTCCATTTATATTTACTATTTCATTCCATTGTAACGTTTGAAAATTATTTTCTCCCAATCTCAGTTGAAGGATCGGTTTTGTGTGAATATGACATAAATATTTTTTATGGCCGAAGTAGGCATGATCACCATGACCATGGGTAATTATTGCTTTGTCTACAGGTTTCCACGGGTCTATATAAAAATTTCCCTGCTCACAAAAAAGCCCTTTATCAGTGAAAGAAATAAGGTTGCCCATTCATACGAAAGTTACAATAACCTGCCTAAAATGCGGCTGGTTAGCAGTTAATAACATCCCAAAAAATATATTGTTTAAAAAGTGACGGGCAGGAAAAAATTGATTGGTAATATGCTCAGTACAGCACTTGTTATCTCGATTAATTTGTTTTTAATAACAAAATATATTTCACCATTTGTTCAACGTCTGTTTTGGGAAGCAAGGGATGTGGAGTCATCACAACTTCGCCCCAAACTCCTTTTCCTCCATTAATAATTTTGCCAGTGAGATAGGCAACTGCAGTATCGCTTCCAGCATATTTATTGGCAACATCCTGGTAGGAGGGCCCTATTAGCTTCTCGCTTATTTTATGGCAGGTTAAACAATCTGATTTTGAAACTAACGCTAAACCATTTTGGTAATCAGGATTGGAAGAAATATCGTTTGTAGCAGGTTTTTCTACGGCCACTGAATCTTTATTTCCTGAGGTGGTGTCATTGGCATTATTTCCGCATGCTGCAAATAACGTAACAAGGCAAAATAGTACTAAATATTTTTTCATTGAGAAGTAGTTTAGAATTTAAATTTAGATTTTATTTTCAAATATATTCTAAAACAAGTCAAGTAAAAAATAAGTGTTTTTTGAACGTCAACTATCCAGCGTTCGTATTATTCAAGCCCCTTACTAATTATTTTTTAGCACACATAAGTTTCGTTTTTATTATGTAAATCTTTTTAATGGTCTGTTATTAAAATCCAATTGGAAAAATTGTTTTTTCCATAAAAACTTTTCTGATTATTTTCTGAAAAATGCACTTACCGGTTAGCATAAATTGTCTCGATATAATGATTATTTTCTTTAACGTGGCCTTAACAATAGGAGTAATGTATGCCTGGCACCTGGATTTATCTTTTTATAAGGCATAAATTATTAATTCCCAATCAATTAAGATATAAACAAATAAACTCCGTCAATGGAATTAGGCAACCGAAAATAATTGTTGAAAACTTACCAATTTGAAGGTGTTTTTTGGTTTAATGTTTGCAAATAATAGGGGCTAGCATTTTTTATCACCTAATCTATCTAACTAAGAAATTTATGAAAAACCGTCATTTATTTAAGATCGAATAAACCAAAATTATTAAGGAGAATTGAGGGAAGAGATTGTAATCCTGTACCGCTGATTTTTATTTGCGTCCACGATTCTTATGTATCCATCCAAACCTATGCATATTCTTATTTTGCAGTGATATGTTTTATATGTTTTATTGGATCCAATAACTGTAAGGTATAATTGGACACCAGTATACTTCTAAATCTTTCCCTTTCGCTATGCCCTTGCATGCATAAAAAACTCAATTGAGTATGCTGAAGTGGTAATTATTCCAAGTCATTCTATTTCAGTTTCAACTGGATTTAAAAGTAAAGTATCTGAATTGATGCGATCAATATTATTGAATCGATCTGATCACTTTTAAGCTTTTAATAAAAGAAAATTCAAATAATACACAAGATGAAAAAACTGTTAACGATTATCTTTATCCTTTGTTTTGTAAAAACACATGCGCAAACTGCTAATGCGGGCGCAGACCAAACTATCTATCTCACACAAACATCAAGCGTTACCTTAATGGCAGTGGCAGTTCAGGAAGTTCCTATTTATGGAGCAAAGATTTATGATGTACAGCCGCGGCAAGCAGGTTATCCGACTGACCCGGCTACGATAACTTCACCTACTTCTGCAACAACAACTGTTACAGGGTTAATACAAGGGATTTGGTATTATCAAATAGCAGTTACAACAGGAGCAACTACAAAAAGAGATACAGTTGTTGTAAGTGTTGACTATGATGTTCCTCCTGCCGGTGCTACACTTCTTTACAGCCCTAACTTTAAGTCAATATGGCATAAGTTGTAAATAAGAGAACAGATACGGTTACATATTTTCCTGTGAGTAATACCACTTATTCACAGTCTGAATGATGGCTCTAATACTTATTTTATATATCGTAATACTACCAGTGGTGCTATGATAGACAGTTGCAGGGGTAAATTTTATTCAATTATAATGGATGGAGTAGCCGCCGCTGATGGATATAACAGAGTTGAGCTTCAATTAGGAGTACAGTCAGTGGCTAATGCTCTTGATACCAATAAGACTTATGTTTTGAATGGAAAGGATATTTTGCACAGGATTTAGCTCATCTGGTACTATCAGGTAATAGTAGTTATAATATGGCAAATATCATGGTAATGATGATTTATTCGCCTCCATTAGCATTCTGGTATGTAATGGACTATACTTTACAGACAACTTCAAATGTTATGAAGGTCAACGGACAGCTGCTAAGCAATGGTTCAGAATGCCCATGTTAACATTATTATCCGTTATCAGCTATGGTATAATCAGGCGCATACTATGCGGTTAACTATAAGAGAAGGAGCAGGATATGCAGGTCAGGATGCTTTTATTAAGGTTGAGATTGATGGGGTGCAAAAATATTATAGAAATACAGGTAAGGTAGGGTTGCAACACTTCAGCAGGATTATATCAAGTTTGCAACAATGTATGATTTTGGAGTAATTATTTCTGTAATGTTAATAATCATACAAGAGGGAGAGTGTTTTCTATGGTTACTGAAGAGTTTAAAGGTTTACCAACTAACAGGTGTTACTAATCAATTTGCCACCTACAGCCAATGCAGGACCTGACCAGGCAATTACACTACCAACAATTATAGTAACCCTTTCGGGCAGTGGAAGTGATCCGGATGGAACGTATTGCATCATATAACTGGACAAAGATATCAGGGCCCTTCAGCAGGTATCATAACGAATGCGAATTCAGCCGTTACAACAGTTACCGGACTGGTGCAGGGAATATATCAGTTTGAATTAAAAGTAACCGATAATAATGGAGCAACAGCAAGGATACAGTGAATATTACCGTAAATGGCTGTTAAACCAGGCGCCTGCAGCAATGCAGGCAGTAATAAAACAATAACCTTACCAACATTATAGTGAGCCTTTCAGGCAGTGGGAGTGATGCAGATGGAACGATTCCTCCTATACTGGACAAAGATATCAGGTCCATCAGCATTATCTATTGCCGATCATCTTCCGCCGTTACAACAATGTAACAGGATTGGTGCAGGGAGTATACAAGTTTGAATTAACAGTAACTGATAATGATGGAGCAACAGGCAAGGATGTAATGCAGGTAACGGTAAATGGCCACTAAACCAGGCTCCTACAGCAGATGCAGGCAGTAATAAAACCATTACCTTACCAACATCCACAGTGAGTCTTTCGGGTAGCTGGGAGTGATGCAGACGGAACTATATCCTCCTATGCGTGGACAAAAATATCAGGGCCATCATCTTATGCTATTGCAGATACATCTTCTGCAGTTACAGATGTAACCGGATTGGTGCAGGGAGTATACCAGTTTCAATTGACAGTTACAGATAATGATGGAGCCACAGCAACCGATGTAATGCAGGTAACAGTAGAAGATTCCTCCGGCAGTTTGCTACCTGCAGTCTATCCTTCTAATACAGTTAACGGATTGGATTATGCATATTATGAAACAGGATTTAAGTGGGGATCCGTTCCAGACCTTTCGGATTTAGATACCGTAAAAACAGGGACTGTAAGTAATTTCAATATTTCACCTGCTAACAGGACAATGATGTTTTCATTCAATTTTACCGGATTTATCGACGTGCCTTCCGATGGGCAATATACGTTCTATACAACCTCGGACGATGGAAGTCTGTTATATATTGATAGCATACTTGTAGTAAATAATGACGGATATCATTCTGCCGGCGAGCAATCAGGTACCATTGGCTTAAAGGCAGGTAAACATGCAATAGCGGTTGGATATTCTCAACTATTTGGCGAGAGTGTTTTGAATGTGAGTTATGCTGGTCCAGATATTTCCAAACAAGCTATACCAGATTCCTTGCTCTATAGAATAAGCCTCCAGGAACCGGATAGCAATTTTAATAAAACTTTGATGAATAATTCATCAACGAACCAACCCAAAATATCTAATTCAACCGGGAACCAAGCGAAAATATCAACGCCACAGGTTGGAGTAAAAGCTTATCCAAATCCATTTAGTAATTATATCACTGTAAATATAACCGGGGATGCAGGTGACTATAAGTTAATAATAATGGATGCCGCCGGTAAAACAATATTTACTAAAAGCAGCACAAAGAGCAGTGGAAGTTATGAGGTAACAATAAACACCTCAAACTTCAGAAGTGGAAGTTATTTTGTTAAGGTGATTCAAAATAATACTTCATCGGTAATTCAACTGGTAAAGTAAATTGAAGCATTAATTTAAAAAGGGACTTGCTACATTGCAAGTCCCTTTTTTTTGAGTTACTGTTTAAAATACGATACCCAATATAATGAGGCAAGATATGACGGATGTGATCAAGCACTTAATTCTTCAAAAGCCGCCTGCAAGGGTCTTTGTATTCCATCGCCTTTCCATTCGGGAGACCCCGGTATTTCTGTGGCCTTTAATATTTCTTCTTCAGTTTTTCCGGATTTAATTCCATCTGCGGTAAATTTCAACACATTTCCCAGATAATCGCGAAAGGCAATAAGATCTTCTTTTGAACCGGTAACATCATAACCTTCCCCCGCATGCCCGAAAACATATTTAGTTTTGTTATTGAATTTTTTCATAGCACTATCTAAAACATTTATCCAGCTTTGCATATTAGCGCCGGCGCTACGATCAACGAATGGATGCCTGCGATTAAAAATCAGGTCTCCCATATGAACAATATTTGCATGTTGTAGGTGTATCATTGCGTCACCGTTAGTGTGCCCTGCACCAAAATAATGTAAGGCAATTTTTTCATTGCCTGCTTTTTCCTCCCATACAGTTCCGAAAACATTGTTAGGATACAGTTGCTTGTCTTCGGTTTTATTTTTAACCGCCACGTTCATTTGATTGGTTTTAGAATTTTCATGCGCCAGCACTCTCGTTACAATATCTTTAAATGCAATATTACCGGATGTATGATCGCCGTGATGGTGCGTATTTATCAATACCCTAAACGGCTGATCATTTCTCTTTTTTAGCTCGGCAATGAGATGGGGCGCTGTATCGGGAAACTGTGCATCAATTACTGTAATGCCATCTTTTGAAAAATGGAATGCTATCGTGCCGCCCTTTTCAGTGAATATTCCGATATTATCAGTAAGCATAGTTATCTTCCAGGGATCTTCTGCAAACATTTTTAGAAAATTTTTATTATTGATAGTTAATGCTCCAAAAGCAAATGCAGAATTTTGTAAAAATGAACGGCGTTGCATGATAAATTATTTAAAATAAAACAATAGATTTAAATGAGTTTATTTAAAATTAATATTTTTTAAAATGAGAATAACCTGGTAAGTCTTTTTTTGAATGATGAGGGCATAAGGGTTGAAAAATAGATTCGCTATTCTTCCATAACTCTTTTCTCAATTCTTCTGTCAGGAATGATCCATATAGCTGCAACAATTGCATACAAGATTAAGCTAATCCAGGAGTTTACAAATGAAAAGGGGATTGCAACAATATAGATGACTATAGAAATTATTCCTTTTTGATCTTTACCCAAAGCCCTTCCGAGTGTTGAGTTTTTTCCATGAAGTTTAACAAGTGCCTGTGCCAAAATGTAATAAGCTACACCGGCCATCAGCAGTACTATTCCATAAACTGCTATCGGCCATTTTACGAAATTATTTTCTCCCATCCAGCCTGATGCAAAGGGAACGAGAGACAGCCAAAAAAGAAGATGGCTATTGGCCCATAATATTTTTCCATTTACATGCTGAACAGTTGACAACATGTGATGATGATTGTTCCAGTAAATTCCTATGTAAATAAAGCTTAGTATATAACTTAAAAATGCTGGTAAAACGGGCTTAAGAGAATTCAAATCACTTCCATGTGGAACCTTCATTTCCAAAACCATAATGGTAATAATGATAGCGAGTACCCCATCGCTAAATGCTTCTAACCTGTTTGTCCTCATAATTTTTGGAAACGATTAATAATAACAATTGCTGTAAGTATAAATCTAAATTAAATAGGAATTGCAGAAAAAAGCTTTTTCAATTTACCAGGTCCTTAAAATCTCGCCATTTAAAATCTGCATTATAAAAAGATGCTTATTTTCAAAATAGTCCGGGGTTTCATTTTTTTTATCAATAAAAACAGGCCTGAAGTTAAAATTGTGAAAAACAGCAAAAGCACTGTCATTTATGTGCGACATGAAATCGTAAGGATAGTTAAGGAGAACACTGGTGAAGTAGTAGGTCATTTCAAATCCTTTATAGGCCATGTCTGAAGGCTTTGCACGGTACAACTGAAAATATTTTTGTGTTAATAAACTATCGAAATAATTTCTTTCTTCATCGTAATGGGGCGTTGTATATAAAATAGGAAAATCCTTGTAAGCGTCTTTTTTGTAAAAGCTTCTAAAGCCATCCCAGTTGGGCATTCCCATCAAAATGAGGGAATGTTTTTTTTGAATCGGATAGCATGCATCTGCCAGACTTTTTGCAAAACTTTCTTCGAGACTGGCGCCGATGATAACAGTAGGGCTTGTTGTATCTATCCTGTTCCATAAGCTATAGGTAGATATCGTACTATCAACCATTATTGTTCTTATGTTTAATAACGGCTTTCCCTCCGATGTGTTTATGCTTCTGAAATAGTTTTCAATTCTGTCATCACCTTTTCGTTTTATTAAATAAATTTTATCTGTGCCATGTTTCTGAACGAGATAACTAAAAATCCCTTCGCAATTAGCCTTTAGTGTTGAATTGGCAATTATTACAGATGGGTTAGCAATAATTCCTCCGTCGTTGGGATAAGTGGCGGATATAAAAGGAATATTTTTTTGTAACGCAAAATCCGCAAGTTCATGATAGTCGGGGTCTTTTACTGAACCAATAATCAGGTCAATGTTATCCAGCCTGTTATATTTTATTAACCACGATATGGGTTGGGTAAAAGACCTGGAATCGTAAATATATGCTTCGGCATGTTTGCCATTAAGTGATAAGGTATCCAATGCAATGTGAGCGCCCTGTGCAAACTCTACGGCAGGCATTACAAATTTTGGAATTGATTTTTCTGTTGCGAATGTTGTATTTGAAAAAATTGAATCAAGATACATAGGTGTGAAAATTGCAATTCTATAAGTTTTATCGGGGGTAATACTGTTTTGAGCAAATAATTGCGTTGTTGAAAAAAACAAAATAAAAAGTAGAAGCCGGATATTTTTTTTCATATAAGAGATCAGATAACGTTTATTAAGAACCTTAACCAGAAATTAGATTACTACGCCCCTGTCAACAATCAGTACTCAATATTATTCCCATTCAATTGTTGCGGGAGGTTTGCTGCTTATATCATACACAACCCTGTTAATTCCCTTTACATTATTAATAATTTCGTTAGATACATAAGCTAAAAAATCATAAGGCAGATGAGCCCAATCTGCAGTCATGCCATCTACAGAAGTTACCGCCCTTAATGCTACTGTGAACTCGTAAGTTCTCTCATCACCCATTACACCCACACTCTTTACAGGAAGCAAGATAGCGCCCGCCTGCCAAACAGTTGCATATAAGTCATATTTTAATAAAGCCTTAATATAAATCGCGTCAGCCTGTTGCAACAATTGTACCTTTTCTTCGGTTACTTCTCCTAAAATTCTAATTGCGAGACCAGGGCCGGGAAAAGGATGACGATTTAAAAGTGATGCAGGAAGCCCAAGTTCCATCCCAACTTTTCTTACCTCATCTTTAAATAATGAACGAAGCGGCTCTACAAGTTTTAATTTCATATAGTCGGGTAAACCTCCCACATTATGATGAGATTTAATTGTAACCGACGGACCGTGTACCGAAACTGATTCAATAACATCAGGATAAATGGTGCCCTGTGCCAGGAATTCTATTCCCTCAATTTTATGTGCCTCATCATCAAAAATTTCAATAAAACATTTGCCTATGATTTTTCTTTTCTCTTCAGGACTTACTTTACCCGCCAGCTTTGTGTAAAAATGATCTTTTGCGTCTACTCCTTTTATGTTTAGCCCTATGCTTTTACATGAATCAAGCACTTGTTGAAATTCATCTTTTCTTAGCACGCCATTGTCCACAAAAATTCCAAAAAGATTTTTGCCGATTGCTTTATATATAAGAGTTGCTGCAACCGTGGAATCCACACCACCACTCAATGCCATAATTACTTTTTTATCACCAACGATATTTTTTATTACCTCAACGGTATCATTAACAAAGTGCGCAGGAGTCCAGTCCTGTGTGCATCCGCATATATTTACTAAAAAATTTTTTATTATTTTTTTGCCTTCGGCAGAATGGTAGACTTCAGGATGAAACTGTAATCCAAATAATTTGACGGTTTCACTTTCATATTTAAATGCAGCGACTGGTATGCTATTCGTAATTGCAGATAGAGAAAAATTTTCAGGAAGCTTTACAATCGTATCACTGTGGCTCATCCAAACATCAGAATCACTTTTTACGTCCTGTAAAAGTTCATTGTAGTCCTTAACCTGGAGTTTGGCTCTGCCATATTCACGCTTGTCACTCTTTTCCACAATTCCGCAATACAATTTAGCTGTGAGCTGGGCGCCATAACAAATCCCCAACACAGGCACTTTTTCTGCAATAGACTTCACGTCAATAAGGGGGGCGTTTTCTTCATTTACTGAAAAAGGCGAGCCTGAAAGTATTACTCCTTTAAGGGAAGATGAAAAGGGGATGTCTTTATTAAAGGGAATGATTTCGCAGTAGACGTTTGCTTCCCGAACGGCCCTGGCAATTAGTTGTGTGTATTGTGAGCCGAAATCGAGGATCAGAATTTTTTCTGTCATTTGCCTGCGAAGTTAAAAAGTTTATTGAAGTTTGTATCTTGCCAGGTGATAATCATAAAAATTATTACAATGAAAATTTCAATATTGATTGCTGCTTCATTATTAATTATCTCCTGTGATGGAATAAATGGAACAGGTGTAACAGGAAATGGTAATATTCGCACGGAAAAAAGAAATACAGGTAATTTCGATGGGGTGAAAACTTCAGGTTCTATTGATGTAGAAATTAACAATGGCAACGAATTTTCTGTAGCTGTTGAAAACGATGATAATCTTTTACAACACGTGGTTACCGAAGTAAAACAAGGAACATTAAATATTTATTATCAACATGGATATTCAATCCATAATGATCATGCAAAAGTATATGTAACCGCTCCAACCTTAGATGAGTTGGTAATTTCCGGCTCGGCAAATATCACATCGCAGGATATTATTAAAAATTCCAGGCAAATAAAAATCCACGTTTCAGGTTCCGGCGATTTGAAAGCAGAGGTAGATGCGCCTCAGGTAGATGCGTCTGTTAGCGGATCGGGCAATATAAACTTAAGCGGCCGTACAAAGGATTTTACATGTAGTGCCACGGGCAGCGGCGATCTAAACTGCGGCGGATTGGAAAGTGAAAATACAACAGTACGGGTTACAGGAAGTGGCAACGCACATGTATTTGCAAGTGTACATTTATCAGCCAGCTCTTTTGGTAGCGGCGATGTATATTATAAGGGACATCCGCAATCGCCGGAGATTCATACGGCAGGAAGCGGGTCGGTACAACCTGAATAAAAATTGCAATTTATTTGCCATGTTGTCAGCAAATTCAGTATGGCATTTTTTTTGAAAGAATTTGCAAAAAATCGCAACATGCAAAAAGGAAGTATAAGAGTTCAAACGGAGAACATTTTCCCGATCATTAAAAAGTTTCTTTACAGTGACCATGAAATTTTTATTCGTGAGCTGGTAAGTAATGCAGTAGATGCCACTCAGAAATTGAGAACATTTTCTTCATTAGGTGAAGCTAAAGGAGATATTGATAATGTTGATATCAACATTAGTATTGATAAAGAAAAAAAGACTTTAACCATTTCCGATAAAGGGGTTGGGATGACAGGCGAAGAAGTGGATAAATACATTAACCAGGTTGCGTTTAGCAGCGCTGAAGAATTTTTAGAAAAATATAAGGGAAAGAATGAAGCTAATATTATTGGCCATTTTGGACTTGGTTTTTATTCTTCTTTTATGGTGAGTGATAAAGTTGAAATCATCACAAAGAGTTACAAGGAAGATGCCAAAGCGGTAAGATGGGAGTGTGACGGAAGCCCGGAATACACGCTTGAAGAAACTGAAAAAGATACAAGAGGAACAGATATTGTTTTGTACATTAATGAAGAAAGTGCAGAATTTCTGGAGAAGGAGCGCATTCAAAGTATGCTCGAAAAATTTTGTAAATTTTTGCCTGTTCCTATAAAGTTTGATGATAAACAAATAAATAATACCAATCCGGCATGGACCAAAAAGCCTGCGGATCTTACACCGCAGAATTACCAGGATTTTTATAAAGAATTGTACCCGTTTAGTGAAGCACCATTATTTTGGATACATCTTAATGTAGACTATCCTTTTAATCTTACAGGGATACTCTATTTTCCTAAAATAAAACAGCGCTTTGAAATACAGAAAGATAAAATACAATTATACAGCAACCAGGTTTTTGTTACTGATGAAGTGAAGGATATTGTTCCCGAATTTTTAATGTTGCTTCATGGAGTAATTGATAGCCCGGATATTCCATTAAACGTTAGCAGAAGTTATTTGCAGGGTGATCCAAATGTGAAGAAGATAAATTCTTACATTACCAAAAAAGTGGCAGATAAGCTTGAGGAAATATTCAAAACCGACCGTAAATCTTTTGAAGAAAAATGGGAAAGCCTTGGCCTTTTTGTAAAATATGGAATGATAACAGATGATAAGTTTTTGGAGAAGGCAAATAAATTTAATCTCTTCGAAGATGCTGACGGGAACAAGTTTTATACAATTGATGAATACAGAAATGCTGCTGAAACTTTGCAAAAAAACAAAGAGGGAAAACTGGTGATGTTATATACAACAGATCCCGTTCAGCAAAATAGTTTTATACAGGCGGCAAAGCAAAAAAATTATATAGTTGTAAAACTTGAAACGATAGTGGATGCAGCATTTGTCAATAATATGGAAATGAAGTGGAGCGATGTTCAGTTTGTAAGAGTAGATGCTGATATTACGGAAAACCTGATTAACAAAGATGAAAAAATCGAAAGTGTGTTAAGTAAAGATGAAGAAAAGAAACTAAAAGATCTGTTTCATTTTGAAATTCCTGATTTGCATGTAACTGTTGAGGTAAAAGGTTTGGCATCGGAATCTCTGCCTGTAATTGCTACCAGGCCTGAATTTATGAGAAGAATGAAAGATATGGCAATGGCCGGGGGTGGCGGAATGGGAAGCTTTTATGGAAATATGCCAGAAGAAGTTACTCTTACGGTAAATGGAAATCATCCCGTTTATCAAAAAATATTAAAGGAGAAAAATAAAGAGCAACAGGGAAAAGAAGTTAGAAATTTGGCGGATCTGGCTTTGCTTTCACAAGGCCTGTTAAAAGGGAACGAGCTTACTAACTTTATAAATCGAAGTGTAGAAATGATGGGAGGAGAAAAGAAAAGTAAAATAATACTGGAAGCTTAGATATATAAAAATTTTTGTTGAATGGCTCTGAAATTTCAGGGCCTTTTTTTAATAAACTTCAGATAATTCCCTGCTTTCTTCTGCACTCTTGGTTAAAATACTCAATTCTAAGTACTGTAATTTTTTAAAATAATATTCTTCCTGAAAGCCCGCACTCATGAAGATCTCTTTATGAACCGGGTTTGCATACATGATGTAAATTTTTCTTTTATTTTCTTTAAAAGATGAAAGAATATTTTTTACAACTTTCAGCATTACCACTTCATCGAATGGATTGAAGAAGAAGAAAACATTTTGTGTTTGTCACAATTTTATAATTAACCACATCATCGCAGATAATTGCAAATTTTACCGATGAATAAAGAGATTCAGTTTCCCTGATATTTTGTTCTGCAGCATTACATAATGCTTTTGCGAAATCAATTCCGGTAATCTCACTAAAACCATAATGTGCCGCAACAACCATTGCACGCCCTTTGCCACAACCAAAATCAGTAACGTTTTTATTTTCGTTTATGCTCTGCAGGTAGGCAAAGCCTTTTTCCAGGATGTAGTAATTGCAGGCCTGGTAAATTGATGCATGTTCAAGATTGTCACCAGCTACGGTTATTGTTTTCAATCTATCTAACTGGGTTGAATTAATCTTATATTTTCTTTCACCTCTTATTTCATGATAAATGCTAAAGAAAGCAAGTGGAAAACTCCAGTTAATCCCGATAAAAAACCAATACCTTATATAATAAAAAATCTTCACTATAAAGATGAGAATTAATTGAGATTATTTTCTGAAAGCCGGAAATCTATAACCTTTAATTGGAGGGTTGATATGCCATTCCATTCATTTTCATCAATCGTATAAACGATATCAATTGGCTTTTTCATTTGCAATAAGTGAAATTTTTCGGCCATATTAAATCCTATCCCGGTTAATATAACATTGTCTTGCTTAAGAATAAACCGTATATGTAATTCCTTTACAATTTTTGACCATGAAGTATCCCATACATTTTTCGTAATAAACACAGGCCGGAGATTTTCAGGGCCATAAGGTTCCATTTGTTTGAGAATATTATAAAAGCTTTTCGTTATATTTTTAAAATCTATTTCTGCGTCAATCTGAATTTCAGGAATAAGTAATTGCGGTTCTATTATCGAAGAAACGACTTCTTCAAACTTATTGCTGAACGCCATCTACATTTTTCGTCAGCATAGTCATCCCTGCGGCAGCAAAGTGTCCCCCGTAGCCAATTAAATATTCACGGCAAGCATGAATGGCTTCATATAGATTAAAGCCGGGTACGCTTCTGGCACTTCCCCCCACAAATTCGCCACTCTGTGTAAGCACAACAGTGGGCCGGTAATATTTTTCAATTAGCCTGCTTGCTACAATTCCTACAACACCTTTGTGCCAATGTGATTTAAAAACAACAGTACTCTTCCTGGTCATCATCCCGGCGTCACCTTCAATTATAGCCAATGCTTCCTCTGTGATATTTGTATCTGCCTCCTTGCGGTCAGTGTTATCGCTGTGTAACATTTCAGCATATTCCATTGCTTTTTTAAAATCGTCTTCAATAAACATCATTACAGCTTTTGTTGCATCATCCATACGGCCCGCTGCATTTACGCGGGGAGCAATGATAAAAACCACGTTGTTGATTGAAAATTTTTTTTGCAACTCCGCTCAATTGAATCAGGGCTTTTATTCCAGCTGACGGATTGATGTTGAGCTTTTGCAATCCAAAATAGGCAAGTACCCGGTTTTCACCTGTTATTGGAACAATATCAGCACCGATAGCCGTTACAACAAGGTCAAGATAAGACGTATATTCTTCTTCAGGTATGCCTAATCGTATGGATAAGAGCTGTTATCAATTTAAATCCGACTCCGCATCCGCATAGTTCTTTATAGGGGTAGTTACAATCTTTTTGTTTTGGATTCAAGATCGCAATTGCGGGTGGCAGTTTATCATCGGGGAGATGATGATCACAAACAATGAAATCAAGCTCTAACAGTCTTGCATAAGTGATAAGCTCAACAGACTTTATTCCGCAATCGAGTGATATGATAAGTGTAAAATCGTTTTGTTTGGCAAAATCAATTCCCATCTTACTTACTCCATAGCCCTCCCTGTACCTGTGAGGAACGTAAAAAGCAATATTATCTTCTTTATAAATTTTTTTAAGAAACCTATACATGCAAGCCACCGAAGTAGTTCCATCTACATCATAATCGCCAAATACAAGAATTTTCTCATTGCTATGTATCGCTTGCAAAATTCGCGAAACTGCTTTCTCCATATCCTTCATCAGGAAGGGATCATGAAGGTGAGATAGCTGTGGCCTGAAATAATTTTTAGCTTTTTCAAAAGTATCAATAGTCTCTCTGGACAAGAATTTTGCAAAGAGGAAAACTTATAGTCAATACTTGCTGTAAAGCAACAACTTTGCTTTCTTCGGCGGATAATATTTTCCATCTTTTTTCCATGAATTTAGTTTGCCAATGCCATTAGTTCATTGATGAATTTCGTAATTGTATTATGCTTCTATATACTTCTATGCGGTCATGCTTTTAATTAGTTTAAAATTCCAGTAATTGGGGCATCAGCTACTTAGCACATTAATACTTTCTATCTGTTGTAAATAACACTAATTCTTCCAGGCCCTTTCTTATATCACTTTCAGGAAATTCAAATAATATTGACAATGCATCGTCACGATATTGTTCCATTTTTCTGGAAGCATATTTAATCCCACCTGTTTCAATTACTTTTTGCAAGACATATTTAATTTTTTCCGGGTCTTTGTTTTGATTTTTGATGATATAAATTATTTTTCTTCTATCACTATTATTTATATTATTGAGTGTATATATTAGGGGAAGCGTCAATTTTTTTTCTTTAAGATCATTGCCGGTAGGTTTGCCTATATCTTCATTTCCGTAGTCAAAAAGATCATCTTTTATTTGGAAAGCGATACCTGTCTTCTCTCCAAATCTCCTCATCGTATCGGTTATAGTGTCGTTGTTACTCGTGCTCCAGGCACCCACAGCACAAGCTGACGAAAGAAGAGAAGCTGTTTTGCTACGAATTATTTCGAAATAAATATCTTCCTTAAGATTTAGTTTACGTGCTTTTTCAATTTGGAGTAATTCGCCCTCACTCATCTCTTTTACCGCATTCGATAAAATATCAAGATGCCTGAAATCGCCGGCGCCGGTCGATAAAAGCAATCCCTTTGAAAGTAAATAATCTCCGACCAGAACTGCAATCTTATTTTTCCATAAAGCATTTATCGAAAGAAAACCTCTTCTTTCGAGTGATTCATCAACGACATCATCATGAACAAGAGTTGCTGTATGTAATAATTCGACTAACGCTGCTGCTCTATATGTAGATTCATTTACTTCGCCATGAAGCTTAGCACTTAAAAAAACAAACATCGGCCTCAGTTGCTTTCCCTTTCTTTTGATGATATACTTCATTATTCTGTCAAGCAGTGGAGTATGACTCTTTACTGATTCGGCAAACTTTTCTTCGAAAACATGTAATTCCTCCGATATAAGATTTTTTGAAAACTGCATTTTGCTATAAAAAGGCAATATAACACAGAATCAAATAAGTACTGAATAATTGTAAATCTATAGGAATATCCTTCGTACCTGGCGACATTCAGAAAAGGATAAATCATTGAAAAGTAAAAGTTGTTGTATTAAGCAGCCTAATTGTGTGTCTAAGAGTCATTAATTTACTGAATTGTAGGGATGTATAAATCATTCAAAATCTAAATAATTGCTAAAAAAAATTTGCATTTTGACATTCGTTTGATATTTTTGCACACAATCAACAAGTTTATTTAGAAAATTATTAATCAAAAAGTTATGGCAAGCAAAAAGTACAAATTATTTTTAATAGGGATACTATCCCTCATGTCCTCCGGCGTTTTTGCCCAGGACACCGGAGTTTATAATATTTACGACTCAAGTGTTGTTCCTTCTAAAGGATTGGCTCAACAAAATGAGTTTATGAATAATACTTATGACTTCCCTGCAAAGCCACGAAGTGAATTTGAATTTGGTATCTCTGGTGGGATGTTTTCAATAAGCGGCGACGTTGCCGCAAAAATACCAACTATTGGATTTTCTGCTCATATTCGTAAAGCTTTAGGTTATCTTTTTTCTTTAAGACTGCAGTATGTTTATGGTATTGCTAAAGGACAAAACTGGAAAGGTTCTGATGGATATAAAAATAATCCGGCGTGGTCTCATAACGGATATGGTGGAAACGATGTAGTTTTTTACAATTATCGTTCACACGTCCAGGACCTGTCATTACAAGGCATATTTACATTAAATAATATCCGCTTTCACAAGCAAAAAACCGGCATGGTAATTTATGGTGGCGTTGGAATCGGAGCTACAATTTATGATACTAAAGTAAATGCCCTTAATGATAATAATCAGCCATACACTGCTTTATTTAATGGCCTTGCTGGCGGCGTTTATAGTGATAGAAAAGATATTCGTGACAAATTAAAATCAGGCATGGACGACACTTATGAAACAGATGCTCAAAATCATAAAAAAAGTCATCCAACTTTATTTGGGCAAACACTTAGGCCAACGGGAACCTTCCTTGCAGGTATAGCTTTTAAATTAGGCAAAAGGGTTAATCTGGCTCTCGAAGACAGGTTTACTGTAACTAAAGATGACCTTTTGGATGGGCAGCAATAGCAGGATGGGACCGGTAATATTGGAGTATTAACCGGAGATTTTGATACTTATAACTATGCCTCATTAGGCTTGAACTTTAACCTGGGTAAAAGATCTGTTGAGCCTTTGTGGTGGATCAATCCACTTGATTATGCTTACAGTGAAATCAATAACCCTAAGCACATGAAAATACCTAAACCCGTATTTGATGATGCTGATGGCGATGGCGTTGTTGATCAGCTTGACAGAGAACCAAATACTCCTGCCGGCTGCCCTGTTGATACACATGGCGTTTCAAAAGATACAGACGGTGACGGTGTGCCAGATTGTAAAGACAAACAACTAATCACTCCAACAGAGTGTCAACCTGTTGATGCTGACGGTGTAGGTAAATGTCCTGATCCGGAATGTTGTAAAAATTTGGTACCTCCGCCTGCGGCTTGTCAAATCGGTGATTTACCAAGCGTTTCTTTTAGAGGAAAAAGCGCCAGTATAAGCAGTGATGCCAAGGCGATGTTGGCAACTGTAGCGTCAAAATTGAAAAATAATGCTGAATGCTCAATAACTGTTACAGGTTATCCTGCAGCTTCCAAAGCGTCTCAGGCTCTTTGCAATAAGAGAGTAGACGCCATAAAAGCATACTTAACAGAAAAAGAAGGAATCAGTGCAGATCGTATTGAGGTTAATTGTGAAGTAGGTGGAGGTGATGCTAATACTGTTGATATTAAATCTAATTAAAAGTCCACTTTTTGCTCAATGATAAAACCCTTCCTTTTTTGGGGAGGGTTTTTTGTAATTATCAAAACATTAACTGCTTCGATTTTGTATGAGTTTTTTTTAAAATCATTTTTGCCCAAAATCCCGTAATTTCGCCACTCTTTATGAAGTTTGTAATCGTTTTAATGATGCCGCTTTTTATCCTGGCCTCGTGTAATTCCAAGTTCAGCAAAGTGCTCAAAAGCAAAGATTTCGATTATAAGCTAAAGAAAGCTGATGAGTATTTTGCCGCTAAAAAATACAAAAATGCCGGGGAATTATATGTAGAATTGTTTTCTGTTTTCAAGGGAACTGATAAATTTGAAGAGCTATATTATAAGTATGCGTATTGTTCTTTTTATCAAAAGAATTATTCTGATGCAGAAAATCTTTTCAAAGGGTTTTTAGAAGTGTTCCCAAATAGTTCCAGGGCGGAGGAGATTGCTTATATGCATGCGTATACTTTTTATTTACAATCTCCAAACGTGGAACTTGAGCAGATAAACACTACTAAGGCAATTGGTATGATGCAATCTTTTATTAATACTTACCCTAATTCGCCAAGGGTTAAAGATGCCAACGATATAATTGCGAAAGGAAGAGCTAAACTGGAATTGAAAGATTATAAAACTGCCCAATTGTATTATAATATTTCTCAATACCGTGCGGCAGGTATTTCTTTCACCAACTTGCTAAACAGCTATCCGGAATCAAACAAAGGTGAAGAGTATATGTTAATGGCGATTAAATCGTATTACCAGTTTGCTAAGTTAAGTATATACGATAAACAGGAAGAACGTTATCAGAAGGTGTCAGAAGAATATTTTGATTTTGCCGATAGATATCCTGAAAGCAAATTGTTGAAAGAAGCAGAAGATTATAAAAACCTAAGCCTAAACAATATTAAACAAATACAAAATGAGCAAGTTAAGACGCCAGCAGAGCGCTAATACCAGCAACGTGGTTGAAACCAAAAATCTTACCGATATAAAAGGAAAGACAGGAAATTTATATGAATCCATCGCGGTAATAGCAAAGAGAGCCAACCAGATTAATATTTCCATTAAGGAAGAACTTCATAATAAGTTAGAGGAATTTGCAAGCCATACTGATAGCCTGGAAGAAATCCATGAAAATAAAGAGCAGATAGAAATTTCCAAAGCATACGAAAGAATGCCAAACCCCGCCCTTTTAGCAACAGCCGAATTTATGGAAGATAAGATTTACTATCGCAGAAATGAGGATAATCTTTTCGATTAGGCTTTACAGTTTAATATAATTTTAATAGTTCGATTTTGTGGTAATCTTTGCATAAGAAACTATAATTTTAATGGCGGTTTTATACCGCTATTTTTTTTAAGTTACTTTTTACTGGTTTTGTTTTTATAAGAGATAAGCAATTCAGATCAATTTTCATAAAATTCACATTATGAATTTGCAAGTTTTTGATGGTAAAAAAATTTTGCTTTGCGTGACCGGTAGCATTGCCGCTTATAAAGCGGTGGATCTGTTACGGATACTTGTAAAAAATGGAGCTGAAGTAAAAGTCATAATGACTAAAGCGGCTGTTGACTTTGTGTCTCCGCTAACATTTTCTACACTATCAAAAAACAAAGTTCTTGTTGATCTTTTTGACGAAGAAACATGGGCAAACCATGTTATGCTCGGACGATGGGCAGATGTTATGTTAATTGCTCCGGCCTCTTGTAATACCCTGGCTAAGATGGCCCACGGTATTTGTGATAATTTATTGCAGGCCGTTTGGCTTTCTGCAATTTGTCCCGTTATAATTGCACCCGCTATGGATGAAGATATGTGGCATCATCCTGCTACTCAAAAAAATATTGAAACTTTAAGAAGGTTTGGAAATAAGCTACTGGATGTAAATGAAGGCGAACTTGCAAGTGGATTGGAGGGTAAAGGAAGAATGGCAGAGCCAGAAGAGATTTTTAATTCACTTAAAGATTTTTTTTTAAAACAAAATGATTTCAAAGGATTAAGTACGCTTATTACCGCCGGCCCCACTTATGAGAAAATTGACCCCGTCAGATTCATCAGTAACTTTTCTACAGGTACAATGGGCATTTCAATAGCAGAGGAATTTTTTAAAAGGGGTGCCAGGGTGAGACTTATTCTGGGCCCTTCAGAAATAGCTGTTGCGGACGGTATAGAAGTGACAAGGGTGCAATCCGCGAATGATATGTATGAAGCATGTGTTGCAAATTTAGAAGATAGTGATGTTATTGTAATGGCTGCCGCCGTTGCAGACTATACTCCCGAGACAACCGTCAAAGAAAAAATTAAAAAGAGTGATGATGAACTTTCAATAAAACTGGTAAAGTCAAAAGATATTCTTGCGAGCGCAGGTGGATTGAAAACTGAACGTCAGACGTTAGTTGGATTTGCTTTAGAAACAAATGACGAAAGGAAAAATGCTATTAAAAAATTATCGGTAAAAAATGCTGATATGATTGTTCTTAATTCTTTGAATGACGAAGGAGCAGGTTTCGGACACGATACGAATAAGATTACTATTTTCGATAAAAAAGGTAATGAATATAATTTTGAAAAAAAATCAAAAAAGGAAGTTGCAAAGGATCTTGTAAACGCAATTATTAATTATAGAAATGCATAGAGTTATTATTTTTTTATTTTTATTTTTTTCTGTTTCCATATGCCAGGCCCAGGAACTCAAAGCGAGAGTAAGTGTTCTAAGCAATAGGGTAGCCAACAGCGTTGACAAAAAAACATTTCAAACACTGCAAACTGCCCTGAATAATTTTGTGAACAACCGCAAATGGAGCAATGACAATTTTAGTCAGCAGGAAAAAATTGAATGTGGTTTTTTGTTGAATTTGGAATCAACTGATGAATCCAACGTATACAAGGGTTCTTTGACTATTCAGTCTGCGAGGCCTATCTTCAATTCTTCCTATCTTTCCCCGATAATTAATTTCCAGGATAATGATGTGACATTTAAGTATGCGGAATTTCAACAATTGGAATTTAATGAAAACCGGGTTTCCGGAACGGATGCATTGAGTTCAAATCTCACAGCAATATTTGCTTACTATATAAATATTATTCTTGGTATGGATTACGATTCATTCTCGCCTCGTGGTGGTGATCCTTATTTTCAAAAAGCACAAAATATAATAAACAATGCTCCTGAAGCAAAAAATGTTTCAGGTTGGAAGGCCTTTGACGGCACGCGGAATCGCTATTGGCTAGCAGAAAACTTATTAAATAGCAGGTACACAATTATCCACGACGCAATATACCGTTATTACAGGCTTGGTATGGATAAACTCTACGATGAAGAAGCAAATGCAAGAGCTCAGATATTGAATGTGCTTAACTTGTTGAATAACTTCAATACCGAGAACCCTAATACCATGATTCTGCAATTTTTTTTCCAGGGCAAAACTCAGGAATTAATAAAAATATTTTCAAAAGCATCGCCTCCTGACAAATCAAGAGCTCTCGAATTTTTGCAGCGCCTTGATGTTTCATCTGCTTCTAAATATAAAGAAGAACTTAAGTAATGAAGACGGTTTTTTTTTTAATAGCGTGTTTTAGCTTGATTTCATGTTCCAATAAAAATGATATTCCGGAAGGGATTATCCAACCAAAAAAAATGCAAGGTATTCTTTGGGACGTAATCAGAGCCCAGGAGTTATCAGCTGAAGTGGCCCGGAAGGATTCAACGGTCGATGAACTTACAGAAACCAAATTGCTTAGTCAAAAAGTTTATGACATACATAATATAACATCTTCAGATTTTGACAAAAGCTATTCATGGTATACAGCTCATCCTGAAATGATGAGAATCATTTTTGATAGTATCAACGCTCAAAATGAAAGACAGGAAGATTTTAGAAGAAAGGAAGGATATAAACCATTTAAACCAAATTCTATAAAAAAATAAGCAGATGAAGAAGGTTTACACCAATGCCGGGGAGGCTATAGCAGACATAGCAAATAACAGTACTATAATGCTGGGAGGGTTTGGACTGTGTGGAATACCGGAAAATTGTATCACAGCCCTGGAAAAAAAAGGCGTTAATATGCTTACGTGTATTTCAAACAACGCCGGCGTTGATGATTTTGGAATTGGACTACTGTTGCGAAAAAAGCAGGTAAAGAAAATGATTGCTTCCTATGTAGGAGAAAACGCAGAATTTGAGAGACAATTATTGAGCGGTGAACTTGAAGTTGAACTAATTCCGCAGGGGACGCTCGCAACGAGATGCATGGCGTCGGGATATGGATTGCCCGCTATTTATACACCTGCGGGTGTAGGTACAGAGGTTGCTGAGGGAAAGGAGCTTCGTGAATTTAATGGCAAACAATATTTACTGGAATATGCTTTTGAACCTGATTTTGCATTAGTAAAGGCATGGAAGGGAGACTCAATGGGCAACCTCATTTATAAGGAAACAGCCAGGAATTTTAATCCGCTTATGGCGATGGCTGGTAAAATAACAATTGCGGAAGTAGAAGAACTTGTAGAGCTGGGCAAACTTGATCCAAATGAAATCCATACCCCGGGCATTTATGTTCATCGTATTTTTCAAGGTATAAATTATGAAAAAAGAATTGAACAAAGGACGGTAAGAAAGTTGGCTAATTAGTTAATTGGTGATTAGTCGATTGGATAACGCACATTATGATCTGCTACACATTTTCTAAATTTCGCAATTTTCAAAATTAATGGTATGCTAAACAAAAATCAGATTGCGCAACGAATAGCAATGGAATTAAAAGATGGCTACTATGTGAACCTTGGTATTGGAATCCCTACGCTGGTAGCCAACTATATTCCTGATGGTATCAATGTAGTGTTGCAATCAGAAAACGGGTTATTGGGTATGGGGCCATTTCCGGTTGAAGGCCACGAGGATGCTGATTTAATAAACGCGGGCAAGCAAACAATAACAACCTTGCCCGGATCGGCATTTTTTGATAGTGCTATGAGCTTTGGAATGATTCGGGCAGGCAAGGTTGATCTAACGGTGCTTGGAGCGATGGAGGTAAGTGAAAGGGGGGATATTTCAAATTGGAAAATTCCGGGTAAGATGGTGAAAGGAATGGGAGGCGCAATGGACCTGGTGGCGAGCGCAAAAAATATTATTGTTGCGATGATGCACACTAACAATAACGGTCAATCGAAATTATTATCTCAATGTACACTTCCTTTAACAGGGATCGGGTGCGTAAAAAAAATAGTTACGGAACTTGCTGTTTTAGATGTTACTCAAAACGGATTTGAATTAATTGAAAGGGCTCCCGGTGTTACCGTTGAAGAAATAAAGGCAAAGACAGCCGGAAAGCTTATCGTTAAAGGCGAAATACCCGAAATGAAATTTCAGAATCAGAATGTATCTTAATTATTATTTCTAAAGGAACCTTGTAAAGCTTAATCGATTAAAGAATTTTTCATTGCAAAGAAAACAAGCCCCACAGAATTTTTTACCCCAAAACGCTCCATCAGTCGGTCTTTAATTGCTTCAACGGTTCTCGCACTTATATCCATTTTTTGTGCAATTTCCTGCGCAGTGTATTCCATACAAACCAATGAAAGTACTTCCTTTTCCCTCTCGCTTATTATTACTTCGCTATTAAGGTTTGGGTTAAATTTTTGCTTGGCATAATTTTTTTTGATAAGCACCCTGTTCACAAAATTATTGAGATAAAAACCAGTTCGCATCACATCAGTAATCCCTTGTTTTATTTCTTCGGGGTCGGTACTTTTTAATAAATAGCCGTTGGCGCCACTATCCATTAAATGACCGACAAATCTTTCATCTTCATACATTGTAAGTACCAACACACGTATGGCCGGATAATGCTTATTGAGATATTTCGTAGTTTCAATGCCGTCTTTCACGGGCATTTTAAGGTCCATTAAAATGATATCGGGGTGGGCCGCTTCTATGCCTTGTATAAGTTCTTCGCCGTTTTCGGCCTCGAGTACAAATTTAATATTATGGTATGGCCGTAAAGAAAGAATTACTCCTTTCCTGAAAATCTTGTGATCATCGGCTATGGCAACCTTAATTGTATCCATACTCAATTTAAATGGGTTAAATTAAAAACGCAAAGATATAAACGGAATGAACAACTTGTTTATTTAGCGATTTCCCTGGGTACCTCAATTGTTACCTTATAATATGTATGAGTACTGTCGATATCAAATGAAATACTTCCCTTCAACACTTTTATTCGACTCTCTATATTTTTTAGCCCTAGTCCGGTTGAATTATAATTGAGCTTTTGAAATTCCGATTGCAAAATACCCTTTCCATCATGGTGTATGCGAAAGTATGAAAAATTTCCCTGCACATTCTGAGTAAGATGAATAAATCCTGCGTAACTATGTTTAATAATATTGGTAACCAATTCCTGTAAGATTCTAAAAATTAATAATTCCTGTTCTTCACTGAGTCTTTCCCGGTTATCGTGAAAACGTGCACTGGCATTAATTACTCCTGAACCATTTATTTTATCAAACATATCTTTCATAGCAGATTCAAGTCCAAAGTTTTTTAGTGTTGGTGGCATCAGGCTATGAGAAATATTTCTTATAAGCTGGATGCTATCATCTATAATTTGCTTGGCGCTAAATATTGATTGCAATTGTACCGCGGGTTCCTGGTGAATTAAATTTTCATTAAGGTAAAGTCTTGCAGTTGCTAATAAAGGCCCGGCATCATCATGTAAATCTGCAGCAATGCGTTGCCGTTCCTCTTCCTGGAAACTTATAGAGGCTTTAAGTAACATTTGTTGTTTTTCCTCTTCAAGTTTTTGCAGTTGTTTGTTAAATCTTATAACTCTCCGTTGATGAAACACCACTACTGATACAAGCGTAATAGCCATTACAAACATACCTATTGTTCCAAATATGAGTACGTTAGAAAAGCCCATAGTATTTTCAGTCGCTTGTAAAAAGAACATATAAATGTCCAACAGTTTAATTTTTTAGTTTAAAAGAGGTCGTCTCTATCATTATGTCTTATAGCTTGAGTTCGAACCAAGCCAGGTTTCATAAGCATGGAAACAGAAAGTAGGATGTTTTTTAGAATATTAAATGCGGCATTTATAACAACATATTGTTTTTGAAACGACTTGTCATTTAGCATATTTTCTGCCATTATGTAAAGAAAAAAAGTTCCTGACATATAAATGAGGAAGGTGATTATAATCCAAAAATTTGTTGTTGAGTAAATTAAAAAACTGTTAGATGATCTTATTTGTCCGACAAGATAATAGATACACATTAGTATGATCAAAATCGATTCAACACCGACGGTGATTGAATCAAAGGCATCCATATTATTTATCAGGAAAAAATCAATTATTGCAAAGAGGAAAAAAAGCAGCCAAATATAAAAAACGCTTCTTTTGATTAAGCCTATCGGCAGAATATAATAATAGAAAAGGCAAAAGAAACTAAATTCTGCTACGGTAAAAATTGCGTAGAGAATAAAGAAGTTTTCAGAATGTACAACCTTCTGAAAATAAAAACCTAATGCATCGTTAGTAATGCAATAAATCAAATAATAAAAAATTACCCTTAACGATTTTTCTTTTGAATGTATTTTAAACAAAAGAAAAAACGCCAAGGGCAATAAAAGTGAAATAAGGTTGGTATATTTTATAATATTTAAAATAGCAGGTCAGTTTGAGACCAAATATAACTATCTATTTTAATTTTTTAAAAAATATAGCGGTATTTCATTAATCGATCTCCATAATATTTTTCCAGTCTTCAAACCACATTATTCTATCGGCAACAATGCCATTTTGCTTTTCGATATCACCTGTGTTTGTAATCACGCTGTATTGCAGTATGTCTTTTCCATCAGCATCAACGCCTGTATAAACTAAATGTTCTTCGTTCATGTTGGTAAGGCATTTGCGGAAATTGATTCCCACGCAACCAGGTTGTGCCATAATTTGCTCAAGTATATTACGGCCTATGTAATATCCTGAAGTAGCATCAGGGTTAGCTTCCTGAAAAGCTTTTACTAGTTCAATTCCTTCTGCAAGTCCGATGTCTTCACCTACTTCAGCAAGGTTCTTGGTTTCTGGGAGTGCGTTTGGTGTCATAATTGTAAGTTTTTAGTTGTTTTAAAATAGCTTTTAGTCAATTTTGGATACTAACTTCCTCAAAAACAAAATTTTTTACAAAGGGTATTTTACGAAATTCAATTCTGAAAATTTAGTAAAAGTCAATATGGGTAAGGGTTTTGCCATAAGTAGATACGTAAAATCAACAGTAAAAAAGAGGTAAATATACTTTTAAAAATAGTAAAATTACTATCTAGACTGTCGATAATTTACTATGGTAAATGTACGAAAAATTTTTCTGAAAAATTGTATAAATACGAATAGGGATTTTTTTCAATCGCCACTTCATAATGCAATCCCGAAAGCTAAGATTCTTGACCTAACAACTAAATATTGGAAAGTTTCGCATAAAAGCGCTTAAAGCTGATATTTTTCGGCGAGAGCAGATTCCCACCACCTCTTTTAGAATTTTGCTTAAGCCGGCAAATGTACCTTGATTATCTTTTTGCTGGATAATTGCTCATTTTTTACAATGTGATTAATACACTCTTTTGAGTAAAAGTGCAAAAATTCAGCCTTCACAAATTACATTTGTAATAGTAAATTTACTATTGTAGTTTTACTCGCGAAAACCGGGGATATAGATAAAAATAATAGACGTTTTTTGAAATACATTGGTACTTTGTTCGTTATTGTTTTATATTTTTACCGCAACTACTATAAGTAAATAAATCCATGTCTGTAACCACTGCACTGATAAAGATTGCAATAGCCGACGATCACAAAATTTTCAGGGACGGGATCAAAATGGCTCTCTCAACCAAAGAGAATCTAAAAATGATATGGGAGGCCGAGGATGGTAAAGATCTTATGCACAAGATCAACATAAAAAAGCCGGACGTATTATTAATGGATATAAGGATGCCTGAAATAGATGGGATAAATGCTATTTCAATGCTTCGCAAGGAATATGAGGACGTAAAAATAATCGTTCTCACGATGTATGATGA
Organism: uncultured Chitinophagaceae bacterium; assembly: GCA_963798665.1. GTDB lineage: Bacteria > Bacteroidota > Bacteroidia > Chitinophagales > Chitinophagaceae > Ginsengibacter. The sequence goes on along the minus strand of CAWCUN010000019.1, from coordinate 74,434 downwards.
TCAACAGATGATTAGCAAAATGATGGAGATGGGAGCAAATGCCTATCTTACAAAAACTACTGATCCGGAGGAAATCTATGAGGCCATTCGCACATGTATGAATGATGATTTTTATTTTAATCAGTTGGTTAATAATGCTGTAATGGGCAAGTTGATGCAAAAGAAAAATGTGCGTCATCATTACGGCAACAATATACCCATCACATTTAGCGAAAAGGAATTAAGAATATTGCAGCTACTTGGTGAAGACAAAACAACGGAGGAAATCTCCAAAATCATCTTCCTGAGTCCGCGAACAATTGAAACTATACGTCAAAATATGAAGAATAAGGTGGGAGCTAAAACAATAGGCGGCCTCATAATGTATGGCATGAGAAATAAGATGATCGAATAATTTGAATGTTTTAGTAGACCTATTAGCTTTTTTCTTTGCTTGGTTTATTGCGATGAGTGATATAATATTCACTCATTATCTTGTGCAATTTTTCTTTCACTACTTCAAAATCATCCCCTTTATTTATTTTCATCGGTGGCAAAAAGTGCAGTTCCATTTTTGATGGCCAAAAGAAAAAAGTTTTACCTGGCGGCAGAACTGTTCTTGTGTTAAATATTAAAGCCGGTAAAATATCAGATTCGCATTCAACTGCAAGTTTAAATGCCCCATCATGAAATGCCTTTAATGGCATAGATGTTTTATTTCGGGTGCCTTCGGGATAAATGCACATGTGCATTCCCAATCTTAATACTTCTTTCATTTTTACAAAACTATCCCGCCGGCTGTTTTTATCATTTCTATCTACCAGTATTGAGCCTCTTTTGTAGATTAATCCAAAGACAGGAATTTTAGCCATTTCAGCTTTTGCAATAGTTTTGTTTGTGCCGGGAATGAAAGGAGTACTAATGGGTACATCCATCAATGAATTGTGATTGCAAATGACAATATAATTTTCTCCCCGTTTAAAATTTTTTATTCCTGAAATTTTTAATCTGCAACCGGTGGTAAAAAAGAAAATCCTCATCCATACATTTGAGATAATCCGGAAAACATGAGTCCGCCGGGGTTCGTTTATGACACCAATAATCCACATCAACAAGGCCACCGGAATCATGGTAACGATAAAAATGATAAGCGCCCAGGTAGCAAAAATTCTTGCCAGAAAATTTTTCAATTTCTTCTTCTTTTATAAAAAATCAAAGCTTCCAATTTATAGCTTCTTTACTGTTGAAAGAAAGCAGTTCATTTGTTTTGGAAAAATGCCTGCATCCAAAAAAACCTTTGTCCGCACTAAAGGGAGAAGGATGAGCCGCCTTAAGCACGTAATGTTTTGTTTCATCAATAAGAAATTGTTTGTCCTGGGCGAACCTGCCCCATAGTAAAAAAACAACTCCTTCTTTTTGCTGTGAAATTTTTGAGATAACGGTATCCGTAAACTGAAGCCACCCAATTTTACTATGACTGGCTGGCTCATTTTGTCTCACGGTTAATGAAGCATTTAAAAGCAATACACCTTGCATCGCCCATCTTTCAAGATTTCCATTTGGACCTGGATTTATTCCCAAATCATTTTCAAGTTCTTTAAAAATATTGATAAGTGATGGGGGCTTGGCAATACCGTCAGGAACTGAAAAACTTAATCCGTGGGCTTGCCCCTTATTATGATATGGGTCTTGTCCTAATAAAACAACCTTCACTTTTGGAAATGGCGTTTTATTAAATGCATTAAAGATTAGCGGTCCGGGAGGATAGATAATTTTGCCTGTAGCTTTTTCAGCTTTTAGAAAAGTTACAATTTGTTGAAAATATATTTTGTCAAATTCTTGCTTTAATATTCCTTTCCAACTTTCTTCAATTGTAACTTCCATATTGTAAAACCGGTTTTATATAAAAGTACAAATAGACAATTATATTTGGAGAGAATAGACTGTATTATTAAAAATTGAAGTTGCAAAAAGCTTTTTGGATTTTTTAAATCCATTGAAAAAAGTGACCCCGGAACGACTCGAACGTTCGACCCACAGCTTAGAAGGCTGTTGCTCTATCCACTGAGCTACGGGGCCATTAAAATAAAAAAAATTATTCAAAAAAATTTAGTACTTCGGAATAATTTTACGCTTATGTTTTCTTGCCACTAAACCATCATAAAAACCGCCCAAAATAATCCGGCAAATATAACTTAAATCAAAACTGTGTTCCAAATATAGAGGGCAGAATTTATAGCCCGGGTATGTGGAATAATATTTGTTTGTATCTTCGGAACTCTAAAAAAAAGCTAAAGAATTATTCTTATTTCTAAAATATAAATAAGATCTCCCAACTAAAACTTTCATGTATGAAACAAAAACTAAGTGCTCTTATTTTATTCTTTTCATTATGTTATTCTGCCCTTGCACAAAAATTTTCTTCTCCGGTTAAACCGTCACTTATAGGCTTTCACTATGCCTTAGTTGATTATAATTCGCCTACAGAAATTGATACCACTTCTTTGAGTGCTGTGTTTAAAAAAGGTGATATTTTTAAGCCAAGAAAACAAGCGTCAGCGTTTACGGTATCATATTGGAAAGGTCTTAATAAGTACATAGATGTATCAGGAAAATTTAATGGAATTTTTTATGACTACGCTTTAAATAATTCCGGCCAGCAATATAATAATGAATTTGGTGCTGAGTTGGAAGGCGCTTTAAATTTTCATCCACTCAGTGATGATCATTTCTTCACACCATTCCTTACCGCGGGAGTTGGCGGCGGATATTATACAAATAAATTTGGTGGTTATGTACCGTTGGGCCTGGGTTTCCAGTTTAATATAAAAAGCCAGGTCTATTTTCTTTTGCAAACCCAATATAGAATTTCTTTAAGTAAAGATGTTTTCCCCAATAATTTGTATCATTCCTTAGGTGTGGGGATTAACATTAGCAAGGAAAAACCTGCTGCTCCCGTTGTGATGCCGGTAATAGAAGTTACCGATCGCGATAATGATGGTATAGTAGATAGCCTTGATGCATGCCCCGATGAAGCCGGTGTAGCTGCATTGCAGGGATGCCCAGATAAGGACGGTGATGGCATTGCAGATAAAGATGACAAATGCCCGGATGTAGCTGGTCTTGCGAAATACCAGGGCTGCCCGATACCAGACACAGATAAAGATGGCATTAATGATGAAGAAGATAAATGTCCCGATGTACCAGGGGTAGCCCGCTACCAGGGCTGTCCTATACCTGATACAGATAAAGACGGTGTAAATGATGAAGAAGATAAATGTCCGAATGAAGCAGGGCCAGCATCCAACTTTGGATGTCCTGTAATAGATGTAGTGGTGGTTGAAAAAGTGAATAAGGCAGCCCAAAATATATTCTTTGCGACAGGAAGTTCAAAACTGTTGGCAAAATCGTACAAATCATTAAAAGATGTGGCTCAGATAATGAAAGACAATCCAACTTATAAAATTGACGTAGATGGTCACACAGATAATACGGGAGGCGCCGAACTTAACCAGAAGTTATCAGAGAGTCGTGCTAATTCAGTAAAGCAATATCTTATCGAGAATGGAATAGATGAGAGCCGTATAGTTGCGACGGGATATGGCGAGGACAAGCCAATAGCAGATAACAAAACTTCTGCAGGCCGTGCAAAAAACAGGAGAGTGGAAATGAGGCTGAGAAATTATTAATTTGGATTTTTAAATAAAAGAACAAAACCCTGTAAAATTTTATGGGGTTTTGTTTTTTAGATATGCGGTTGTCATCCTTTAAATTGCGATCTGCTTCGATAGAGAATCGTCAGGAAACTTTTTCTTCGATCTCAATTATTTTTTCAAATAATTTTTCGTACTCTTCATTTGCTTTTTTAAGCTCATTGGATTTTTGTTGATATTGATTTTCTGCGTCAACAAATTTTTGTTTATCAAGATAAACTTCCGGCAAAGCGAGATTATTTTCGAGAGTTAGTTTTTGTTTACCAAGCTTTGCTATCTTTTCTTCGAGTTGCTGAAATAGTCGTTGCGCTTTCTGTAACTCTTTTTGAAGTTCGCGATTAATAGCTGAATTATCGGGCTTCTTTTTGTTTACAGGCTCATTCGATTTTTTTTCAACTGGTGCTTCTTTCTTTTTTGAAGAATTATTTTCCGTTAATTTCCTCTCATGCTTCCAACGCTCCCATTCATCATAAGTACCGGAAAATTCTTTAATTTTATAGTCTTCAATTTCCCAAATCTTATTGGTAGTCTGGTTTACAAAATATCTGTCATGGCTTACCAAAATATAGGTACCCTCATATTTGTTTAAAGCTTCAATAAGCAAATCAACCGAATGCATATCCAAATGATTGGTAGGCTCGTCAAGTAAAAGAAAATTAGCTTTGCTTACAATGGTTTTGGCAAGCGCAACTCTTGCCTTTTCACCTCCGCTTAATACCTTAATTTTTTTCTCAACATCGTCCCCACTAAATAAAAAACATCCGAGCAGAGTTCTTAGTTCAAGCTCTGTTTTTCCACTTCCACATAGGTTCATTTCTTCAATCACCGTGTTATTAATGTCCAGCGCTTCCAACTGGTGCTGGGCATAAAAAGCATCTTTTACATTATGACCATTAATTCTTTCACCGTCAAATAACTCAGTGCCCGCAACCATTCTTAGCAATGTCGATTTACCCTTACCGTTAGCGCCTATTAATCCAATTTTATCACCACGGCTAATTTCAGCTTTTGTATGCTCAACTATCTTCACATTGCCAAAACTTTTCGTTGCATCTTTTAAAGTACAAAGCACTCTTCCGGGGGTAACACCAACAGTAAAATTGATGCGCATATTTGGCCTTTCAAGATCAGTATTTTCAATTCGTTCTATCTTATCAAGTTTCTTCATGATACTTTGGGCCTGCGCTGCTTTTGATGCCTTTGCCTTAAACCGTTCAACAAACCTTTCCTGCTGTCTTATATAATCCTGTTGATTTTCATAAGCTCTTTTTTGCAATTCAATTCGTTGAGCCTTTTCCTCCAGGTAGTATGAATAATTTCCTGCATAAAAATGTAGTTGCTGCTGATATAATTCAACAATTTTTGTAACCATTCGGTCAAGGAAATACCTATCATGTGAGACAATTACAACAGAGCCCCGGTAATGCTGTAAATATTTTTCAAGCCATTCGATGGAAGGAAGGTCAAGATGGTTTGTAGGCTCATCAAGTAACAGGACATCGGGCTGCATTAATATCATTTTAGCAAGCAATACACGCATGCGCCAGCCGCCGCTGAATTCTTTATATGGACGTTGCAGGTCTGCATTTTGAAATCCCAGCCCTTGTAATATTTCCTCAGTTTTATGATGAATATTATAGCCCCCAAGTATTTCAAGTTCATGCAATTTATCAGCATATAAGTGTGCCAGTGCTTCATCGGAATTTTTTTCTAATTCATGGCCAAGCTTTTCTATTTCTTTTTCCAGTAACAGTACGTGTTCAAAGGCGCCTAACGCAACCTGTAGTATTGAATCATCGGTATCAAAGCTCAACAAATCCTGGTGAAGAAAACCGATGGTGGTTTCTTTACCTTTTTCAACTGTGCCTGACGAGGGTAAATATTGGCCGGTAAATACTTTAAGCAGGGTTGATTTTCCTGTGCCATTATAACCTATAAAACCGATTCTTTCGTTTGGCTGAATATGCCATGTTGCATCTTCCACAATAGCTCTTGCACCAAATTCAAACGTAACATTTTGTAAACCTAACAGCATAAACCTATTGATAAGCGTGCAAAATTAAGTTCTATTTGGTAATCATCTTAGTAATTTTCGGCTTGAAAGTTTATATGTTACCTTCGCATAAAAATTTTAACAGGTTATGAAAAGTTTATTGGCAATTCTTTTTCTTGCGGCAGTTTTATTCGGGGCATGGTGGTTTTTTTTCAAAAAAGATGATTCCGGTTCATCAGAAGCAAAGCAGGAATCAGTAAAAATAAAGAAACATTCGATTGAGTTTAATCAAAGTGTTCTTAATGCTATAAATAATTATTTAAATGTTAAGAATGCGTTTGTAAATGCGGATACTTCGGCAGCGAAAGCAGAAGGACAAAAATTTATTGGTACGGTGGACAGTTTGAAACTCGATGAACTTAAAAAAGATGACGCTAGTATTTTGATGGCGGCCACGCAGGAAGTGAGCGATATAAAGGCCAATGCCGAAGCCATGTTGCAGGAAAATGATTTAACCGAAATGCGTGAAGATTTTCGAATGATCTCTGAAAATTTGTATCCGTTTTTGAAAACAATCGGTTATGAAGGGCCGAAGCTTTATTGGCAAAATTGCCCAATGGCTTTTGGTGAGGATAAAGAAGCAAACTGGATAAGCAACACTTCAGAAATAATTAATCCTTACCTGGGTAAAAATCATCCTACCTATAAGGCGACTATGCTAAACTGCGGCGAAACAAAAGATTCCCTGCAGTAATTTTTAAGCTACCCTATGAAAATGAAAAAGTTAATTGTTATTACTTTTTTATCGCTGCCTTTATTCACTTTTTGTCAAAACAAAATTACTGTTAGTGGTTATGTAAAAGATTCTCTTTCCGGCGAAACGCTAATCGGTGCGACAATTTCTATTCTTGGCAAATCCAAAGGAATAACATCAAATCAATTTGGCTTTTATTCAATTACACTTGCCGCGGGAACTTACAATTTTATTTGTTCTTATGTTGGCTACGTTTCCAAAATAAAAACGATTGAACTGAATGCAGATGTCGATTATAATTTTGAAATTCTTCCTAGAATAACAACAGAACAGGCCGTTATAATTTCTTCAAAAAAAAGAGATGCAAATGTAAAGAATGCTCAAATGGGTAAGCTCGACCTTTCCATAAACCAGGTGAAATCGATCCCTGCGTTTTTGGGTGAAATTGATGTATTAAAAACAATACAGCTTTTACCCGGAGTGCAAAGCGCAGGTGAAGGAAGTTCCGGTTTATATGTTCGCGGTGGTGGTCCCGATCAAAATTTAATTTTATTGGATGACGCAGTAGTATATAATACCGGCCATCTTTTCGGATTTTTTTCGATTTTTAATGGGGATGCCATCAAGAGTACGTCTCTTATTAAAGGAGGAATGCCAGCACAGTATGGAGGAAGATTGTCAAGTGTGCTTGATATTTCCATGAAGGAAGGCAACGATAAAAATTTTGTAGTACAGGGTGGCATTGGTTTAATAGCGTCGAGACTTTCAATCGAGGGTCCGGTAATAAAGAATAAAGCATCTTTTATAATATCTGCAAGACGCACTTACATCGATGCTTTGGCAAAGCCTTTTATAAGCAAGACAAATTCGTTTAGCGGCTCCGGTTACTATTTTTATGATCTGAATGCAAAAATCAACTACAAGTTTTCTGAAAAAGACAGGATATATCTCAGCGGATATTTTGGCAAGGACAAGTTTGATTTCGTAAATGGAAAACAATCACTCAAGGTAAGTATACCCTGGGGCAATTCTACCGGCACTTTTCGATGGAATCATGTTTTTAATAATCGTCTGTTTTCAAATACTACCGTTGTTTACAATGATTATAATTTCAATTTTGGGGCAAATCAAAATAATTTTCAGGTTAATCTTTTATCAGGAATAAAGGATTGGAATATAAAGGAAGATCTTGATCTGTATCCTTTCACCAATCATAAATTGAAATTTGGTTTTGCCTACACATACCACACATTTACGCCATCAGTCGTAAGTGGAAAGCAGGATTCTGTGGAATTTAAACCAAACAATGCACAACGAAAATATGCACATGAAGCAGCAGCTTATATACAGGATGATTGGGATATAAGCGACAAAATAAAGATTAACGCGGGAATTCGGGCAAGTGGATTTCAACAAATAGGCAAGTATAAAATTTATACGACTGATATAAACGGCAATCGCCTGGACAGTACTGTTTATAAGAAGAGTGAGGCTGTAAAAACTTATTTCGGTTTTGAGCCACGGTTCACACTTCGTTATGCCATCAATGATGAAACATCAGTTAAGGCTGCCATTACAAGAAACCTGCAATACATTCATCTTGTCAGCAATGCAGGAACCACGCTTCCTACTGACTTATGGGTACCAAGTACATTAAAAGTGAAGCCGCAGGAAAGTTGGTTATATGCACTCGGATTGTTTAAGAATTTTAATGACAATATCTATGAAACATCTGTTGAAATATACTATAAGCAATTAAAGAACCAGATTGAATACGAGGAAGGTTATACACCTGCCACTTTGGAAGACACTGAGAATTTTTTCACTTTTGGTAAAGGGTGGAGTTATGGAACAGAATTATTTATAAATAAAACAAAAGGAAAGTTGACTGGCTGGATTGGTTATACATTGAGCTGGACCCAAAGGAAGTTCCCGAAATTAAATTTTGGTGACTCGTATTTTGCCAAATATGACCGGCGACATGATCTTTCAGTAGTGGGCATTTATGAACTTTCAAAAAAGTGGAAACTTTCGGGAACATTTGTTTTTGGAACAGGAAATGCTGCAACATTGCCACAGCGTTTTTATATTTTCGAAGGCGTACTAACGCAGGAGTATAGCCGCATTAATGAGTACAGGCTTCCATCATATCATCGTCTCGATGTTGCGGCAACATATACACCAAACAAGCATCCTTCAGGAAAGTTAAAAAGTGAGTGGGTTTTCAGTGTATATAATATTTATAGTCACAAAAATCCTTACTTCATTTATTTTGACCAGGATGGAAGTCCTTATAATGGCACACTAAATGTGCAGGCAAAACAGGTTTCATTATTTCCGGTTATTCCTTCCGTAACATGGAATTTCAAATTTTAGTCCAATGGCCATTAAGCCAATAGTTATTAATGACTTCAATGACTATTGACCAGATCTATTCCCCATGCACGAATACAACACTGCCACTTTTTTCTGTATCTGAGGTTATTCTTACTTCATATCTTTTATCACCATCAGTAACAATCATCAATGCTGTGTTAGGTGGGATTGTTCCTAAATTATCAGCATACATCGTAATAATATTTTGCCGCGTATCCTCATCCAGGGAGAGATTTAAAGTAATTGGTTTCGCTGACAACATTTTATGTGAAAGAACAATTTTGCCGTTATAAATAACTGTTATGGAATCGCCATCTATTTCACCATTATCATAAAAATCTACCTTGAACGTTGGCTGTGTAATGGGGATTGTCTTGATAATGTCCTTTCTCCGTGGTTCGAATTTTACTGGGGGAGAAGTTATTATTTGTGTGTTTTTATTGTTTGAAAGATCAGTTGTTTTATCCTTTGTCACCTCCTCCCTCTCAATCTGTGGTTTTGGTTTTACGGTAGGCTTTGTCACAACCGGTTTATTTTTTGGCTTTGGTGCAACATATTTTGGCTTCGTTGCGGGCTTGGTTTTTTCAGGAGTTGTTTTCACTACATCTTTATCCGTAGCCGTAATTCCCAAAGGCATCCTTTTTACAATCCTTCTTGCAAGAAGTGTTGTCCCGTAGCCGCAGTTTCCCGTTTGGTTAGGTGCCGGTATCCACGTACCACGCAGCATTTCCGTATCCGAGCTATCCTGCTCATAGTGTAACCTGTGGGTTTGAAAACAGTTTTGAAAATTTGGTGGAGTATTATATTTAACCCGTTCAATTTCCGTTACAACAATGTCTTTAGTCGACCTGTTTACACTTCCCGTTAATTTGCAGATGGTATAGTATCTTTTGGCGCCCTCATTAAAGTAAGTATAAGAATATCCTGAAACTTCAGAGCCCTTCGTTTGAAGTTCTAAAACGTAATCAATATCATTGCCTCCCAACCCCGAAAAACCGTAACTCGTTTCATTAAATCCACCTTTCCATTGGCCATTAAAATTCTGAGCAGCAATTGAAGAAGAAAACAATAAAAAAATAAAAAAGTAAAATAATTTCATAGCATGCAATAACAATTAGTTCAAAAAGTATAATTGCTTCGTCAGGATATTTATCATTACAGAAGCGACTTTTATCACTTCATACAAAATTATAGGTAAATAAAAGTTTATCCTTCAAATGAATGTCTTCTTTGTCTAATACTTCGTTAAATTTGCATTTTTCTAATGTATTTAAAAAACAAATCTTTGATGAGGTTAACGAATTATGAATATTACTTTTCCTGATGGTGCGGTGAGGCAATATGAAGAAGGAACTACAGCTTTAGATATTGCAAAAAAAATAAGTGAAGGGCTTGCACGAAAAATCCTGGCCGCTGAAGTTGATGGCGAAGTGTGGGATTTGACACGACCAATTAAAAAAGATGCGTCTATAAAATTTCTTACATGGGATGATGAAAAGGCAAAATCCACTTTTTGGCATTCATCGGCTCACTTAATGGCGGAGGCTATTGAGTCAACTTTTCCTGGTGTTAGGTTTTGGGTTGGGCCGCCGGTTGAAAAAGGATTTTACTATGATATTGATCCGGGTGATAATCAAATAGGCGAGGGTGATCTTGAAAAGCTTGAAAAAAAAATGGGTGAACTGGCGAAACAAAACAATTCATTCACAAGAAAGGAAATTTCCAAAAAAGATGCAGTAAAATATTTCGAGGAGAAGGGTGATGAATATAAACTTGATTTGCTTACAGGCCTTGAAGATGGAAATATTACTTTTTATACCCAGGGTAACTTTACTGATTTATGTCGCGGGCCACACATTTCTTCCACCGGGGCAATAAAAGGCATAAAACTTACAAACATCGCCGGAGCATATTGGAAAGGTGATGAGAGAAATAAAATGCTTACCCGTATTTATGGTGTTACTTTTCCCACACAAAAAGAATTGGATGAATATCTTATTTTTCTTGAAGAAGCGAAAAAGCGGGATCATCGAAAATTAGGGAAAGAACTTGGCATCTTTACGATGGATGATGATGTTGGACAGGGACTGGTGTTGTGGATGCCCAATGGTACTGTGGTTATTGAAGAATTGGAGAAACTTGCCAAGGAAACTGAATCGGCTGCCGGATATAAAAGAGTGGTAACTCCGCATATCGCCAAAGAAAATCTTTACCTTACAAGTGGTCATTTGCCTTATTACCAGGATAGCATGTATCCTCCAATGGAATTGGAAGGGACAAAGTATTATTTAAAGGCAATGAACTGCCCGCATCATCATAAAATATTTGCTGCGGAACAACATAGTTATAAAGACCTGCCGATACGCCTGGCTGAATATGGAACATGTTATCGTTATGAACAAAGCGGGGAATTATTTGGGCTGATGCGCGTGCGTTGTTTACATATGAACGACGCACATATTTATTGTACCAAAGATCAATTTGCGCAGGAATTTCGAGCTGTAAATGATATGTACATTAAGTACTTCAAAATTTTTGGAATTGAAAAGTATGTGATGCGTTTATCACTTCATGATCCGGAAAAGCTTGGGCAGAAATATGTTGATGAACCGACTTTATGGATTGAAACTGAAGCGATGGTGAGGCAGGTAATGAAAGAGGCAGAAATCCCATTTGTTGAAGTGCCGGATGAAGCCGCATTTTATGGCCCTAAAATAGATGTTCAAATATGGAGTGCTATTGGCAGGGAGTTTACCCTTGCTACTAACCAGGTAGATTTTGCACAGGGAAGGCGTTTTAACCTGGAGTTTAAAAATCAGAACAATGAGGCAGAAACTCCATTAATTATCCACCGGGCGCCATTGGGTACCCATGAGCGGTTCATTGGGTTTTTGCTGGAACATTTTGCAGGTAAATTTCCTCTGTGGCTTGCTCCGATTCAGGTAAAAATTTTGCCCATAAGCGATAAATTTCTGTCCTATTCAGAAAATGTTTTATCTGAATTAAAAAATTATGATATTCGTGCTGAGATAGACGGCCGCAGCGAAAAGATCGGTAAAAAAATAAGAGATACTGAATTGGCCAAAATACCGTTAATGCTGATTATCGGTGAAAAGGAAGTGAACGAAGAAAAAGTATCTGTAAGACGGCAGGGTAAAGGCGATGAAGGAGTTCAATCATTACCCGCCTTCATTGAAATGGTTCGAAAGGAAGTAAAAAGCAAAACCATATATTATGCAGCAATATAGCTGCAATTATTTATAACAAAGAAAACAATTTTTAAACTAAAATCAATTAATGGCATTTCCACAAAGACCTCCAAGGGGCGCATTTAATCCTCGTTTTAGAAAAGAACAACAGCAGGAACACAGAACCAATCATATGATAAAAGTGCCCCAGGTACGATTGGTTGGAGAAAATATCGAGATAGGCGTTTATCCTATTGCCGAAGCACAAAGAATAGCAAATGACCAGGGACTTGACCTGGTTGAAATTTCTCCCCAGGCTGATCCACCGGTTTGCAAAATTATAGATTACAATAAATTTCTCTACGAAAAGAAGAAGAAGGAAAAAGAAATGAAAGCCAAAAGCAAAGTTTCCGAGGTAAAGGAAATCCGCTTCACGCCCAATACCGATGATCACGACTTTGATTTTAAATCAAAGCATGCTGAAAACTTCTTAAAAGATGGAAATAAAGTAAAAGCATATGTGCAATTTAAGGGAAGGGCAATCATGTTCAAGGAAAGAGGCGAGTTATTGCTACTGAAATTCGCGGAAAGACTTGTTGAAGTGGGTACTCTTGAAAGTATGCCCAAACTTGAAGGAAAAAGGATGTTCGCAATCTTTGCACCCAAAAGTCAAAAGAAAAAATAATCAATACAGCAATCGAAACAGGCAGCTATTTGACGATATAGAAGTTTGTTAATCATCTCTTTATCATGGTATTTAAACAGACCTAAACGATAGTTAACTTCATAGAAAATAGTTGTATCATCATTGCAATTTATAAAGGATATTGTTCGTTATTATACCTTAATTACTCGTAGAATTACTATATTTATAATTTCGTAGTAGTCCGGTTTAATTTACCATTCAAACAACAGACATTTGTAAAATGCGTTATAAATAAAATTTTGTACAAAAACCAATGAAAACAGAAAACGGCGGCGTAGTAAATGTGATAATTGCAGATGACCACGTGCTTTACCGGGCAGGAGTTAAAACAGCGCTTTCATCCAAAAAGGATATTAAAGTAATAGCTGAAGCTGACAATGGGCAGCATCTGTTGAATTTGTTAAAAGGAATACAGCCGGATGTTATTTTGCTTGATATCCAAATGCCCATAATGGATGGTATTGCTACTCTTCCCGAATTAAAAAGACTTTACCCGCAGATAAAGATCATCATGCTTACAATGGTTGACGACCAAAGTATGATAACTAAATTAATGGAGCTTGGCGCTAATAGCTATCTTACCAAAACGTCAGATTCTGAAATAATTTATGAGGCTATTATAACCTGTTACCAGCAGGAATATTATTTTAACTCTTTAACTAATAAGGCTCTTCTAAATAACCTGAGGCAGAAGGTACCATCTTCATTAAAGTTGCAACAGGAAGATGCCGTTCTTTCCGACAAAGAAATAACAGTATTAAGGCTTATGTGTGAGGAAAAAAGCACGCGTGAAATTGCCGAAGCAGTTGAACTAAGCCCTCGAACAATTGAAGCAATAAGGGACAAACTAAAAACAAAAACGGGCGCTAAAAGTACTGCCGGACTTATCATGTTTGCTGTAAAAAACAAGCTGCTCGACCAGGAGATATAATCAATTACTCTTTAAGAAAATTTATACATCAATTTGCTTCTTCATAAATATTCATGAAGAAGCTTTTTTTATTTACGATAATAAATTTAACCCGGCATATAAATCTGTAATAAGCGCCGGGAAAGTTATATTCACGCCCAATTATAAAGTCAAAGCTGCCATATACTGAGCGACATTTTTTTCAATAATGTTGTAAACTAATTTAGCAAAGGGGAAGCAATTACTTCCAATGAATATTCAGGCACTACTACTTTGCTGCGGCAAATTGTCTATTACATTTTTTTACCTAAATATTTTTTTATGAAAACATTCATTTTATTTGTAGCTGCATTTATTTTTTTAAATGACATAGCAGCACAGAAAGTGGGAGATGTACTTACGCAACAAGCGGGAGAAGGAGTGAAAGAAGGAGCAGCAGTTGCTACCGAACACACAGCCGATAAAGTATTGGGCAAATTATTCTCAAAGAAAAAAAAGGATAATAATGCTAATACCAATAGCAACGCCGGCGCAAACGATACCACCCCTGCAGCAAACTCTACGGCTGCTAATGCTAACAATAATGCACAGGAAAAAGACCAGCAAAGTGCTTCCACCTCACTTGCTACTTACTCAAAATTTGATTTTGTGCCCGGCGATAAAGTTTTAATGTATGAAGATTTTTCACGGGATGCTATTGGTGACTTTCCGGAAAACTGGAATACAAACTCTGCTGGCGAAACGGTTACTGTCTCCGGCGAAACCGGCCATTGGCTAATGCTTAATAAAAGAGGCATATTTAAGCCGGAAGATATCAATAATCTGCCGGACAATTTTACGCTTGAATTTGATCTTATTTATGCCAGTGGTAATTACATCCCTTTTCTTCAGATCCTTTTCCTGTCTGCCGGCAATGGAAAAGATGGCAAGGAAGTGCTGAATGCCGAGTTTAATTATAATAAGCGGTCAGGAATAAACCTGGGAATACAACCTATTCCCCGGGACAAAGGGGGCATAGCTACTATTTATACTTATAACGCGGGTGATAAAATGATGAACAATCAAATTCAATTTCAAAATAATGGGGCTACTAAAATAAAAGTATCTATATGGCGGCAAAAGCAGCGTCTTAGAGTATATGTCGACCAGAATAAAGTATTTGATTTGCCAAGGGCATTCCCTCCGGGTGAAACTTATAATACAATGATGTTTCAAACCCTAAGCGATTTTGCCAATCCGGATAAATACCTCATCAGCAATATGAAACTGGCTGTTGGAGAACCGGATACCCGAAATAAATTAATAAGTGAAGGAAAATTCTCTACTACAGGAATTTTGTTTGATGTTAATTCTGCTACGATCAAACCGGACTCTTATGGCTCATTAAAAGATATTGCAGATGTGTTAAAGGATAATGCCAACATTCATGTAAAAATAATAGGACATACCGATAGCGACGGTGATGCCACATTGAATATGGCACTTTCAAAAAAACGTGCAGACGCGGTAAAATCAGCTTTGGTAGGTGAATTTGCTATTGATGCTTCCCGTTTAGAAACCGATGGTAAAGGAGCTTCTGATCCGGTTGCACCTAATAATACTTCAGAAGGTAAAGCACAAAACCGGCGGGTTGAATTTGTAAAATTGTGAGGCCAACACGATCAACTCTTAATAAAAACAGCTTTATAGGCATAAGTGGGTCAAAAACTTTTCGGTCTCAACAACCCTTTTTTTGCCTGCAGCATAATTTTGATTTGAGCGTTAAGTGGTAAATTTAGTATGACGATCCTTCTTTTATATGACGACTGCCCTTACACGATATTTTTTATTCCACATCATTCTCATTGGGCTAATTCCTGTCAATGCAAATGCCCAAAGAAATGAACCTTCCGCACCATTTCCATCTGCTTATTATAATCTCAGTACAGACACGGCCCGCATGCGCTTTTTAATGAGGACAATCGGCGATTCACTCAACAGCGGGCAACTTAATTTGGTTTATGATATGGCCAGGGAGGGCCTGGCACTCGCAGAAAAGAACAGTGTGGATACAATGAAAGGGATCTTTTATTTTGATGTGGCTAAGGCATTTGCATATGAGCTTCATAAACCAGACAGCGCAATATTTTATTACAAAAAAGTAATTCCCTATTTCCCGGACAAATTGAATTTCTATAACCTTGTTTCAGTGAGAGAAATTATGGAAAGGTTTGTTCAGGCAGGAAAAAAGGATTCTGTGTTTTCCTACCTCGATTTGTTGCATGAAAGGATAGATACCATGGACATCACCAATCCTCGCCGGTACGGTATTTCATCCGTGATGGCAGGCGTGTATCAATATTATGGGATGTTCAGAACAGCGATTCAATTATACGAAAATTCCATTGAAGGGTTACGTAAGGCAGGCCATCCACAGGAGGTGGGGCTCCCCATGGCCAATCTTGCAGAGCTCTACGATGAGTCTGAAGATGATATAAGCGCAGTGAGATATGCACGTGAAGCATTAGGATATCTTTCAGGCAATAACATGCCATTTATGGGCACAGCTGCCAACCTGGCAACATACTACACTAATTTGAATCGCATTGATTCTGCATTTTATTTCAATAAACTGTCGGATTCGGTGGCTCGTCTCACAAATAACCAGGTGCAGGAACATGTGCGTGATCAATTTAATTATGTCAATATTCTATGCAAAGAGAACAAATACGACGAAGCAAAAAAAGCGCTTATACTTGTGAAACCGTGGTTAGAAAAAAATGGGGATCGTCCGTGGCTTGTAACCTATTTGATTTCTTTCGCCAGCATCGACACAGCGCAGCACAGGTGGATGTCTGCGGCTGATACACTCCTGCACGCTCTTTCCGTGGCCAAAGAAAGTGGCCAGGAGATTTCCATCGTCCTTGTATTGCAGCAACTCGCGGCCGTAAACGCAAAACTTAACAATTTCCGGGAGGCTTATCGTTACCAGCAGGAATACATGCAACACAAAGATTCGCTTACCAGCGCTGAAACAAAATCAAGACTTGCAGATTTTGAAGCGATGAATAAAACGCAGCAGAAAGAACAACACATCGCAATATTGCAAAAGGACAATGATATTAAGAATCTTCAGTTAAAGAACAGCAGACAATCGAATCTACTTTACCTTGGCGGATTTATATTTTTACTGGCACTCGCAGGTATCGTTTTTTACCAGCGGAACAGGCGGCTGAAAATTCAGGCTCAAAAAGTAAAAGCAGAATTACAAATGCAGGTACTGCGTTCACAAATGAATCCGCATTTCATTTTTAATAGTCTTAATGGTATTGAAAATTTTATTTTACAAAATGAAAAAAGGCAGGCCAGTGAATACCTTAACAAATTTGCAAGCCTCATAAGAATTATTCTTTCCAATAGCCGGGAAGAAGGTGTTGCGTTTACTGATGATATGGAAACTATACAACTCTACATTGATTTGGAACTTTTGAGATTTAATAACAAATTTTGTTATGTGAAAAATATAGATCCGGCATTAATAGAATTTGATTACCGCGTGCCACCTCTGCTCATTCAGCCTTTTGTTGAAAATGCGATTGTTCACGGTTTTGCCTATAGTAAAAGAAAAGATCTTCGCTTGCTGGTAACAGCAAAACTGGAAGATGATTATATTATTTATAAAATAGAAGATAATGGTGTAGGCAGGGCAGAGGCTTCAACATATAATGGAAGAAGCAGATCAAAACATGACAGTTTAGGGTTGCAAATAACCAACGAACGGATCAATATTTTTAACGAACAACACAGCGCTCAAAATACGCTGAAAATTGAAGATCTGCACGATATGAATGGGCAGCCATCGGGCACAACTATAACGGTAAAAGTAAAAACGATCTGATGCTTAAAACGCTGAGAGCAATTTTGATTGATGATGAACTAAGCAGTTTAAAAAATCTCCAACAGAAGCTGGAGGAATTCTGTAAGCAGGTTATAGTTGTGTCGGCTGTTCAGGAACCACAAGAGGCAATTCTTTTAATAAAAAAACACAGGCCCGATATATTATTTTTGGACATTGAAATGCCGAAGATGAATGGGTTTATGATGCTGGAAGAATTGGGCGAATGCGATGCTGAAGTCATTTTTACAACTGCGTATAACCATTATACAATTGATGCTATGCGCATTAGTGCTTTTGATTATCTCGTAAAGCCTGTTGCCATTAATGAATTACAGAATGCGGTTAATCGCCTTTTAGAAAAGAAAACTGCGCATACGCGTGAACGTCTTAACATTTTGCAGCGATCTTTAAAAGATGATAAAAGCCAGGAAAACAAAATTGCTGTTCCTCTAGCTGAAGGATTTGAGTTTGTTACCATAAAAAATATAGTGCGCATAGACTCGAGTTCCAGCTACTCGAGGATCTATTTATTTGATGGAAAGTCTATATTGGTTACAAAACTCCTGAAGGATTTCGAAGAGCTTTTGACACCTTACCGTTTCTTTCGCGTACATAACAGCCATCTCATCAATCTTAATTATATAAAAAAATACCTGCGGGGTACCGGGGGGCAGGTCATGATGGAAAACGGCGATTTGATTGATGTGGCCCGAAGAAAAAAAGAAGAATTCATCAGCCTGCTAAATTTATAACATAGATATAATTATATTTTTGCTCACTCATCTTCTCATTATGATTGAGCATTTTTTTATTTACAACAATAAATTTTACAAGACCGGTATACCTGTAATAAGCGCCGGTAACCGTGCATTGCGGTATGGTGACGGTTTGTTTGAAACTATGAAAATTATAAAAGGCCGCATTCTTAATGATACATTTCATTTTGAAAGATTATTTAACGGGCTTACTCTTTTGCAATTTGATATCCCCAAAAACTTTAATCCTGTTTTTCTTCAAAAGAGAATTAAAGAATTGCTTCTTAAAAATAATCACGATAAAGTGGCAAGAATACGCCTTATGATTTTTAGGGGAAACGGGGGAATATTTGATCCTGAAAACCTCCTTCCAAATTATATAATTGAGACGTGGCCTTTGCCAAATGAAATTAATTTAAATGAGAATGGGCTCGTCGTTGACATATTTCCAGGTGCAAAAAAAAGCTGCGATATTTTTTCAAATTTAAAATCCAACAATTATCTCCCTTATGTAATGGCCGGTTTATTTGCAAAAGAAAATAAGCTTAACGATTGTATAGTGCTTAATTCTTTTGAAAGAATTTGTGACAGCGCTATTGCAAATATTTTTATCGTCAAAGGAAATAATATTTATACTCCCCCACTCGCAGAAGGATGTGTTGCCGGAGTTGTGCGCCGGTGGATGCTTGAGAAATTTAAACTCGAAAAATTCATAGTTAGTGAAAAAAATCTTTCAGTAAATGATTTATTCATGGCCGATGAGTTTTTCCTTACAAATTCTGTCTATCACATGCGGTGGGTGAAACAATTCCGGGAAAGAACCTACCCCAATAAAATTTCTGCAGAAATCTACGACTATATGCTTCAAACCATTTAGGCTAAACATTTGTTGTTTATCCTGTCGACAAAATAGCGTTTTTAATTTCACAAATCAATCGTCTTGACAACGTATTAGTTTAACTGAATGCAGAAAGTAAATATTTTTTGGTTTCGCAGGGATTTGCGGTTATACGATAATGCCGGGCTATATCACGCTTTAAAGGGAAATCTGCCGGTTGTTCCCTTGTTTATATTCGACACAAATATTCTTGGCAAGCTCGAGGAAAAAAAAGATAAGCGGGTGGAATTTATCCGTGAAGCGTTGCTGGATGTGCAGGACAAATTAACTAAGAACAATTCTTCACTTGAAGTGTATTATGAAATGCCCGAACAAGTGTTTGGAAAATTATGTAAAGAATATGATATTGAAATCGTTTATACCAATCATGACTACGAACCTTACGCGATTGAACGAGATGAATCAATAAAAAATTTACTCGCCCAAAAAAATATCAGTTTCAAATCGTATAAAGACCAGGTAATTTTTGAAAAAGAAGAAGTATTAAAAGGAGATGGAAAGCCCTATACTGTTTACACTCACTTCAGCCGGAAATGGAAATCTCTGCTTACCGGTTTCTACCTCAGACCTTATCCCGTCAAAAAATATTTTGGAAATTTTTTTAAACAATCTTCTCGCAGGATACCATCGTTACAATCAATGGGCTTCACGGCTACAGCTAAACAATTTCCATCAAAAAACACGGATCATGGATTAATTAAAAATTACGACAAAACCCGCGACTTCCCCGGAGTAGATGGAACAACAAGATTAGGAATTCATTTGCGTTTTGGAACTGTAAGTATAAGGGAGATTGTTGCAAAAGCGCAAAAGCTAAACACCACTTTTTTAAATGAACTTATATGGCGGGAGTTTTATATGTCAATCTTGTGGCACTTTCCTCATGTTGGCCATCATAAGGCGTTTAAGCCTGAATATGATAATATTAAATGGCGCAATAATGAAAAGGAATTTGAAAAATGGTGTAATGGGCAAACCGGAGTTCCGATTGTGGATGCAGGCATGAGACAGCTTAATGAAACAGGATATATGCATAATCGTGTGCGTATGATTACCGGCAGTTTTTTATGTAAAGATTTACTTATTGACTGGAGATGGGGAGAGGCATATTTTGCCGAAAAATTATTGGATTATGATCTTGCCGCAAATAATGGCGGATGGCAATGGGTCGCTGGCAGCGGATGTGATGCAGCTCCATATTTCAGAATATTTAATCCCGAACTGCAGACAAAAAAGTTCGATAAGGACCTGAAGTACGTAGGCAAATGGGTTCCCGAATTCCAGGAATTTAGTTATCCCAAACCTATTGTTGATCATGCCGAAGCCAGGAAAAGATGCCTTAAAGCATACAAGGAAGCCGTCGCAGCAAAGTAGTTGTATCAGGACTCGACGAATAATTCATCTTCCTCTACCAAAATTTTTTCTCTGTTATTATTAGCGGTGTTGTAAATATCTAATACTTTTTCAATGGCCAGCTTTCCGTTTTTGCCAAGTTGTATCGAATAATCATTTACATACAGATCAATATGTTTTTTCATTACATCAGGCTCCATTTCCTGGGAATGCTTTTTCACGTAGTCAGTAATTAAGGGATAATTCTTAAACGCATATTCTATGCTTTGTCTTATAAGAGAATCTACTTTCATCAATGTTTTTTGATCAATGCTTCTCTTACCGGCAATGCCACCTAACGGTATAGGGTAGCCGGTTTTATGTTCCCAAAAATTCCCCAGGTCAAGAATCTTATACAACCCCTTTTGAGAATATGTAAACCTGTTTTCATGAATGATTACTCCAAGAACATCATCTCCTGATTTAAGAACAAAATCTTCAATTTCATCATATCTTTTAAAAATTTTGTTTCTGGCGTTTGGGAACGCTTCGGAAAAAAGGAGATGAGCCGTCGTATTTTCGCCGGGAATGGCAATAATGCATTCGTTTACTTTCTCAACACGTACATTTTGGTTTGAAATGAGAAGCGGCCCCACACCCTTTCCGAGAGCACTGCCGCTATTGAGGATTTTATAGTTTTTCAAGATAAGAGGTAATACACCATAGCTCACTTTTGTAAAATCAAGTGTATTATTTAATGCCATTTGATTAAGCGTTTCAACATCTTCAAGACAAACCTTTAGCTGAATGTTCCCGGTATCGATTTTATTATTAACAAGGGCGTCGAAAATAAAAGTATCATTAGGGCAAGGTGAAAATCCAAGTGTATACTTCATATCCTGTCAAAATTTTTAATTAATCTTTTTAATTCTGTGTCGAGATTGATAATGGCTTCCTTCATTTTCCATTTTGCCTTATCTCTTTCACCCACTATATTGGAAATACTCCGAAGCTGGAGAAATTTTACCTTCTGCTGAAGACATACATAGTGAAATGCCGCTCCCTCCATGCTTTCAATATCCGCACCATACTTCTCCTTCATTTTTTTTATTTGTATTTCATCGTCGGATATTTTATTTACCGTAATTCCTTTCACAACATTCACTGCGGGATGCGTAAAGTATTCGTGATCATTTTTGAGCCATCCATTTACGAAAGGGAAGTCATCAGCATTAACAAGACCTGTTTCAAACAAAGTTTTAAAACTTCTTTTTTCATCTATTCCGATATCGCCGAAGGTATCGCTTTTGACTAAGGCCGTTTTTCCCGGCTCCAATTTATTATTAAAACTTCCGGCAATGCCTGCCTGGATTGCGAGATCATATTTTTTTTGAGTCAGTTGTTTTGTGAGATGAAACACAGTCGCCGGTATTCCTATTCCTGTGATAAGAATATCTTTAGTTTTATTGACTTCTATAAAATTTTTTATTTCGAAGTCGGTAGCTGCAACCACTAACAGGTTCATCATGCAAAGCTCGCATTTAGAAATCGAATTTTAAGTTTCTGAGCCTACCTTTGCGAAAAATATTTTGGCTCACGATGGTTTATTTAACGAGGATTGAACATTTTAATGCAGCTCACAAACTATATAATCCCGAATGGGATAGAGAAAAAAATGAGGTTGTCTTTGGTAAATGCGCTAATGAGAACTGGCACGGTCATAATTATGAATTGTATGTTACTATAAAAGGTAATATTGTTGAGGAGACCGGTTTTTTATTTGATGTAAAAATCCTCAGCCTTTTAATAAAAGAGTTTGTTTTGGATAAGCTGGATCATAAGAATTTGAATGTAGATGTTGAGTTTTTAAAAGGACAAATGTGCTCAACGGAAAACCTTGCGAAGGCAATCTGGCAACAATTGTATCCGCATTTGCCACCACCGGTGAAATTACATTGTATAAAATTATATGAAACACCAAGGATTTTTGTCGAATACTTTGGCGATTAATGTAGATAAACATCTTACTTTAAATGGATAAAAAAGTTTCAGTTTATAGGCGCGAGCATTTCAATGCAGCCCATCGTTTACATAATTCATCGTGGGATGAAGCGAAAAATGATGCAGTATTTGGAAAATGCAACAATCCTTCTTACCATGGACACAATTATGAAATTGAAGTAAAAGTTACAGGTGTTCCCGGGTCCGAAACCGGGTTTGTAATAGATCTTAAGATGCTCAGTGATATTATCAGAAAAACCGTAATTGAAAAATTTGACCACAAAAATTTGAATCTGGACTGTAAAGAATTTTCGGATTTAAACCCAACGGCGGAAAATATTGTTATTGTTATTTATGAAATACTGAGAAAGGAAATTGATAAGGAGCTCAACCTACAGGTACGTCTATACGAAACACCCAGGAATTTTGCAGAATATCCCGCGGAATAAATTTTTTTGAACAAATAAATATAAAATGGCTTACAGAAAAATTGAAGAATATGATGATAAAGTTACAGAAGGTCTTGCAAAACATTATCATGAAGCAATCAAATTAATTGGTGAAGATCCTGGCCGGGAAGGGTTATTAAAAACTCCGGAGCGGTTAGCAAAAGCAATGCAATATTCAACCCAGGGTTATGGAATGGACGCTATAGCTATTCTAAATTCCGCCAAATTTCATGAAGAAATAAGCGAAATGATCATTGTAAAAGATATAGAGTTGTACAGCATGTGTGAACATCATATGCTCCCTTTTTTTGGTAAGGCCCATATAGCCTACATTCCTAACGGGTGGATCACCGGCCTGAGCAAATTAGCACGTGTAGTGGATGTCTTTTCCAAAAGGTTACAGGTTCAGGAGCGGCTTACCACGCAAATTCTTGATGTGATAAAAGAAAGTTTACAACCTTTGGGTGTTGCTGTGGTAATTGAGGCGGCACACCTATGCATGATGATGCGTGGAGTTCAAAAACAAAATTCTGTTACCACAACCTCAGCTTTTTTTGGTGAGTTCGAAAAGGAATCTACAAGAAATGAGTTCATAAATCTTATACAAGCCGATCTTATTAAAAGAAGATAAATAATTTCTAATGAAGCATGCATTCATATTTCCGGGACAAGGTTCGCAATTTCCGGGAATGGGGAAGAGTCTGTTCGATGAACACGAATCAGCTAAAGCACTGTTCGAACGGGCAAATGAAATTTTAGGTTTTAGAATTTCCGATATCATGTTCGCCGGAAACGCAGAAGATTTGAAAAAAACGAGTGTTACACAGCCAGCTGTTTTTCTACATTCTGTTATTGCGTTTAAAACACTCGTAGGCGATAAGCCTGATATGGTTGCAGGGCATTCGCTCGGGGAATTTTCAGCCTTGGTTGCAAATCAATGCATCACTTTTGAAAATGCACTTCAACTGGTAGCCGTAAGAGCGGGAGCAATGCAAAGAGCCTGCGAGATCAATCCATCTTCGATGGCTGCCATCCTCGGGCTTGATGATGCAAGGGTGGAAGAAATATGTGCAACAATAAATGATGAAGTAGTTGTAGCCGCTAATTATAATTGCCCCGGGCAGGTGGTAATATCAGGCTCAACGAAGGCAATAGAAGAAGCCTGTATTATTTTTAAGGAAGCAGGCGCCAAACGTGCGCTGGTGCTTCCTGTGGGTGGAGCCTTCCATTCGCCATTAATGCAACCTGCGAGGGAGGAATTAGCAAAGGCAATAGAAGAAATTACTATTAAGGATCCTTTGTGTCCCGTTTACCAAAATGTGGTTGCGAAAGCGGTAACCGATCCCGGCGAGATCAAATCAAATCTAATTTCGCAGCTAACCGGCCCAGTTAGATGGACACAAACGATTCGGCAAATGGTTGAAGATGGGGCTACACATTTTACTGAAGTTGGGCCCGGTAAAGTTTTGCAGGGACTGGTAATGAAAATTAATAAAGAAGTGAAGGCAGATGGGATAGGATGAGATAGATTTCCGCAATTCTTAATAATATGAAACGAATCATTCATTTAAAAGGGTGCAAGCTCAGAGTTATCCTGCTTTATTTCAAAATGAGTAATTCCATATTATTTCTTTATTTTCATTTCTAAATAAAGGTTACCAAAATGCCTCACCCGCTTTTCCGAAAAAAAAGTATTACAGCAATTTTAGCCGATGCCAAAGAAGGCTTATCCGACGCTACTCACTCTGCATCAGGATTAAAAAAAGTTTTACGGGTTAAAGACCTTGTCGCTATGGGCATAGCAGCTATCGTGGGTGCAGGAATATTTTCGACAATAGGAAATGCATCTTTCCAGGGCGGACCGGGCGTATCTCTTTTGTTTGTACTTACTGCAGTATGCTGCGGTTTTTCTGCTTTATGTTATGCTGAGTTTGCATCGCGTATACCTGTTAGCGGTAGTGCATACACGTATGCTTATGCGTCATTTGGAGAACTGATTGCGTGGATAATCGGCTGGGATCTTTTAATGGAATATGCAATTGGCAATATTGCTGTTGCTATCTCATGGAGCCAGTATTTTGTGAATCTTTTGGAAGGGATACATATCCATGTTCCTGCATTTTTAACAACAGACTATTTAAGCGCCTCCCGTGCTTATCATACTGCAACAATCGAACTGGCAAAAGGAAGCACGATTACGGGTCTTTCAGAAAATATAAGACAGGGCTATGCTGCATGGCTCAATGCGCCAAGGATTGGCAGCCTCAGGATAATTGCCGATTTACCGGCGCTTGCAATCGTATTTTTGATAACATGGCTTGTATATACCGGCATAAAAGAAACACGAAAGGCCACAAACCTTATGGTTGGGTTAAAGATCCTGATTATTCTTGCCGTAATAGCGATTGGATTTTTTTATGTGGCGCCTGCAAACTGGAGCCCGTTTTTACCAAATGGATTTGGGGGTATGATGAAGGGAGTTTCGGCTGTATTCTTTGCATACATTGGTTTTGATGCCATTTCCACAACTGCGGAAGAGTGCGAAAATCCACAAAAAGATTTGCCCAAAGGAATGATCTATTCACTCATCATTTGTACGGTTCTTTATATTTTAATAGCATTGGTGTTAACAGGAATGGTTTCTTATAAACAATTGCAGGTAGGAGATCCTTTAGCATTTGTATTTAAACAGGTGGGGCTTAATAAAATAAGTTATATTATTTCCTTTAGCGCCGTTATTGCAACAGCCAGCGTATTACTTGTTTTTCAAATGGGGCAGCCACGTATATGGATGAGCATGAGCCGGGATGGTCTATTGCCAAAAATTTTCAGCCGTATTCATCCAAAATATAAAACCCCGTCGTTTTCAACGATTATTACCGGCCTCGTAGTTGCAATACCTGCGTTATTTCTAAATCTTACAGAAGTAACCGATCTTACAAGTATCGGAACTCTATTTGCGTTTGTGCTTGTATGTGGTGGTGTGCTTTTGCTACCCGCAAGAGAAGCAGGCGAAGAGGCGCCGAAATTTAAAATCCCTTATATAAATTCGCAATTTATAGTGCCTGTTTTATTTATTGTTGGTGTAATAATTTTCTGGAAAAATTTTCTTGGCTTGTTTGATTTCAGTGAAGGATGGGAAGTATTCAGGGATAAACTTCCGTTTTTTTTATTTGTAATTTTATCTGCATCATTAACTATTGCTTCATTCATAAAAAAACTTTCGCTTATACCAACTCTCGGCCTTGCAAGCTGCTTTTATTTAATGACAGAATTAGGTTATACGAACTGGATGCGTTTTCTTATCTGGCTGATAGTAGGGCTTGTCATTTTTTTCCTGTACAGCAGGCATCATAGTAAGCTGGGAAACGCAGATGTAATTTAATTACATTATTATTTACAAAGAGTATGCAGTTAAGCATTAGCTTAAAATTTTTACCAGCAATTCAGAAAAGGAGTCGTGCGTGCATTTGCCTGCACGGTTTTTGTTAGTTTGTTTTTATTCAACTGCCCTGTCGTGCAAAAACAAATGGACTGTAATAAATGTTATATTAATTATGAATAATCTCAACGATAAGGTTGCCTACATAACCGGAGGCTCAAAAGGGATAGGATACGGAATTGCGAAAATCCTGCTGGACAATGGAATGAAGGTGGCCATAACCAGTCGTAGTTTGAAAGCTGCGCAGCAGGCCGCCCGTTCTTTAAGTAAAGATGAGGCCAGGGTTCTTGCACTGGAATCCGATGTAAGTTCGTTTTCATCTGAAAACAAAGCGGTAAAATCGGTAACAGAACAGTTTGGCAGGTTGGATGTATTGGTTGCAAATGCAGGTGTTGGTCACTTTGCATCTATTGAAGATTTAACAGAAGAAGACTGGAAAAATACGATTGATACAAACCTGACCGGCGTTTTCAACAGTGTAAAGGCAAGTCTTGATGCATTGAAAAAATCCAAAGGATATATCATAACCATCGCAAGTCTTGCGGGTACCAATTTTTTTGCAAACGGTTCTGCATACAATGCCAGTAAATTTGGCCTTGTTGGGTTTACACAGGCTATAATGCTTGACTTGCGGAAACAAAATATTAAAGTGACTACGATTATGCCAGGCTCAGTTGCCACATATTTTGACAACCATATTCCTAATGAGAATGATGCCTGGAAGATACAGCCGGAAGATATTGGTAAATTAGTTGCTGATCTTTTACAAATGCCTGCGAGAACGTTACCGAGCAAAATCGAGGTAAGACCTTCAGTGCCGGCTAAATAATTATAATTTTCAAACCAAATAATAATCATTATGAAGAAGCATAATTTTGATTTGAGAGTGGATGGTGTACCCTACGAGATTAAAGCAATTCCATTTAACTATAATAATGAAACAAGATACCGTGTAACTTATAATGGCGGTGAAGAAAATATTTTTGTGTGGGACGCAGAAATGAATCGCATGCGTGCTATTGATGACACAGCTTTCGAAATTCCGGAATCTTTGGAAATATCCATCGCTGAAAAGCTTCTTACTGTTACAAAGTAGCAGTAATTGTGAGGGCTATTTATTGGCTTCGATACCCTTAATTGATTGGTATATTAATAGTGTTGTTGCTCTGTCAAACTGTGTGCAAAAAGGTAACAGAATAGCACTCATTTATGACTTTCGGTTGAAGAGAATGCTGGTGGAATTATGAAAATGGAAAATCTAAATAAAAGATATTAATAAAGTTTGTTTTTTTGTCAACTGTCTGCATTCGGTAATTTTAGTCACCAAAAAACATATTTATTAAATAATGAACGGGATAGTAAATGAAACAGATATTAAAATACTTATTAAAACGGATAAAACATTTGCAGATATCTATCATCGTTATAAGTCACCACCAAATTGGTCGCGACCCCAGGGATTTGTTACATTATCAAAATTGATTTTGGAACAGCAAGTCAGCCTCGCTTCCGCACGGGCTCATTTTGTAAAGCTTAATAGTTACTTAAAGGAATTTACTCCATCTGAAATTTTAAAACTTACAGATGAAGAAATGCGCACTTGCCAGGTAAGTCGTCAGAAATCAAGATACCTTCGGGAGTTATCAATGGCAATACTCAATAAGCATATCAATCTTGAAAAATTGGCGGGATTAAGCGAAGCAGAGATCAGGAAACAGTTAAATAATATTAAAGGAATCGGTACATGGACAACAGATGTTTACCTGATGTTTGGTTTGCAGGCAAAAGATATTTTTCCAATTGGTGACATTGCTGTTGTTAACACAGTTAAAGAACTGACAGGTGCAAAAACGAAAGAAGAAATTATTTTATTAGCTGAAAAATGGAAACCATTACGCTCCCTTGCAACTTATTTTTTATGGCATTATTATTTAGAAAAACGTAATAAGAAACGTAATTTAAAACTGGTTTAAAAATGCAATTGCAAAGTATAAACCTATTTTTTTTATAAATGAAAATTTGTTTGAAGTTATTTATCATAACACTTCAAAAAAGAATGCTAATAATTTAATCGCAAATGTTACAAAACCGTGTTGACCCGTCTGGTAATTTAATAAAAACAAAGGCACGTGGCTCGTGGATGGGTAATCGTGGAGTTCTTCATAACGATTGGAAGGAGATTATTCGCCCTTACAAATTAAATGCATGGATAACCTGTAAGCTTGAGTTTAAGGGGAGAAAAAGAAAAGTAATGACACCCAACAATTACACTGAACTTTTTTTCCTGGATGAAGCCACTTCCTTTGCAGCAGGCCACAGGCCTTGTTTTGAATGTCGCAGAAATGATGCAGACAGATTTAAATCTTTTTGGTTAAAGGGAAATCCGGAATATAAATTCAATAAAAAAACACCTATAAAAAAAATAGATCAAATTCTTCATAGAGAGAGAATAGACTATAATAAATCAAAAATAACTCATGAAGAAAACATAAATGATATTCCAGACGGTTCCTTTGTTTTGGTTGACAACAGAGCATATTTGGTTTTTGGAAAGCGAATGTTTTTATGGTCGCCCTTTGGTTACGAGAAAAGTATTTCCTTACCGGATATTGATGAATTAACAGTTCTTACTCCAAAGTCGCTGGTAAATACCTTTCGTGCAGGCTATCTGCCGCAGATGGCTTTGCTTTAGATGCCAACGGTTTTTCGTTTGGTGCAATAATAGAGCTTGCACGCAAATACTGGTTTTAAGATTGATTAATCGTAGTTTTTCAAATTACAGTTTAAAGAGCATAATTTGTAAGGGCCGCTAGCTTATATCTCAAATTTTCACTTTGAGTATCTTTGCAAAATGAAATACCAGCTCGGTGATAGGGTGTTAGTATTGCATTCCAATGAAGAAGGCGAGGTAGTCGATATCATCAATGACAAAATGGTTTTGATAGACGTCGATGGTGTTCGTTTTCCTGTGTATATGGACCAAATTGATTTCCCCTATTTCAAAAGATTCTCAGAGAAGAAATTACTTAATACATCAAAACCTGAAAAAAAATATATTGATAATATAAAAAAGGAAAAGGCAACAGTAAAAAATATACAAAGTGAAGGTGTAGGGGTATCTTTTTTACCAGTGTTTGATAAAAATGTTTTTGATGATGACATTGTTGAAAGTTTTAAAATCTATCTCATTAATCAAACCAAAGATTCCTACAATTTCACTTATAGCATCAGTTTTTCCGGCTCACCGGCATTTGAAATAAAAAATCAACTTTTCCCCCTGGCAGATTTTTATGTTCACGATATTCCCTTTGAAGAAATGAATGATTCTCCTAGGTTCACTTTTACGTTTTCCCTGCTAAATGCAAATAATAAAAAGGCAGACAACTTTGAAACTTCTTTAAAGATTAAAGCAAAACAGTTGTTTCAAAAAATTGAGGAAATGAGAATGAAAAATGAACCAACCTTTGCCTATAAACTTTTTGAAACTTACCCGGATAAACCAATAGAAATTATTCCCGATTACACAAACACTCATGGGCAATTGTATGATGCATCAAAAGCAAAAGAAAATCTTGAGCCGGCAAGATCCGTAATTGATCTGCATATTGAAAAGTTATCATCCGACTGGAAAAGACTCAGCAATTTTGAAATTCTTTCCCTTCAGTTAAGCACTTTCGAAAAGTATTTTAATCTTGCGGTGGCACATCGCCAGCCAAACTTAACTGTAGTGCACGGAATTGGAAAGGGAAAGCTCAGGGAAGAAATACATGAAATTCTGAAGCATAAACAAGATGTCAAAAGCTTTGTTAATCAATACCATCCTAATTTCGGATATGGCGCCACCGAAATTTTTTTCCAATATTAGTATGAGGTATCAGGTATCTCCGAAGAAGTCCTTTGGACAAGTATCAGAAATTCACTATTCACCATTCACGATTCACCAATCACCATTCACGATTCACCATTTCACTTAACTTTGCAGCGCCGCAAACCGGGTTATCGCTCTTGTTATCCCGATAGCTATCGGAACAGGGGAGGAAAGTCCGGACAGCAAAGAGCAACATACCGGTTAACAGCCGGTCCGCCTTAGGTGGAAGAAAGTGCCACAGAAAATTACCGTTCCTTCCCTTTCATTTTTTGGAAGGAAGGTTCAAGGGTGAAAACGTGAGGTAAGAGCTCACGAAAATTATTGGTAACAATAGTTTTGGGTAAACCTTGTGTGCTGTAATGCCACGTAAATCAGCGCCTGAGGGCGGCTCGCCCGATGCTGAAGGGTAGGCAGCAAGATTGTTGCAGTAATGTAACAGCCAGATAAATGGTAACCTTTCGTTGATAAGCGAAATACAGAATCCGGCTTACAGGTTTGCGGTAATTAATTAAAGAGCATCCATTTGGGTGCTCTTTACGTTTAGTGAATTCAAACAATATCTGTTTTAATTTTTGCTATCCTGGTTAGGCCATGGAAAACTCTTTTCATAAATAAAACGTAATTTAAAGGGAATTCCGTTGAATATTCATTAAACCCTTTTTCATGAAAATATTTATACAATTCTTTTCCCTGTTCCTTATTATATCTCACCAGGCCGTTGCGCAAAAGCTTGCGGCTATACCGTATGTTGCTGGCATAAACGCACCCATTGATTTAAAACATTGCGGAGACGACAGGCTATTTGTTGCAGACCGGGCCGGAAGAATTCGTGTAATTAATGGCGATGGTACTTTACGCCCAACTCCGTTTCTTGACATCACTTCAAAAATATCTTCTACCGGTGGTGAAGAAGGTTTTTTAGGAATTGTTTTTAGCCCCGGTTATAAATCAAGTGGGAAATTTTATGTCGATTACACCTCAAATATTGCCGGACAACTAACCACCGTTATACAGGAATATAAGGTCAGTGCGGCTGATTCAAATATAGCAGATGCTTCAACCGCATTAACTATTCTTACGCAATCACAACCGTACAGTAATCATAATGGAGGAAATTTGATGTTTGGAAAAGATGGCTATTTGTATATTAATCTTGGAGATGGAGGAAGCGGTGGTGATCCGGCGGGGAATGGACAAAATAAAAATACTTTTCTTGGCAAAATTCTGCGGATTGATGTAAGTAATTCTTCGGCTGCACAACCTTACACTGTTCCTTCCTCAAATCCTTTTTACAATGACGCAACTCCTGGTATTAAAAAAGAAATATGGGCATATGGTGTTCGAAATCCCTGGAGGAGTAGCATTGACCGCCTCACCGGTGATTTATGGATTGCCGATGTTGGACAAAGTGCTGTTGAAGAAATAGATTACCAACCGGCAAATGCAGAAGGAGGAAGAAATTATGGCTGGAGAATTATGGAAGGTACGGCTTGTTATAGCCCTTCTTCAGGATGTAACCAATCGGGTCTCACTTTACCTATATTTGATTACACGCATGCCGTGGGAAATTCTATTACCGGGGGTTATATTTACCGGAGTGCTCAGTCGAAATCTCTTTTTGGCACTTATATTTTTGCCGATTATGTTGCCAGGTGGATTGATGGAATAAAACAATCTAATGGTGCTCTTTCCGGATCCGTTATTCATTTTATTACAAATGCGCAGGCAACAGGAAACCCGGTTTCTTTTGGAGAGGACAGGTATGGCGATCAATATATTTTATTTAATGGCAATAGCACCGTATATAAGTTGGAAGATACAAGTTCGGTCCGCCAGCCTAAAGCTTATTTTAGGCCCACCAACCTGGGCACGGGTTCATTTTTATTAGAAGGCTTACAGGGTAGAAATCTTACTTATCAATGGTTGAAAAATGAGGTGATTATACCCGGTGCCACTTCTCACGACTATACTACATCCGAAAAAGGAAGCTATACATTGATAGTGACTAATGCATTAAATCTAAAAGATACCTCAGATGTTTTTCTTTTGGGTTCTTCAGTTGATTTGGCATCGTTTACCGCAAAGAAATCATCTGCAAATATTATAGCGTTGAATTGGAAAACTACTTCGGAGCTAAATGTATCCGGCTATACAATTGAAAGAAGAAAAGATAGCGAATCAGATTTTTCGGGTATAGGTTTTATTGCAAGCCAATCAACAAATGGCAGCTCCAGTCATGAACTTGATTATGACTTTAATGATTCTTCAGCCACTAACTACACCAGGTTATCTTACAGGTTGAAGATTGAATATACTGATGGATCTTTTTCATATTCTGAGATACGTTTTATTACTTTAGATATCACTAAAAATGCGTACTTACTTTTTCCCAATCCTGCAAAAGGACATGTTCAAATTTACCTTAATGAATTTACGCATCCTGTTATTATGATTCTATACGACAACTCCGGTAAAAAAGTAAAGGAGCAAACAATTAATCAACAAAATGCAACCATTGATCTTCCTGCTTCAAAAGGTGTTTATATAATTCAGTTGAGTGATAAAGATGGAAGCAATAAAGTAAGAAAAGGATTAGTGGTGCAATAATATAATAAGCTTTATCACAAGCAGTTTTGTGAATGTATCAGCCTTTTGTTTTTAACCATGTACACTTTTTGGCAGAAGGTATTATTGAATTTGCCATTTCTTATGGGCACCGGGCAAAAGCAGGTATGAATGATAACACAGGTAGGAAAATGCCGGGAGTGAGGACAAATTTTAAAGATCGGGATGCACTAACATCCATACAAAAAGTATAACGTAAAGCCATTGATAATTAGATATTGTTTTTTTTGTAGTATTACATCTTATAACAGAAATATTACGGTTAGCGGAGCGTAAGACAGACCTCAGGTGTTATTATAAAAACAAAAAAAGTTTAATTTTCAAAATTCAATCTTAAACAATGAAACGGACCATATTGACAATAACACTAATTGCTACTTCATTTCTATTAGGTTTCGCTTTTAATACAATAATTTCTAACAAAAAAACAGAACCATCAAAAATGAAAAAAGTAACAGGAATTGGAGGGATTTTCTTCAAATGTAAAGACCCCAAAGCAATTAACGAATGGTATAAAACGCACCTTGGGTTTGACACAAGCCCATATGGAACAAGTTTTGAATGGCGACAAATTGATGATAGCACAAAAAAGGGACTTACCCAGTGGAATCCTTTTGCAGAAAATACAAAATATTTTGAGCCTTCAGCAAAAGAGTTTATGATAAACTATAGAGTAGAGAATTTAGAAGCATTGGTTGAAGAATTAAGAAAGGAAAACGTAACTATCGTCGACAAAATTGAGACATATGATTATGGAAAATTTGTTCATATTTTAGACATTGAAGGAAATAAAATTGAATTGTGGGAGCCCAAGGATTAAAACCTGGTAAAATTGTTGGTGGATGAAATAAGTAAAAGAATAGCCGCCGCTTTGATAAAAAAATGTATGCGTGATTCACACAAAATTCTATTATTTCTTATAATCACTTTTCCGGTACAAGTGGCTTGCTGATGCATTAGCCTCTTTGTTTTAATCATTTACACTTTTTTGCGGAAAGTATTATTGAATTTGCCATTTTCGGTTTGCAACGAGGAAATTAAAATGCATCCATATAGTGAAGCAATTTTTCTATTTGCGATGCATTGTTAAAGCTCACCGTATGCTGCTGAAGATATTTTTTTAAAGGCTCTTTTGCAGAAGGAAATAAATCAAGCATACTTTTTTTAGAAGCAATTAAATAATTCATTGAGTAATCGGCGATAAAAAACTCGTTCGTTAATTGAAACTTCGAATATTTCTCAATGCCTTTCTCCCCTTTTTTTTCATCTTCATTGCTATAGGGCAATCTGCCACCGCTTGAAATAACTACAGGCATGTTTTTATCAACATATGCAAGCGATTGTTTTATATACAGGTTTACTTTTGAGCAGTGCGTATATTTTTGAACATAGCTATTTTTATAAATATAAAAGGTATCATTGGCAATAGTTACTTCGCTTACTGTTTCAGGATTTTCCAGGGCCAATGCTTTATTTACCCTGTCTAAATAAACAATTTTGCCTAACACCCTGTTGCAATTAAGCTTTGCATCAATAACAGTGCTGTCTTTTAAAATAATTTTCCCGTGAGCAAAAGAAGGATATTTATAAATGCTGCTTGCAAACTCCTTCAAATTTTCCTCTGAGCTTTTTTTTGTGACATCAGTATTTTGTGCGGCAATTTGTTGCAGTGAAATGAATAGCAGGCCAATTACTAAAAATAGTCTCATAATAATTACCGGTAACACGTACTATCAAATTTACGTTCTTCCTGGCGGATGTCCCCGGGCTGACCGAGAATTATGATTTTGAAGCAACAAAGATCAGGTGATTATTCAGTTGAGCGATAAAGATGGAAGCATTAATGAGAGTATCGTAAAATCCACATAGTATTTTCTAAGTTGTATTACTTTAGTTTGATTATTTTTTAGCAACAAAGAATAACTTGTTTTTTATGCGGATCACTTCTAAACAAAAGCTATCCGCTTTATATTTTTACAACAAATAAAATTTTTATTGCATTAAAATGATATTACCTCCCTTGCAGAATATAATTATAATTATTAGTTTTGATTTCCTGTAAAAGACTTCCTCCCGTTATTTTCTATTTAAATTAATTTACCATGAGTGATCAAAACCCCCTGATCGCATGGCTTGGCGGCTTTACCGGTAACCTACAAGTCCTCTCTCAGGAAGATGAAAAAAACAAAAATGAGTTAGTTCAGTTTTTAAAATCATCGATACCATCGTCAATAGAATTTTCGCAGGCAAAAAATTCTCCGTTTGTTTTTGAGAAATTGTCGCCGTCAACATTTAAAGATTTATCTCCGGAACTTCAACAACAAATAAGTGATGTGGTAAGCGATGAAAACATTGCCTTACTTCAAAAAGAATTTAAAGTTTTCCAGAGAGAGACTCCTGTAAGAAATGTAAATGCGTTAAGGTCTACACCATTATGGGCTGCCGGAGCTGCAGTTGCCAAAACAATCGGCCCTTTTCTAAATATAGATGGCAGGAGAGTTTGGTTTGATTTTTTTAGCGTGGAAAAACTGGTTGCTCTTTATATACAGGGAGCAGCGAACCCCGCAATAATTTTTAATGTAAATGTGGCAAAAACATGGACGGGTGAAAACACTGCATTACTTGCTCCTGATACACAAAACTACAAGCTTACGGCCAACAGCAGTATATGGATCAATTCAGAAATTCTTGCCCCGGATGCTCCCACCGGTAAATACACAGGTTTAACAATAAGTTCCGGAACTATTGACTTGAGTACCATGCCGGTTATTAATGGTGATAAAACAACTATACCATCAGGAACACTTGTAACGGTTAAATTAAAACTGGCGCAGCAAAAGGTTACTGATGCGGATGATACAAGTCCGTATGGTGCAGATGCACGTGCGGCAGAATATACGCTTCCGGATGTTTTGGAATTTCAATTTAATAACAGCGGCAGCACTATAACAAATATATCGGGTGCAAAATGGAAAATATTTGATCAGCCTTGTTCATTTAAATGGAATAATACGAAAGGAAACTATAATGCCGATTTGTTTTCATTGTTTATTCCATTCACATCTTCGGAAGCAAATTTTATTGTTAATAAATCACTTTCACCCTTTGCACAATTTTCGGGCACTTCAAAAATAATTGCATCGTATTGGAATTTGCCTGCGGCAGATTTGGATCTTGCTCATATTTCTCCGGCGGCAGGAATTGGCGCTTTGGCAATTTTATGCGATAAAGGAATTTCAACATCATGGAGCGGTTTGCAGAATGGAGACATAAATATTAATAGCTGCTTTATTATTGCACATCCTGAAGGTATCGCTATCGGAACTACCGTTGCAGGAAATTTATATTCCAAACAAAATTTTTCATTGTGGAAGGATGAAAAAAATCCGTATGAGTCAAAATTAAAAATAGAATTTGGTAAACAATTTCCGTTGCGGTTTTTTTCTACCGTTAACGGTTATGAAATAATTGAAGCAACTGTAAATACTATAGTTGAGGCAGACAGGCCGATAGATGTTTCGGCAAAGCCTTTACCTGTTCGCACAAAAGGTTCGCTGCTGGCATTGTTTGCGTATAAAAATCACAGGACAATTATTTTATACGACAACAACCTTATCCAGGATAATCTTACTGCAGATATAAAAGACTTTTTAGATCTTCCGGTTACTTCAATCGCATTGCGAAATGCTTTGTTCACCACATCCACCGTAATGGGTTGTTTTCTTACCGCTGATGTTTCTCCGGATTGGAAAAAAGTTGAAAGCGGAAATTTGTATTTGTCATTGGGTATCTACAAATACATTCCGATGTTACCGGATCCTTACGCTGCAAACGTTTCCGTTTTTCAACAGTTTAAAGATTATAGGGTTACTGATAAAGTTCAGTTGCATATTCCGGTCATGTTATTGTTATGCCAGGTAAAGTGGGGAGTAAGGGGTGAAGGTTTGCCCGATCACGTGACCACCAGCTTTCATTTATTGCCTTTTTCAACTGACCAGAATAATAACCAGTTAATAACATTGCCGGCTGCGTCGGATAATCAAAATAATGATACAGCATTTAATACTGATTTATCCAATGCAATGGTGGTAAGCAACAATCAAATCAGCGATTGGAGTAAAGCAATTGATAATTATTTCCGGGATCTGTTCGCCTTGTTAGATGTAAGCAGCCATGCAAACCAGATGGGTGTGAGCTTTGGGCAGTTAAATGGTGAAAGAGGCCCGTCTCTTTTGTTCAGGGAGTTTGGTGTTGAAACACAGAATGAGCAAATGCAATCTCTCTATAGTGTTCCGTTTAAAATTGAGGAAGTCCAGGTGATGTCGCCGAGCATTTTTGTAAGGAGTTTTACACTACCGCAAATTGCCTGGGAGCCGGTTCATAATTTAACTGACGCCACATATTGCCGGAGATCCACCGAAAGGCATGAATTTTTATCCTGATGATGGAGGCCCGTCCCGCTTTTTTAATACAAGTTTGCACTATGTACCGCTGGCGCCAAAGCCTGTAATAAAAGATATTATAAGGAGATACAAGGAAGAAAAGGATAATGTAACTATCTCGTATTTCACGCTGCCCTTCGGTTTAAAAGCGCTTACACTCATGAGTAAGCACAAGCAATCGCCACAGCCGCCAACTGTTGAAATTAATCAACCTATATTTAATAATGATCTCAGGGGCGGAATACAAATGCAGGTACATGCGGGTAAATTAATCCAGGATGATTTCCCCCTGTTCAATGGCGCTACTATTCAATTGGCAAACGTTTTGGATGCTAACGGAAACATAACAAACGCAGGTACGTTGGGACAAAGTGTTGCAGCAATTTTCAACGAGGAATTCGGGCCAAAAACTCCTTTCATAACCAGCAGGGGAGTGCCGTTAACGCGAATTGATTTCAGCGGTTATGGCGCAAATATTTTTAGTAACTGGTTTAATCCCAATGCAGAGATTGCACAGACAAGCCAAACTAAATTTGATGTGTTTACAGGAAGAACGGCACATGAAGTAATACAGGTTCGCAGTCTTGTATATCCATGGGGAATTCATGTGGTAAGAACGATCGTTTTATACCGGACCAATACAGGATATGTTTATCGCGTGGATACAGGATGGCAGGCAGAAAGCGATGGCAAATTTAATTTCACCTATCACATCAAAAAGCCAGGCGAAACAAAACTCACCCCATTTCCTTCGCATTTTAAAATCCATCCCGGTGCAATAAAAGGATTGTTCAACATTAAAAATATTGTTGAAATAAACACGCCTCCTTTCCATACAAACACTGCAATAAAAAATGGCGATTGGTATCTGGATGATAATAATAATGCATTACAAAATACGGCCGGTGGGGATATAGTAAAACCTGCAAGCCTGCAAAAAATAACTTTTGATGCAGATGTAGAAATTGAAGGCGTAGTACAAGGCCAGGTAAATGGCCGTGTGCCATCAAAGCAGGTGATAGGTTATGTGCAATTAGCCCCTATGGGAGTGCCCATTTCGGCAGCAGCTTTTACTGCGCTTATTGCAAGTGAAAATGGTTCTATTGGCGGAGATGTGAATTGTATGGTTGATATTCACAACAGTAAACAACGAATGCGTATTAACCATTTTGATGTAAGCAATGAAATAAATATTAATACCAATGAGGTATTTATAGCCGCAGCAAGAGGAAGTGTTGTATTGCCAAAAGATGGCGCATGGAGTATGGTAACACACGAAGCTTCGACTGGTGAAGTAAGCCCTCTACCCGAAAATATTACTGTTCCTTTAATAAGAATTGGAGAATTGGTAATGAATGCTTCAGGTGATGTTAACCTCAATGCAGATCCTAACAGCCAGTTACTGAGAATTGCTAACCCTACAGAAATCTTAAGAGCGCCTGCCGCCAACACAATTAGTTATGGCTTGCTTCAAAATACCGGCACGCAAAAGGCATTATTTCTTACTCCATCCTTTAAGCATAACATTGAGCAGTTGATGAGCAGGACTCCGCCTCTTTTTGCAGATGCTTATCGCATCATGAGGACAAAAAGTATTTTCCCAAATATTGGTGATGCGGTAACATCATTTGGTGATGCAGTTGATCTGAAAACATCACATTTTACAAACTCAGGTTCACAAGATGCAGGCCTGCCCGTTTTTCAATTAATGAATGTTGCCAACAACGTTGCGGATGCTGCCGGTAATTTACAAGACCAGGCATTAAAATTATTAAACAAAGCAGAAGAATTCGATTTGCCCCCCGGGCCAATAAAACTTGTTGACGAAGATTTTCTGAAGTTGTATATCGAATATAAAACCACTCCACATGATAAACAAGGTAATGCCGGGCCAACTACAAATGGAAAATTAAATTTTGACATTGATTCTCTTGCCAGCAATACCGCCGACAAATGGAAAAGTCGTGTAAATAATCTGGCGATGGTTGTTGATCTTGGCCCGTTTGAAAGATTAATGCTGATAAAAGGAAATTTTGATTCAAAGAAAGGTGCCGAGTCAAATTATGAAGGTAGCGATACGGATGCTTCTTTGCCCACAGCAGAAATTGAATTCAGTCCTGCATTACAAACAGTAATAGAAATTTTACAGATACTGCAGGATCTAAGCGGCGGTGACTATAAAGATGCATTGAAAAAAGGTTTAAAAATTGCCATGAGCAATAATGCAGGAACATGGGAATATAAATTCGAAGCATCCAAAGAAATTCCTGTTGTTAAATTTCCACTGGGTATTCTTTACAATGATCCTGAACAGCCGTTGAAGTTGGAAGCATCGCTCAAAGTGGGCGTGTATTTTAATGGAGCATTAATGATTACTACTGATGCGAAAAAACTATTACCAACAGTTGGGGCGTACTTAGGATTTTATGGGCAGGTAACAGTAATGTGTGTATCGCTTGCTGCGGCAACTGTATATGCTGTTGGCCAGGTAACTCTTGATATTGCGGCAGATACCGCCAAGGGTCCGTCACTTCACATGAAATTTGGATTTGGCGCTCAACTCGTTGTGGGCTTGCCGGTGGTGGGTAACGTAAGTGTGCTCTACATGGTAGGTGTTGAAATCTATACTGATAAAGATGTGGTAGAAGTTTCTGCTTTTTTACTCTTTAAGGGCCATGCAGAATTACTTGGAGGAATTGTAGGTATCACTATTACAATTGAAGCAAAAGGAACCGTGAAAAGAATCGAAAGCGAAAAAAGAACCGATTGCAGGGCGCAGGTAACTTTTGCAATTGACATAAGTATCTTCCTTGTGATTGATATTAATTTCAGCAAGTCATGGGAAGAGCAAAGACAAATTGCATAGCAGGTTTAGCTCCTCTCCGTTGGAGACGGGTTGTCCGAAGGACTCCTTTGGAGGGGTGAGGTTCTGAATAGATTTAATTTAATTTTTAAATATTTTTTTATGGATAACAACAGGAGATTTACCATCATGA
The DNA here is from genome assembly GCA_963798665.1 of uncultured Chitinophagaceae bacterium. Classification (GTDB taxonomy): domain Bacteria; phylum Bacteroidota; class Bacteroidia; order Chitinophagales; family Chitinophagaceae; genus Ginsengibacter. The sequence continues at coordinate 34,130 of CAWCUN010000019.1, read as the reverse complement.
CTTTCCCGCAGTTTTTTGATGGCGATAAAAAGCTTTCTGTAAACATTTTGTTTTTACCAAGAAACCAAAATCCTTTCAGTAAAGCAATAGAAGGAGTTGCGTCCATTCCTGATGCCACAGTACCATCGTATGTTAATGCAACCATTTCTTTCAGCACAAAGATTTTATCAGGTACTGAAAATTTTCCTAATAATTTAAATTTCACAAAGGCTGATACAATTACAGTTACGCCTCCGAATAATAAAGTCGCCTTATTTACCAAACTTGCAGATCCGCTGCATTTCGATATTGAAAACCTGGGACAAACTAATGATGATGCTACTATAAATAATCCCGCAAGAAGAGAACAGGCAAATGCAACAAGGACTATTGGGCAATCTGTAAAAAAATATCTTCCGCAAACATACAGGCAATCATTCAATTTTATCGCACCGCTTCATCCCAATAACGGTGTTACTGATGACAGTTATCACTGTGCAATTCGTGATGCAAAATATGTTGATGGTTTTAAACAAACAGGTGATACTATAAGCTGGGGAAAGGTATTTGCCTATATTTTAAGAAACCCGTTATTGGCAACAGAGGCCGGCTTTATTTATAATGCTCAAATGGAAATAGACGTAAATGATTTTAAACAAGGCGGCTGGCTATATATTGATCTTGCAGATGGCAGTGATTATAAAGAACAGCAAATAGCCGATGACAGTTTTGTAAAAAAATATGCTGCCAGGATACCGGCGTTAAAGGCAGGAACATCACGTCCTTTATTCGCTGCAAACCTTTTTCCTGTCTTATTTAAAAAACCTGCTGATCTTACCGATCCATCTCCTGTCGGCAACTTTGATAATATATTTATAGAGGCGTCGGACTATGATGATGGCTTTTCAAAAATCGTGCATGCATTTCAGCCGGTGAGCCAAAATATTTTGCTGGAAGAAAGTGATGGGTTTCATCCAACTCATGAGTCAGGAATTCGCCTCGGCTGGGATGATGAACAAATTTTGGGATGGTATATTCGCCAAATGTCTGAAGATGCATCTGTAGGCCCGGGGCAAAGGATAGATGCGCCGATCGGGGTTTTCGGTTATCATATAGATGTTAATGACAAGGATGATGTAAAATGGGAATCGCTCAATTTTGTGGAAACAAAAGAAGGAGTTGATCTGCTGCAGGATTTACTTCCTGATGTTGACCATAACGGTCATTTTGAAGGAGAACTTCCTTTCCAGGTATATCCCTCCACGCTGGATGGAGATGATTCAAAATCTTTCTGGCTGCCAATGTATTTCGGTAATTGGGATGGCCATTCTATGGTATTGCCCGATAAAGATGCGATACGTGTTTACCAGCACGATGAAGAAGTGCAACCGGATTTTGATCCGGCCAATCCGGAACAACAAGGGAAAACAAATGTTACCGGAGCGCCCGAAAATGCTTTGCTCAAAATTTATGATACCCCTGCTTTAACTAAAAAATTAAAGTACGGAAGCATTTACAATTTTCGTGTACGCATGACCGATATGACACATGGCGGCCCGCTTTTCGATCAATCGCCGTTTAATGACGCAATAACACCCGAAGCTACGTGTCATTTTAAAAGATACGTAGCACCAGCTATTGTGAGGCTTACGGGAGTGCCGTTTAATGATGATGGCGCAGTTTACGAGTTACCTTCTTTGGATATACGGCGTCCTTTGCTCGGGTACCCTGCTGTTGCCTTTTGTAATAAATATGGTGATCCGGTGAACAGGCTCGTTACTGCACTGAAACAGCAATTGCAGGATGCAAAAGATAATCATACCAAGATACAAATGGAATCTGTGGGTCTTGCCGATCCCGATGTTGACAGTGTAGAAATAACTGTAGAAGTTCAGGCGTTAAGAATGGATTACCAGTTAAGTGTATCGGGGAAAGAGTCATTTGCTTTTTTATATAAAACAGTAAGAAAATTTTCCATTCCTGGTAATGACGATGATTATGACAATACACTTAATATTCCGGTAAATTTTATTGATGCACATGTATTAAAATTCGGTGACACGGCAGATTTAGGCGACCTTGGTTTTGACCAGGCTGCTATAGATGCGATGGATGAAATTGTTTTGCCTAAAGCCCGTGGCATACGGTTAACGGTACGTGCGGTGTGTGAAGAAAAGGCGGGGTATTATGGATTAGAAAAAACGGATCCTGCATTTAATACACGCTATGGACGTACAACTTACATTAATCTATATAAAGCATCTGAAGACGAAAAAGACTTATTCAATTCAAAAGAATTGGAAGCGATTTATCTTCAGCCCGATGATATTTCTCTTACAAGATATATAGTTCCGGATCTGCAAAAGATAAAGCCGCAACCTGCGAGTGTTCCCGATTCCATTCAAAGAATTGCTCAGCAATTAAAGATTGTAAATAATGGCCTTAACCTGGTTGGCAAAAATGGTCAAAGGATACAGTTCGGATGCTCCAATCGCATAAGACATACATTAGCTCCCGATAATTCTGCTCTCACTTTTGCAAGTAAGGCAGAATTATATCATCATTGGTTGTGTTGTGTAAAACTCGATTTAAAAAGGGATTGGTCATGGGATGCATTAGCTGATATGAGTTTTATTGTTACCCGTAAAATGAATTTTAAAAAAACTCCGGGAAGTGTAAAGGAAGAAATTGTAGGAGAAATAGAAATGAAACATTCCATATCTTTTACTGCTTTACAGGATGCAGATCGCACGAATACAACCATCGTATTTATTGATGCGGTTGATCCTAAAAAAGAACCAGCCGTTGATGCAGATATATTTCCCGATATTGTTGAAGTAAGCTATACTATTACGCCTGTTTTCAAAGATGATCACGGAGCAACAAATGATGGAGATTTTACTTTTGACGCCGTTAGTTTACCCGTTACTATTAATCCAACACAAATACCCAAAATTGCATCGGCGGGCATTGCATTATCGCCGTATCATCGCAGTGAAAAATATTCTTCATCAGAACCAAGAAGAAGATTTTTATGGCTTGAGTTCGAAGAAGCCATTCATGACCCCAATGATATTTATTTTGGAAGAGTGCTGGCTTATGCACCAGATCAGCTTATCAGCAACAACAATCCCTATCTCGAAGATCCCGTGCCAGAGCCGCCTTTAAATATAGACCCTGAATATATTCGTGTTATCGTAAGCGAAAGTTCAGATGATGAGTCGGGAATTAATGCTATGCAACCAATGGAAAAATCATTGCTAAGTGATAAACATTATTTATTGCCACTTCCTCCGGGGTTAAATGAATCTTCACCGGAATTATTTGGATTTTTTACTTATGAATTCAGAGTTGGCCATTCAAAAATCTGGAGTACGGCGCAAGGCAGGTATGGCCGTGCATTGAAGGCAACAGGAATACAACATCCGGCGCCAACACTTACCTGTGCCGTAAATCGCGATGAAGAAAAATTATATGTGACTGCGCCGTATGCAACCGCTGTATTTAACGGAAAAAATGTAACGGCAGATCCTCCGCGAACTGAACTCTGGTGTCTTCTGTATGCACAGGTAAAGCAGGCCGATAACAATGATGCAGGCAAAGAATTAAAAGATTACAGGAATATTCTTTTGGATGACAGGTTAATGCATTGGGGCTTTAAACTCAGGCATAATATTTCACATCAAGAAGCAGGCGTTATCGCACATCCCGAATTTGTGCTTGCCGAAAAAGAAAATGTTTTCCCCAAAAAATATATACTGGATAAAATGAATTTGCCGGAAATAAATTCAAAATATATCGAGGTATCGCCTTACCAGGAATTGCTGTTGCAAAATGCCGATGCTACAAAATATGGTACTACTTTTTGGACCAATGCGGAAGTGGACGCTTTATTAAAAGCTTATGGGCTACCGGTTGATCTGCCTTTAAGTGTGCTATGTGTTGAAATTTTTACTAACATTACCAGCGAGCAACAATACCGGACAAGAACCGTGAGATCAGCCGATGAAAATAAATACTTTGCTTCAGAGAATATTAATAACGCCGGTATAGCAGCAGCTTACATAAGGAGAAAACCATTAAGCGATGCATTGGGTAATTATAGAATTTTACGTACTTCGCCTTTGTGCGAAGTGCCTTTCATTTGTTGTACAGTTTAGACTATCAAACAAACTATCTATCGCAAACAATATATATCCATAACCATCGCAAAAGGATATATCGCAAATGTTTGCGAATAGTCGTTGCAAACACTGAAACACCGTCACCGGATGCTGCCAGTCGCCCCCCGCCGACATAGGAAGTCTTGTGAATTAAAATTCACATTCTCAAATTCAAACTCAAACAAAAGAAAGTAAGTCGAAATGATTTTTATTGATTTTAAATTGGATGAATTCAATATTATAAATGTCTGTGTCGTAATTTCAATTAAATAAGTAATTGATATAGCTATGAAATTATTTCTTCTTGTTTTTTCATTTCTCATTTTATCATCATGTACTTCGCAGCAAAAAATTGATTTGCTTGTATATAATGCAACAGTTTATACGGTTGATAAAAATTTCTCCACCTGCGAAGCCCTGGCGGTAAACGCAGGAAACATTGTCGCAACAGGTACAGCAAAAGATTTGCAAAAAAGATACAATGCCGAAAAGAAAATAGACGCAGAAGGTAAATTTATTTATCCCGGTTTAATAGATGCACATGCTCATTTTTTTGAATATGGTCTTGACCTGCAAAAAGCAGATTTGATTGGAACCGCAAGTTGGGATGAGGTTATAGAAAAACTAAAGGCTTATGCTGAAAAAAATAAGGACGGATGGTTAACAGGCAGCGGTTGGGATCAAAATGATTGGGCAGTAAAAAATTTTCCAACCAATGAAAAATTAAATGAGTTGTTTCCCGATCGCCCTGTAATATTAACAAGGATCGACGGGCATGCTGCGATTGCAAACAAAAAGGCATTAGAACTATCCGGAGTAAAAGCAGGAGATACAATTTCAGGAGGTGAAGTCGAAACAGTTGACGGTATTTTAACCGGCATCTTAATTGATAATGCAACCGATCTTGTTTATAGAAATATTCCTGGTCCCACACTTCCACAAATAAAAAAAGCCCTGATGGACGCTCAAAGTAATTGTTTTGCCGCGGGTCTTACAACGGTTGATGATTGCGGGCTCAATTATCATGCTGTATTATTAATTGATCAGTTGCAGAAAAATAATGAACTTAAGATGAGGATGTTTATAATGCTGAGCGATCAAAAAGAAAATTATGATTTTCTTTTTTCTAAAGGCAAAATAAAAACTGACCGGCTAAATATACGTTCATTTAAAGTGTATGCTGATGGTGCATTAGGCTCAAGAGGCGCATGCTTGCTGCAACCCTATGCTGATAAGCCAGGGTGGAGCGGTTTCCTTTTAAGTTCCCAAAAACATTTCGACTCGGTGGCCAATATAATTTACAGCCATGGATTTCAAATGTGTACCCATGCCATCGGGGATTCCGGGAACAGAACCATATTGAAAATTTATGCGAAATATTTGAAAGGTAAAAATGATTTACGGTGGCGTATTGAGCATTCGCAGGTAATAAATAAAAATGACTTTCATTTATTTGGTGATAATAGTATTGTACCTTCTGTGCAGCCAACCCACGCTACATCAGATATGTATTGGGCCGGTGACAGGCTGGGCAAAGAGAGATTAAAATATGCTTATGCATATAATGATTTGCTGAAGCAAAATGGGTGGATTCCGCTGGGGACTGACTTTCCTGTAGAAGATATTTCACCAATAAAAACTTTTTATGCAGCGGTTGTTCGCAAAGATGCAAAAGGCTGGCCGGAAGGTGGGTTTCAAATAGAAAATGCATTGAGCAGAAAGGATGCATTACGCGGAATGACTATTTGGGCTGCTAAAAGTAATTTTGAAGAAAATGAAAAAGGCAGTATTGAAGCCGGCAAGCTTGCTGATTTTGTTATAGCCGACAAAGATATAATGACTGCCGACCCAAGTGATATTTTAAATACCCAAATAATAATGACTTTTGTGAATGGAGAAAAGGTGTTTGAAAAAAAATTATAAAGGAGAATTGATTTAGTAAGATGAATAAAGGAAGGAAGGTAAAGGCTTTGATATTCGATATGGATGGCACAATTGTCAATAACATTCCCTATCATACCAAAGCGTGGTTACAATTTTTAAGCAAGTATAATATTCATATTACAGAAGAGGAATTGCATCCTAAAATCTTCGGGGTAAGTGATGAGATAATGCCAAGATTTTTTGGAGATATACCAGGTGAAAAAAATAAAGCACTTGGTGATGAAAAAGAAGAGTTGTATCGAGGTCTCTATAAAGAGATTATTGAAGCACAACCGGGGATTATACAACTATTGAAAATCGCAAAAAAACAAAATATCTCCACAGCTCTTGCAACCATGAGTGATGTAAAAAACGTCAGTTTTATTGTTGATACTCTTGGTATACGTTCGTCCTTTGATTTGATTGCGGGAGCAGAACAAATTAAAAGAGGAAAGCCACATCCTGAGATTTATCAATTAGTACTTTCAACATTAAAAATAAACCCGGGAGAAGCTGTTGTTTTCGAAGATTCACAAGGAGGTGTTCAATCCGCTAAAGCAGCAGGAATAGATGTAATTGGCGTTTGTACAACTCATTCCAAAGATCAATTTAAAAAATGGGGAGTTGATATATGTATAAATGATTTTAAAGAATATATCGATAAATACATAAATTGAATAAGTTAAATAATCTTAAATCGTTTGCAATGAAGATATACAAATCAGTGACAGTTTTCTTAATCCTTTTGATAGCATTTCAAGAAGTAAGGGCCCAGGAACCTGCTCCGTTTTATAATGAAATACTGGAGTTTAAAAAACAGGACAGTATTCACTTCCCACCTGCAAATGCGGTTCTTTTCGTTGGCAGCTCATCAATTCGAAAATGGGAAGATGTGCAGTCTTATTTTCCCGCTGAAACAATTATTAACCGCGGCTTTGGAGGTTCGGAGCTAACCGATGCAATTCGCTACGCTAATGATATAATCATGCCTTATCATCCCAGGGAAATTGTAATTTATTCTGGTGAAAATGATTTGGCGTATTCTGATACGGTAACTGCAGAAATTGTTTTAATGAGGTTTGAGAAATTATTTGATATCATCCGCACTGCCATGCCGGACGTGCCTGTAGTTTATATCTCTATAAAGCCGAGTCCGTCAAGAGAAAATCTAATGCCTAAAATGGAGCAGGCTAATAAACTCATTAAAGGTTTTTTGGAAACAAAAAAGAAAGCAATATTTGTTGACGTCTATCATAAAATGCTCGATAAGAATCATAAACCCTTGCCCGGTATATTCCTCGTAGATAATTTGCATATGAATGCGACCGGTTATCACATTTGGCAAAAAGCAATAGAACCATATTTACAGAAAGATAAAAAATAGAATATGAAGAACATGTTGCTTTTGATAAGTACTTTCTGGGTAACGTTTTGTAAGTCATCGGCACAAACGCCGCAAGCTGATTGGAAATTGACCTGGGCTGATGAATTTAATTATAACGGTTTACCGGATTCTGCAAAATGGGGTTATGATGTTGGAGGTAAAGGTTGGGGCAATAACGAATTACAATATTACACTGATGCTGATACAAACAACGCAGTAGTTCACAATGGTGTGTTGCACATTATTGCATTAAAAGAAAAGAAAGAGAACAGGGATTATACATCGGCAAGGTTAGTTACAAAAAATAAAGGTGATTGGGTTAATGGTAAAATAGAAATAAAAGCAAAGCTGCCCGCGGGGCGTGGCTTGTGGCCTGCAATATGGATGTTGCCGACAGACTGGGAATATGGGGGATGGCCAAAGAGCGGTGAAATTGACATCATGGAACATGTGGGATTTAAAAAAGATTCAGTGTATTTCAGTATTCATACAGAAGCATTTAACCACGTTATCGGAACACAAAAAACAAAAGGTATAAAAATAGATAATCCATATACTTCCTTCCGTATCTATAGTATCGAATGGGATCGGCAAAAAATAGACTTTCTGCTGGATGACTCAATTGTCTTCAGTTATTCAAATTCAGGGAACGGCCATAAGGAGTGGCCTTTTGATAAGCGATTTCATTTGCTATTAAATATAGCCGTAGGCGGCAACTGGGGTGGGCAACAAGGTGTTGATAATTCTATTTTTCCAGCAGCCATGCTGATTGATTATGTACGTGTTTATCAAAAAAAATAACCTTCCATTTATCAATTTATTTTTTACTTAAATAACCAGCCAGTGTTCGAAAAACTAATATTTGGAATTCCAGTTAAAATAATTATTTTAGTTTTTTTTCTGCTTCCTCCAAAACAGTTGAACCGGATTTTATTTGCTCCTCTGCAATTTTGTAAAACTTTAATTTAAATATTAACTGCTATGATCAGGAAAATTCTGTTTGCATGTTCAATACCCTTATTGTTTTTTTGCAGTTGCAAAAGCAAACCTTCAAATGCTGATATTGAGAAGAAAATTTTGCTGGAATATACATGCGCTGAAACTGCGAAAGTGAACGGCCTGCAGGTTCTAAAAAGCTCGCCCACAACTTCAATATTCGGTCTGAAAGGAGTTGAACTTTTAGTTTCAGGAGAAGTTGAATGGCCTTCCGGATGCAATGAATTTGGTGCCGGGCTCCCGGCTGGTTACAAAGAAAATTTTGAAAATAAAAGAGTGGTACTTATTAAGAGTGACGAAGGTTGGCAATAAGACTATTCAAAGATGTACGATGAACAGCAGCGTCGCTTTTGCTAACGTGGAAGGGAACTGGCAATCTTTTTAATGCCTTTTTCAAAAAATACCCAGAATGGTTTTTGGGGTTGCATATATTTTAATCCAAACGCAGCAATACTTTTTTCCCTGATATAGGTAATTGTTTGTTGTATTGAATCGGTTACAAGGTAAAGGCTTTCATCATGAAGTGAAATGGTACCCGCCTTCAACATGCGTGAATTATGTTCAAGAATCTTCTGGTAAAAATCTTTGTCAAAAATAATGATCGGAAACATTTTTATTTTTTTTGTTTGAACCAATGTCAATGCCTCATAAAACTCGTCAAGAGTTCCAAAACCGCCGGGCATAACAATAAAGGCATAAGAATATTTTATCAGCAATGTTTTTCTAAGAAAAAAATATTTGATATCAACCCATTTATCAAGATAAGGATTTCGATGCTGCTCACGTGGCAATATAATATTACAACCTACACTTTTGCCCCCTACATCTTTGGCGCCACGATTGGCTGCTTCCATAATTCCCGGGCCACCGCCTGTCATTATAGTAAAGCCAAGCTTTGCGATTTCACCTGACAATTCTCTTGTCTTTTTATAATATAAATCATCTTCTTTAAAGCGGGCGGAGCCAAATACAGTAACACAGGGCCCTACAAAATGCAAGGCTCTGAAGCCTTTAATAAACTCAAAAAAAACGCTCACAACATATTTAAAATCTTTCCATCGGCTTTGAGGTCCCTCAAGAAATTGTATTTCCTTTTTTGTCTTTTGTTCCACCACCTTCCAGTATTTTTAGATTAAAAAGTAAAATCATTCAAATATAATTAAAGACGTGTGTCAAAATAATTTAGGTTGTGAATGATTTATCATTGTCGTGAACGGGAAAGTATAAGTTTTATGAATTCAATAAAAAAATCCGAAAGAGAATTCAAAGATTATATCAAGTCATTAGGGCCGGGATTAATTACCGGCGCAAGTGATGATGATCCTTCAGGCATAGCAACTTATTCTCAAGCCGGTGCAGGTTTTGGGCTGACCACATTATGGACAGCCTGGATCACTTTTCCTTTAATGGCAGGCATACAGGAAATGTGTGCACGAATTGGCCTGGTTACCTGTAACGGACTTACGAATATTATTAAAACTTATTACTCCAAAAAGCTTATTATACGTAATGCTGGTTTTAAGTTTTCCGGCAATTACTCTTAACATCGGGGCAGATATTGCAGGCATGGGGGCTGTATCTAACCTTCTTATTCCGGCTATTCCATCTTTTGCTTTCAGTATCATATTCACCGCTCTTTTAATGTACGTAATTGTTCAATATTCTTATAAAAAGCTGGCAGGTATTTTGAAATGGTTGTGCCTGGTATTATTTCTTTACTTCATTGTACCGTTTTTGGTAACAAAGAACTGGGAAGATGTTTTAAAAAACACGTTCATACCTTCTATTCATTTCAACAGAAATTTTTGTGAAATACTTGTGGCGATATTGGGTACAACAATTTCTCCGTATCTTTTTTTCTGGCAGGCAAATATGGAGGCAGAAAATCAGGCCCAGATAAGAACAAACGTAATTGTTGATAAATTCTCAATCAGGAAAATGCGATCCGATGTTATTACAGGTATGTTTTTCAGCAACGTAGTCATGTTTTTTATAATTCTTACCGCAGGTGTGGTTTTATATAATGCCGGCATAAATAAAATTGATACGGTAGAGCAGGCCGCCATGGCACTAAGGCCACTGGCCGGAAATCTTTCATACCTGTTATTTGCCGCAGGCATAATAGGAACAGGGTTGCTTTCAATTCCTGTGCTGGCAGGATCCCTATCTTATATTCTCTCTGAAACTTTTGAGTGGAAAGAGGGATTGGATAAAAAATTTAGCGAGGCCAAGGGATTTTATATTACGATCATAATATCGTTATTAACCGGCCTGTTTATTAATCTAACAGGTATTACACCTTTCCAGGCTCTGTATATCACCGCCATAGTTTACGGAATAACTGCGCCCGTAATGGTAGGTATTATTTTGCATATCTGTAATAATAAAAAGATAATGGGTGACAAAACAAACGGAATTTTATCAAACGTTTTAGGAATTGTAACTTTTATTTTGATGGCAATGGCAGCCGTAGCGCTGATTTATTTTCAATTTTAGCAGTCTTAGTAAACAAGAATTTTTGCAAGAAGTGCCGCCACCTTTTCAGCACCCGGCAGCATGGCTTTTTCAAGATTAATATTCATAGGAACGGCCGGAAGGTTTAGTGAGCCCATCACCTCCACAGGGGCATCCAAAAATTGGAAACATTCTTTTGAAATTCTTCCTGCAAGGGATTCCGCAAACGAATTGTTTTGTTGTTCTTCAGTGAGCACCATGCACTTGCCATGTTTTTTTACGGTTGAAAAAATCAAATCTTCATCCAATGGAAATAAAGTTCTCAGGTCAACAATTTCTATTTGACCGGGAAAATTCTCTGCAGCGGATTTTGCCCAGTAGACGCCCATCCCATAAGTAATGATACAACAGCTTTCCCCGTTCTTTATTTTCTCTTCTGCAGCAAGCAAAGCTATTTTGGCTTTGCCTAACGGTAAAACGTAATCGCGGGAAGGCTCAATGGATTTGGCTTCTTCAGTTCCTGGCACCTTACTCCAATAAAGCCCTTTATGTTCCAGCATGATTACGGGATTAGGATCCAGGAAGGCAGCTTTCATCAGTCCCTTCATGTCAGCGGCATTTGATGGATACACAACTTTTATTCCTTTGATAGAAAGTAATAATGTTTCTACACAACCGCTGTGGTAAGGCCCGCCTCCGCCATAAGCTCCCACAGGCACCCGAATAACCGCTTGCACGGAAAACTTGCCACAACTGAGGTAGCAGCTTTTTGCCACTTCTGTTATTAGCTGATTTATGCCCGGATAAATATAATCACCAAACTGAACTTCAACTATTGGTTTTACGCCTGTTGCCGACATGCCCACCGTTGACCCAATAATATATGCTTCCTGAATAGCAGTATTAAAAACACGATGATCACCAAACTGTTCAGCTAAAGTTGCCGCTTCCCTGAAAACCCCGCCGAGCCTTCGTCCTACATCCTGGCCGTATAAAACCGCTTCGGGAAATTCTTCCATAATTTCACGGATGGCAAAGAGTGCAGCATCAACCATTATCACTTTTTCATTATCCCGCGGACTTCGTTCACCCTTCTCTTCCATAACAAGTGTGGGTGCAAAAATATAATCCTCAATTTTTGAGATATCCGGTTCCGACGCCGCTACGGCCTTTTCAAAATTTTGTCGCACTGAGTCTGTGGCAATTGTTTCGATTTCATTTAAGTCATTTTCCGAAAAACCCAGGGCAATCAACCGTTTTTTTAGTTTTGGCAATGGGTCTTCCATTGCATGATGTTCAAGATCCTCTGATGAACGATAAAACTCTTTTCGCACTCCACTTGTGTGATGGCCCAGGAGGGGTACTTTAGCATGAACTAAAAAAGGGTGTCTTTTTTCACGCACTTGTGTCGTGATGTTTTTCATAAGCTCGTAACTTTGAAAAAAGTCACTACCGTCTATGCTTATACGCTGCAGGCCTTTGAATCCTTGGGCAAATTCAGCGGCATTCATTGTACGGGCTTCAGATGAGCTTACACTTATTCCCCAATCATTGTCCTGCACTAAATAGATTATTGGAAGTTGCTTAAGAACTGCAAATTGAAATGCTTCGCTTACTTCACCTTCGGTAAGACTTGCATCACCGAGAGAGCAAATAACAATTGGCTGTTCACCTTTACTACCTTTTTTCAGAACCGGAGAATTAATTGTTTGCAAATATTGGATTCCCTGTGCAATACCTGTGGCTGGAATTGCCTGCATACCAGTGGCGCTGCTTTGATGAATCATAGTCGGCTTATCGTCACCACGATAATTGGGGTGCGAATAGTATTCTCTTCCACCCGTAAAAATATCATCTCCTTTTGCCAGCAATTGTAACATCAATGTGTATGGTGAAAAACCGAGGCCTAATAAAATACTTTCGTCGCGGTAGTAGGGACTGATGTAATCGCATGGTAACATTTGAAACGCAGTCGCAAGTTGAATAGCCTCATGTCCGCGTGAAGTTGAATGAACATATTTGCATACTTGCCGGTTGGCTTCATAAGTTTCTGCCATTGATTTTGCAGTAAACATTAATCGAAAGGCATTTAGGAGAATTTCTTTATCGATCATAATTAATTAGCCAATTAGCTAATTAGCCAGTCAGCTAATTAAGTAACCAAAACTTTTTCTTCTTTAAACGCCTGTCTCGGCTTCAAGCCCAGTAATTGAAACATGGCATTATCATCCTCAAAGGCAGGATTAGGAGTGGTAAGTAATTTGTCTCCTGAAAAAATTGAATTGGCGCCGGCCATAAAACACAATGCCTGTTCGGCGATACTCATTTCCGAGCGGCCGGCGCTTAACCGTACCATTGCTGCAGGCATAATAATTCTTGCGGTCGCAATCATCCGTACCATATCCCAAATATCAACTTTAGGGTTGTCCTGCAGCGGAGTGCCTTCTATTCTTACCAATGCATTAATTGGTACACTATGCGGATGCACCGGCAATGTAGATAACGTGTATAACATTCCAATCCTGTCATCGTGTGTTTCACCAAGGCCGATAATGCCACCGCTGCAGACACTGATACCGGCTTTACGAACATTTGCTAAAGTTTTTAATCGATCGTTATAGGTGCGTGTGGTAATAATATCCGCATAATGATTTTCAGAAGTATCTACATTGTGATTGTATGCATACAACCCTGCATCATATAGTTTTTTTGCCTGCTCTTCGGTAAGCATTCCCATAGTACAGCATACTTCCATTCCCATTTCGTTTACGCCCTCTACCATTTCAAGCACTCTGTCAAAATCGCGATTGTCTCTTACTTCTCTCCATGCTGCACCCATGCAAAATCTTGTGGAGCCTGCATCCTTTGCTTTTTGAGCATAAGCCAGCACTTCTTCTTTTTTCATAAGTGGTTGTACGTCCAGGCCAGTGTTATAACGGGCTGCCTGCGGACAATAAGCACAATCTTCCGGGCAACCACCTGTCTTTATAGAAAGAAGTGTACAAACCTGAACTTCGCCAGTCGCATGATACTCACGGTGTACCGTAGCTGCTTTGTATATTAATTCAAGAAGGGAGTTATGATATATCTCAGAAATCTCATCTTTCGTCCAGTTGTTTCTTATTTTCATTTATATTATTGGATCATGATACTGAAATAATATTTTAAGATAATCGGAATCACAATACTTCTTTCGGCCAGGAATTATAACTTTTATTGCTATAATTATTTTTTAAAAATAGCTCAAATTAGTTTTAGGGTTAAGGGTTAAAACGCTTTCATACATTAGCCTTATGGTATTGTTAACATCATCTTTATGCAGCATTTCTACAGTTGTATGCATGTACCGTAACGGAATAGAAATCAATACGGAGGGACAACCATCATTAGCATACGCAAATGAGTCCGTATCGGTTCCTGTACTCCGGCTCACCGCTCTCAATTGTAAAGGAATTTTATTTTTTTCAGCTACTTTTTCAATAATACCCAACAACTTATTATGTACTGCCGGTCCATAAACAAGAGCCGGACCTTTACCGCATGCGCAATCGCCCTCAATCATTTTATTGATCATCGGTGTGGTTGAATCGTGAGTTACATCGGTAATAATAGCGATATCCGGTTTAATTTTTCTTGCAATCATTTCTGCACCGCGTAAACCAATTTCTTCCTGGACAGCGTTGACTATATATAAAGCATAAGGAAGCGTTTTTTTCTTTTCTTTTAAAAGTCTCGCAACTTCGGCAATCATGAAACCCACCAATTCGGTTATCAAAGGCCCGACCGATTAAATTTCCATGAGCCAGTTCATCAAAGCCTTCCGCATAGGTAACGGCAGCGCCTACATGAATCCCTAAATCTTCCACTTCTTTTTTATTACGTGCCCCGCAGTCCAGAAAAAGATTTTCTACTTTTGGCTGCTGTTCTTTATCGCTTCCGCCGGAACGGGTATGTATTGCAGGCCATCCAAATACCGCTTTGACTTGTCCTTTTTTGCCATGAATAATTACCCTTTGTGAGGGCGCAATCTGGTGGTCGACACCGCCATTTCTTTTCAAATAAATTAGCCCTTCAGCGGAAATATAATTTACAAACCAGCTTATCTCGTCTGCGTGCGCTTCAATTACAATCTTAAAAGTTTTACCCGGATTTATTACGCCCACTGCAGTGCCATATGCATCTGTGAAAGTACTGTCCACGTAATCTTTTATATAATTAAGCCAAACCTTCTGGCCACCTGTTTCAAAGCCAACAGGGGAGGGAGTATTGATATAACTTCTTAAAAATTCAAGTGACTTTTCATTTATTACTGAAACTGCTTTTTTACTTTTAGCCATAATTAAAAAATTCTGTTTTTATAAGATTGCAAATTAAAACTTTAAACTGACAGATAAACCAATATTGCCTGCAATAACATCATACCGTCAATGCCGGCAAGATAAATAAAATCTGAATGAATCTTTTTTGTCAGCTCTATAAAGAAATAGGTAGCTCCTGCAGAAATAATCATAGGGATTAATATTCCTGCATCTCCGGAATAAAAGAATTGCGTCACAGACAAAGCAAGAAATAAGACAAGAAGGAGATATGTAACGTAGTAGGATTTTCTTTTGCCAAGTAAAACCGCAAGTGTTTTAATATTTTCCTTCCTGTCAATTTCAATATCGCGGATATCAAATAGCAAACACAGCACAAACATGAATACGAATCTTTTGACAAGAACAAAAAAAAAGTCATTTTTTTCAAACGAAAAGTTGTTTACCGGAAACCACACGGTAACAAGTGTCCAGAGTAATGCGAGAGTAACTATTTTAAGAAACCCGTACTCTTTTATGCGTTTTTTTTTCACAAATGGTAGCACCGGGAAAGAATATAAAAATGCAATTCCTCCAAGAATGGCAAGGATAATAAAATGATGTAGCCTGAAACTAAGAAAACTGAAAAGGATTAAAGAGATGCCTGTTGCTAAAAGAATTTTGTGCAAGACTTTATTCTTTAAAGACCATGCCAGCCTTTCGGAGTTTTGTATGGCTGTTTTTTTTACGAGGTAATGAAGATTATACTGAGAAAGAGTCGCCCCAAAAACGAAGCAATAAAAACTAAATGTATTTAGAGGAAGATGTAATAAGATATTTGTTTCAATACATAATGTTACTGCACAAACCGCTATGAAAATACTGCCGAATAAGGTAAACTCAGAAATTTTCTTAATCCACACAATTAGTTATAGATGATAATTTTGGGGGAAGATACTGTATCGCTTCTATGCTGAGCCTGATCTTTCAAAACAAATTTGAAAACGGCTGTATCATTTTGTGGCGGGCATCGTGGGGAGCCGATTGTATTAATACCGTTAACATTGTATAATAAAGTAACAACTATTTCTCCTTTTTGATTTTTACTTGTAGGAAATGTAGGTAAGGGGTAGGGCTGGGTAAAATTTCCAACAGGGCAATTATCAACTACTTTATCCACTATGATGCTATCCGTAAGATCACCCTCAGCATCCGTAAATGAAAGCGTAAAAGTAACCTGGCTGCCGGGCACAACGTTAGTCGTATTTTGCGACTCATATTTTAATGATGGTATTGTATCAAATTTATCTTTTTTACAACCTGCCAATAATAATAGGAGTATGGAAAATAAAATAGTGTATCGCATCTTTGTATTTTAAAATCTCAAATTTAAAATTTAAAACTGAATAACATTTTAGAAATATCCCAATGGAAAGATAAAGTTTTCTCGACTACGTATTATAATTTTCGGGAGATAGCTTTAGATATTTTCAGGATGCAGTATCAGCAAAATGAAACTTACAAACTATATGTGGATACAATTGGCGCAGACGTAAACGGCGTAAACAATATCGAAGATATCCCCTTTATGCCTGTGCAATTTTTTAAAACAAAATCAATTACAGCAACAAAATTTACACCCGAAGTTATTTTTGAAAGTAGTGGTACTACCGGTGAAAATGTAAGCCGTCATTATGTAAAATACTTATCAATCTACCAGGAAAGTTTTACCAGGTGTTTCAGTCTATTTTATGACGAGCCCAAAGAATGGTGTATACTTGGTTTGCTACCTGGTTACCTCGAAAGAAAGAATTCTTCTTTAATAAATATGGTAAGGCATCTTATCAATTTAAGCGATAACTCATACAGCGGCTTTTACCTTAATGATCATAAAAAACTATACCAGGCACTGGTTCATAATGAAATCAGGGAACAACCAACTTTACTGTTGGGAGTGACCTTCGCGTTGCTCGATTTTGCGGAAAATTATTCTATAAAGCTTCGGCATACTGCTGTTATGGAAACTGGTGGAATGAAGGGGCGGCGTGAAGAAATAACCCGTGAGGAGGTGCATGCAATATTAGAGGAAAGATTGGGAGTTGAAAATGTTCATTCCGAATATGGAATGACCGAATTGCTTTCGCAGGCATACTCGAAAGAAAAAGGTATTTTCAGATGCCCTCCCTGGATGAAAATACTAATAAGAGAAGAGAACGATCCTTTTGCAATAACAGGAAACGTTCAGGCACAGAAGCCATCATCCGGTTTATTGAACATTATAGATCTTGCCAATTTATATTCGTGCGCATTTATCGCGACAGACGATGCAGGAAAATTATACAGGAACGGAAGCTTTGAAGTGCTGGGTCGCCGTGATGTAAGCGATCTGAGAGGTTGCAGTCTGTTAACTCAGTGAGTAGCTTTTTGTAAGACGGGAATTTTGATAATTGCGGGCACATAATTTGTATTGCCTCTATCATTCATTTCAAAAATTAATCAATGAAAAAGCTATTATTTTTTCTGATGCTTATTTTTAGCATTGGTACAATTGCACATGCGCAAGACGATAAGGATAAGGTAAAAAAAACTTCCACGGTTCCGCAGAAAGTTCACAACACTTTTAGCAAACACAAAAAGCATAAAGGTTACAAAGTGAAACATAAGGATAATGGGACAACCACCAAGCATAAAGTTGATGCCAGGGAAGGAGAAGTTAAAGACAAAGTGAAGTAGATTCACCTGGGTTAGCTTGTGCCTAACGGCTTGTATTGCACATAATGAATAAAAATAAAAAAGGCTGTCTTTTTCAATGACAGCCTTTTTTGTACGCGAATATTTATTCTATTGATCCCACCACAGATGCTGGGTCACGTCTGTTACCGATGGAACATTAGCACTGTTGCGACCTGTTTCCACAGTAGGATATACCAGTCTCCGGATAAATGTAGAAGTTGCTACATTAAGAGGTAACTGAAAATCTTTATAAGCATAATCGTACCTTCTTGCATCATCCCAGGTTACCGGCATTAAAAATAATGCCTTGTATTTTTCTTTAAAGATAAGATCGAGTGTAAGATTAGCTTCTCCAACCGATACGGAGAGATCGTTTATATAAGTGTCACGTGCGGCAGGAGCCACTCCCATTTTATTCATATTTGCAGTCATACCCTCGATATATGCATCATAAGCACGGGTCATATCATTACTGCGAAATTCAGCTTCCGCTTCAATGAATTTCATTTCTTCGTAAGTAATAATGTACAACGGTGAATTGGTGCTGGAGTAGTAGCCCGTTAAACTAATGTAAGATTCCTCCATATCGGTTCCTGTTCCCACCCTGTCGCCACCATTACGTGTGCCACGGTAGTCGCCAAATTTTGTAAGGCTTGCGGTAAGTGGCAGTCTTGGATCAAAAATACTATAGGTAGTTCCGTTCATGGCATCTATATAATTTTTGGATAACCATCCATCCAACAGCAGGGCTGCATTATCCACAGCTTCCTGATTCCATGGATTGCGGGTATCAAATGTTGTAATGAATGCATCATCATCGGCTGACTTGTATGCTGCAGCAACCTCCGCAAGTACCGCAGCGGGATCATACTGAGCGGTTTTGCTCAGTTGGTTTAACAGTCTTGCTTTTAAGGCGTGTGCAGTAAGTATCCATGCGTCAGGGTCACCATGATGAATAAGATCTGCATCGGCATCCAGGTCAATAGTCGGGGCGCTATTATTTAACAAGGCGATACCATCATCAAGCAAGGTGAGGCATGTTTGAAAAATCGTTTGTGCATCATCGTAAGTGGGTGTTAATGTCTCACCTGTAAATGCATCAGAATAAGGAGCGGAACCCCATAGGTTGTGCACAAGCTGAAGATTCATCGCCATCATTATTTTGGCAACACCCTGGTACTTGGTTGCGCCCTGTTCTTCCCCCAGCTTCTGCAGATCATAAATGTCGGTCATGTTACTATATAAAGCGGTCCATGTGCCACTTGCATCAATAGGCTCATAGGTATCCGTTGCGCCAGCCAGGCTTGTGTTAGCCAAATATTGTACATAGTAAGATGTAATATCAGCCACCTTGTAAGAATTGAGGGCGGTGTTTTGTGTGGTACCTATCAGCAATCCGTTAATGGGAGGCTTTGTGGCTGCGTTAGGATTCTGGTTAACGTCCAGGTATTTTTTACACGACGAAAAAATTCCAATGGTTAAAAGAATAAATAATAATCTTATAGTTAATTTCATGATTGGTAGAATTTAAAAGTTAAGATTTAAGCTGAGAAGATAACTGCGAACGGCGGGATAAGTGAATCCTGCAAACGCATCTGCATTGCTTCCTGCGCTTGTGCTGCTTGACTCGGGATCGAAACCTGAATAATGCGTAATCAGTATAAGGTTATTACCTGTGGCCGTAATAGTGGCGTTCTTTATTACACCCTTCTTTAATATTGTTTCGGGTATGCTATATGATAAGCTCAGGTTTCTTAGCCGTACCCATGATGCATCTTCTACAAAATTTTCTGAAATCCCACGATACGTAGCCCTGTAATAACCAGCACTGCCGTAATTAACTCCATCAGGCCCCGTTCCCTGGCCCAGCCAAACGGGCTTAGTATTTGGTGAGCCGTCGGCGAGCTTACCATCAAAAACGATTATATCATTACGATTTTCAGTATATTTTGCTATACCAAATGCCGCCATAAAGTTCCCCAGCTGATTATATTTATCCTGTCCCTGTTGGGTGTCCCATAAAAATGACAGGGAGAAATTTTTATAAGTGAACGTGTTCGTTATACCGCCAATCCATTTCGGCTGCGAATTACCAAGGAGTCTTTGAGTGGCGTCCCTCACCGGAAAACCATTATCTCCGATCACTATAGGAAGATTTTCATCCACAGTTACCCCATCATCTGGTTTACCTCCATAATAGCGCTGGTACGAAGTTCCGTATATATTACCAACAGCATAGCCGGGAACATATTTTAATGAAACTGTTGAACCTGCATAGCCAAATTGAGAGCCTATCACAATTTCTTTTAACCCCTCATTAAGCGATAATACCCTATTCTTATTAGCAGAAAAATTTGCCGAAACATCCCACCTGAAATTTTTGGAACGGATTGGATTTGCATTTAGCGATATTTCAACTCCCTTATTTTCAATTTCACCGGCATTAATGATAAAGCTTGTAAAACCTGTAGTAGGCGACACAGCTACCGGAAGTATCTGGTCGCGGCTATTCAATTTATACCAGCTAAAATCAAGGCCTAAACGGTTATGAAAAAATTGAAGTTCAGCTCCTATTTCAAGCGTTTGGGTACGCTCAGGCTTAAGTGTTTCAATTCCTTTGCCGTCATTTCTTGTCCAGGCAACCTGGCTGCTTGAAGTAATAACGTTAGTTCCATAATATACATTTGTTTGATACGGATCAGTATCCTTACCCACAGCTGCCAGTGATGCCCTTAACTTTCCAAAGCTTAGCCACGAAGGCATTTTAATCATATCAGAAAAAACATAAGATAAGCTTGCAGAAGGATAGAAGAAAGTATTGTTGGGAGATGCCAGGGTTGAAGTCCATTCATTACGTCCCGTTACATCAAGAAATAAATAATTATTATAACTTAAGGTAAGATCACCATAAGCGCTTACTATCCTGTATAGACTTTCGTATTGATCAGTTGAGCGCACCTTGGCATTATTAAGCGATAAAAGATCGGGCACATCAAGCTCGGAACCGCTGGATGTAAGCCTGCTATACTTAATTTCCCGCACTTCGTTACCTACACGCAATGTAGTATTGAACTTATCTGTCCAATCTTTTTTAAATGTAGCCATCAGAATTGAATTGAGGATTCTGTTGCTGATGCGGTATTCATCAACGAAGCCAAGCTCATTGTCTTCGTGATCAATTTCACCAACCAGGCCTAATGGGCCGGGCGCTGCGTGTCTTCTGAAATCAGAATAATAATCCATACCTAATTTATAATCTATATCAAGGAAATTAAATGGAGAATAAGTCATTGCCACATCACCAATGATCCTGTTTACATTGTCTTTATAACGATTACTGTAAGTTCCATAAATTGGATTGTTATTACCCTCAAGATATGTAATCATCGTTCCGTCCGGCTTTTTAAAGTCTTTTACATTCCACCTTGGAGACCAGTATGTAAGGCTTTCATTAAAACGATCGGCGTTTACACGCAGTCCACCCGAATTAATAAAATAGGCTGACGGATTGAGTTTAAATTTATTTCCGAACTTAAATTGCCCGCCTACTCTTGCAGAAATATTTTTATAATCCGAATAAGGTATAGTTCCGTTTTGTTTAAAATAAGAGAACGATGAACTCAGTAAGGCATTTTCAGTTCCGCCGGAAAGATTCAGGCTGCTCCTCAACTGGTTTCCTTGCTGATAACCTTGTGCATAATGATTATAGAGCTGATCAGGATGTGTAGGGTCCAATGCCTTTGCCTCTTCAACAGTGGGTCCCCAGGTAGGCCAGAAGCTGGCGGCGTCGTACTCTCCACCAAATCCCTGGGAATATTTTGATTGAACCACAGGAAATTTATTTACCTCGTCAATTCCATAAGTGTTGGTAAAGCTTACACTCATTTTACCGGCTTTTGCAGATTTTGTTGTAATGAGAACAACTCCATTTGAACCTGCCTGCCCGTATAACGCAGTAGCGGCACCACCACGTAAAATTGAAATACTTTCCACATCATCGGGATTAATATCGGAAGCCCTGTTAGAAAGTCCTCTTATTTCACCCGCATCGTCTACAGTGGTTGTACTGTTATCTATAAGTATGCCATCAATTACGAACAAAGGTTGATTGTTTCTATCGCCCGATAAAGATTTTATACCACGAATAATGATCCGCGAACCTTGTCCGGGAGCACCACCCCCGCTGTTGATTTGTACCCCGGCCAGTTTACCCTGTAAAGCATTTACAAGATTATTTTGCCTGCTCGCAACAAGTTGATCGCCCTTTACTTCCTGGGAGGAATATCCCAGGGCTTTTTTCTCCCTTTTGATTCCAAGAGCTGTTATTACTACCTCAGACAGGTTACCGGCATTTGCCAGTTGAATATCCAGGGATGATTGATTTCCTACGGCAACTTCCTTACTCTCGTAATTAACTGATGATACAACAAGCGTGGGATTTGAACCCCTGACTGTAATAGTAAAGTTTCCATCCTCATTTGCAGTTACTGCGTTTTTAGTTCCCTTTTGTTGTATAGTGGCCAATGGAACAGGCTGACCGTTATTATTTGTAACTGTACCCGATATTTGTCGGTTCTGGCAAAAAACGTAAGAGGGAATTGCAAACAGCAACCAAAATAAAAAAGTGGATTTTTTCATGTGCAGTTGTTTAATTGTTAAGACTATTTTTTAAAAATCAAATATAATCAGATACGACCATTCATTATTAAGACAATCTCAATCAAAACAATGCTGCAAAATGACTGTGCATTTAATTTCCGAAAATTAAATTAAAAATTATCTATGGTAAAAAGTTTTTTTTTACAGCTGCTCATTTGAAAGTAATTTGAAATTTAGCGCCCGAAGAATCAAATTCTTCATAAATACATTTATTAAATTTTCTGGATTTCGGAGATTTTAAGGAGCAATTTTTCATGGTTCAGAGAATTTTTATCTTTTTATTTAGTAAAGTCTTTCTAAATAAACACGACTTCAGGAGGTTTTCCTTAGATTGGGTCTCCCAAAAACAACATAGGCATATGAGAGTACTCCCATTATTAGTTTTTGCTTGTTTAAATATTACTACGAATGCACAGACTTTTCATTTGCAATTTCCTCAAAGCAAGGAACCTGTAGTTTTTGGTCCGGGAGTTATTTCAGATGGATTGTCGAACCGTGATATGGCTATTTCACCAACGAATGATGAAATGTTTTACACATTACAGTTTGGGACAAAATACAATGCTATCTTATACTGTAAAAAAGTAAAGAATGAATGGTCAAAACCAGTGATAGCATGGTTTTCCGGAAAGTATGGCGACCTGGAACCAGCATTTTCCCCCGATGGAGATACGATTATATTTTACATCTAACAGGCCGTTAGTTGATTCAGAAAGTGCGAAAGATTTTGACATATGGTATATAGAGAAGAAAAATAACAAGTGGGGAAAACCGATTAATATGGGAACAGTTATTAATACAGATAAAGATGAATTTTATGCATCGGTGGCAAAGAATGGAAATTTATATTTTACAAGAGACAATGATTCAACTAAAGACGATATATTTTTTTCAGCTTATATCAATGGCATTTATACTACGCCGGTAGCTATGGATACAGCCATTAATTCCACCGGATATGACTTTAACGCTTTCGTTGATCCGGAGGAGAAGTATATCATTTTTTCATCTTATAAAAGAAATGATGATATGGGAGGGGGAGATTTGTATATTTCGGCAAGGAGAAGTGGTCATTGGATGCCGGCAATTAACATGGGATCGAAAATTAATTCTGTCGCCCTCGATTATTCACCTTTTGTTTCGTTTGACAAAAAATATTTTTTCTTTTCAAGCCGCGAATCACTTATTGATTTCACTCCGGGCAAAGTGCAGAAACTTGAAGGTGTGCAAAAGAGTCTTGCAAGCTATGGTAATGGCAATGAGGATATTTATATTGTAGGCGCAGAAATTCTAAATCAGTTTCTTAAATAGCGTATTGCGATATTAGATACCCAATCGGTTTGAAAAAATAATTATTGGACGTTTCTGCAGAACAAAAAAAAACACAGTCAATTATGATAAGGTGTAAAATATAAAAACCGTCTCATTCTCTGAAACGGTTTTTATATTCTTGCAAAAAAATTAATAATTATTTGCCTTTACAATAGCCTCTGCACTATCCAAATGTTTTTTCAATGTAGGTAATGCTTTGGCGGCAAATGCCTTCATCGCAGAATCTTTTGAATTATCTGCTGTTTTCTGAAACAAGTCTATATCATCTTTGTGATCTTTCACCATTGCTTCCATATATGCTTTGTCAAAATCCTTACCTGTCTTTTTCATAAGGTCATTCATGTCTTGTGTTTTATCCTCTCCAACAGTTGATGGTATGGCAATATTCTTTGATGTTGCGATGCCTTTCAATTCATTGTTGGCTTTGGTGTGATCTTTCACCATCATGGATCCAAAATTTTTCACTCTTTTATCGATTGCATTCTTTGAGGCGTATTCACCCAATTTCACTTCCATCATTCCTCCATTGGCGGCTTCTACCGCAAAATCTGCAACATTATCGTTGACACCAACACCCGAAGTTGTATCTGTTGGTTGCGACATGCCCGTTGTGTCTCTTGCCTCGTTGGTGCTGTCCGCTTTTTCTACGCTATCATCACTTGCCGAGTTATTACACGCCTGCGTTATTCCCAGACCGGCAAATAATAATATTACATTTAACTTTTTCATGGTTTTTGTTTTTTTGATTAATTAGTTCACTCCCCAAAGAACAAATAATGCGCCACCATAAAAAGAATTGAAAATCGTAATGACATTACTACACCATTCGTGAAAGCTGTGGATTTAATTGCACAGAAGCAATATTGTAATTGACCTTGTGAAGAATTCCTTAAAATAAGGGGTTAAAAGTAATCGTTCTAAAAACAGCTAAGATAACGGGCAGCTATTTGAAATAAATAACTATGAATGCCGGGTTTTTTTATTTTCTTCATCAGGTATTTTAAAAGACCATGGCCCATTACCAATGATTAAAAAATAAACCAGTAAAAGCAATACTAATATCGAAAGAAATAATTCGGAATATGGTTGTAACATATCCCTGTTTGAGTTAACAAAAATAACTGCGCCGAGTAGAATGGGGATTTGTATGAGACATGCAAAGCGTGTATATAAGCCAAGAATTAAAAATATGCCACCGAGGATATGTGCAAATACAACATACTGACCTGCTAATGTGTAAGCAAAATCACCAAACGAAGTCCTGTTTGGCATAAGGTTAATCAGTTTGCTCATATTTAGAACAAAGTCAACACCTTTATAACAAAGAAAAATGCCCAAAGCTATACGTACTATATCCATCCATTTTGGGTGATGGCGGTTGCCCCATTGCTCGATGCGTTGAAGGAGATTCATACAGAAAGGTTTTTTAAAAGTGAAAGAGCTTACCAAATGTAATAATTTTTCCGGATTTTCGATTGTGTATAACGACTTCGCAGGTTCGTTGAAGTATATTGGATATTTTTTATTTCTTAAATTGGCTATCTACCCTAGCGGCTTCCTTTAAAAGCTTTGTTATAGCCTTCAGATTGATATCTTCAGCACAATAAAATATTTTATAAAATATTTGTTTATTGGTTCCATGAATCAAATACTTGTCCCTATCAATTAATTTATTGCCATACCAGAATCCTAGTAAAACTCCTTCTTTGATTCCACCGCGGGGAATTGCAGCCGGCCATATAATGCAAATTCCTTTCCGTCCATAAAAGAAGGGAACATTATAAGAGATTTTTTCTTTACAGGTGGCGGGTAAATTTTCAATAACTATTTGCCGTAATATATCTGTGATTATGCGCTGCTCTTCAGGAAGTATTTCGTACAAATGAATGAGGGACTTTATTGGGAGTGAAGGCGTCATTTATTCAATGTATCAGGTTGCTACCTATAATATTTTTTATTTTTTAGCACTGCTAAAATAAGCAAGCAAAAGCCCACAAGATTTAAAATAGCCCTTACAGCATGGGAATACTCCCATCTTTCACGAAGAATTTTCCAGTTTGATGTAACCTCGGTCCAGTTTGCCGTTGCGGTATTGGAAGGAAATGTAAACATAAAAAAGAGCGTTAGGCTTACAACAAAAATTATTAGTGCAAACAATAACAGTGAAAATATTTTGTTGTTTTTGCGTTCAGCAATTGTCCATATAAAAGTCAGAAGTATTGCCCCAATTTCAAATATACCGAGCCACGCCCATCCACTATAAATACCCTGAACAACAAAATAGTTTTGCTGGCTCATGCTTATTTTGCCCCTTAATTCCAGCAAATGTGTCATCAAAGCACATAAAGTAATCACCTCAAATAATATCGTTACAAACCTTAATAAATTCTTCATTTGGATAAAGTTTTCAAATTCAGAAACCTGATGGATTGTCCAAACTTATAAATATATTATTCAAATTATGTTCCCTCCTGTCGTCCTGCTATTACATGCAGATTCATTCGTTATTTTATATAATCAGGCTTCTCGAGAACGTGAAAATGTATTACCAAAGGTTCAAATTCTAAAAGAAAATTTTTGTCTTCAGGATAATATCTTGCCTTCTCATAATCTTCTCCTGCGAACTTTTTTATCGCAGATATATCATCCCAGAAAGTAAGCGTATAGAAGTGAACTATACTATTTTCTTCATTTTTCAAAAGGAATACGCCTTTATTGCCTTCAATTTTTTCATAGTCATGTAATCCTGTTTTTATTAAATACTGGTGATACACTTCAGATTTTTCCTTTGGCACTTTGCCGTGCCACATTCTTGCTATCATAATTAACTGTGTTTTAACCTGGAAAATAATGCTTTGCCTGCCTTTCAATAATGGATAAGTTTAGATTGGTACAATTAAAGATAGGATCTATGGAAAATATTTTTTCGAATCTGGCATATTTTTAGCATTGACTCAGTTAGCATTATCCATTTGATAACTTTAAAATCACAACTATGAGCCTCAAATATATTTTAGCCATTTTGCTGGGATTTATCGGCATAAGTTGTTTTATCCTGTTAATAGTATTTCTTGCCAGTTTATTAATTTCAGGTCCTTTCTTCCTTCCACTACTTTGTTTGTTTACGCTATTTTTATTTTTTGGAGGCGTGAGGCTTTTACATAAAACGTAGGTTTTATAACACCCTAAATAAAACAACCAAACCTCATTACGTTATCTTTTTAGCAGAATTGAGCGCATCATTTTATACGGCGTTTATATTACCTTTTTTACAATGAAAAAACCGGCAGCAGTGCCGCCGGTTTGCTACGCAAATTTTTAATTGAAGCTTTATTCCTTCATAATTTTTAAAACGCTGTTATCTTCCAACTGTAATAAATACAATCCCTTTGATAGGGTACTCAAATCAATAGAAAAGGGAAGTTGTGTAATTTGCATTTGCTTAATTACTTTTCCATCGAGATTGCTAAGTCGTGCATTTGTGTTTAAAAGTTTTGTATTGTTCGATTGGAGCAAAACTTTATTTTTTGCCGGATTCGGCGCTAATGTAATCGCATTTTTTCCGGCATTTGTGAGCCTTATTACCTGGCTATAGCTGGCTCTATCATATTCCACGATCTTCAGGCGATAAAAGTTAGTTGCGCTAACAGTAGCGGCATCATTAAATTGGTAATCATAGTTACTTTGGGTATTGGCTATTACAGATCCAATTTTGGTGAAATGAATACCATCACTGCTTCTCTCAATATCATACTGTTGTATACCGCTCTGTTCGCCTACTTTCCATTTGAGCTTGTTGCCTGAAACAGAACTTTTGCCCGT
The DNA here is from genome assembly GCA_963798665.1 of uncultured Chitinophagaceae bacterium. Lineage (GTDB taxonomy): Bacteria > Bacteroidota > Bacteroidia > Chitinophagales > Chitinophagaceae > Ginsengibacter. Next base: position 6,390 of record CAWCUN010000019.1, on the reverse strand, counting down.
AAAGGATATTATCCGTACAGGAAGTTCTGCAGCGGTACTTATATTCAATCTTAAGTAAAAAGGTTTGGCTAAAGCAGCTCCAAATTCTTCAACGTTTGATAATCCATTTGTGGGCCAATATACCCATTCAGTGCCTGGAGTAAAGATACTATCGGTGCTGGATAAAGCAATTGTAGAATCAAATTCAATTGCCGCTACAACATAGGTTCCGGGTGCAAGTGAAATCCTGCCACCGTGTATAGGAACAGTCGTCAATAATTCATTATCGTCGGGGTATAAAAGTGTATCGGTCGATGCAATGATCGTGTTAGGTGCTCCGCCGCCGGTTGTATTAAATATTAAAGCTGCATACGGCTTACCGGTATAGCCGGAGCTATAGTTGGTAGTAACCGAAGTTAAATAGACCGGGGCATCAATTGTGAAGGCCTGTCCTAAATATCCTCCTTCACTGGCACCTATACCCAGGCTCCCGGTAATAGTGCCATTGTCTCTTGCAAATACGGAATCTGTAATTGTAAGCCTTCTAATAATCGTATCGTTTGCAGTTTTACCATCAGCCTGGGTTAAAACAGGATAATATTTAATAGTATAGGTTCCTGTACCCGAAGGTGTCCACGCGGGGATAGTAAATGTACTACTCGATCCTGATGTTAGAGTGCCTACGGCAATAGCTGATGCAGAATATACAACACTATTCAGGCTGTTAGTAATATCTGCCTTGAGAGTAACATTTGTGATGCTCATAGCCCCCGAATTTTTTATTACACCTTTTAAATTAACCGATGCGGTTTGATTGAAGGGTCGCTGCACATAATCTATAGTGTCAGCCGAAAGCGTTTCCGCATCATAGTTAGTTAATTTTTCCAGTTGTACATCATCAATTGCCAAAATAAACTGGTCAAAAGAATGATTTCGAAAACCGACATACACAGTGCTTCCATTATATGCAGAAATATCAACAGACCTGTTAGTCCAGGTAGCATTTTCTGCAGGGACATTTAGCAGAAGAGTTGATGCACTAACCATATTTCCAAGATTTCCTGTTGATCCAGTGGGCGCCACAGTCATTATGCGTACCTCATATCCATCCGGAAAATTTTCATCGTAAGCAGTTGCATTCCAGCTTAGCTTTGTTGTTCCTCCTGCAGCGATATTAATTGCCGGGGTCCACATCCAGTCATCCGCCTGGGCGGCAGGACTATAATACGATGTGGATATAGCAGCCGAATCACCATCGGTATCTTCGTATCTTATCCATGCATTGTTTATTACGTCTACGCTGGCGTCGGGAACTTTGTTATCAACATTAGCCAATAGCCAGCCTGCAGGAAATGTGTATGTGCCGGGGCCTCCACCCGTAGGGCCTGAAATATTATCAAATGTCTCGGAAAAAAAGACTTGTGCTTTTATTCCTGGTATAAAAAAGATAATAGCTGTGAGAAAAAGGGTAATTTTTTTTTTCATGTGTATTCTTTAAAATAATGAATGTAGTGTTATATGAAGATAAGGCTTTAGAAAGTTGCTCCAAAAAATAAAACGATGAGGAAATATAAAAATCATAACAAGTAACTTTATCTGTGATAGCGCAAATCTTATAACATGAGGGTAGTAAAAATTTCGATGTTGTTTTTTATCTTAATGATTGCTTATTACAATATCGTTGACGCCCAGGCGGAAGTTCAGCCATGGGGTAACATTAAAGGTATACGTGTCGACGGACAGTTAATGGAATTTGAATCGCGGATAAGTGTAGTTGACCCAGCATGGTCTTCAATCAGATCCACAGCAAAAGAACATCAGAGACCTAAATATGTGCGGCAAGGAACTAAACAAACGATTACAACAAAAATTGATAGCCTGACCTTTATTGAGACTGTGCAGGATACAAAACAAGGTAGCGCAAAAGTAGATATAGAGGTTGCGTCGAATGGAGTTTATAAAACAGAAGGAATATTTTTCAATGTTACTTTGCCGCTACATGATTATGTGGCTGCTATTACTAAACAAAATAATGAAACTGAAAGAAAGGTAAATTTTTCAGGATTGAGTGAAGATGCAGAATTTACTGTCCGCGATATTAAGTTTATTTCTTCACGCCGGACACTTGAATTTAATTTTGAAGAACCAACGTTGGTAATTATTAAGAACCATGGGTTTAAAAAAGATAGTATTATCCAGGTGTATTTTTCCATTCTGAACGGCAATACGCAACCCGGGGCAACCGCTCAAAAAAAGTTTACAATTAAGGCCGGCGGATCTGTTGATACAAAAGAAGTAACTTTTAAAATTGATACTTCAAAAGAAGGGCGTGCGTTCGATGGTTTTGGAGGAAATTTCAGACTGCAAAACCCAAAAGCAGATCCACAAGTAATAGATTATTGTTTGGAAAATTTAAGAGTTGCGTGGGGTAGGGTGGAATTTCCTTGGAGGTTTTGGCAGCCTGATGAAAATGTTGACCCGGTGCAGCAAATGAAAGAAGGAAAGCTTAATCCGAGAGTGCAGGCTGCTATGGATATGGCAGCAAGGTTAAATAAAATGGGCATTCCGGTTATACTTTCAGGATGGTTCCCGCCCCAATGGGCCGTTGTTGGATCATTGAATATGCGGCCTGTTAACGGCGTTTGGGGTAATCAGTTAGATTCGACAAAACTGGATGAAATATATAAATCCATTACTGACTATATTCTTTATCTGAAAAATAATTTTGATACTGACGTTTCATTATTTTCATTCAATGAATCCGATCTGGGAATTAATGTAAGGCAAACAGCGGAGGAGCATGATGCATTGATTAAGGGCCTGGGCGCTTATTTCAAATCTAAAGGTTTACAAACTAAAATGCTGCTTGGCGATAACTCTGACGCTACCACTTATCAGTTCATTTATCCTGCTTTGAATGATCCCGAAGCAAAAGAATATATCGGGGCTATATCGTTTCACTCGTGGAGAGGCTGGGAAACCGAAACATTAAAAAAATGGCGGGAGGCATCTGTTAATTTAAATGTTCCTTTGATAGTGGGTGAGGGAAGCATAGACGCCGCAGCATGGAATTATCCGGCAATTTTTGAGGAACAGATTTATACAATGGAAGAAATTAATCTTTATATACGTTTGCTTTCTATTTGCCAGCCTTCAACTATTCTTCAATGGCAACTTACGTCTGACTATTCTCCTTTGGCTGGTGGGGGTATTTTTGGAAATGATGAGCCGTTGCGTCCTACGCAACGCTTTTGGAATTTTAAACAACTGGCGTCTACGCCTAAGGGTTTGTTTGCTTTACCCATTGCTGAAGACAGGCCAAATATTACCTGCGCCGCACTTGGTGATAATGCAAAGGGAAAGTATGCAATTCACATAGTTAATAACGGCGCCGGCAGAGATGCGGGTCTTACGGGACTGCCCTCTAAAATTGCAAGCATGTCAATGTATGTTACTGATAAAAACCGTGCGGTAAAAAAACAAGCCGATGTGAAGGTGTCTAAAGGTAAAGCAACTTTTCATCTCGATCCCGGGACTTACACAACCCTGATAACAGAATAAAATATATTTATTGCTATGCAGATGAAAAATTATTTGATAGAGACTTTTAAATTTAACGACGAAGCAAACAAAAGTTTATTAAATAAAATAAAACTCCTAAATAACAAGGAAGAATCGGTAAGCCTATTCAGCCATTTAATAAATTGTCAATACAAATGGATGGCAAGAATTATTAAAAAACCGGGTTATGAAAGAATGAGTTGGTGGGAACCGGTTTATGATATTAATCAACTTCAAGAAGAATGGACGAAAAGTTTGCATGTATGGCTTGATTATATCACAGCGTCTACTGATGAGGAACTGTCAACCGAATCTATTTTTACCGGGTTTGATAATTCCCTCTGGGCTGCCACGCCAAAGGACATAGCGCTTCAATTAAATTATCATTCAATACATCATAGAGCGCAGATCCAAAGCCTTATCAGGCAACAGGGAATTGAGCCGGATTTCCTGGATTATATTGGAACTAAGTACAGAAAACTTGAACAATATAATGGCTAATAATTGAAGAAATTTGGTAAGAAACTTCAGACTATGATAAAAATAGTATTGCCCACAATTGTTTAAACAGTTGTTTATAATATTTTTAATTGAAATAATTTTTATTTAAATGTTGTTACGTTCTCTATACTTGCAGGCACTGCTTTGCGGATTATTCTTTCCTTGTAGTTCCCAAATAACCGTGCCTTTTAACAGCAACAAAATTTATTACGAAGGAAGAATTGTGTTTACAGACTGATGCAGCTGAATTATCATGGCCGGGCACATCTGCAACCATTTTAATTAAGGGAACTAATATTTCTGTAATATTAAAAGATGCCGATACTGCTAATTATTACAATGTAATTATTGATGACAGTATTGTCTCTAAAATTCATACCGATACTACAAAGCATAGATATGTACTTGCCTCGGGATTAAAAAAAGGAAAGCATAAAGTTGAATTGTTTAAGCGTACAGAATGGGATAAAGGCAAAACTTTTTTTTATGGTTTTGAAACTTCACGGAATACAAAACCTTTACAACCTGATAACCCACCGAAAAGAAAGATCGAATTTTATGGAAATTCCATAACCTGCGGATATGCAATGGAAGACAGCAGCAGTAATGATTCTCCACACGGATATTTTGAAAATAATTATCTTTCTTATGCTGCCATTACCGCGAGGCATTTTAATGCACAATATTATTGCACTTCGAAAAGCGGTATTGGTATAATGGTGAGTTGGTTCCCTCTTATAATGCCAGAAATGTATGATCGTTTGGATCCGTTAGATTCTTCTTCCAAATGGGATTTTACAAAATTTACGCCCGATATTGTTGTGATTAATTTATTTCAAAACGATTCATGGATTGTTAAAATGCCGGAGCATCCACAATTCAAAAACAGGTTTGGCGACAAAGCGCCGGATGAAAATTTTATAATTAGTTCCTACAAACATTTTGTAGAATCGATAAGAAATAAATATCCGGATGCAAGTATCATTTGTGCATTGGGCAATATGGATGCAACAAAAGTTGGTTCGCCTTGGCCGGGCTATGTGCAGAAAGCCGTTGATCAGATACATGATGCTAAAATTAATACACTCTTTTTTGAGAATAAAAACACACCAGGCCATCCGAAAGTTGCCGAGCAAAAAGTAATGGCAGATAGCCTTATAGAATTCATTGACAAAAATATTAGCTGGTAACTAAGTGCGCCTTATAGATTGATTAACGGTAACGGAAGTCTCTCTTTCGACTGTATTTTTGTAGTGAATACTTTTAAACTAAATTTAAATGAGACCCATAGTTTTTATATTATTATCATGCTTGCTGATTTCGCAACACACTAACGCCTGCACCACATTTTTCATAAATAAAAATGGACAACTTGTCTTTGGCCGTAATTACGATTGGGTAACAGGTGCAGGAATGGTATGCACTAATCTTCGGGGATTGAATAAAACTTCTTTAAAAGAAGAAGGATCTTCAATAAGCTGGACTTCGAAATATGGTAGCATCACCTTTAATCAATATGGAAAAGAATTTCCTACAGGCGGAATGAATGAAAAAGGATTAGTGGTAGAACTGATGTGGGCTGAAGGATCTCAATATCCAAAGCCTGATGACCGGCCCGCACTTAGCGTTCTGCAATGGATACAATATCAATTAGACAATAATGCAACAATACAAGAGGTAATTAAAACAGATGCTACAATAAGAATCGGAGTTAACCATGTCCCTTTACATTATTTGATAGCAGATGAAAATGGCGATGCGGCCACAATTGAATTTTTTAATGGCAAAATGGTTGTACATACCGGCAAAGATCTTCCCTTTCCTGTATTGACCAATAGTCCTTATTCTCAATCAGAGAAGACAGCCATCGACGCAAAAGTTTTAAACGGTAATGCTAACTTTCACTTGCCGGACAATTCTCTTCAACGGTTCACAAAAGCCTGTTCCATGGTTCAACAGTTCCAGCAAAATAAAATTGATAAGCCAATGGTAGATTATGCTTTTGACATACTGCACGATGTTGCACAGGGCGATTTTACAAAATGGAGTATTGTATACGATATAAAAAATAAAAAAGTTTATTTTAAAACATTGAAATACCAGGATATTAAATCGGTTGCTTTTTCATCCTTTGATTTTGATTGCACGTCAACGCCGAAGGTTGTGAATATGAACCAGTCTTTGAGAGGAGATATCAGTAAAGACTTTGCGCCTTTCAGCGCAACAATAAATCGCTCAACGGTTGACGAAGCAGTAGAAGAAAGTAAAACACAGGTAACAATAACGGATAAAGAAAAAGAGAAACTGGTAATTTATGCTGATAATATAAAATGTAAAAACTAAACTCTA
>CAWCUN010000018.1:0-4321 GCA_963798665.1 uncultured Chitinophagaceae bacterium | reverse complement strand
AAAATTGCTTTGAAGTAATGTCTTTTCGAATTCTTGATTCGGTATAGCCGAATGCTTTGCGATTTGTTAGCTGGATTGGATTGCCTTAATGACAATACGAAAGCAGGGAAAGCAACTTTCAGGTAAGTATTAACCGGTCAACTTTTTTAGGCCATTCTCCTGATCGGTGTTCTTCACCGTACATTTGTTCATCAAAATTTTTCTCGCTCCAAAGCCCTCATTCTCCTGGCCGGTGTCCTTCGCCGGATATTTCTTAATCATAATTTTCTCTTTAATGCTGGAGTATTTTTTATTTAAAACGGCAATGACATTTTGATAAAAGATTGAATAAAATATTTGTAGACAGTATCGGCGCACGGAAATCTGTTGAGCGATGTTTATTAACAATGAATTTTAGTTTCTAAATTTAACAACGGTATGGCAGACAAGAAAAATATTTTTATAATTAATGGAAGCGCAAGCCGGAATTCATCAAACGAAAAGCTTATTGACAACTTTGCAGGCTTAACGAAAGACTATTTTAGTTTGACGGTTTTCAACGACTTAAAGATACTTCCGCATTTTGACCCGGAACTTTCAATTGGCAATACGCCCAGGCTAATTTTAGATTTTAGGGATAACATCAAAAATGCCGACGGAATTTTAATTTGTACACCCGAATATATTTTTAGTATTCCAAGCGGATTAAAAAATGCTATCGAATGGTGTGTTTCAACAACTGTTTTTTCTGACAAACCAATCGGTTTAATTACGGCTTCTGCAAACGGGGAAAAAGGCCATGAAGAGCTACAATTAATAATGAAAACTGTGATGGCTAAATTTACTGACCAGACAACTCTATTAATACAAGGAGTAAAGGGAAAAATTAACGAACGTGGCGAAATAACAGATAGCAAAACACTTGAGGACTTGATAAATTTTATTGATGCATTTAGAGTCCTGATAAAAAATGTCACCTGATAGCATTTTTTGATATAGAGTCTGTAAATAATGTTCTTTAACTTTCGTATCCTTCATCTGTTGTTCCGGAATATTTAAATTTGAGCTGAACACGCAAGATCAAGAAAATTAACTTTAATTCAACGAGACAGGTAAATGATTTTTGAGCTTCACATACCATCATTTCCCCTTAACCAGTTTATTGAGAGCTTTATTTATTACCGTGACTATAATCCTGTTCATTCTATCGATAGGTTTTTACCTGATGGTAATGTAAACATCGTTATTGATCTTACAAACTATCCAAAATATATTTACGACAATGAAACATTGAAAGAAATTCAAACCTGCCGCAATGTTTGGTTTTCGGGAATCAGGAACAATTACATTACGATTCCTTCCGGCAAAGACAGCGAAATGTTTGTAATCAATTTTCACAAAGGAAAGGCTTATCCATTTGTGCAAATTCCTTTGAATGAATTAACAGACAGTGTTGTGGACGGAGATTTGGTATTAACCAATGAGATTATGGATTTACGGCAAATGATTTTGGAAGCGCCACTGATTCAGCAAAAATTTTATACAGTTGAACATTTTCTGCACAGGAAGTTTTGTGCTAAACTTATCGTAAATCCTTTTATTGAATTTGCCGTAAACAAAATTATTCAATCACCTAACCAAATGTCTATAGAGCAAATTTCAAGCAAAGTTGGTTATTCACAAAAGCACCTGATAAAGTTGTTTAAGGATAATGTGGGATTAACGCCAAAAGGTTTTTTAAAGATCATACGGTTTCAAAAAGCTATTGAAGAAATAGCCGCAGCAAAAATAACTGACTGGACCGGGATTGCCTATGAAAGCGGTTATTATGATCAGGCACATTTTATCAACGACTTTAAAGCCTTCTCTGGTTTTACACCACAACAATACCTGCAAAAACAATATGATCACCTAAACTATATACCGGTGGAGTAAGGAAAAAATTTCCAAAACCCTCCCTTGATCATGTCGCAAAACAAATTAATAAACACTACAACCTTTTCCTTTTCAATATAGAATCAAAAAAAATTGGGCGATTAACAAATGACACTTTAGACAATTATAGTCCGGGATTTTCTCCTGGCGGGAAACAGATTTGTTTCTCATAAAACCTTGACAACAGGCTTAATGAAATTTATACGAGGATTTAAATTCAAAAAAAAATAAAGCGTATTACATCAAAGGACAGAATGGAGGGCTCTGTAACTTTTCATCCGGATGGGCACCACATTTTCTATACTTCATTCATGGACAGAGATTCGTTTTTGTAACGGATACATCAGGCAGTTTTCATACCTGCGTTACAAACCGGCAAGGTAATGACGGTGCATTGGACATTTCGCCTGAGGGAAAGAAGATCGCCTGTCACTACTTTCTGAATGGCAAGGCGGATATTTATATTATGGAGATTGATGGAAATATTAAACAATTAACTACTGATACCTTTGATAACAGGTGGCCACGCTGGACACCGGATGGAAGATGTATCGCTTTTACCAGGGTTAAAAACGATAATGACAACAATTCGGAAATCTGGATAATGAAAGCCAATGGAACAATAAAAAAGAATTTGTAAGTTCACCTGGAAGAGATGAAATTTTAGAATTTCGGGCCATTCATAAAATAATTCGTTTTGACATAATTCTATATTCTGCCGGGTAAATTTTTTCCAATACCATATCATTTTTGCAGCGTTGCTTTGTAAAAAAAATAAGCCTGGCAAAGTTTATAGCAACTGCCTTTTGCTTTCTATTTATTAACGCAGGCTACGTCAATCTATATATCATCGGTTTCCTTCCCGGAGGGCTGGTGACAAAAACAATCATCATGGCAAAAACATCAGGAGAGTTTGAAAAGGAATTCATTCAGACCGCAAAAGAAAAAACAGGACGAACACTCGAACAGTGGCTACCTGTAGTAAAAGCCTCGGGCTTATCGAAGCAAATGGAAATAACCAACTGGCTGAAAGCAGAACATCAATTAAACCATTTACAAGCGCAGTTACTTGCGGGACTTTTTTTAAACAATGGAAAGCCCGTTTACCAGAATGAAACGTCATTACTTGAAAATCAATTTGCCAAATGTGAAACCATTCGGCCTTTGTTTGATGAAGTCTCAGGTAAAATACTTTCGCTTTATTCAGATGCGCAGCTCATTCCAAAAAAAACATACCTTTCTTACACCGCCACCAGGGAGTTTGCTGCAATAAATATTAAACCAAAAGAAATTCGGCTTGGTATGGATTTAGGTGATACAGCTTTTACCGGGGTTTTGCAAAAATCAAAATTAAGCGGCCCTATGCCGAGAATATCGCACATGGTTACTATTACCGACATGAAGCAATTTGACAAACAGGTTATTCACTATCTTCAATTATCTTATAACAGGAGTCATAAAAAATAAATGAGCATCATCTTAAAATACTTTATTTGCATAATACTTTTTTTTGATACTTTTTTTTCAGTCAATGCTCAAAACAATCAGCCGGAAGAATTAAAATATTACCTGGAGCATTGTGAATTCTTATTGCAGGGATCCGGTAAATGGAAAGCAGCTAATAAAGACTTTAATTCAACGGACGAATGCTCACCAAGTTATTTGGGTTATGAATATACAAAGGGGATCAACACAAATACAATTCATTTAAAGATTACCGGTTATCTTCCTGAAAAATCACAATGGGTCGTTTATTGGGATGGACTTTACACCTGGGATCATAAAAAGCAAAAAGTAATTTATCAAAGTGTAAGTAAAGAAGGAGCAATCGCTGTGGGCGAAACTGAAAGCGTTACAGGTAATGAAATGATTCTCATCTTTGACGTTACTTCGCCTGGCGGGAAGTTTGAAAAATATAAGAATATTGAAAAATTTGCTGATGGCACGGTTCTATCGAACAGCTTTAAATACACGCCAAATAAATGGGAGCCGAATAATACAAGAACGTGGAGCAGGCTGGAGCAGCCATCAGGTAGTTTAGGGTTCATGACTACGAGGGATGGAAATTTTGAGGTATATACAATGGATGCCAATGGCGAAAATCTTAAGAACCTCACCTGCAATAAAGCGGTGGACTATGCTTTCTCCTGGTTCAATGATGGCAGGCTGCTATTTTATTCAAACAGGGAAGGCAATGATGACATTTACATACAGGAAGCAGATGGGAAAAAATGGACTAATATTTCAAATCACCCTGCAGCGACGTGTGGCTGATACACGTAGAAACCAGGATCAAAACAAGACTTACCACGCACTTAAAACGGGATGAAAGCCCTTTTTGGCAACCGGTAAAGTAGCTTTTGAATATTCAATTAAAGTATCCCTGTTCTAACGTCAACCAATCGAT
>CAWCUN010000017.1:0-325746 GCA_963798665.1 uncultured Chitinophagaceae bacterium | reverse complement strand
ATAAATCATCATGGCAAGCGTGCCGATGCTATTGTAAAAAACATGCTTCAGCATTCACGAAGCAGCACTTCTCAAAAAGAACCAATCGACATCAACAAACTTGCAGATGAATATTTAAGATTGAGTTATCATGGTATGCGGGCAAAAGATAAGTTGTTAAATGCAACCTTACAAACTGATTTTGATGAAAGCATAGGAAAAATAAATATCGTTCCACAGGATATTGGAAGAGTATTATTGAATCTATACAACAATGCCTTTTATACTGCCCTTGAAAAAAAGAAACAACAACCTAAATATTATGAACCGGCAGTTTCAGTAACTACCAAAAAAACAGGTGACAAAATTGAAATAACGGTAAAGGACAACGGCAATGGTATTCCGCAAAACATAGTTGATAAAATCTTTCAACCCTTCTTTACTACAAAACCCACAGGGCAGGGAACAGGATTGGGTTTAAGTTTAGCGTACGATATTATAAAAGCTCATGGCGGAGAAATAAAAGTAGAGACGAAGGAAGGCATGGGCGCAGAGTTTATAATTCATCTGCCGCAGCACCTTTAATTAGTAAAACGTTTATATAAATTTTCTTGCACATAAGTTATGATACAATGAAAGCTATTTATACAACAACGATACTGTACCTGCTTTTACTTTTTAGTATTACGCCCAAAAGCAATGCCCAAACCGAAAGTTTACGTTTTGACCATATTGGCATCGAAGAAGGGCTTCTGAATGAAAATGTAACAGCCATGCTGCAGGACAGTAAAGGCTTTATGTGGTTTGGTACATTTGATGGATTATATAAGTACGATGCTTATTCTTTTACCAAATACCAGTTTGATCCATTTGACTCCAGCTCTCTTTCTACAAATTTTATCTTTACCATTTTTGAAGATAAATATGGTACGATCTGGGTTTCAACGTTCGAAGGTTTGTGTAAGTTTGACAGAGCCACTGAAAAATTTACCCGTTACAAACCATCTCCCGATGCAAAGTTCTCTGACCCAACTATTTCTGCTATTAACGAAGACAGCGATGGGATGATGTGGGTTGGAGGTGCCTCAGGTGCGCTATGTCGCTTCGATAGGCAAACAGGAAAGTTTTTGGAGGAGAATTTTGATCACGACTTGCGGGGCGATCAAACCAGTTATAATACTAATAATACTATATGGTGTATTTATAAAGACTCAAACAGTACATTATGGGTAGGAAGTAATACTGGTTTACACGAAATAAACTTAACTCAGGCAAAAGCAGGCCAACTTTCAGATGTTAGGATAAAATCTTACCGCAATGATCCGGGTAATCCAAACAGTTTAAGCAGCAATATTGTAATATCGGTAATGGAGGACCGGGCTGGTGTTATGTGGATAGCAACCAATGATGGATTAAACAGTTTTGATAAAAAAACAAGGAAATTTAAACGTTACCGGAACGATCCCGGAAATATTCATTCTATCAGCAGTAACAATTTGGTGTTTTGGTTTGGAAACGGTATCAAAGAGGACCAGGATGGAAATTTATGGATTAGTACCGACAAGGGATTAAATAAGCTTAACCGGGACCGTACCATTTTTACTTCTTATTTCCACAACCCTGACGATCCTAACAGTTTAAGTTCTGATTATATTTATTGTCTCCAGATTGACAAGGCTGGAATTTTATGGGCCGCTTCGAAGGTTGGAATTTCATCGGACGCTGCGTGGGGTGCAAAACTTAATAAAGCAAATCTGAATAAAAAAGCATTTGGACTTAGACAGCACAATCCAAAAGATATTAACTCTTTAAGCAATAACCAGGTCACAGCAATAGTGGAAGATTCAGCAGGTATAATTTGGATAGGTACTTATGAAGGAGGATTGAATCGCTGGGATAAAAGAACCAATCAATTTACTCGTTTCAGGCACAGTCCCGCCAATCCAAAAACATTGAAGTATGATGCCATTAACGCAATGTTAGAAGACAGGCATGGACACCTCTGGATAGGCAATGGAGATGTATTATCGCAATTAAATAAGCAAACAGGTGAGTTTACACACTATACTAGTGATAATCGGGTGATTTTATCTATTGCCGAAGACAATCAGGGCCTTCTTTGGTTAGGAACCGGAAACGGAATTAGAAGTTTTAATGAGAAAACAGGTGAATTTGTCTCCTGGTATTATGACCCCAAAAATCCTGAAGGCATCAGTGATGGTACTGCAACAACTATTTTTGCCGATTCAAAAGATAATATATGGATTGGCCATGGCAGCAGGGGAACCGATAAATTAAATATGAAAACCGGACACTTCACCCACTATAAACATGATCCCCATGATTCGGCCAGCATCAGTTCTAATCTTGTATATAGTTTTTACGAATACCCAAAAGGAAATCTTTGGCTTGGCACATGGGCAGGAGGTTTAAGTTATTTTGACTACAAAAAAGAAAGTTTTAAAACTTATACTGACAAAGACGGGCTGGCAGGCACTACTGTTTTTTCTATTATAGAAGACAACATTGGGCATCTTTGGCTGGGCACCCGCAATGGCCTTTCACGATTTGATCCTGCCACCAAAACTTTTACTAATTACGATTATAAAGATGGTTTGCAGGGAAATATTTTTGCAGCAGGTATAAAGGAACGGGGTGCCAGTTGTAAGGGTAAAGATGGTACATTATATTTTGGAGGTATCAACGGATTTAATTTTTTCGACCCCCTCCAAATTAAACCAAACAGTCATATAGCCCCTATAGTTATTACCCAATTTAAACTGTTCGATAGCCTTGTAAAAGGCGCTAATGAACTAAAAGAAATTGTTTTGGATTACGATGAGAATTATTTCTCTTTTGAATTCTCTGCATTGAGCTATTTTAATCCTGCTAAAAACCAGTATGCTTACAAACTGGAAGGAGTTGATAAGGACTGGGTGTATACCGGATCAAGGCATTATGTTGGATATACTAATATTGATCCGGGCACCTATACTTTTAGAGTAAAAGGTACAAACAACGATGGTGTGTGGAATGAAAAGGGTGCTTCCATTTCTATCATCATCAACCCTCCGTGGTGGCGTACCTGGTGGGCATATTCTTTCTATGGGGTATGTTTTATTGCAGTCATATTTTTATTAGACCGGTACCAGCGCAAGAGACTAATTAATAAAGAACGTGAACGGGCAAGAGAAAAAGAATTGGAACAGGCAAAACAAATAGAAAAAGCATATACGGAATTAAAATCTACCCAGGCTCAACTTATCCACTCCGAAAAAATGGCTTCACTTGGTGAGCTAACAGCAGGCATTGCTCATGAGATACAAAACCCGTTAAATTTTGTAAATAATTTTTCTGAAGTAAATAATGAATTGATTGAAGAATTAAAAAGTGAAAAGGCAAAACTAAAAAGTGAAGAGCAGGATGAAATACTTAATGACATTTTTTTAAACAATGAAAAAATAAATCATCATGGCAAGCGTGCCGATGCGATTGTAAAAAATATGCTGCAGCATTCAAGAAGCAGCTCTTCGCAGAAGGAACCAACGGACATCAACAAACTTGCAGATGAATATTTGAGATTGAGTTATCATGGTTTCCGGGCAAAAGACAAATCTTTTAATGCAACTATCAATACTGACTTTGATGAAAGTATTAGTAAAATAAACATCGTTGCGCAAGATATTGGGAGAGCGTTATTGAATTTATATAACAATGCATTTTATGCAGTTGATGAAAAAAGGAAACAACAAGTAGAAGGTTATGAGCCAACAGTTTCTGTGAGTACAAAAAGATTGGATGGTAAAGTTGAAATTCATGTAAAGGATAATGGCAATGGCATCCCCCAAAACATAGTTGATAAAATCTTCCAACCCTTCTTTACCACAAAACCAACAGGACAAGGAACAGGATTGGGTTTGAGTTTAAGCTATGATATTGTAAAAGCTCACGGTGGAGAAATAAAAGTGGAAACTAAAGAAGGGGAAGGCACGGAATTTATTATTCAATTACCCCTGATTTAAATGATGAAAAAAATATTTCTTTTATATATTCTATGTTTGGTTTCATTCCAAGAAGGCTTTGGTCAAAAAAATGACAACCGGGATAGTCTCAAACAGAGACTTTCCATGGAAGAAAGCAATACTGCTAAGGTTAACTTACTTTATGATATCGCCAGGTCTTATATAAAGTTTTTTATAGGGTATGGCTCAAAAAAAGATACTGATTCAGCTGTAAGCTATGTGCAAAAGGCGATCTTGCTTGCGACATTTATAGACTATCAACAGGGCGAAGCAGAAGGCCTTCTAATTTTAGGTTCCTTTAATCGCGTCATCGGAAATTACAGCCAGTCCATAGTTTTATTTTTTAAAGCTCTTCATATCTATGAAGATGTGGGCGATAAAGAAAATATTACCAATACACACATGTACCTTATGGCTACATATCGGGATGCAGGCGATTATACCAATGCTTTATCACAAGCTTTTACTGCAAAACAATTCATATACGAAAAGGATGGCAAACTCTCACCTGTGTTAAAAGACAACACAATGAAAGCGACCGTCATTGCTGAAATTGGAAATATATATCAATATTTAGATGTTTTAGATTCTGCAGAATTTTATGCAAGAAAATCAATCGATGGCAACCTACTTTATAACGGCGCAAGTTGGAACTTTCCTGTTTACCTTCTTGGAACAATACAGGCTAAGCAGGGAAGATATAAAGAAGCAATGGAAAATTATAGAACGGCCATCCGGCTTGCAATAGAAAACGATATCTCAAAAGATACATTAGATATTTACAATAGTATCGCTACGTTGTACAAGAGAACGGATAATTTAGATTCTGCCCTTCACTATGCGAAAGCTATTACTGATAAATGGGACTCTATCTCAATTCCAAAAATTCTTTTAACTGCGTCTGCCACTTTGTTTGAAATTTATAAAGCGAAAGATAATACCGATAGCGCATTGAAATACCTGGCATTAAACAATACCTTAAAAGACAGTATATATAATACTGACAGGCATAAAGAATTCCAGAACGTTGGACTGTTTATTGAACAGTTAAGAGAGCAGGAGATAGAGAAGCACCAGCAACATTTAAAAAGTAGAATCATTATATACTCTCTGATTGCAGGCGCATTTGTGCTTCTTGTTATCGCACTGTTATTATACAGAAACAATTTACATAAAAAACACGCAAAATTAAAAATTGAAAAGTCGTATGATAGCTTAAAATCTGCCCAAGCTCAATTAATCCAATCAGAAAAAATGGCGTCCCTTGGTGAGCTCACTGCAGGCATAGCCCATGAAATTCAAAACCCCCTAAACTTTGTAAATAATTTTTCTGAAGTGAACAGAGAATTGCTTTTGGAAATGAAAGAGGAAATCGAAAAGGGAAATACGAAAGAGATAAAGCTGATAGCAGATGATGTAATAGAAAACGAAGAGAAAATAAATCATCATGGCAAACGTGCAGATGCCATTGTAAAAAATATGCTTCAGCATTCAAAAAGCACTTCCTCTCAAAAAGAACCGACTGCCATCAATAAACTTGCTGATGAATATTTGCGATTAAGCTTTCACGGTTTTCGGGCTAAAGATAAGAGCTTCAATGCAACAATGAAAACTGATTTCGATGAAAGCATTAATAAAATCAATGTCATCCCCCAGGATATTGGGAGGGTTTTATTAAATCTTTACAACAATGCATTTTATGCGGTGAACGAAAAATCAATGCAACAAGCTGCCAGCTCTGAACCAACGGTTTCAGTAACAACTAAGAAATTAAATAACGCGATTGAACTAACGGTTAAGGATAACGGTAATGGTATTCCAAAAAATATCGTCGATAAAATCTTTCAACCCTTCTTTACTACCAAGCCAACAGGGCAAGGAACCGGATTGGGATTGTCGTTAAGCTATGATATTATTAAAGCGCATGCTGGAGATATAACAGTCCAAAGCAAAGAGGGAGAGGGAAGCAAGTTTACTATCAGGTTGCCAATATTTAATTCTGGGATATGAAAATCTTCAACATCTTTTTTTGTTTTGTATTTATTGTATTTGCTGCTTTGCAATACAACGATCCCGATCCATATGTCTGGATGCCGATATATTTATATGCTGCACTGATGTGCTGGTTTGCGTTCAGGAATAAATTTTATCCAACCGCTTACCTGATTGGCATCGCGGTGTATGCAGTGTACGCAACCTACAAGGTATTTGATACAAACGGTTTGATTGACTGGATAACAAAACATCATGAAGAAAATATTGCAGAAACCATGAAAGCAGAAAAGCCATGGATTGAAGAAACCCGTGAGTTTTTCGGCCTCGTTATCTTAATTGTAGTATTGCTCATAAATTATTTCTACGCAAAAAATAAAATGAAAAAAGCCGCATCTGTAACAGGCTTGCCGGGCAGGTAGAAAGATTTGTTTGTACTGTTAAGCTGAATATCTACAACAGGGGCTTCGTTGCCGGCGTACAGTTCAACGGCCTCACTCATTGCTGAATCGCTATGTGAATTTTTTGCGGTAACAGAAACCCTATAATCACCTGGGGTAGTGTAAGTATAATTCAGTTGTGGTGTTGATGTTCCTTCGTTGTACCGTTACCTAAATTCCATTTATAAGTGATGGGATCATTTTCAGGGTCTTTTACACTTACCGTCCATTGATAGTAAAAGGCAATGAGCCTGTCGATTTATCAAGGCTGACCGAAGCAATTTTTGGCCGTCCCGATCAGTTCATCCAGTGAAGGGGGAAGAAGCATTCCCTGTTGTTGATGGTAGGCTTTGAAAGCCCACTCAGTATACGTTTTGACATACAACTAAGTTAAAAATATCATGGACTTTATCCTTGCCTTTTTATCTACATCCTGTAAATAAGTCCGCCCGTAACTTCTAATAATAAAAAGAGGCTGCCTACCTTATGAGACAGCCTCTTCATATTTAAAAAAATTAATTAATTGATTATTTAAACTGTGGCATGATTTCCTTTGCCAGGTCAACCATTTTTTTAATTCCATCTTCAGGTAGATTACCCTTTTTAAATTCAGCTAAAACTTCAGGAAGTTTATTTTCCATTTCCAATAAAAATTGTTCTTCAAAATCCTGGATATTTTTGACCGGGACGCTGCTCATCAGTCCATTTGTGCCCAAATATATTATGGCTACTTGTTTTTCCACCGCATACGGAGAGAATTGGGGTTGTTTCAAAACCTCAACATTTCTTGCTCCCTTATCCAAAACCGATTTGGTAGCAGCATCGAGGTCACCGCCAAATTTTGAAAAGGCTTCCATTTCGCGGTACAATGCCTGGTCGAGTTTTAAAGTACCTGCCACTTTTTTCATCGATTTTATCTGCGCATTACCGCCCACACGGCTTACTGAAATACCCACATTAATAGCAGGACGAATACCTGCATTGAATAAATTACCCTCCAGGAATATCTGTCCGTCGGTGATAGAAATTACGTTGGTAGGAATATATGCAGAAACGTCACCAGCTTGTGTTTCTATGATGGGAAGTGCCGTTAATGAACCTCCTCCTTTTACAAGATGCCTGATGTTTTCAGGAAGGTCGTTCATTTTTTGCGCTATCTCGTCTTTAGAAATAATTTTCGCTGCTCTTTCCAAAAGACGACTATGCAAATAAAACACATCACCCGGATAAGCTTCCCGTCCCGGGGGTCTTCTTAATAAAAGAGATACTTCACGATATGCCACAGCCTGCTTACTTAAATCATCATAAATAATTAATGCAGAGCGGCCGGTGTCGCGGAAAAATTCACCAATAGCTGCACCTGCAAAGGGAGCATAGAATTGCTGAGGTGCGGGGTCGGAAGCGGATGCTGCCACAATCGTTGTATATTCCATCGCTCCATTGTCTTCCAGCACTTTCATCACATTGGCAATAGTAGAGGCCTTTTGACCAATAGCAACATATATACAATAAACAGGTTTTCCTGCTTTATAAAATTCTTTTTGATTGATAATAGTGTCTACACAAATGGCGCTCTTACCTGTTTGACGATCGCCGATTACCAATTCCCTCTGACCGCGGCCAATAGGGATCATGGCGTCAATCGCTTTGATCCCGGTTTGCAAAGGTTGCTTTACAGGCTCACGAAATATCACGCCCGGAGCCTTACGCTCAAGCGGCATTTCAAAAAGCTCACCCGTGATTGGTCCCCTTCCATCAATAGGTTCACCAAGTGTATTAATTACTCTGCCGGCAAGTCCATCTCCTACTTTTATGGAAGCAATTTTACCGGTACGGCGCACAGTGCCTCCTTCCTTGATATCGCCACTGTCACCCATTAGTACCACACCCACATTATCTTCTTCAAGATTGAGTGCGATGGCTTTTACGCCGTTTTCAAATTCAACCAACTCACCTGAGTTTACATTGTTTAGTCCATAAATACGGGCAATGCCATCCCCTATTTGTAACACAGTTCCTACTTCTTCAAGATTGGCTTCAACATTAAAATTTGTAAGCTGGCTGCGAAGGATTGCTGAAATTTCATCCGGTTTAATATCAACCATAATATTAGTTTAAGTTTATTTTTTTCGAGGTTGCAAAGGTAAAGTAAGATGGATGTAGTAACAAAAAAGAGAGACTAAATATTCTGCTCTTCGAAATATGTAGCAACCCGATAGGTTGATTTTACAATAAAAAAATAATGAATTTTGAGTATTTGGCGTATGTTATTATTGTTTACTTTTATCAACCAAATTACTTACTATGAGAAAACTTATTTTTTTCTTTTTCGTATCCTTATCAATTATTCTTTTAACATGGAATTTTATTTATAATAGAGCAGAAGTAAACCAAAGGGAATCTGTTAGCGTTCCAGAGTCAAATGATGAGGATGAAAATGGCATTGTGGATAATGAAGATGGAATAGCGGAAGCGCAGAAATTAGAATTTGAATTAACTAAAGATGTCGCCTTAGGCTACATTCCCAAAAACAGGTTAATAAGCGCTTACGAGGATTTAAAGTTGAGGCGTCAAAGAATTGCCTATTCACCAAACTCTCCTGATAATATTTCCGCACTTACATGGACGGAGCGTGGGCCGAACTCGGATGCTACGGGGCCAAGTAATGGTAATACCCGTTCAGGAGGCGGCGTAACCAGCGGCCGCATAAGGGCCATTTGGGTGGATCTTTCGGATGCAACACATCATACAGTTTGGGTGGGGGGAGTTGATGGAGGGATATGGAAGACAACAAATATATCTGCCGCTCCCGCGACATGGACCCCGGTAAATGATTTCCTTTCTAACCTGGCTATCGGAAGCATATGCCAGGATCCTACAAATAACAATATAATGTATTTTGGAACAGGGGAAAAAACGGTTAATTCTGATGCTGTACGAGGTGGCGGAATATGGAAAAGTATAGACCATGGAGTTACGTGGAATCTTTTGGCTAATACAACGACGTTTGGGAATGTATCCAAAATTATATGCGATGTGGCCGGCAATGTATATGTCGCTACGCAATCTGCAGGCAAAGGAATTCAACGTTCAATCAATGGAGGAACCAGTTGGACCAATATTACACCAACCGGACTGAATACGGCCGTAACAGAAATGAAATTGAGCAGTAATGGCTCAATGCATATTGTTTGCGGATATTATAATGGATATTATAGCGCCAATCCGGCAGGCTATCGCTTTACTAATAATCCGGCCACCGTTACTTCAGCCACCTGGACCGCTCCAACAACAGCTTTCCCCAACGTTCAATATAATTGTGAATTGACCGTATCTGATAGCGTCCTGTATGTTCTTGCTTCTAATTCCTCTTATCAAACTCCTGCAATATACAGGTCACTTGATAGCGGCAAGCATTGGGCAGCAACTGCCACTTCACCGCCGGCTGCGTCAGGCACAAATGATTTAAGCAGTGGACAGGCGTGGTATAATCTTGCCTTGATTGTGGACCCGCTTAACGCGAAAAATGTTTTAGCTGGCGGTTTAAATTGTTACCGGTCGGTTGATAGCGGAAAGACCTGGTCGCAGGTTTCAAAATGGGTTGGATCCGGTTTGAGTTATATTCATGCTGACCAGCAAACAGCCGTTTGGGATGGCACCCAGGTATTGGTAGGCAGCGACGGCGGTATATTTTATTCAAATGACAATGGAGCAACCTTTACGGATAGAAATGCCGGCCTGCGGATAAAACAATTCTATTCTTGTGCGATTCATCCTACCAGTACAAATTATTTTCTTGCAGGAGCCCAGGATAATGGTGTAAACCAATTGAGCAATGCCGGCCTTGGCAGTAGTGTTGAAGTCACTGGTGGCGATGGTGCTTTCGTACAAATTGACCAGGATCAGCCGCAATACCAATTTGGTTCTTATGTGTACAATACCTATCGTAGAAGTACAAATGGCGGGGCCACATGGAGCTCTGTTGACTATTCTTCTTCTGTGGGCCAGTTTATTAATCCTACAGATTATGATAATGTGCTTAATAAGATGTATGCTTCGGGATCCACTAATCAATATATAAGATGGGACAATCCCCAAACCGGAGCCACATTTACACCTATTACAAATACTACGCTGAATGGCACGATCAGGCATGTAGCAGTTTCTCCCTATACAGCGAACAGGGTTTTCTTTGGTACGTCCAGTGGAAGGATTGTCCAGGTGGATAACGCCAATACCGCAACGCCTACTTTCACTAATATTATCGGCACCGGAATGCCTGCATCAACGGTTTCGTGTGTTGCGATTGGAACGAGCGACGACAATCTTCTGGCAACTTTTTCAAATTATGGAGCGACGAACCATATCTGGGTAACTACCACCGGCGGCGGATCCAGTGGCTGGACAAACGTTACCGGTAATTTTCCCGATATTCCTGTGAGATGGGCCATTTTTTACCCTGACGACAATACAAAGGCAATACTTGCTACCGAGATGGGTGTTTATGAGACCACCAATTTAAATGGGGCTTCAACAGTCTGGACCCAGGATCCAACGTTTCCTATTGTACGAACCGATATGTTGAAATATAGGAAAGGTGACGGTACAGTGGCTGCAGCCACACATGGAAGAGGATTGTGGACCGCTGTAATACCACTTACAACTCCTTATGTGAGATTTGCATCTAATTATAACTATCAGCCCGAGGCTACGGTAACTACAACCGGATGCCGCTCCTATAAAGACTATGTAATAAATATGAATATAGATGCTGCACCTGCAGGTAATGCAAATGTAACACTAACGGGGTCTGGTACTGCAACCCAGGGTGTTGACTATGATTTTACAACGAACGGTAACTTCGCGGCACCATCAAATGTTCTTACGTTTGCAAATGCCTCGACTGCAGCTCAATCCATTACTATAAGAATATATAATGATGCAGAAACTGAAGTTGACAAATCATTTACGCTCACTTACAGTATTGGAGGTGGTACAAATGCAGTTGCTGCTCCTGGCAGTTTATCATACACATTTACCATAACAGATAATGACAATGTACCCACAGTAAAGCCGGTGGACTCAGTTTTAAATCATAATAAAACCGAATACATCCCCAACAATGGTACCTACTATTTTTATTCTTCAGCTACAGGTAACCTTTTAAACACAATTTCAGGATCATCGGCTAATTTGAGTTGCGTTACTTCTAACATATTTGAAGCCGGCGATACATGGCAATCATTCTTCGGCGGTACACGATCACAAAAGATTTTTGAAGTTACACCGACTGCGAATGCCGGCGCATCTTATACAATCGGGTTATATTATACGGCAGCTGAACTGGCGGGCAAAAATCCGGCTAATTTAAAAATCGTTAAGACAATTGCCCCGGATATTGCATCTGCGAATGCAGCCAATACAACTATCGGAACAACTTCTTTCGCTGCTTATGGAACGGGATATTTATTTACTGCATCATTCACAGGATTTTCCAAATTTTTCCTGATCGATATAAATGTAGTGTTGCCTGTGACACTTCTTTCGTTTGATGGCAACCTCAATAACAATAGTGTGCTTTTAAATTTCAAAACGAGTTCAGAACATAATCTTAAGACTTTTGAAATTCAAAAATCGGCAGACGGCAGTAGTTTTTATTCAATCGGAATGATAAAAGCGACAGGCAACAGTTCTTCATTACGAGCTTATAATTTTACCGATAAGCGTGTTAATGAGTTGAATTTTTACCGGTTGAAAATGATTGATGAAGATGGCAGGTTTACGTATAGTTCGACGATACTTGTTAAAAACCCTGGTGTATCTCAGCGGGTGTATATAATAAACAATCCGTTCCACGATATTATAAATGTTATGCTTGCTAAAACTCCTCAACAGAGTATAAAAGTTGAATTGCTGAATACTGTGGGAGCCAGAATTTTTTATAAAGAATATGGAAACTCCAGCGACCTTCAGGTGAACCTTTCGGGCAGCAACGTAAGCTCAGGAATCTATTTATTGAGAACTGTTGTAGATGGTAAAGTCTATTTAAACAAGGTAGTAAAGCAATAACATTATCGATTGAAATCAAGTGTCATATCAAAGTGCGGAGAAAATTTTATAGTTCCTGATATAAAATTCCTGTTTTTCTATGTCTTGCTGGGAGTAAGTTTATTATCATGTGCACAATCCAACCAGGTTGTTAAAAATGTTTACGCTACGTACCGGGTACATTTGCCTGGCAATATCGCAGTTGATGCAAACGGAAATTCGCTTACTCCGGCTGATACAATAAATATAATTTATGTAGAATCGACAGGTGATATAGATTGGTTACATGCCTGGAAAAACGGGAAACAATATTCCGTCGTTAAAACTTTAGTAACTGAGTTGCCCTTTGATGCCGGCACCGATAAAAACACTAATGAAAAAATCATGCTGCATCCAGCAGAAGGAAATAAATTATGGAAACTTCAGTTAGTTTCGGAAGATAAAAACATTGACCGTCCTGCAAAACCTTCGCAGGGGGAAATTCTTCTTGAAGGGATATTCAACGGGAAAAAAATCAGGAAAGGAATTACGAAGCAGACTGAAATAACTTCTATTCCTTCTGCATAATGTGTTACCTCAATTTGTGAATGTAATCGTTGTTGGCAAATTGTTTTTTTACATCATTAAGATCTCTTAAAATACTTGCATCCACGAGCTTTCCTTCTATTTCGAGCATAAAGCCACCAATCAGCTTTTCATTCACGATAGTTTGAAGTTGTATATTTTTTATTGAAGCAGCGGATTCTATTTTATTAATGAACGAATTTTTTATTTCATCCGTTACAGGGATTGCTGTTGTAAGCGTTACTTTGTGAATTCCGTTAATCTGGTTGTATTGCTCAATAAATGAGGTAATAATCTCAGGTAGATGAGATTCCCTGTTTTTGCTCGCAAGAAGTTTTATAAAAGTTTGGGTAAATTTTGAAATTCTGTCTTTAGTTACCGCGTCAATAATTTTATGTTTCTTATCAGCATTAATTATAGGGCTTTTAAGCATCACCACAAATTCCCGGCTTTGCTTGCATACTGCGTCCAGCAGTATGATGTCATCATGCACCGGCTCAAGCTGATCTTTCTCCCTTGCCAGGTCGATAAGGCTTTTTGCATAACGTTGTGCTAAACGGGAATTTTGCATTCTTAAACCTGATTTTGAATTTACCTGCTAATTCATATCAACATTTGCAGCTAACTGTTGTATATATTTTTCCTGTTCTTCTTTATTGTTTAGTTCCCTGCGCAATACTTTTTCACTTACCTCAATTACTAAATTCCCCACCTGGTTTTTGAGATCGGTTATCGCAGCCATTTTTTGTTGGTTAATAACGGCCTGGGCATCCGTAATAATTTTATTTGTTTCCTGCCTTGCCTGTTCTTTTGCTTCGCTGATGATCTTATCACGGGTCTCCTTAGCTTCCCTCATCATTTGGGCTCTTTCTTCCCTTGCCTTGGCAAGTAACACCTCATTCTCACTCTTTAATTCAGCCATTTCTGCTTTTATTCTTTCAGCTGTAGACAGTGAATCAGCAATTCCCTTTTCACGTTCATTTAATGAATTCAATATGGGTTTCCAGGCAAATTTTCTCAAAACAAAAAATACGATGACAAAAGACAACAAGGTCCAAAATATCAATCCGAATCCTGGTGTAAGTAACTGCATAAAAAAAATCTTTTATCTCCCCCGCCCCACCAGGAGAGAAATTATTAATTAACCTGTTAATCCCCGGGGCATGGGACAATTACTGCACTCCGTGTTAATAGCATGAGCGCAGTTAAACTTTCTTCTAAACGAACATCGCAAGGATACCCACAATAACAGCAAAAAGAGCCACCCCTTCCACTAATGCCGCCATAAGGATCATATTGGCACGAATATCATTTGATGCTTCCGGCTGGCGTGCAATAGCTTCTACCGCACCTTTACCAATCTGCCCGATACCAATACCTGCCCCAATTGCGCCCAATCCGGCACCAATTGCTCCACCTGCATTTGCCCAGGGAGTTACGCTTAAAATAACATTCAATAAATCCATATACTTGTTTTATAATTAAGAAAAAAATGGTTAAACAATTACTGCATCCTCATGTCCATCAACGTCATGATCACTTCCTTCAAAAGCCTGTCCGATAAATACAGCGGTAAGGATGGTGAAAATGTATGCCTGCAAAAATGCTATTAATAATTCTATTAAATAAATAAAAACTACAAAAAGAATAGAAAGAGGGGAAAATCCCCATCCTACATATGCGTTTAATGCGCCAAAGATAAATATCAATGAAACGAGACTAATAATTATGATATGCCCTGCAATCATATTTGCAAAAAGACGTATCATTAAAGCAAAAGGCTTTGTAAAAATTCCCAGTATTTCAACAGGGATCAATATAATTTTAATCCCATGCGGAACAGGAGGCCAGAAGATGTGACTCCAGTAATGTTTTTTTGTGCTAAGCAATATGGCAATAAAAGAAATAACAGCCAGAACCATTGTAAAAGCAATATTGCCGGTAACGTTGGCTGAGCCGGGAATCAGCCCTACAAGATTATTGATTAAAATAAAAAAGAATACGGTTAGCAAATAAGGGAAATATTTTTGATACCGGGTGCCCAAATTTGGCTTGGCAACTTCATCACGAACAAAAGTTATGATAGGTTCCACCAGATTTTGCAATCCTTTAGGAGCAGTTTTTATGCCCTGACCTGACTTATATCGTTTTGCAACACTTACCATAATCAGTACAAGCAGGCTAAGTGCAATTATCATTTGCACAACATTGCGGGTAAGTGATATGTCATAAACCTTTATAGAAGTATCTATGTTGCCGCCGGCATCTATAGCAACAATATCACCGGCAGTATATTTTTTTGGATCTAACTTTAATTCCTCTATTTTTTCCGTAGTAATAAGTCTGTAACCATTGTAATCTTCTTCCCCATGATGAAAATGCGAAGACATAAAACAGTCAAATCCTCTTTCTTTTGAATACAAAATTACCGGTAGTGGTATGGAAGCTTCATGTTGCTTTCCATCATCTCCCTTATAAGAAAAAAAATGGAATTCATGCGCATCCATTACGTGGCCAAAAATAACTTCATTGGCATCAAACGTCTTCTTTTCCTGCGCAAATGTGACATTAAAAAACGAAAGTAAAAAAACACTGAAAGCCGCTACCAATAAAGATTTCATGCCTTTTAAAACCATACCTTTCCCAAATTTGGCGCAAAGATAAGGGGTTTGCCCGAGGATATGAAATGAGTAATTAATAATTTCTGAAATTTAGAATTAACAGAAGAATTCAGTTCCAACTCGGGGGCAATTTCTGGCTTTTAGGCTGCCATTCTGCGACTTGTATAATACCTTTGCCACCTAAAATTTAGTGAAGACCACAAAAGAAATATTATCCATGCCTTTTATTGGCGTTATCAAGGTGTACCAGCTAATCATCTCTCCATGGCTTGGTCCTTCCTGCAGGTACACCCCTACCTGCTCACAATACGGAATAGAGGCATTAAAAAAATACGGCCCACTAAAGGGATTGTGGCTTACGATAAAAAGGATTGCCAGTTGTAACCCATGGGGCGGGCATGGCCATGACCCTGTTCCATAACAATAATGCTTATACGCAAAAAAGCTGCAACACTTATATTGTTACAGCTTTTGAAAATATTTCAAGCAAACTTATGCCACGGCTTTTTCTGCAGGTGAAGTAGCATGGGTAAAGTGCTCATTCACCTTCTGCCAGTTTACCACATTCCAGAAAGCTTTCAGGTAATCAGCCCTTTTATTTTGATATTTTAAGTAGTATGCATGCTCCCAAACATCGCAACCCAAAATTGGCTTGCATTTGCAATCAGCCACATCCATTAGAGGGTTATCCTGGTTAGGCGTTGAGCAAATAGCGAGTTTGCCATTAAGAACGCCCAGCCATGCCCATCCACTTCCAAAGCGAGTAGCACCTGCTGTGTTAAATTTTTCTTTCATTTCATCAAATGAGCCAAATGAATCGTCAATGGCTTTTGCTAATTTTCCTTCGGGCTTGCCGCCACCATCTGGGGATAAAATTTCCCAGAAAAAGCTATGATTCCAATGACCACCGCCATTATTGCGAACTGCGGGACTTATCTTACCTGCGCTTGCAAGTAATTCTTCCAATGTCTTACTTTCATTTTCTGTGCCTGCAATTGCTTTATTAAGGTTGTCAACATATGCCTGGTGGTGTTTATCGTGGTGAATTTGCATAGTCTCTTTGTCAATGTGTGGCTCAAGCGCATCAAAACTATAAGGAAGAGCCGGTAATGTAAATGCCATAATTTATGATTTAATAGTGAACGATATATTATTACAAATTTACTTACTATCTGTTGCAATGCATGATTGCGATGAATTAATTTTCTCATTGCGAAATCTGATGAAACGGTTTATCTTTTTTTTTCGAAAAAATCCTTCATCAACGCAACACAATCCGCCGCATAAATGTTGCCAATAATTTCAGTACGGGGATGAAGCAGCACTTTTCCAAGTCCCCCGTGTTTTGGATCGGCAGCTCCGTATATTAATTTCCCTATTTTGCTCCAGTACAATGCACCACAGCACATCGCACACGGTTCTATTGTAACATACATAGTTGCCTCCGGCAAATATTTTGAACCCAGGTAATTGAAGGCTGACGTAAGTGCAATTATTTCAGCATGTGCGGTGGAGTCGTTAAGCTTTTCCACCTGGTTGTAACCCCGACCAATGATTTTATTCTGCATTACAATTACTGCTCCAATGGGCACTTCATCTGCATCATAAGCTTTTTGAGCTTCTCTCAGCGCCTGTTTCATGTATTGGTTATCGTCCATAATTAAATCCTAATTATGCTAAATAATTACTCATTCTGAAAAGAGATTATCTTGGGGAAGCAAATGTACCTGTTATGACTGAGACAAATTCGACTCTCAACAATCTTCGGAAGTTTTATGATACTGGTGCAACGCTGTCCCAGGAATTCAGAAAAAGACAACTGGAAGCTTTGAAGAAAGCGATTATAAAATATGAGAATGAAATTAACGATGCTTTATATGCCGATCTTAAAAAAAGCAAAGAAGAGACATGGGCAACAGAAACAGGTTTATTGATGGGTGAAATAAAAACTGCAATCAAAAATTTACACAAGTGGTTGAGGCCTGAAAAAGTATCGCCTGGACTGGTGACATTTCCCTCATCTGCTAAAATATATCGCGATCCTTTAGGTGTTGTTTTAATTATCGCACCATGGAATTATCCACTGCAATTATTATTAATTCCGCTGGTGGGAGCTATCGCCGGGGGCAATTGTGTTATTCTAAAACCCTCAGAATTGGCGCCTGCGACAGAAAAAATTATTACCAAAATTATTGAAGAAGTGTTTTCCGGAAGCTATATCAAAGTGATAAAGGGTGACGGAGCTGAGGTGGTACCGGAAATGATAAATAATTTTCGATTTGATCATATTTTTTATACCGGAAGCACCACAGTTGGAAAAATAATTTATAAGCTTGCCGCAAAAGATTTGGTTCCTGTTACACTGGAACTTGGTGGCAAAAGTCCCTGCATTGTATATGCCGATGCCGATATAAAGGTGGCCGCAAAAAGAATTATTCTGGGTAAATTTTTAAATGCAGGGCAAACGTGTATTGCGCCTGATTATATTCTTGTTCATGAAACAGTGATGAATAAATTACTGGATGAGCTAAAGGAGACTATTCAAAAATTTTATACCTCCGAACCATCTTCGAACCACGATTATGGAAAAATAATTAATGAAACCCGGTTCAGAAAATTGTTGAGTTATTTAGAAAAAGAAAAAATATTTTATGGCGGGAAAACGGATGAGGACTCTTTATACATTGAACCAACTATTCTCATAAATTTATCAATGGAAGATGGAGTGATGAAAGAAGAAATCTTTGGCCCCATATTACCTGTGGTATCATTTAATACAACCGAAGAAGCAATGGAAATGGTACAGCAAAATAAAAACCCGTTAGCATTTTATTTGTTTACAAAAGATAAAAACCTGCAAAAAGATTGGATGCAAAAAGTTCCGTTCGGAGGCGGATGTATCAATAATACTGTCTGGCACTTTGCCAATGAGCATTTTCCTTTTGGTGGCATCGGGAACAGTGGAACCGGCGCTTATCACGGCAAAAATACATTCGATGTTTTTACACATGCAAAGCCGGTTCTAAAAACTTCTACTTTAATCGACCCTTCTTTAAAATACCCGCCATTTAAAGGAAAGATGAAGTGGTTTAAAAAATTAATCGGATAGAATTATTCAATGGCGCCTTTTACACTTATGTCATTTCTTATATGTCATTACTTAAAAAACTTATCACTTATACCTATCCATTGAGAATGAAATTCTCGAAAATTACAGGCGCGGGAATTAATGTGGCAAAAAATAAAGCAAATAAAAAAGCACCTGTTAGCTTTTATTCTTTAACGGCCCCTGCAAATACAGGCGAAGAAATTCTATTTGAAAAATTTCGTGGCAAGAAAATTTTATTAGTAAATCTTGCAAGCCAGTGCGGCTATACACCGCAGTATACTGAGCTTGAACAATTACACCTACAAAACAAAAACCTGGTTATTCTTGGTTTTCCGTCAAATAATTTCGGAGCACAGGAACCAGGCAGCGACGATGAAATTGCTGCATTTTGCAAATTAAATTATGGTGTAACTTTCCAGCTTTTTAAAAAAGATGATGTGAAGGGAAATTATAAACAACCTGTTTATGACTGGCTGAGCGATGCAAATAAAAACGGCTGGAATAACCAGGCACCTGCATGGAATTTTTATAAATATCTTGTTGATGAAAATGGAAATCTTTCCAAAGTATTTTCTTCTTCTGTTTCTCCGATGGATATTCCTGTAAGATAAGCAGTCGGCCGTCAGACTGCATTTATATAGTTAGTTCCTGTCTGACAGCTAAGGCTGTGCCGACAGGATTACACCGCACATTTCTCATGATAATTAATAAGATGAATTACTGATCGTTCAAATTCATATCCGCTGTATTGATCAACAATTTCATCCAGCACTTCAAGAATTTCTTCTACTTCTTTTAATGTAACGAGTTTAAGCCGGTATTCTTTTATGTTGGGCATTCCCTTTAAATAATTAGTATAATGCCTGCGCATTTCATTAATACCGACTACCGGTCCTTTCCATTCAAAGGATTTTATTAAATGCTTTTTACAAACCGCAACCCTTTCCTCAACCGTGGGTGGTGGTAATAACTCACCTGTTTTCACATAATGAGAAATTTCATTAAATATCCACGGATAGCCAATTGCAGCCCGGCCAATCATGATGCCATCAACTCCATAACGATTTTTATATTCTAAAGCCTTTTGCGGAGAATCAATATCACCATTGCCAAAAATTGGAATAGTGATCCTGGGATTTTCTTTTACTCTCGCAATGAGAGTCCAGTCCGCCTCACCCTTATACATTTGTGTGCGGGTGCGGCCATGGATAGCAAGTGCCTGTATACCCACATCCTGCAAGCGTTCGGCAACATCTTCAATATTGCGGGTATTATCATCCCATCCCACCCTGGTTTTTACCGTTACGGGAAGTGATGTACTTTTTACCACGGCTTCGGTTAAACGCACCATTAACGGTACATCTTTTAATACACCTGCACCTGCGCCGCGACAAGCAACTTTTTTCACAGGGCAGCCAAAATTTATATCGAGAAGGTCAGGGTTGGTAGCATCTACAATTTTTGCAGCCATTGAGAGACTGTCTTCATCACCTCCAAAAATTTGAATACCTACGGGCTTTTCGTAATCAAAAATATCCAGCTTCTTTTTGCTTTTAATAGCATCACGTATTAATCCTTCACTACTAATAAATTCAGTATACATAAGATGAGCTCCATTGTCTTTGCATACAGCCCGAAACGGCGGATCACTCACATCTTCCATCGGAGCAAGCAATAAAGGAAATCCCGGGAGCTGTATCTTACCTATTGAAGGCATGCTATTTCGTGTATTATCAATTTGTGAATAATCGGGTCAATGGTAATTGGTTAATGTAGAAACCTGCTACCTGCCACCTTTATAAAAATTGGCTGTAAATTTACGCACTTAAAATTTCAGATGATAACAAATGACAGAAATTCTAAAAACGTTAGCTATCCGGCACAATTGGGCATTTTACTTGGGTTAATTGGTGCAGGCCTTGTAATAGGTACATTACTGTCTGCGGCTGTATGGCTCATGATGACAGGGAGACCAATTTTATCTATGGAGACTGATATGCTAAAACCACAATATTATTATGCGGTAATGGCAATACAAGCGATTTCGACTTTCTTTATGTTTTTCCTTTCAGTATACCTTTTCGCAGTTATATGTTACCGTAAGCCAGCAAAATTTATGGGGTTTAATACCAACATTAATTACCGTCAAATTTTTTTATTGTTGGGTATACTTATTTTAACTTTCCCTTTATCGGGCGCATTGGCCGAGTTAAATAAAATTCTGCCCATTCCACAAAACTGGGCTGCGAAGTTTAAGGCAATGGAGAATTCGCGTGCTGCCCAGGAAGCCGCTCTTATAAATATTAACTCCTTCCCCAGGTACATTATTTCTTTAATCGTAATTGGATTGTTGCCGGGACTTTTTGAAGAAGTTTGCTTTAGATCAGGAATTCAAAATGTACTTACCCGTTGGTTTAAAAGTGCATGGCCCGCTATTATCTTAACTGCCATTGTTTTTAGTGTTGTCCATATTTCTTATTACGGTTTCCTGGTGCGTTTTGCATTGGGGATTATTCTCGGCCTTTTGTTCTATTACAGCGGTAGCATTTGGCTATCCGTATTTTTTCACTTCTTGTATAATGGTTTCCAGGTTACGGTCCTGTATATGATGAATTCTCCGGGAGCACACAATCAAAAGGACATTGAACAGGACTTTCCTCTATGGGCCGGGATAGTTGCGCTGGTATTAATTATTTACCTGTTTGCTAAAGTGAAGAAAATTTCTTTGGCTCAAAAGGCCAAAGCCGTCGAAGACGACACCGATGATGACTTTCATAACTGGGCAATGGCACAATCTTAATTTTTTTTGATGGCTTTTGATTCACAAACTTTTAAAACCAGAACTTTAACCGCTATCGTATTTGTCATCATAATGTTGGCAGGATTATTATGGAACAGGTGGAGTTTCATAGTCCTTTTTACTGTTATTCATTTTGGTTGCTGGTACGAATTTATTAAGCTCGTAAAAAAAATAAATCCTGTTTCCTATAGGCTATTGAGTTTTTTGGGATTAGTTTATATAACCCTTCCCCCTTCTGTTGCTGCTGTTTATGCGACTTAAGAATTGTAGTATTGCTGATGATAATGTCTTAAAAATAATTCCTTGTGGAATTATTTTTTGTCTCTGGATAAATGATACTATGGCATATATCGTTGGTTCTTTTATTGGCAAAACACCATTGTCTAAAATTTCGCCTAAGAAAACATGGGAAGGCACAATTGGTGGGGCTTTACTTTGCATTGTTACCATTGCCATCGTAGGATATTCGACTGGATTTTACACTTATAAAGACTGGATAATTATTGCATCATGCTGTGCAATTTTTGGTACTACGGGCGATCTTATTGAGAGTAAATTGAAAAGGATGGCAAACGTGAAAGACAGTGGATCACTTATGCCCGGCCATGGCGGTTTTTTAGACAGGTTTGATTCTTTGCTTGTGGCCACGCCTTTCGTTGCATTATATTATTTTTTATATATGTGATGTACTAAAATAAATGCTCTTTCTTCCCACTCACTTTTTTATATTTGTAGTTAAACTTGCTGCATGAATATTCATAAAGAAGGTTATAAATCGATTGCATTAAGCGCCCTTGTTTTTGGTGCGGTTAATATTATTTTCTTCTATTTTTTCAGCGCATCAATGCCAGTTGTTTCATGGATTATATTTGGTACAACTCTTTTACTGCTGGTATTTATTATTTCATTTTTTCGTTCCCCGAAAAGAGATTTCACAGTCGCACATCACCAGGTGGTATGCCCCGCTGACGGAAAAGTTGTGGTTATAGAAGAAATAACTGACCGGGAATATTTTCATGATAAACGTATACAGGTTTCGATATTTATGAGCCCTGCCAATGTACATCTCAACAGGATACCGATGACCGGCGAAGTTGAATATAGCCAATATCATAAAGGGAAATACCTGGTTGCCTGGCATCCCAAATCATCTACTGAAAATGAACGGCATTCGGTTGTAATAAAAAGTGACAGCGCAGTAATATTAGTCAAGCAAATTGCCGGCGCAGTCGCGAAACGTATTGTTAACTATCTTAAAGTAGGTGAGTTTGTTGAGCAGGGGGCTGAAATGGGATTTATAAAATTCGGAAGCAGGGTTGATGTTTTATTGCCTGTCGAGGCAGAATTAAATGTCAGGCTTAATCAAAACGTAAAAGGTGGAGTAACTGTTTTGGCAACTATTGATACTTTGGTTCCCGTTGAAGAAGGAGAAGAGGTTGCAGAAGAATTTTAGGTGATTGAGTGTTCACAAAGCAGCACGTTCACCTGACGCTCTATAAAATTGATTCCAGTTCTTTTAAATGATAAATCATATGTGTAGGTTTCACAGGACAATTTGCATTGATATGATTTACAAAAATTGTGTCCATTCCTGCATTTAATGCTCCCTGGATATCTGCATTTAAGTTGTCTCCAATCATTATGCATTCGCTGATATGTCCTTTTGTTTTTTTCAAAGCATATTCAAAGAT
Organism: uncultured Chitinophagaceae bacterium; assembly: GCA_963798665.1. GTDB lineage: Bacteria > Bacteroidota > Bacteroidia > Chitinophagales > Chitinophagaceae > Ginsengibacter. The sequence continues at coordinate 302,480 of CAWCUN010000017.1, read as the reverse complement.
TTCCTTCTGGGGTTTCATAGAATTTGAAACCTCTGAAGTAATTACATGAGTAAAATATTTGGCGAGATTTGAATTATTAAGTTTACTCCATTGCGTTTTTTCAAAACCATTTGTAATGATATGGATCGAATATTCCTTCTGAACCAGGTAATCCAGAATTTCGAACGTATATTCAAACACCTTCTTTTTTGTAGGAAGAATCTCAAGAAATTTAATGCTCATTTCTTTTGCAAGTATTTCATCACCAATTTTAAATTCGAGCAGGGAACGCCACATGCGTTTCCATTTTAATTCTTCACTTGTAATAAATCCTTTTTCAAACCGGTCCCATAAAATGGTATTTTGTTTTAAATAAGTAGAATAAAAAAGCTCAAACGGAGAGACGAGTTTAGATTCCAACTCAAACGTTGTATACAGTTCAGCAAGCGATTCTTTTGCATTACTGTCAAAATCCCATAACGTATGATCAAGATCAAAAAATAAGTGGCGATATTTATGAGAAACAGGTTGCACAGATTGTTTAGATTTGTTATTTGGCATTAAAATAATTCAACGCTTTAGAATCATGAATATTGTAATAACGGGTGGAAGCAAAGGTATGGGAAAAGCGTTGGCAGTAAAATATGCTGCGCATGGAAATAACATTTTTATTTGCGCAAGAAATGAAAAGGAACTTGCAAAAACTGTAAAAGAAATTAAGGGAAAAAATAACAGTTCGAAGATTGAATACTTTGTTGCCGACCTTAGTAAAAAATCCCCGGCGGACAAATTAGCAAAATGGTTACTATCACAAAAAATAACACCCCATATATTAGTCAATAATGCAGGTTCCTTTATACCCGGAAGTGTTTATAATGAAAAAGATGGCACCCTTCAAAAAATGATTTCCGCTAATTTATACAGCGCATACTTTGTAACAAGAGCATTGCTTCCTCCAATGATTGAAAACATGAGCGGCCATATTTTTAATATGTGTTCAATTGCGGCGCTAAAAGCATATAACAATGGTGGTTCTTATAGTATAAGTAAATATGCATTGATGGGGTTCAGCAAAAATTTACGTGAGGAGTTAAAGCCTTTTAATATCAAAGTGACGGCCGTTTATCCTGGTGCAGTTTTTACTTCTTCATGGCAAGGAAGCGGCGTTAAACAGTCAAGAATTATGGCAGTAAATGATATTTCAGAAATGATCTATGCGGCGTCTTTTCTTTCTCCGCAGGCATGTGTTGAAGATATTGTCATAAGGCCCCTGCCTGGAGATCTGCCATGAGGTATTTAAAATTTTTTTAACAGCGACTTGTTTTTTTAACTTCTGTTCAGTTTTATTAAACAGTAATTTTGATATTCAACATGATTTACGGTACGCATGATTAGATTTTTACTAAAGGGCTCTGCCAAACTTTTATTTATTTTGGTTTTATCTGCGGTGATTTGCAGTTATAATATTTCATTTGCGCAGGCAAGCTTTACAGCAATATGTCCACAAAAGAAAATAGGTAAAGACGATTATTTACAAGTACAGTTTAAGGTTGCAAATGCTTCGAACGTTGAAAACATTACTCCACCTTCTTTTAAAAATTTTTCAATCGTAAGCGGCCCCAACCAGGAAAGCGGAATGACCAGTATTAATGGAAAGGTTGATCAATATGTGTCTATTAGTTATTACTTAAAACCAAATTCGCCGGGCAACTACACAATAGGGCCCGCGATTGCTAAAGCTGATGGAAAGGAATTTCACAGTGATCCGCTAAATATTGAAGTAACCAATTCCTCATCTCAATCTTCTGGCGCAGTTAGCCCTCCAAACTCTTTGTCCGCTTTTGGAAATGCATTATCACCTTTCGGCAATATGAATCTTGACTTTCCTACTGAGCCCTCAAGGCGCAGGTTTGACGACTACATTTTAAAGAAAGGCGAGAATATAAATGATAAGGTTGAAAAGAATCTTTTTGTAAAACTTGATGTAAGTAAAACAAGTTGTTTTGTGGGCGAGCCTATAACGGCAGCTTATAAATTGTACACGAGGCTGAGGTCAGAATCTACTGTTACAAGCGCACCATCCTTCAATGGATTTTCTGTGAGTGAATTAGAATTAAATAATAACAATTCTTCAGCAATTGAAAAATATAACGGGCGTGAATATAATGTGTATACACTTCGCAAAGTTCAATTATATCCCTTACAACCCGGAACTATAAAGCTCGACCCTGTGGTAGCAGATAATAAAGTAACGTTTATAAAATCAGAATATGCCGGCGCTCAAACCGGCGATTTATTTTATGATATGTTGCAAAATTTTGCAGATGCTACATCGCCCCAGGATGCCGTAATAGAAAAGCATGTTACGCTGCAAAGCAAAGCTGTGGAAGTAAATGTGAAACCGTTACCACAGGAAAATAAGCCTGCTGATTTCAAAGGAGCGGTGGGAAATTTTACGATTCAATCTTCATTGCAAAAAAACAATATAACAACAGACGATGCAGGAAATTTAAAAGTTGTTATTGAAGGAAGTGGAAATATTCAGCTTGTAAATGCCCCGAAGATAACCTGGCCTCAAGGTGTTGATGGTTATGATGCAAAAATTATCGATAATATAAATAAATCCTCGGTGCCAATGAAAGGGAACAAAACTTTCACTTTCCCATTCACTGTCTCAAAGGAAGGTATCTATACTATTCCACCCATATCGTTTTCTTTTTTTGATCTGGCATCATTGAGTTATAAAATATTACACACCGAGCCTCTTGTAGTAACTGTAGCAAAGGGGAAAGGAGTTCCCAACAATCCGTATGCTAAGAATAAGCCTATCGAAAATCCCCAGCCAGGTTTTGTAGATAAATACGGCTTGTATCTTGCAACTGTAATTTTGTTGCTCGCCGGTATCATCTTTTGGACTTTTCAAAAAAGAGTAACAAAGAAGAAAATGGAGCTCGTAAAAAAGGAAATGGAAGAAAAGAAAAAAATTGACGAGGCTGCCGAAAAAGAAGATCAATTTGAAATTCCTGTAAATCCTTTGCAGGAAGCGCATGAAAAATTAATGGAAGAAGATAATACCGGGTTTTATAGTGTGCTCGACGCTTCTTTTAAAAAATATTTATCTGCAAAATTTAAAGTGCCTGCTGAAGAGCTTACCAAAAAAAGAATAAGTGAAGAAGTGGATAAATCAAACGTGGGGCTTGGTACCTCGTTATTGCTTTCGTCTCTAATGGAAGATTTGGAACTCAACCTCTATGCACCTCCTTCTAATGTAAATCATTTGAAAGAAGTATATGAAAAAGCTTCCGAAGTTGTTTCACTTTTGGATAAGCAGGTATAATTAATTATCTGTGAATTTATATCCGATGCCCCTGATTGAATGGAAGAATTTTGGATTACGGCTGTCTTTCTCAAAATATTTTCGAAAGCTTAAAATAAAATTATCAACGGTTCTTGTAGTGGGATATACATTGTAGCCCCATACTGCCTGCAAAATTTTTTCTCGTGTTACTACTTCGTTTTTATTCTCTATAAGAAGCTTTAATAGCATTGCTTCTTTTTTTGTTAGTGAAACTTTTTCACCTCCGGTGGTAGTACATTCAAGGGCTTTAAAATTAATATTGTTATCACCGAAATTAAATATTTCTGTAACAGGCTCCCTGGAAGAAATCAGTTTACTTTTATTGATCAGCTTATTAACTCTTATGAGTAATTCTTCAAGATCAAATGGTTTTGTAAGATAATCATCAGCTCCTTTTTTTAAGCCGGCTACTCTATCTGCGCTGTTATTTTTTGCACTTAAAATCAGGATAGGAATTTCGGAATTAGTAAGCCTTATATTTTCACAAACTGTAATACCATCTATTTCGGGCAGCATAACGTCCAGGATAATAAGATCGAAGTATTCATTACTCACAGCTTTTAATGCTTCGGCACCATCATAAGCGGAAGTGACTTCATATCCTTCCATTTCAAAGTTTAATCTTAATGCATCCTGTAGATTTTCTTCATCTTCTACGAGCAGAATGGAAAGTTTTTTATTCATACGATTCAATTTATTTCTTCAAGCTTTATTTCAAAAACGCTGCCGCGTGGTGAGTTGCTTCGCATATTAATACTTCCGTTATGTTCCTCAATAATTTTCCTTGTAAGGTATAACCCAAGCCCTGTCCCATTTTTCTGTCTCGGGGTTCCGCGGTAATACTTTTCGAAAATCTTTTCTCTCTCTCCCAATGCAATCCCGGGTCCTTCATCAATAACCTGTAATTGTATCCCGGTACTTTTCTGAAATAATTTAAGCAAAACTATATCCTCTTTTCCGGAATATTTAATTGCATTATCTAAAAGATTGTTAACAGCAAGAGTAAGCGAAAGCATGTCACCGGTTATATACGCCTCACCTGGTAACTGAGTTTCAATTTTTCTATAAGGAAAGCGAATAACAAAATCATGCACACATTCTCTAACGAGTTGCGCAAAATCAATTTTCTCTTTTACAATATTATAGCCTCCCAATTCTATTTGATTGGTAAGAAGCATATTATTACATAATGCATCCAGCCTGCTTGCTTCCTGTATGGTTGTACTGATAAGCTTTTGCCTTTGTTCGTCATTCAGATTTCTCTTTTGCAGAGTTTCAAGGTTCAGCCTGGTGACGGCAATAGGGGTTTTAAGTTCGTGGGTAATTGCCATCATAAAATTTTGTTGTTGCTGGGATAGCTTAAACTGTCTGTTTATAGCCCTGAATACAAAAACAGCCCCGGTTAGTATTAGCAAGAGAAAAGTTGCCCCTTCACCGATGTATTGTGTAGTCTTACGATTTTTTTCGATTTCGATTTTATTTTGCTTTTCTGTATGTGACACATCATCCACATCAATCATATCAAGCCTATACCTGCTAAGCTGAATATTTTGCCTGTTAAGAGCGATAAACCAAAATACCAGAGCAGCGAGAATATAAGAAAGTAAAAACCAGTATAGGACGTAGATAACCTGCAAACGCCTTATTTTAAATCTATATCCGGCCTTTTCTTTATAAGCCATACTTTCAAAAATTTTATGATTGAGAGTTGTAGCCTGAAATTTGTAAGCAAGTTTTGCGAAGTTATAGGTATTTAGGGTGTTAGCTTTTCGATACGCAAACCAACGTTTAAAACATGCATTAACGGGTTTTCCCGCATTATCTGTGAAATTGTAAATGTGTAAACACCGGGCTTTTTAAATGGAATGGGACCCGGAGTAATACTTTTCCTTACCTCGAAAATATCATCTGCACCGGTACCTTCCCATCCATTTGCATCACTGGCAAGTTCAAGATTTATATTTTGAAATTGCATTGTATCACCGGGTGACTTTGAGCCAAGTCGTAACCATATATTATTATAATTATATGCATCAGTATGCCGCAATACAATATATAAATTGTATAAGGCAGTAGTATCTGTTATCTGGAATGTAAACGTAGGAGTATTATTATAAAACCATTCTTGTGAAGGTATCTGAACCTGTTTTTCAAACATGTCAATTTTTGCACATGAACCTGCAACGGTCAATAAAAACAGTATCGGGATAACTTTTTTCAAATAATTTGTAAAAATAATTTGTTTCTTATTGCTTACCTGCGCCCGGCAACTAGAGCACATTAAAAATTTGTTCCTTTGCCTTTTCGAGCTCATCTTTCATATGCACCACACATTTCTGAATCTCCGAATCGTATGCTTTTGACCCCGTAGTATTAATTTCCCTGCCAATTTCCTGTATTACAAAAGAAAGTTTTTTACCCTTTGCTTCTTCATTGTCGTTGAGGATAGTCGTGAAATATTCACAATGATTTTTTAATCGTACCTGTTCTTCACGGATATCGATTTTTTCAATATAAAAAATTAATTCCTGTTCCATTCGGTTGGCATCATAATTTTCTTTCCCAATATTTTCTTCGAGTAGCTTTATCAATTCTTCCTTCATTCTTTCTTTTCGTCTTGGCTCAAGCTTGAGAATTTCCTCTTCCTGCACATTGATATTTTTTATGCGCAGCCTCAATTCTTTTTCAAGGGAAAGTCCTTCATCAACCCTGTGGTCATTAAGCTCTTTCAAGGCGGCTTCAATTACTTTTTTTAATTCTGCCCAGTCATTCTCTTCCAAAACTTCGTTACTTGGAGATACCACTTCCGGCAAACGCAGTAATGCACCCAGCACCGAATTGGTGTCAATGGATAAATCAGCAGCCAGTTCTTCAATTTGTTTATAATAGGATTTTATTAAATCGGTGTTTATAACAACAGGCTTTGTGCTGCCATTTTGTTTTATAGTTATAAAGCATTCAATTGTGCCGCGAAGTAAATTTTCCTGCAGCAAGCTCCGAACGTCAAATTCATACGGCTTTAAAAGTGGAGGAATTTTCAAATTAATTTCCAGCTGCTTTCCATTAAGTGATTTTATTTCGACTAAATACGTTTTGTCATTTACCGTTTGTTCCGCTCTTCCGAAACCTGTCATTGATTTCAACATGGAGATTGTTTTTTTTAATTGCAAGCAAGTTATACAATTCTGTGTGAGATAGTATTTTCATTTCACCAGGCCGCAAATGTTTTATAGTAAGTTTTTCGATGCGATAACGAATAAGCCGCAGTGTGGGAAATCCAACTTTAGCGGTCATTTTTCTTACCTGCCTGTTTTTGCCTTCGGTAAGAACCAGTGAGAGCCAACTTTCGGGAATATTTTTTCTATAACGGATTGGCGGATATCTTTCTGAAATTTCAGAAGGCTGAGAAATTATTTTTGCGATACATTTTTTTGTCAAATACTTTCTTCCATTGATATTTATTCTAACGCCCTGCTGTAGAAGCGTAATTGCATCTCGTGTAATATTGCCTTCAACCTGTACCCAATATCCTCTTGTATGTTCATATAGTGGATTTAATAGATAATCAGTCAAATGCCTGTCGTTACAAAGTATGAGTAAGCCTTCACTATCATAATCCAAACGTCCTATAGGGTATACATTTTTTGGAACGTCAAAAAAATCCTTAAGAGTTTTTTTGCCTTCATGTGACGTAAACTGCGAAAGAACATTGAATGGCTTATGAACAATAAAATATTTATTCAATAAAATATGTTTTTAAAAACTTATAAAACATGAATTGATAAAAATAAAAAAGCCCGTCTTTAAATGCACGGGCCTCGTTATATGGATGGGTTAGTAAGTACAGGAAGGAATTCCTTACACAATATTAAAAATAATTTCTTCTACCAAGAAAAATTTTCTTGTTTTTTTTATTAACATTTAAAACTGTGCTGTGGATAAGGACGCATATTTCTTACACATAAAATTGAAGGTTTCATTTTTTTTTAAATCTAAAAAGTGGTTCTTATAAAATTTTAGAAAAAATTTCTTTTGTATAGATCAATGTGGGCACAGCACTTTCAAAGAACAGGCTTTTACCAATTTACGAAAACCTCCACGGTATAACGTAACTTTTATTTTTTTATTATTTTATAATTTTCGGTTTTTTAAATTCCGGTTTTTTAAATTTTTTTTTTATTCTTTTTTGAGGAATGGTGTTTAGTATAGCCTCAACTTCAATTTCCCATGCAATGCGCAAGCTTTACCTTTGATGATAAAATATTTTTTATGCAATTTCCTTCACCTGTTTCGGCCCAGTGGATTGCCGGTTTTATTAATGCAAAAATTGTGGGTGATGCAAATTCCTCCGCAATTGGAATCAATGAAATTCATAACGTGAAGAAGGGCGATATTGTTTTTGTTGACCATCCAAAATATTATGATACGTGCATTAACAGTGATGCAACTTTTATTATCATCGATAAAAAAACTGTAATCCCCGAGGGCAAAACTTTATTTGTAGTTGATGACCCCTTTGAAGCATATTCAAAAGTCGTACAGCATTTTCGTCCGTTTGTTGCATCACTTAAATTAATAAGTGACACTGCCAGCGTTGGAAAAAATACTGTTGTGATGCCCAATGTTTTCCTGGGTAACCATGTTATTGTTGGGGAAAATTGTATTATCCATTCAAATGTTTCGATCTACGATTATTGTGTTATAGGAAACAATGTTGAAATACAATCCGGAGCCGTCATAGGAAGTGATGCATTTTATTTAAATACAAAAAAAAACAGGGACGTATGGCATAAAAAAATGCCAGGGTGCGGCAATGTAATAATTGAGGACAATGTAGAAATAGGCGCCAACTGTACAATTGATAAAGGTGTTAGTGCCTCAACAGTAATAGGTAGGGGAACAAAGTTGGACAACCTTGTGCATATCGGTCATGAAGTTGTGATTGGTAAAAATTGTATTCTTGCTGCACAGGTTGGTATTGCCGGCGGAACTTCATTAGGCGACGGAGTAATTCTTTGGGGACAGGTGGGTGTAAACAAAACAATTACTGTTGGTGATAATGCAATTGTAATGGGCCAGGCAGGAATTACTTCCAGTATTGATGGTAATAAAACTTATTGGGGAACGCCGATCCAGGAATTCTTCAGTAAAAGAAAAGAGCTTGTTTTACTTAAACGCCTTCCCGAGATTTGGGAGAAGGTGAAAGGCCTTTAAAAATGGTATTGTATAACACTCATTCATCGCACACTCAATGTTGTTCCGGTATATAATCATAAGGTAACATATCGCCTATCTTTCTAAAACCCAGGTATCCATTTGTTGTAATATCTGTTTGGTCAAAATAGTAGCCATTTTGTTCGATAACAATTGATTCGTCAGGAGCAAAAAACAAAGTTGAAAGTTGAAAATCTTTCTTAATAGTTGAATCAGTATTAAGATACGTTGGCTCAGGTTTTGCATTTTTATAAATCAAAGCAACTTCGTTCTGATTCGGTTTAAATTCAACGGTATTGGTGCTATCATCCTTCGAATAATTTAGTGCGCCGTAAAGATTCTGAAGGGGAATTGGAATTTCTTCATCATTACTCTTTATAATAAACTGCAACTCAAATCCATCTTTTTCTAATGTTTGATCAAATATACTTCTCATAAATTCCAACATTGAACCCTTATATACAGCAGACCTGTTTTCCTTCCATGTTTCCTGCTGTTCGGGCGTACCCTGCATTTCCTCAAAAAACGGATAACCTATAAATAAATTAATGTTTGTATTGTAATCGTAGGTAAATGAATCAATAGCAAATTTTAAGTTGTAACCAAGTGCAAAATTCTCAACGCTTAAGGGTTCTTTTGTCAAAACTTTTAAACGATTTTTCTTTTTATAAAAATAAAAATGAAGCACCTCGGGATTTTTTATAGAACATTGCCTGGCGAATTTTGATTGCCCGATAAAATTTTGTGTAAAGAATTCGCCATACTTCTGCCATCCATCTTTTACTTCGTTGCTTATAGCAATGGAAATTTCTTCTAATGCTTTTTCCTTAGGGCTTAATTCAAAAACCAACGAGTCGTTTAAAGAAGAAGCATTATTGATCCTCACGGATTCTGTCTCATAGCCTGTATAAGTTACAATAAGAGAGTATCCACCGTTTGGAAGTTTGATTATAAACTTTCCATCGGCATTACTTGCAACACCAAGTGTAGTATTTTGAGCAAATACAGATGCGCCCTGCAAAGGCTCTTTGGAATTTTTATCTATAACTTTTCCTTTAACAACGTAATAGGTATCCTGTGAAAATAAATTTTGAGAAGCGAGGAATAAGGTTAAAATAAAAAGAATGGTAAGCTTCTTTTTATTCAGAGGAATTCTATTCATAGGATATTTTTATTTAAGATGATATTTTTCTTTTAAAGTTGCACAGGTATGTGCAATAGAACTGGCAATTGGTGTAAACTTAAACGCCGGTACTTCGTTTAAAATTTTACTGTTATCAAAATAAACTTCAGTTTGTGCTGTACGTGCCGTTTCCTTTGTCAGCAAATGTTTTTTGCCTGTAATGCGGGTCTTGAGTGTTTCAATCCGCCAAACAACTTCTGCCATAAACGTAGAGATTTTTTTTTGCGGAGGTTTTTTATCAAAACATTTTGCTATTGAAGAAAAAATTTGTTTGTAAGATAAATTTTCGGCACTTAAAATAAAACGTTCTCCTGATATTTCGCTATTCATTAACAAGATCATTGCACGTGCAACATCCCTTACATCCACAAAACCACTAACACCGTCGGTATACCATTTGAATTCATCGTAGGCAGTCCTGAAAAGTGATGCCGATCCGTTCTCCCAGCTATTACCACCCAAAATAGTAGAAGGGTTAACAATTACCGCGTTCAATCCTTCACCAATTCCACGCCATACTTCCAGCTCACTTAAATACTTGGATTTTCCATAGGTACCATTGCTCGTTTCCTGGCTCCAGTTCATTTGTTCATTTACAACTTCACCATTTCGTATCCTGCCGAGTGCAGATACAGAGCTTACATGTACCAGCTTTTCAACACCGGCATCAAGACAGGCATTCACAACGTTTGCGGTTCCTTCAATGTTTATTTTAAATAGCCGGTATTTATCTTTAGGCTCAAATGAAACGATCGCAGCACAATGATAAACATGAGCTATTCCTTTCATTATTTCTTCCAGGCCAATCGGATCGAGAACATTACATTGTTTCGTTTTTAAACAAGGATGAATTATATCAACCGGAGTCGTATTATAAATGGCAGTTAGGTCATAATTTTTCTCTAATAACTGTTTTATCAATTCGCCTCCAACCAGCCCGGAAGCACCCGTGACTAAAGTTTTTTTGACATTTAAATCCTTCGTTGAATCAATCACCTTCAATATTGTTTAATCGCTTTTCGGATTTGAATAATTATAAAATCCTTTGCCGGTTTTTTTGCCCAGTTCGTCTTTTTTTACTTTTTCAATTTGCAATTCAGAAGGTTTAAAGCGCTCTGTTTTATCGAACCCATTATACAGACGTTGGGAAACTGCAAGATTGATGTCCATTCCTATAAGATCCATCAGTTTAAACGGCCCCATTTTAAAACCTGACGATTCTAAAATAGCGTCAACATCTTCAAAAGCAGCAACGCCATCCTCAACGATTTTCAACGACTCGAGATAATAATGCCGGGCAACCCGATTAACAATAAACCCGGGTGAATCTATACACATCACTGGAATTTTATTCATTTGTTTGCAAATGTCATAAACGGTTTTTGCTATTCCCTCGTTTGTACTTCTTCCCTTCACCACTTCCACAAGTTTCATAATATACGCCGGATTAAAAAAATGCATACCCACAACTCTTTCCGGAAAAGCTATTTTTTCCTGCAAGGAAGAAACGGAAAGCGAAGAAGTATTTGTAGCAAAGATTACTTCTTCATTATTATATTTTGCCAGCTCATTAAACAATGAAATCTTCGCTTCTTCTTCCTCTATAACAGCTTCAATGATTATTTCGCCGAAGCATTCTTTTGTTTCTGAAATAAATTTTATACGGTCCAGGATTTCTTTTTCTTCGGTATAAGATATTTTTTCTTTGGTAAATAGATAATGCAGATTTTTTTTAATAAATAATTTCGCGTTGTGAAGCGCTGAATTACTTACATCAAATAGTGTTGTATTGAATCCACTTTGAGCAGCAACCTGTGCAATCCCGCTTCCCATTGTTCCTGCACCGCAAACACAAATGGTTATTGTCATGTTTTAAAAAATTGTTAACCAGCACTTGTAAATTGCCTCAAAAACCGAAGATCATTTTCACTGAACAACCTTAAATCTTTTACCTGGTATTTAAGCATAGTTATTCTTTCAATGCCCATCCCAAAAGCAAATCCCGAATATTTGTTACTGTCAATACTGCAATTTTCCAACACATTAGGATGAACCATTCCGCACCCTAAAATTTCTACCCAGCCCGTTTGTTTACATACATTACAACCGGCACCTCCGCAAATAAGACAGGAAATATCCATCTCTGCACTCGGCTCAGTAAATGGAAAATAGGAAGGTCTGAAACGGACTTTCATTGTATCACCAAACATCTCCTGAACGAAAAAATATAATGTCTGTTTGAGATCCGCAAACGAAACTTCTTCTGCTATATACAGTCCCTCTACCTGGTGAAAAAAGCAATGCGCTCTTGCACTGATTGTTTCATTGCGATATACACGACCCGGGCATATAATTCGTATGGGTAATTTTCCTTTTTCCATTTCCCTTACCTGTACGCTGCTCGTATGCGTCCTCAACATCCAATCCGGATTTTGAGAAACATAAAAAGTATCCTGCATATCTCTCGCAGGATGATCTGCAGGTAAGTTAAGAGCTGTAAAATTGTGCCAGTCATCTTCTATTTCCGGTCCCTCTGCAACAGCAAAGCCTAAACGCTGAAAAATGGAAACAATTTTATTTTTCACGATACTTATAGGATGCCTGGTGCCTAAAGGCAGACTTTCACCGGGCAGCGTCAAATCAATATTATTACTATCGGTAGAAGGTGCTCCGTTTTCGATTATTTTTTCTAATTCTGCATACTTCGTTTCGGCAAATAATTTTAATTCATTCAGCAATTGTCCCATCTCTTTCCGGTTCTCAGGGGCAATATTTTTCATTTCACTCATTAAAGATTTTACCTGCCCTTTGGTACCAAGAAATTTTATGCGAAATGTTTCAGCAGGATTTTTATCAGCTGTAGAAAAGTTTTTTATTTCTTCTTTTAGATTCTCTGCCAGTTTTACCAGGTTGTCCATCACACAAAAATAAGCCAAACATTATTTAAACTTTGTGAAGCGCTATGGCTAAAATCTCAGACCTATATTTTATTTGTGCTATTTATCTTTTAGGTTTGTGCAAAATGTAAAAAAGAATGTATGATCTGCATGAATTTTTGGAGCCCATCGATTTTGCCTATTTAAATGATGATAAAGAATACAATGACAGTCAGCTTGGCGCTTTTGTAAAAGCATATGAAGATGAATTGCCGAACCTTGAAGGAGCTAATATTGTTATAGCAGGAATAAATGAGTTTCGGGGGGATGGTTTTACCGCCGAAACGAATGCCGCCGATAGTGTTCGCAAAAAATTATACCAATTATATTACTGGCATAAGGATATAACTATTGCTGATGTGGGAAATATTAGATGTGGAGCTTCAGTTGCGGATAGCTACGCGGCGGCAAAAACGGTGATCTGTGAGTTATTGAAGATGAACAAAACGGTGATCATTATTGGCGGCTCCCATGATAACACCCTTGCACAGTATTATGCATATAGAGATCTTAAAAAGATTATTGAAGCTACAGTTATTGACTCTGTAATTGATCTCAGGAGTGAGTCGCCTTTTAGAAGCCAGAATTTTTTAATGGAGATGCTTACCAGCGAACCCAACCTGATAAAACACTATAATCATATTGGTTTCCAAAGTTATTTTGTACATCCGCGTATGCTTGAAACAATGGACAAATTACGTTTTGATTGCTTTAGAGTGGGTGCAGCAAAAGAGCAACTTGACGAAATGGAACCGGTGATAAGAAATTCACACATGTTGAGTTTTGATATCGGTGCTATAAAATACAGTGATGCTCCTGCCGCCGCATGTAGTCCAAACGGTTTTACGGGTGAAGAAGCGTGTAGCCTTGTACGATATGCAGGTCTAAGTCCGCAAATTTCATCAGTGGGTATATATGGATATAATCCCCTCCAGGATGTTAAGAGCTTAACAGCATTACAAATAGCACAGATGATATGGTATTTTATCGATGGAAAAAGCAGGAGCTATCATGAAGCAGAATTGAATGAAAGACAAAATTTTAATGAATATCATACAGCATTTGCAGAGGTGGACACGATTTTTCTGCAAAGCAAAAAAACGGGCAGATGGTGGATGCAGTTACCTAACAAAAAATTAATCGCATGCAGCTACAACGACTATTTATTTGCGAGTAAAAACGAAATACCTGAGAGATGGCTGAGGGCGCAGGAAAGAGAAGCCTAAATAAAAAAAAACCGGTCATTTTTAATATATTATTTAACACTTTTTCATAAACATTCATTAATAATTTAGCAGTATCATGCTACATTTCCAATATACCGAATACCTGATTTTTCTTGCAGCTATACCTTTGATTTTGTTATTGTATTTTTTGTTGGCCCGCTGGAAAAGAAGAGCTACAAAAAAAATTGGTGATCCGCCACTTGTAAGGCACCTGACAAAGGGATTTTCAGCAAATAAATTCAAATTTAAATTCGTTCTTTTTTTAACGGCATTTGCTTTTTGTGTACTGGCCGTGTGTGGCCTTGTGGAACCAGATGGTACTCAAAAAGTAAATCGCAAGGGCATTGACTTGATGATAGCTCTTGACGTAAGTAAAAGTATGCTGGCGCAGGATATTAAGCCGAGCCGGCTGGAAAGGGCAAAACAGGTGGTGACAAAGCTCATTGATAACTCTACTGACGATAAAATTGGACTGGTGATTTTTGCAGGAAGGGCCTACCTCCAAATGCCCATGACTATCGATCATGCTGCAGCAAAAATGTATTTATCATCCGCATCTCCTGATGATGTTCCGACCCAGGGAACTGTAATAAGCCAGGCTCTAAAAATGTGTTATGCCGCTTTTAATCCCAAAGAAAAAACTTATAAAGCGATTGTTTTAATAAGCGATGGTGAAGATCATGATAAAGATGCTCTAAAAATTGCCAGGCAATTAGGTAACGAAGGTATTATGATAAATACTGTTGGAATTGGTTCACTAACGGGAGCCCCTATTTTGGATCCCGAAACTAATTCTGACAAAACAGATAATAAAGGAAACATTGTGATAACAAAACTTAATGAAGACGAATTAAGCAATATTGCAAAAAATGGAAATGGCCTATATCAATTATATACATCTACGAATGAAGTAGCAGGTAATATTAAAAGCAAATTATCCGGAATAGGGCAGGCGACAATCAGCGATAATTCCTTTGAATCTTTCAAACAATATTTTCAGTACTTCTTAGGGGCAGCATTTCTTTTTCTAATATTTGAATTTTTTATTTCTGAAAGAAAAAAAATTAGACTAAAAGTCGCTGCCGTACTAATACTCTTTTTTTTTATAAACAACTCATCATTTGCTCAAAGTGCAAAAAGTGAAATTATAGAAGGGAATAAGGCTTATAAGAAAAGTGATTATGATGGCGCAGAAAATTCGTATCGCGGAGCTCTTAAAATTGCTGACAACAACCCCACCGCGAGTTACAATCTCGGCAATGCTCTTTATAGAAAGGATAATACAGATGAAGCTGTCAACTCATTTGACAACAGCATAAAAAACAGTAAAGATAATGACACTAAAGAAAAGGCCTATTATAACAAGGGGGTTGCTTATCAAAAAGCAAAAAAACTTCCAGAATGCATTAATGCTTATAAAAATGCTTTAATGTTAAGACCGGATGATGAAGACGCACGGCAAAATCTGCAGCGAGCACTAAAAGAACTACAACAGCAACAACAGCAGCAGCAGCAAAATCAGAAAGACAAAAAACAGCAAAACAAAAACGATCAAAAGAAACAGGATCAGCAAAAGAATAATCAGCAGAAGCAGAATAATGAACCTAAACCTCAACCTTCAAAAATATCAAAGCAGGATGCCGAAGAAAAATTAAAATCACTTCTTGAAAACGAAAAAGCGCTGCAGGATAAATTGCATAAAATTAAAGGAGCCGCCGCCCCCGACAGTCCGGAAAAGGACTGGTAAACCTTAAAACTGTCTATAAATTGTATTTTTGCTGATAATAGTTTAACATTTATGGAGCTCTATGCAGAATCATTAACGGAATACAAGAGACTCGCAACGCTTGAAGTGAAAGTGGGTGATTTGCTTTTAGGAAATTTTCATCCGATACGTATCCAGACCATGACCACCACTGATACAATGAATACCAGGGCCACAGTGGAACAAAGTATTCGCTGCATAGATGCCGGAGCCGAATTAATACGTGTAACAGCTCCATCAAAGAATGAAGCCGAAAACCTACAAAACATAAAGAACGAGTTACGAAAAAGAGGATATGCCACACCGTTAGTCGCTGATATTCATTTTACCCCAAACGCCGCAGAAATTGCCGCACGTATTGTGGAAAAGGTTAGAATTAATCCGGGAAACTACGTTGATAAAAAGAAGTTTGAACTTATTGAATATTCTGACGAAGATTACCTGGAGGAAATTGAGAGGATAAGAAGTCGTTTTACTCCACTGGTAAAAATTTGTAAAGAATATGGAACTGCTATGCGTATTGGAACCAATCATGGCTCGCTAAGCGATCGGATTATGAGCCGCTATGGTGATACAGCAAATGGTATGGTGGAAAGTGCGATGGAATTCCTGCGTATCGCCGAAAGTGAAAATTTTTACAACATTGTACTTAGCATGAAAAGCAGCAATCCGCAGGTCATGGTGGAGGCTTATCGCTTGCTTATCGAAAATATGTTTGCGGAGTTAGGGCATTGTTATCCTTTGCATCTCGGTGTCACCGAAGCAGGAGATGGTGAAGATGGAAGAATAAAATCTGCGATTGGAATAGGAACTTTACTGGAAGATGGAATTGGTGATACCATCCGTGTTTCATTAACTGAAGATCCTGAATTTGAAATACCTGTTTGTAAGGATATAGTTAAAAGGTATTATAATGTGAAAAGTGCATTCATACCGGCACTCGGAGATTCATCATTTCCCTTTCTTAAAAAAAATGAAAGAATAAAGTCTTCATTTGAAATACATAATATAGGAAGTAAACATGTACCTGTTGTAATTAGCGATTTCAGTAAAAAAAATAGTATTACCGCTGCAGATTTGGAAGATGTAGGGTATACCTATGATGAAGCAACCGATAAATGGAATATTAGTGATATGGCCGCAGATTATATTTTTTGTGCTAATACAAACATAGATTTTGCATTGCCGGGGGGATTACGAATCATTAATTATTATGATGCCTGGAAGCAAATAGGAGATAAAGAAGCGTGTGTTCCCATTTTCGAAGGGCAGCAATACCTTGATGAGGCAATCTTAAAATCACAAGACTTAAACTTTGTGATGCTTGATTGTTATTCTGAAACCGATCCATCTTTCGACACGGAAAAGTTCTTTAAAAAAATTAAACATGATAGTACTGCAGTGCTTTGTTTAAGTTCATCTAATAAAAATGCAATGCAAAGTATGCGGAGAATGTTTATTGAACTGGCAGAAAGAGATATCAAAAATCCCATAATTATGATTTGCGATAGCAATGATGACACGATGAATGAAAGTCTTATTCATTATGCAATTGAAACGGGAGCTTTACTAATTGATGGATTTGGTCATGGTATTTGCTTAGGATATCATTACAGCGATAAAAATAAATTGCCTGATTATAAATTAATGAATTCGATTGCTTTTGGAATATTGCAGGCCACCCGTACCAGGATTTCAAAAACGGAATACATAAGTTGTCCAAGTTGCGGAAGAACTTTATTTGATCTCCAGGAAACCACCGCAAAAATCAGGGCAGTTACCAATCACCTAAAAGGAGTTAAAATCGCTATTATGGGATGTATTGTAAATGGCCCCGGTGAAATGGCTGATGCTGACTTTGGTTATGTAGGTAGCGGGCCTGGCAAAATAACTCTATATAAAGGTAAAGATGTTATCAAAAGGTCAGTGCCCGAAAAAATAGCTGTAGAAGAACTTATCAATCTTTTAAAAGAAAATGAGGCGTGGGTGGAGCCTCCATTAGTTATAGCATAAGAAACATACCCATTCCTGAACCTCCTGATTTTTCAAAATTTGGGAGGTTTAATTTTTACTAACGAAACGAATTTAAAATTGTAAAGTGAAAACAGATTTCTTAGTTATAGGCAGCGGAATCGCAGGCCTTACGTATGCACTCAAAGTAGCCCAGGATTGTCCTGAAAAAACAATTACAATTCTCACTAAAACTTTCAGTGATGAAACCAATACAAAATATGCCCAGGGCGGTGTTGCCGGAGTTACCGATTTTGACAATGACAGTTTTGAGAAACATATAGAAGATACACTAATAGCCGGTGATGGATTGTGTGATCCCAAGATTGTAGAGATAGTCGTAAAAGAGGGTGTTGAAAGAATAAAAGAAATTATAAGTTGGGGTGCACATTTTGATAAAGAACATTCCGGCGAATATGCCCTTGGCAAAGAAGGCGGCCACAGTGAATTTAGGATTTTACATCATAAAGATGTAACGGGGAGAGAGATAGAAGATACACTCCTTAAGGCCATAAGTTCAAAGACAAATATTAAACTGATCAGCCATTGTTTTGTCGTCGATATTATTACCCAGCATCATCTGGGTTATCTTGTTACAAAATCAACCCCCGATATTGAATGTTTTGGTGTGTATGTATTAAACATGCAAACAAACAAAATTGAAAAAATCATTTCAAAAATCACTTTACTGGCCACAGGCGGAAACGGGCAAGTGTACCGCACAACAACCAACCCCTCAATTGCTACGGGTGATGGAGTGGCTATGATGTACCGGGCGAAGGGAAGAATTGAGAATATGGAATTTATCCAGTTTCATCCTACGGCTTTATACGAAGCCGGTGTAAGCGGGCAGGCTTTTTTAATTACAGAAGCTGTGCGTGGTGATGGAGCTGTTTTGAGAAATCATGAAAGCGAAGCTTTCATGGAAAAGTATGACGACAGAAAAGACCTTGCGCCACGGGATATTGTAGCCAGGGCTATTGACAGCGAAATGAAGATTAATGGTACCGAACACGTTTTTTTAGACTGCACAAAAATGGATATGAAAAAATTTCTTCACCATTTTCCAAATATCACAGAGAAGTGTGAGTCAATTGGCATTGATGTATCAAAACATTTTATTCCAGTGGCCCCTGCAGCACATTACAGTTGCGGCGGAATCAAAACAGATGAGTGGGGAAGGTCTTCTATAAAAAATTTATATGCATGTGGTGAATGCGCCAGCACAGGGCTTCACGGTGCCAACAGGCTTGCCAGCAATTCATTGTTGGAAGCTATGGTTTTTGCCCACAGGTGTTACCAGGATGCCGTTGACAAGATAAATTTTATAGAATTCAATAATGATATTCCGGATTGGAACGCAAAGGGAACGATTGCCCCCAAAGAGATGATTCTTATTACCCAGAGCCTGAAAGAACTGCAATTGCTGATGACAGATTATGTGGGGATAGTGCGTGCAAATGTGAGGCTCGAAAGAGCAATGAAACGTCTCGATTTGCTACATGAAGAAACAGAAAGCTTTTACCAGGCCACTTATGTGTCACCACAACTTTGCGAACTAAGAAACCTTATCACCGTCGGTTACTTAATTGTGAAAGAAGCTCAATTACGACATGAAAGCAGGGGACTTCATTATAACACCGACTATCCCTATAAAACTGAAATTGTACAGAATATCGTTTTATAGTAACCCATCTGGGTATCCGGATCAAACCGTCTGATTAATTTAATACACTTGCTTGTTTTTCTGTAGGAATATTTTTTTGTTCTTTTATTTTAGCCCAACCATCCACCACATTTCGGATATTGTGATACCCCTGTCTTTTCAAAAGAGATGATGCAATAACGCTTCTGTAGCCGCTTCCGCAATGAACATAAATATTTTGGTTTTCCTCAAGGCGTGCTATCTGGGCCATATCCGTCATGTCACTAAGCGGAAAACTCATCGCATCCTTAACGTGACCTTCAGCGAACTCATTTTCATTTCGTACATCCACGACAGTTAAATTGTCGTCAAAGGGTAAATCCATTGCCAGTTCATCAGCGTCAACTTCAATAATCATATCTGTAGTTTCGCCGGCTCCTTTCCATGCAGCAAAACCGCCTTTCAGATAGCCTTCAACATTATCAAATCCCACCCGGGCCAGTCTCACAATCGTTTCTTCTTCTTTACCCTCATCCGTAACAAGTAACAAGCGCTGGTGAAATGGTAATAAACTTCCCGCCCATTCCGCGAATCTGCCCTCAAGCCCAATAAATACCGAGCCTGGTATAAAACCTTTGGAAAACTCTTCCGCTATTCTCGTATCGAGTACGATGAGATCTTTGTCAATTTTTTGCTTAAACTGAGCAACGTTTAAAGGAGTAAGTCCCTTTCTTTTTACATCTTCAAGGCTCTTATAACCCTCTTTGTTAATTCTCGCATTAATTGAAAAATATGGTGGTGCATCCTCCAAACCTGTTACTACGG
Organism: uncultured Chitinophagaceae bacterium; assembly: GCA_963798665.1. GTDB lineage: Bacteria > Bacteroidota > Bacteroidia > Chitinophagales > Chitinophagaceae > Ginsengibacter. The sequence continues at coordinate 282,339 of CAWCUN010000017.1, read as the reverse complement.
CTTTAATAAATTCTTCCCTGGATTGAGGCTGCATGGCATAATTATTTTTCTTTTGCTCCCCAATCGTACTCATAGTTTCAGGACCAAGGTTTTTGCCGCAGCTTGTGCCGGGGCCATGTGCAGGATATACAATTATATCATCTGCAAGGGGCATAAGTTTATTTTGAATTGTGTCGTACATAATTGAAGCCAGTTCCGAACTGGTCATGTCTCCACTGCTTAAATCAGGGCGGCCTACGTCTCCCACGAATAAAGTGTCGCCCGTAAAAAGACAATAGGGTTTTTTATTCTCATCCCTCAGAAGATAACAGGCTGATTCAAGCGTATGACCCGGAGTATGAATTACTTCAATCGTAATATTTCCAACATCAAATATTTCTCCGTCTTTAGCCAGGTGAGATGGAAAATTAGTCTCTGCGCCCGGGCCATATACAATAGGGGCACCGGTTTGTTTACTTAAATCAAGATGTCCACTAATAAAATCAGCATGAAGGTGAGTTTCAAAAATGTATTTAATCTTCGCATTATGTTCTTTTGCGAGCTGCAAATATTCATCGGTATCTCTCAAAGGATCCACAATAATCGCTTCGCCATTACTTTCTACAAAATAGGCCGCTTCACTAAGACAACCCGTGTAAATTTGTTTCACGTACATATAAATCTTTTATTCAATTATTTTTTATTAATATATTTTGGTCCGGCTAATAAAAAGGGAAATAATTTACACCGCAAAGATAAAAATAAAAGATACGGAGACTTAAAAAGAGGGGAGCAATTTTAGCGAAATGAAATAGTGCGGCATTAAGGAGATTATCCTACCAGGTTCTTTACAAATTCATTTATTGCGGTGATGCGGGCAGAATTGATGGTATAAAAAATAAATTTTCCGTCCCGTTCGGTTGATACGATACCTGCTTTTCTTAGAATTGCCAGATGCTGAGATGCAACCGACTGCTCAAGCCTTAGCTTAACATAAAGTTGAGTTACAGTAAGCCTTTTGCTTTCGTGAATTGTTTTAATTATCTGTTGACGCAGTTTATGATTAAGCGCCCGAAGAACCAAAGCGGCCTTTTTTATATTATGGTAGTCAATATCGGGAAGGACATCAATTTCGGTAGCCGGCTCCTGGATATTGAGGGGTCGGATTGGATCAGAAAAACTCATAAATTATAATTGTTAAAGATTGAATGTTTGTTATTCTCTATCACAAAGATAAATATTTAAAATAGGAAAAATTTATTAATAAAGCCAAAAAAATAAAAACGTCTTTTACGGTTATATATATAGCTTTTAAGATAGTAATAACTTACTTTATATATACAGGTTTTGCTACAAGTGGATTTTCAAAATCTTTGTTAACGTATTTTTCCCATGCAATTTTTGATAAAGAAGCAGGAGATATATCCTGGTGCAGAAAAGCTGCGTTTTCATTTTTTATTATTTGCTCAAACTTACCGCTGCCACTACCCGAAAAAACAATTTTATAATCTCTGAGAGTTTCGATAAATGAAGTTTTATCAAGCACAACTGCCGATGGCTGCATAATTTCTTTTAAATGATAATCATAAATGGCTGTGTAAACCTCCATACGTCTTGCATCGATCATCGGGCAATACAGAGCGCTGTCATCTTTTGTAAAGAGATGTGCCGAAAGGGCTATTATTTCAAGAGAAGTATACGTTATAAGTGGAATTTTGAGTGCGTAACATAAACCCTTTGCAGTTGCCAACCCAACCCGGATACCCGTATAAGAGCCAGGCCCGGATGTAACCCCTATAGCATCTAAATTTTTTATGTCAACATCAAATTGTTCCAACAAATCTTTGATTGCTACATGTAAAAAGGAAGCATGTTTTTTTGTTTCACCATTGGCGGATGTGCCCAGTATTTCCTCATCTTTCATAAGGTTGATAACAGCTTTTTCCGTTGCAGTGTGAATATTTAATATATGAACCATTGATTTGAACCATTAATTTTTTCCAAGAGAGACAAATTCAAAATATTTTTCCCGTAATAAAGTTGCAACTATATAGCGTTTATCATCTGCGGATAAGCTTTCTAAAAGAAGGTAAATATTTTGTAATCCGATCCTGTTCGCCCATTCAAAAGGACCATATGGATAATTGGTACCCAGTTTCATTGCAAGATCAATCTCTTCTTTTGTACTTATTTTCTCGCTGAGGGCAAAAAAAGCTTCATTAATAATCATACTAATCACGCGTGCAGTTACAAACCCCGGTTCGTCTTTCACAAAAACTATTTTCCAATGCAATTCTTTAAAAACTTTCCCGGCAGTATTCATATCGTTTGTTGCTACCTCCCAAATTGGCCTTTCTAAAAAGCCGGGCCATCCGTTTATTCTGCTGAAATTTTTTGGCAAATTTTTTTGCCCTAAAGTTTCAATAACTGAATTAATAAAAACTGGCTTTTCAATAATTTTTTTAAGATCTATGTCAATCTCTTCATGGAGATAAAATAAAATATCATACGCATCATTCGTTTTAATTTCTGAAAGATTCCTCTCAAAGATTAATGCAACATCGGAATTAATATCCTTTGATTCAATTTCTTTCTGTTGTTCTACATTTGCCACAACAATAGCCTTCATAGTTTGTTTTTTTACAAAAATAGGTTTGTTAGTTGATGGAAAGTTTTGCAATTTTATTCTCCTCATTCAAAAATTATACATGAACAAGGAAATCATCAACACCGGCAATGCGCCCGATCCTATAGGTCCATATAGCCAGGCTGTCAAAGTTTCAGGATTACTTTTTATTTCAGGACAGGTTGCGTTAAAACCTGGTGCTTCGGATATTACAGCCTCTTCAATTGCCGAAGAAACAGAACAGGTTATGAATAATTTAAGGGTGATTTTAAATGAAGCCGGGCTGGATTTTAATAATATAATAAAAGCTACGATTTTTTTAACAGATATGAGTTTGTTTACAGCGGTTAATGAAGTGTATGGTAAGTTCTTTGAATCCGCTTTCCCGGCCAGGGAGACCGTAGCTGTTAAGGGGCTGCCTAAAAATGCAAATGTTGAGATTAGTATGATAGCCGCAGAATAAATTAAATCGAAGAATTTTGAAAAGACAGGTAATCATTACATCCAAAGTACACAATTACTTGATAGATGCGCTCCAGCAAAAAGGCTATTCCATTCTGCACTCAGAAAAAATAAGCTATGATGAATTGAGTGCCATTATAAGCCAGGCTGAAGGTATTATTGTAACTAGCCGTTTGCCAATCGATAAAGCTCTCATTGATAAAGCGACCCGCCTTAACTGGATAGGAAGACTCGGTAGCGGGATGGAACTGATTGACACCGAATATGCTGCTTCCAAAGGCATTCAATGCGAGGGCAGCCCCGAAGGAAACCGAAACGCCGTGGCCGAACATGCATTGGGAATGTTGCTTAATCTTACCAATAAAATATCATCAAGCTTTGAAGAAATTAAAGAAAAAAAATGGATAAGAGATGCCAATCGCGGCGTAGAACTTAATCAAAAAACTATAGGAATTATCGGATACGGCAATACAGGCTCTGCTTTTGCACGATTGCTTGGCTCATTTGATGTTACCGTTCTCGCTTACGATAAATACAATTTTGGGTTTAGCTCAGGATATATTAAGGAAGCAAATTTTGAACAGGTTTGCAGGTATGCCGATGTTATTAGCATGCATGTGCCGCTTACCCAGGAAACGGAATATATGGCTAATGAAAAGTTCTTTAATTCGTTAAGGAAATCGCCCTATTTTATTTCAACCTGCAGGGGGAAAGTTACAGATACGGGCGCATTGCTCGCCGCTCTTAAAAGTAAAAAAATCGCAGGCGCTGCGCTCGACGTTTTAGAAAATGAAAAATTTGAAAGTTATACCCGTGAAGAGAATCAGCGTTTTAATTCCTTACTTGCGCAACCTAATGTGATATTGACCCCGCATATTGCAGGGTATAGTACAGAAGCCTTTTATAAAATGGCAGAAGTTTTGTTGAAAAAACTTAAGCTGGAGTAATAATTCAAATTTTTTTTATATTTGTAATCATACAACGTCTCAATAAAATTGGGGCGTTGTATTTTTTTTCGTTTAACCTAAAGAAAATTATCAATTTCAAAAAAATGAGGGTATGAGCCAGATTAATTATGTAACAAAAGAAACTTTCGAGCAAATGAAGGTTGAACTTCAGCACATGAAGGGTGTTGAACGGCCTGCTGCATCCAGGGCTATTGGTGAGGCACGTGAAAAAGGTGATTTGAAAGAAAATGCTGAATATGATGCCGCTAAAGAGGCACAGGGGATATTGGAGGCCAAAATAAAACAATTGGAAACGGTGATAGCCACGGCAAGGATTGTGGATGAAAATACCATAGATACCAGCAAAGTTTCTATACTTACGAAGGTTACCCTTACGAACCTGTCAACAAAAAAGCAGGTAACTTACCAGATAGTTTCCGAAAAGGAAGCTGATCTCAAACAACAAAAAATTTCTGCGGCATCTCCAATTGGAAAGGGATTGCTGGGTAAAGCTGTAGGAGAGACCGCAGAAATAAAGGTTCCCGCTGGAATGATAAAGTTTAAAATAGAAAATATAACGGCCTGAAATCATTGCTCTTCGGCGCATTATATCTTGCCTGACTGCATGGTTCCGGCCAAACGTTCACGAAATGAAACCGAAATTTTATGACAATTTTTTCAAAGATAATATCGGGAGAAATTCCAAGCTATAAGATTGATGAAAATGAAAAATTTTTTTCTTTTCTTGATATTAATCCATTAGTTGAGGGACATACGCTTGTAATCCCAAAGCTTGAAATTGATAATTTTTTCGATATCCCCGACGATTATCTTACAGATTTTTTTGAATTTGCAAAGCCAATTGCAAAAGCTATTGAAAAATCGTTTAACTGTAACCGTTGCGGCATAAGTGTTATTGGTCTCGAGGTTCCACATGCACATATGCACCTTGTTCCTATTAATAAAGCTGATGATTTAAATTTTACACGAAGAAAATTAAATCCCTCCAAAGAACAATTAGAGGCTGCCCGGGAGAAAATTTTAAAGAATTTATAAGTAATTTCAGTCTCGTATTTTTAAGAGAAATATTTCAAATTTGGTAATATAAGAAGCCCTATATTGAGATAAGGTGCATAAAACTAATTTTTCTAATGCTGTTCCAGGTTGTGTAATTTATTTAGATATTCATTGTACCCGATGAAAAAAGGCTATTTCTTTTTCCTGGTTTTTATTTTTCTTGGATCGATTCTTCAAGCGCAGAAGCGAAATAATATCTGGGCTTTCGGAGCTGGAGTCGGTTTGAATTTTAACACAACGCCTGTAAGTCTTTTTAAGTCTAAATCAATGGCGACAAATCCTCCCTATTACCTATCTTCTATTTGTTCAAAAGACGGGGGTCTGCTTTTTTATACTGATGGTGTAAATTTATGGAACAGGGATGGCTTCACATTGCCCAAATACAACAAATGGTGGCCCTGGTTTGGTAACGTAGTGCCATTAATAACTCCTCATATTTCAAATGACTCCCTATATTACATTTTTGCAGTTGATGATGAAGAAGCAGAAGGGGCAGGGGGAATTAATTCATTTAAACTTCAATACGTCAGTATTAAAATGTATAAGCCTGGCGATATTGAGGAGGCAGTATATCCAAGGCCAACGAACGTGCGTGATTACTACTCAACGTTGCTATCCAATACTTCTCATGTCCTGGCAGGAACAGGGCATTGCAATCAAATAGATACGTGGATTACCACACATTCACCCGGCGGACTTTATTCATTTCTCGTAACTACCACCGGTGTAAGCCCCACTCCTGTAATTACAACTGTACCTGAAAATATATTACCGCTGCAAAAATTAAACACACGATATGGCAATATTAAATTTTCAGCAAATAGTGAACGACTAATTATTCCCGATGCTGATAATAATAAAATTGTGGTATTTGATTTTGATAACCAAACGGGCAAATTTTCAAACCCGGTAAAGCTTTCCGCACCTAAAGATCAATACCTGGAAGATGCAGAAATTAGTGCAGATGGCAGTAAATTATATTTTGGCTCATATGAAATAAATGATCCCGAAGCTGCATCAGAAATACACTATATATACCAAATGGATTTAAATGCTGGGAGCGCTGCTGATATTGAAAAGACCTTGTATAAAGTAAATGCAGGCGACAGAACAGTGTGCTTAAGATCGTGCAATATACTTCGACGTACAATGCAGTTGGGGCCTGATGGAAGAATATATGCTAACCGCCGCGAATATATAGGGCTGGACTATGAACAGACAATGGGTGTAATTGAAGATCCTTCCAAAGCAGGCAAGGATTGCAATTACAGAGGAACGGAAGTAGATTTAAAAAAGCAATATAAATTTCTGAACTACAGTTATATAAGGTCGGGTAGCTTTACGCCGCGGGAAAATAGTATTCAATATAAAAGAAATAATTGCGTTGATCAGCCTGTTGAATTTAGCCTGATATTTAACAGGCTTGATTCGGTAAAATGGGATTTTGGCGATGTGTCGTCGGGAAATAATAACTATTCAACTCTACGAAAACCGCTTCACCAATATCCGGGACCCGGCACTTATACTGTAAGAGCTATTATTTTCGATCGGTGCTTTGTGGATACGGCCTATTCAGCCGTTTTCATCACAGAAGATAAAATTGTGCAGCCACCTCCCTTAAAAGATACTGTTATGTGCCAGGGTGCGTCTTTTGTAGTTGATGGAACTGCTCCAAACGCAAAACAATATCGTTGGGAAGATGGAACTACCAATCCTTTTAGAACTATAAATAAATCCGGAACATACACTATTACTATAACAAATGATTGTTCCTTAGATACAAAGTCATTTACCGCGACTTTTAATATTTGCCCCTGCAATTCTTATATTCCCAATGCATTCACTCCTAATTACGATGGATTGAACGATGAATTTAAACCTGTTTTCGATTGCTTCCCTTTTGATTACCAATTTAACGTTTACGACCGTTACGGCAGCCTTGTTTTTGCATCTGATAAATTAAACGCGGGATGGAATGGTAAAAAAAGAAACGAAGTTTTACAAGTAGGTATTTATGTGTGGACGCTTCAATACCGTCATCCGGGCACAAAAGAATTCATTCGAAAAAAGGGATTTGTGACCTTATTAAAATAGCAAGACACCTTGTCCAATGTTATTGGTGGCTCGTTTTTACTTCTTCGCTATGTATGGTTGCAGTCCGGGGATTAATCTTATGCTCTAATGCCTCTTCCCTTTCAGCCCTTTTTTCAAGACCACCCATGCCCCAATGCAATATTATAGGAATAAGTAGAAGGATGTAGCGTGAAACAACAGGGAATATAAAAAAAACCAGTAGTGAGATAACAAAAATTACAGGAATAACCAGGCTCCTGTAAACACCAAGTTTTATTCTTGCTCGTGATATTTGCCGGGTGAGCATTTTCCTTTTGGGATTACTTATATAAACCCACAACCAGCAATTCATCAAGGCTGTTAGACACATATTTAAAGTGTAGACCGCATACGGTATTTTCACGGAAGTATCGGAACTGTATTCACCTAGTAATGCTGCACTAAACGGAAGCAAAACAACGGTAAACAAAAAACCAAGATTGAGCCACAATAAAGAAGTGGTATATTTTAGGGCATAACCAAATATGCGGTGATGTACCGACCAGTAATGTCCTACAATTCCGAAACTGATAATGAATCCTAAAAATCTAAGTGACATCTCGGAAAGTGAATGCCACAGAAGTTTATCCGTGGGATTAGGCAAATCAGGTACCTTAATTTCAATGATTAATAACGTGATGCAAATGGCAAAAACTGCATCACTGAAAAAGATAAACCTTTCCATCTGAAAGACCATTCTCTCCTTATCATGTTTTGGTTCCTGCATGTGTTTAATTTTGGACACTAAGTTATTTAATTCTAAGATGGTATTAATAAATAACTAAAGCATATTCCCGTTTATATTCGTAAGAATATGAAAAAGGCTTGTCCGAAAACAAGCCTTCTAAAATTACCCATCTTAATCAAAACTTTTTAGCTGTTGCTGCTTCTTTGCTGGCGTTGAGGGCGAAGAGTTGCCTCCACTTCGTCTTTATATTTCTTGTATTGCTCGTCGGTAAAAATCCCTTTTAATTTTTCATCCCGGTCATTTACCATCTTTTCAATTACACTTCTATCGGGCCTGTTTCCGCTGGCTCTTGCGTCTTCTCTCATTTTATCCTGTGCCGTGTAATAGTCAGTAAAAACAGCGGTTGTCTTATCTTGCTCCGTTTGATCGAGTTTAAGGGGATCTGTAAGTTTGTCCATAGCAGACTTCACCCTTTCTTCCACTGTGCGTCTTTGCATTCCTTGTTGTGCATATGTGCTTATTGTTGCTGCAAATAAAAAAGCGATAAGCACTGAGGTTTTTGTTTTCATACGTTGATTGATTGTTTTTTAAAATTTTAGTGAATTGTGTTTGAGAAAAAATCTTTATTTATTTTTTTGAACATGACTGGGTTTACCGGTTTTAGCGATCATTCTTACAAATACTTTTTTTATTACTGTATCAAATTTTTGTAACTGACCGGGTGTGCAGATATTTTGTACCATTTTAAAGTGCCCGAACAATTGCATGTCTAACGTTTTCTGCTTTTCAGCAATTAAATCCGCTGCGGCATTTAAAGATGAGTCAGAAATTTGGGGGTTATATATCAAAGTATAAAAGTCCATTTTTGACTTTCGAAGTTCATCAAATAAAGGATGTATTTTATTAAAATGATCTTTTCTTAATGACTGGTAAGTGTCAAGCTGTTCTTTGCTAAAACCTACATCGTTTTGCAGTGCATCAGCCATTCCATTTTGATTGCGAGTGCCTTTTTGATCATTGGTATTTAAAGCCAGGAAAAAAATCAACATGGCAATATTTGTAATCAAAAGAAAAATAATAATTGTAACCAGCGATTTATTTTTTGTTACTGAGTCCATTATGGCTTGGGATTTTCAAATTCATATAAATTATAACTTACCTGGCTGTACTCATCAGTTGTGGCCAGTTCGCTACCTTGCGCTAAGGAATTACCGGAATTATTTGACATCAAAATCACCATAATATTTACGATTAATACAAAACAAATGCAGGCAAAAGCAATTACAGGCCGTGCTACAAAAGATGATAGCTTACCCCATGTATTTCTTTCATTTTGCATTCTTGCTTCAAGTCTTGTAAAAAGAAAAGGGCGGGGAGATGCCTTTTTAATACTATCGAGGCTATGCATTGCCTCTTCAATCTTTTTATTTATCTCGTCTTTCATTTATATAGTGTTTAGACGTTCATTAAAAATAATTCCTGTGTCTTTTAAATCAATAATAAGCTATTCTTACAGTCATTTATACAGTACTTTAACTATTAAATCCGGTATAATAATCTTTTAAAATTTTTCTAAGATTTCCTTTCGCACGATGCAATAATGCGTCCACGGCAGAATCACTCAGTTTCATTATTTCACCAATTTCAAGATAACTTAATCCTTCAACTTTGTTAAGCACAAAAGCCGTTTTTTGATTCGCCGGCAATTGTTCCATTGCTTTAAAAAGAACAGATGCATTCTCCTTGTTTTCAACGTTTACGCCGGGATGAAAAAAATCGGGCGGATCAATTACCTGTTGGTCGTTTTTTCCGTAAAGACTTTGTATAAAAGCAAATCGTTTTTTTCGCTTCTTTTTTCTTATATGATCAAGAGATTTTGAAACTGCAATCCGGTATATCCATGTTGAAAGTTTTGATTCTCCTTTGAACGATGATATAGATTCAAATACTTTGATAAATACTTCCTGGGTTACATCTTCTGCATCCGCCTCATTTTGTAAAATACCCAGTACCGTATTGTACACCATATCCTGATACGAATCCACTATACTTTTAAATGCTGTCCTGTCTTTACGTTTAAGCAGTTCTATCAATTCTGTTTCAATCAAAACAATGAGTTTTTATGCTAAATGAGCCAATAATCATTCTCCGGGTGGACCTTGTCTCATGGGTTGCCTCATCATTGGCTCTCTCATTGGATCCCTGGTTTCCCTTGAATTGGCCGAAGCCTTTCCAAAGTTCTTTAATTTATAGGTAAACGTTAGCATAAAATATTGCTGCAACACCTGGTTTTTGTCATCTTCAATATATGAAGCTGTCGTGGTACGTGTAATACTCTTATTTTGTTTAAGTAGATCGAAGACCGATAGTTTCAACTCGCCCGCCCGGTTTTTTAGGAATTTTTGCCCGACCGCCATATTCCATAGCCAATAATTTTGATTGAATCCATTCGATAGTCCGTTATAATATTGATTTGATAAATCATTTTGAAAAAACAACCCCTTTTTGGTAAGAAAATTCGCCTGGATTCCGGCAGACTGCGAAAAGTAATTACTATTAAGATCGGGTCGGATAGTGTTTTTTATAACATTGATATTTGCGGAATAGGAAAGATTAAAATCCACATATTCACTTATGTTACTGGAAAGTACTGCTCCAAGGTTATAATTGTATGTATTGGAAATGTTGGATACGTTGTTGATTAAGCCCGGAAGTTTTGCGTAGCTGAACCCGGCGTTCCAGTTAAGGTTGGACTTGATAAATTTTAGTGGCATTCCAAAAGTAAAGAAAGACCTGGCACTTAAATATCCATCAAGATTAACAGGTTTCGAAATCTGGGAACCTTTATATAGAGTGATTGTATTGGTAAGGGCTGAATCCTGCGATGCAGTGTAGGTGGCATTTGCTACATAGTCTTTCGTTGTCTGTAAAAAAATATTAGCAAAAAAACTCTGGCCCTTTACACTGTTTGTATAAGTATAGCGGGTAATAAAATTATTGGTGTACTGTTGTTTCAAATCAGGATTGCCTGTTGTATAAAAAAACTGGTTTGAATTATTAATTACATTTTGTAATTGATTTATTGAAGGAGGACTTACCGATCCCCTGTAAATAATGCGCAGGTTACTTTTTGATGAAAGCTTTAGCCTTGCAAATGCATTACCCAATATATTGCTGAACGATTTATCAATTTGTGTGGCTACAGGAAATTGCTGATCACTTTTTAACTCTCCATATTGATAAGAAAGCCCTGCAGATATCATATTATTTCTATCACCCAATCTATACCTAATTCCCCCATTTTGTGTATTATAAGTGTTGTCGAATTTGTTGCTCAGGCTGGTATCTAACAACGCATATTTTTGAACTCCATAATCATAATTAAAGGTTTCCTGGTCTGCATGATTTTTTTGAAAGGATGGATTATAGTTCAATTGCAACTGGGCTTTTTTTCCTACCGGCTCAGTGTAAACAAGATTGAAGCTGTACCTGTTTCCGTTATTTTGCTGATCACTTAATTGTTGTAATGAATCCATCACAATAAAATTGCCTTTATAGTAGCCGTTCTGAGCGGTAAGGTAATTGGTGCCATTCTTATTAGAAAAATTGGTATTGATTCCAAATGATAATGACCTGCCTCTCTTGGGAAATGCATGGCGCAGCAAAAGATTATTACTTAAATTATATCCTGAGTTGTTGCTCTGGATATCATTAGCAGTTTCACTAAGTATATTTTGCTCATCAAGATATTGTGATCCAGTTACATTGCTGCTTGATTTATTATTTTGAAAATTAAGGCTCGATGTAAAAAGAATAGTATTGGACGAATCTATTTTATAATTAAGCCTGATGTTTGCCCGGTTGTTATAATTATTCGTATTCGAAATAGTATTTTCATCATAATACTGTGTGGAGTCTTTGGTAATGAAATTTTGCTGGTTAATTGTTTCATTATTGCCTGTATTACTATTGTTAAAAAAATAGCTTGCAGTAACGTCAATTTTTTTGCCCCAAAGATCACTGTAATTAATTCCAAAGGCATTTGTTTTACTAATGCCATTCTGCTGTCCCACTAAAAAATTTGAGCCATCTCCCCCACCGCGATAGTTTCCGCCGCCTCTGCCTCCACGATTTCCTCCGCCACCGCGATTCCTCGAACTTGTAACGCCCAGTAAATCCTGCGATGAGAAGTTTTGCTGGTTAACATTATTGAATAAGCCAACCAATGATATTCTCCTGTTATTATTAAAAAAACTTACGTTTCCACCAGCGCTGTATCTGTCGTCAGTTCCATACCCGGCATATACCCGGCCGAAATTTCCGGTACGCATATCCACCTTGGTAACAATATTGATGGATTTGCTAGTATTGCCATCATCAAAACCAGTGAGTTGGGCCTGATCGCTTAATTTATCAAACACCTGAATTTTATCTACGACTTCTGAAGGAAGGTTTCGTAAAGTTGCCGTCGCATCATCTCCAAAAAAATCGCGGCCATCAACCGTAACTTTTTGTACCGTTTCGCCTTGCGCCGTCACGGATCCCTTTTGATCTACTGTAATTCCAGGCATTTTCTTAATAAGATCTTCAGCCGTTGCATCGGGGTTAATCTTAAATTGATTGGCCGCATATTCGAGAGTATCATCTTTTTGCTTTACAGGCGGCGGAGCTCCATTTACTACTACTGTTTGAAGCGTTTTTGCACCCTTTGAAATGGCAATAGTTCCCACATTACTACTATCTGTTTCTATGCTAATAATCTTTGCCAGGGTTTCGTAACCAACAGAAGTCACAGTGAGCGTGTAATTGCCGGCCGGGACCTGGCTGAAACTAAATACACCCTTGTTATTACTTATCGAAGTAAATTCTGCAGAGGAAGAATCCGCAGAGATTAATTTTACCGTGGCGTTGGATATTGGTGTACTATCAGAAACATCTCTTAAAATACCCGTTACCGACTGGGCCATCGCACCAAAAGAAAACATGCACACAAAAAATAATGAAGATAAAATTCTATACATAAAATAGGTTATGGATCATTTGACGCCTTTGGATAATAAAGCCTGTGTATGGATTAATTTTTGAGCTTTTTGTTTTAAATAAACAGAAATGTGTTGTCAGGGATTATTTGTATAGAAAGAGTATCGGCGAGCTAAAATTGAAAATGTGTAACTAAGAGAAATATTTTGTTAATTAAATTATTTTATTCGGTTAAAAAAATATCGGTGGTTTTTTATTTCATTAACATTACTCAAAAGCATTTGAATTATCTTGCAACACAAAAAAATTAATATGGATTATAATAAGATCATTTCTGTTGCAGGTTTGGCCGGCTTGTATGAATTGGTTACCTCCAAATCTGACGGGGCGGTAGTAAGGTCGCTGGAAGATAATACCACAAAGTTTGTAAGCTCGAGACTGCATAATTTTTCTCACCTTGAAAGTATTGAAGTTTTCACCGTTAAACCTGAAGGCAATATTAATCTTACTGAAATATTCGGGGCAATGAAAAAAAGTAATGCTAAAATACCTGATGCCAAAGCCGACAACAAAAGTTTGAAAGCATATTTTGAGAAAGTATATCCTGATCTTGATTTCGAAAGAGTATATGCAAGCGATATGAAGAAAATGATAAAGTGGTTCCAGGTATTAGAAAAAAACAAAATTGAAATCAAATCACCTGAAGAGATTGGAGAAATTCCCAACGATAATGCTGCAATTTCAAAACCAACTCACAAAGAGCCAACCCATGTAAAAGACATGAAGCCTCAAAAAGCTGCCGCAAGAAAAATTGAAAGCCGCGGTGTAAAATAATTAGTAAATAGGAGTTGAGAATAGCTACAAGTAATAATTAAAATGATTGCCTGATACTTAATAATTCGCACAATGATAGAAGCATCTGCAGATATAAAAAAAATTGAAAGAAATTTTCTCCCTAAAGATTTAGTAGTAAGCAACTGGGAAACTATCGAGCCTTATTTTAAAGAATTACAGGAAAGAAAAATTGATTCAACACAGGAGCTAAAAAAGTGGTTGGGAGACATGAGTGAGCTGGAAGCTGTTATAAATGAAGATGCTTCATGGCGGCAGATAAAAATGACATGCGATACCACCAATAAGCAGCTTGAGGATTCGTTCAACTATTTTTTTATGGAGATTCAGCCAAAGATTCAACCATATGCAGATTCACTCAACAGGAAATTGATAAGTTGTCCATTTGTAAGTGAACTGGAGCCCGATAAATATTTTACTTACCTGCGTTCGATTAAGAAAAGCATAGAGCTTTTTCGGCAGGAAAATATTCCCTTGCAAAGTAAACTTGCAGTGTTGCAGCAGCAATACGGACTGATTACGGGTGCAATGACTGTGGAAGTTAACGGTAAGGATTATACGCTGCAACAGGCTGCAAAGTTTTTTGAAAGTCATGACAGGAAGTTGCGGGAAGAAGTGTACAGAAAAATAAATGCAAGAAGGCTGGACGATGAAGATGTGCTTGATAAATTATTTACTCAATTAGTTGAACTAAGAAACCAGGTTGCACTCAATGCTGGCTTTGAAAATTACAGGGATTATAAATTTAAAGAGCTTGGCCGGTTTGATTATACAAAAGAAGATTGCTATCTTTTTCATGATTCGGTTAAGCAACATGTATTGCCCCTCGTAAATAAAATTTATGCAAAGAAAAAAGAAAAACTGCAACTGGATGAGCTGCGTCCGTGGGATGTGGAAGCTGAGCCGGAAGGAACAAAAGCGCTCACTCCCTTTGAAACCGGCGATGAACTCCTGAATAAATCTATAGAATGCTTTACGAAGCTGCGTCCCTTTTTTGGCGATTGCCTGAGGCAAATGAATGGAATGAAACACCTCGATTTGGAAAGCAGGAAGGGCAAGGCTCCCGGAGGTTATAACTGCCCCCTTGCTGAAAGTGGCGCTCCGTTTATATTTATGAATGCAGCAGGGCAAATGAATGATGTAACAACAATGGTGCACGAAGGCGGTCATGCTGTTCAATCTTTCCTCACACACAATCTTGAGTTAAATGCTTTTAAGGATTATCCAATGGAGATTGCGGAAGTAGCGAGCATGGCGATGGAATTTTTCAGTATGGATTATTGGGGTGTTTTTTTTGAAAACAAAGAAGATCTAAAAAGAGCGAAAGAGCATCAGCTTGAAAGAACCATCACCATTTTTCCATGGATTGCGGTGATTGATAAATTTCAACATTGGATTTATGAACATCCAAATCATACTGTTGAAGAACGCACCAAACAATGGATGGAAATCCTGGATAATTTTTCTGATGATATGATTGATTTTACCGACCTTGAAAAATACAAAGAAATTGCGTGGCAAAAACAGCTGCATTTATTTGAAGTTCCCTTTTACTATATCGAATATGGAATCGCTCAATTAGGAGCTATAGGCTTGTGGATGCAATATAAAAAAAACCCTGAACAGGCTCTTGATAATTATATGAACGCTTTAAGCCTGGGCGGCACAAAAACTTTGCCTGAGCTTTATAAAGCAGCCGGTCTTGCATTTGATTTCTCCCCTGCAAATATTAAAACACTTATGGATTTTGTGAGTGAAGAAATGGAAAATCTTACTCAATAAAAAGTGTGGTGTTTAGCCTTACTATTATAACCTGGCGCTGACAACAATTGTTTAAAATAACTTTCTAAACATCTAAAACAATGTAGATGATATTATTTAGTTTCTTTGCGCATCAACTGGTTTAATTATGTGGAAGAGCATTGCAAAATTTGTTTTACGAAACCGCTTACTTCTATTGATTTTATTATTTGCAACTACTGCTGTAATGGCGTTTTTTGCTTCCAAAATAAAACTCAGCTACGAATTTGCAAAAGCAATACCGGTTGACAATCCTAAATACAAAGAATATCTTTCTTTCAAAGAAAAATTTGGTGATGACGGAAATCTCCTGGTAATCGGAATACATACAAATCAATTTTTTGATAAAAATCATTTTGAGACCTATCGTACATTGCATGACGATCTTAAAAAAGTGCCTTACGTTGAAGACGTGTTAAGCGTTGTAAATGCCATTACTCTTTTAAAGGATACCTCTTCTCAAAAATTAATTGCACATCCTGTTTTTCCTGCTCACGTTATTAGCCAGTTGCAATTAGATAGTTCCAGGCAATTATTTTATAGGCTTCCTTTTTACAGATCGCTGCTTTATACTCCCGGAACAAATGCTTACCTGGTTGTCGTCCGTATTAATAAAGACGTACTCAATTCGCCCCGTCGCAGCAAGGTTATTAATGATATTACTAAGGTGGTAAATGCATATTCATCGAAAACTAAAATCGAAACTCATATTAGCGGGTTGCCACTAATTCGCACGGAAGTGGCAGATAGAATTGCACGGGAGGCAAAATGGTTTATTTTAGGGTCTCTTGCTTTATCCGCCTTTATTTTACTACTGATGTTTCGCTCGGTTAGCACCACGCTGTTATCATTACTTGTGGTTATAATTGGCGTAATATGGAGCGTTGGGATCACGTATCTTTTTGGCTATAAAATTACATTGCTTACGGGCTTAATTCCACCGCTGGTAGTTGTAATTGGAATCCCAAATTGCATCTACTTTTTAAATAAATACCATTCCTCTTTTAAAAGGACAGTAAATAAAGAACAATCGCTTATTGATATGATAAGCAAAATGGGCGTGGTTACGTTGTTTTGTAATTTAACAGCAGCAATAGGGTTTGCAGTTTTCGCTTTAACACGCAGTGCGGTTCTCAAAGAGTTTGGCGAAGTTGCGGGAATAAGTATTATGCTCATTTTTGTGATCTCCTTCATATTGCTACCCGGCTTTTTAAGCTATATGCCGGCACCAGCTAAAAAGCAGCTCAGCTATCTTGACGTAACATTTTTTACTCAATTGCTTTTGAGAGTTGAAAGGTGGGTATTAAATCATAAAAAAATCGTTTATTCTATTACAGTAGCTGCAATAATTTTGTCTATATCAGGAATTTTAAAATTAAAAACTGAGGGTTTTATTGTTGATGACCTGCCAAAAACCGATAAAATTTATACAGACCTTAAATTTTTTGAGAAAAATTTTAATGGCGTAATGCCAATTGAAATAGTTATAGATACTAAAAAAAGATATGGACTTGCCGGCGCCCGCGTGTTACCGGTGCTTGCAAAAATCGATTCACTTTCAACTTATATAACATCACAGAAAGAAATGGCAAGACCCCTGTCAATAGCTGAGGGAATTAAATTTGTAAAGCAGGGATTTTATGAAGGAGACTCTTCCAATTATTCACTTCCGAATTCATTTGATATAGCGTTCATAGGTGGATACCTGAAACCGCAAAATGACAGCGGGCAAAAGAACAACCTTGCAAAGCTACTGACTAGCTTTATAGATACAGGCAGGGAAAGCACACGTATAAGCATTAATATGGCTGATGTGGGAACGAAAAAATTACCGGTAGTCCTGGGGCATTTAAGAAAAAGAACTGATGAACTTTTTGATACGTCAAAATTTAAAGTGACATTTACCGGCTCTACCGTGACATTTTTAGAAGGAAGCAGTTATATCATAAACGGATTGAAGGAAAGCCTGATATGGGCGTTCTTATTTATAGCTCTCTGCATGTTATATCTTTTCAGATCGCTGCGGATTTTGATTTGCTCATTGATACCGAACGTTATTCCCCTGCTGTTAACCGCTGGTATTATGGGTTGGGCAGGTGTAAGGATTAAGCCGTCCACAGTACTTATATTTAGTGTAGCGCTTGGCATAGCGATAGATGTTACTATAAGATTCCTGGTAAATTACAAGCAAGAACTTGCTGCACATAATTTTGATGTTGTAACAACAGTTTCACAAACCATCAGGAATACCGGGCTTAGCATCTTATATACCTCACTCGTTTTAATTGCGGGTTTTATAATTTTTTGCTTTAGTGGATTCGGGGGTACCCAATCACTTGGCTGGCTCACTTCTGTTACGTTATTTATTGCCACTTTAACCAACCTGGTTTTGCTTCCAGTCCTGTTGTTGGCTACATCCAGGCAAAACAATGCCGGTTCAAAACCGGGTTAATTCACGCTGGACGAATCGGATTTATAGTGTTTACAATCGGTCGATTTTATCATCCCTTGTGGAATTTATTCCTCATGGTTCTTTTTTGAAACATTTTTTTAGCTTTGTAAAATACTGCCTGGCAAATACTTTCCAAAAAGGGCATAAACTTTTCATTAAATATTATAAACAAAATTATTATGAGACCAATTTGGACCGGAGCAATAGGATTCGGGCTGGTAAACATCCCGGTAAAATTATACAGCGCAACTGAATCGAGTAATTTGAATCTTGCCATGCTTGATAAAAAAGATCACTCAAATATTAAATACCAGCGGATAAACGAAAAAACGGGAAAGGAAGTAAAATGGGAAAACATAGTAAAGGGGTATAAGTTAGAAGGTGAATATGTTGTTTTGGAAGATAAAGATTTTGAGGCGGCGAGTGCTAAAAAAACAAAAACAATTGAGATATCTGACTTTGTGAAAGAAGAAGAAATAAGCAGCCTCTACTATGAAACGCCCTACTATCTTGAGCCGGATAAGTCCGGAACCAGGCCATACAAACTTTTGCAGGAAGCATTATTAAAAACCAAAAAAGTAGGTGTGGCAAGTTTTGTTATGAGAAACAAAGAGAGCCTGGCAATATTAAGGCCCGATAAGGATGTAATTGTTTTAAACCGAATAAGGTTTGAGGAAGAAATACGGGCTACCGATGAACTGGCCCTTCCAAAAAATACCGAGGTTAAACCTGCCGAACTTAAAATGGCGATAACGCTTATTGATCAGTTAACCGGTAAGTTCGATATTTCAAAGTACAAAGACACTTATAATGATGAGCTTTTAAAAATCATAAAAGCCAAAGCCGGGGGTAAGAAAATTAAGGCTCCTCAAATGCGGGTTGTACATAGCAAAACAAAAGATCTTATGGAGCAGCTTAAAGCCAGCCTCGAGGTGAAACGTAAAAAAGCTTCCTGATATGGCACTAACCTTATACAATAAGAAAAGAAATTTTAAAGAAACATCTGAACCGTCTGGCAAGTTAAAGAAATCCAAATCCAAACTTGAATTTGTCGTGCAACGGCATAAGGCTTCACGATTACATTATGATTTCCGGCTCGAACTGGATGGTGTTTTAAAAAGCTGGGCCGTTCCTAAAGGGCCCTCTTTAAATCCAAAGGACAAGCGACTTGCAATGATGGTGGAAGATCATCCGTATGATTATAAAAATTTTGCCGGTGTTATTCCTAAAGGAAATTATGGAGCAGGCATCGTAGAAATTTGGGACAGCGGAACTTATGCGGACATTGACAATTCGCCAAAAGATATTGCCGAGAAAAATTTAAGAGCCGCACTTAAAAAAGGTGATTTAAAATTTCAACTATTTGGGAAAAAACTTAATGGAGAATTTGTTTTAGTAAAGCTTAAAGGAAATGAAGATAACAGCTGGCTACTTATAAAACATAAGGATAAATATGCTGTAGACTCAGAGTACGACAGCGAAGAAGAAACAGCGGCAAATTCCCCTATAAATAAATGGCTGAGGCAAAATAAAAAGCCGGTTAAAAAAAAAGTTTAGTTGAGACGGGTCGGCAGGAAAGAAAACTTTCCAGGTTTATAAAGCCGATGTTGGCCAGCGAAACCGAAAATGCATTTAATGATAAAAACTGGCTGTTCGAAATAAAATGGGATGGATACCGTGCTATTACAGAAAAAAATAACCACAATATTTTGCTTTACTCGCGTAATGGATTGAACTTTCTTCACACTTACCCTATTGTAGCAGAACAATTAAAAAATATCAAGGAAGATGTTATTTTAGATGGAGAGATTGTCGTTCTTAACGATGATGGCCAACCGGATTTTCAGATGCTTCAGCACTACTCAGAAAACCAGGACCGGCCTATTCAATACTATATTTTCGATTTACTTGAATTAAATGGACATAAAACTATGGAATTGTCTCTTTTAGACAGAAAAGAGTTGCTTCAAAAAATTATTCCTCCAAATGCCGTAATTAAATATTCTGATCACATACCCGAACACGGAAAATCTTTTTTCAATGTTTCGAAAGAAAAAAACCTTGAAGGTATAATTGCGAAAAATATTCATTCAAAATACTACCCCGGAAAACGCACCAGTGATTGGCTTAAGATTAAGCACCATAAAACGCAGGAAGCAATTATTGTGGGTTATACACGACCGACCGGCGGAAGAAAATATTTTGGCGCTCTAATTCTTGCGGTTGAGGATGGAAAGACATTAAAATATATTGGCCATACGGGTACCGGTTTCAACGATGCCTCGCTAAAGGAAATGTATGAAACGTTACAACCACTGGTACAGGAAGCATCGCCATTCACAGAAAAAATTAAAACCAATACGCCGGTAACATGGGTCAGGCCTGAATTAATTTGCGAAGTAAAATATTCTCAAATTACTGCCGATGAAAAGCTCCGGCATCCGGTCTTTTTACGCCTTCGGGAAGACAAGGAGATTAGTGAAGTAAACTCAACAAATCCGGAACAAATGAGAAAATCAAAAAGCTCAAAAGCCAAATCAAAATCAAATGAAACAGAGAAGCTTTATTCTTTTGGTAAAATAAAAATTAAAGTATCAAATCCGGATAAAATTTATTTTCCGGAAGATGGAATAACTAAAAGCGAAGTAGTTGACTATTACATTTCTATCGCAGACTATATTTTACCCTACCTGAAAGGCAGGCCCGAATCGCTTTTAAGAAATCCGAACGGTATTCACACCCACGGTTTTTTTCATAAAGATGCCGGAGAACATGCGCCTTCTTTTGTAAAACGGCAAAAGGTTTTTTCCGAATCGGCTAATAAAGAAATTGATTATATTTTGTGTGATAACCAACCGACACTTACCTATCTCAACAATCTAGGGTGCATTGAAATTAATCCCTGGCATTCAACTGTGAGGACGTTAGACATGCCGGATTACCTGATTATCGATATTGATCCATCCGAAAAAAATACGTTTGAACAGGTAATAGAAGCTGCGAATGTTGTGAAGCAGGTACTTGATAGGGCCGGAGCAAAATCTTTTTGTAAAACTTCCGGCGCCTCGGGGCTACATATATATGTTCCCACCGCAAAAAAATATACTTATGAGCAGGTTAAGGACTTTGCTTATATCATTTGCATGTTGGCAAACGAAGAGCTGAAAGACTTTACAACGCTTGAAAGAAATCTGCAGAAGCGTGGCAATAAGCATATCTATATGGACTACCTTCAAAACAGGAAAGGCCAAACAATAGCTTCTGTTTATAGCTTACGCCCGAAAACGGGTGCAACCGTATCGGCACCTTTGGAATGGAAAGAGGTTAAAAAAGGATTGACACCACAAGATTTCACTATTTACAACATGGCACAACGAATCAAAAAAAGGGGTGATATTTTTAAAGGAGTTTTAGATAAAGGGATTGATCTTGATAAATGCCTTAAAAAGCTGGGAGGCTAAATAGAAAGTATTCTTTTAAAAAGACTTTTCTTGCCGGAATGATGGCCGTCTTCACCCTTATTTTTTTTGGCTACAAAATTTGTAATACCGTATTGAAGTGCAGTGCCCAGCGCTTTTTTTACAATGCCTGCAGATTTACCGATAACCAATTTCCTCGAAAAATAACCTGCGCCCAGGCCCAACGCTACCTTAAACATGTTATGTTTTAATTCCGTTGATTCCTGTACTTCGTGAATCGTGTTCTTTAGGATGTTAGCAGGCTTCAGGCTTTCGAGAATGGTATGCATATGGTCCTTAAGATCTTCTTCCATCAAAATCCTCTTTCTTTCAAGTCTTTTTATTGCAAGTTCCAGTTCACTGGTATTAGCGATCCTTTCCAACTTGTCTTCAGCTGTTTCTGCATTATCCATATTGTCAATTTTATAAAAAAAAATTAATCAAACAATTCTTTGATTAATCTATTGCTTATCGGCACTTTGAGCCATTTTTTTCGCATCGAATAAAATACAAGTCCAAGAATAAGATATATACCACCAACTATAAAAAAACCATAATAAGCCTCACCCGTCCATTCGCCTATTACCAGCGCAACCCCCACAGTAATGCAAAATAAAAGTGTCAGAAAGAGGACAGCCAGAAGACATATAGTTATCGCAGACGACATATAGCCTGAAACCTTGTCTATAGTTTTCAGCTTAAACAAATCAATCCTTGTTTCAGCATAATCTGTCAATTTTTGAAACAACTCTTCTACGTTAGTACTTTTATTTTCCATTTATCTCATCTGTTGGACTTGTATAATATTCATGCCTTATTTACCCATTCACGGAGCCTTGCATATTCTCATTTCTCACATCACTTTTCATTGCTTTTGCTTTATCTTTTGCCTGAGTCACTAAGTCGTTTCCAAGATTTTTTCCTTCAGAAACCAGTCCTGATAATTTATTTTTTGCAGCATCATACTTTTCGGAAATAACGTCCGCATATTCGTTGTATTTATCTTTAACGGAACCTGCGAAGTCAGAACCTTTTTCGGCGATTTTTCTTCGTGTCTCGGTACCTTTATCAGGAGCAAACAAAATTCCTAATATTGCACCTGCTGCTGCACCTGCCAAAACACTGGCTAATACTTTTCCTGAACCCATAGTTGTAAATTTTAATTTTTAGAAATAATTTTTAGAGATATTTTTCAAAATATACATAAAATATACTGCCAATAAAAATTTATTTATAGAAAAGCCTCTGAAATGCCGGTTGCCAAAGGATTTTCCGGGCAAAGTCATGTATCTCTTTCACTACATTTTATCCTTTGAGTTTGAGTAAATTTTTTCCCAGTATGAGGTAGCTCGAAAATCACTCAAGGCAGCGCAAGATTCAGGGATCAAATTAATGGCATATTAGTTTCTGGCATAATATTTTAAGTATTCTCGAAATATCACGGCAGTGCTAAATACATAGTGAAATTTTGGTTTAACTATTTCATTATTCGTATGCTGTCAGTTTTCATAAACACATCACCCCATTCATATTAAAAAAAGATGAAAAAAAATAATAAAAAGTTATCCGGCTTTTTTAATCGGTTTTCGAACGTGGTTACAAAAGCTACGGGTACACCCTACGCATTCATAATCGCTACTTGTTTTATAATTATTTGGGGCATTACGGGCCCAATTTTCAGGTTTTCCGATACCTGGCAATTGGTTATCAACACGAGCACAACAATTATTACTTTTTTGATGGTATTTGTAATTCAACACTCGCAAAATAAAGATACATTGGCCCTTCAGCTTAAACTTAATGAACTCATTGCGGCAGATTGTGAAGCCAGCAACAGGCTTATAAGTTCAGAAGATTTTACTGAAGAAGAGCTTGAAACAATTAAAAAATTTTATTCGCATTTAGCGAAATCAGCAAAAAAGGAAAAGACAATTTTTATTTCGCATTCTCTTGATGAAGCGCAGAAAAATTCTCTGCAAAAAACGAAAAGAATAGGAACAAAATCTTCTAAATAAAATAGTATCTATGAATAATTTCAATCTTAAATCGACGTGGATTTTCCTGCTCTTGATAGTAGTAATTCTAAGCAGTTGCGACGCTATCGAAGGAATTTTTAAAGCTGGAGTATGGGTAGGTGTAATAGCTGTAGTGGTGGTGGTGGCTCTTATTTTCTGGCTTATTAGTAAGGTGAAGAAGTAATAACATGCTAAGAATTGTCGAATCTCCCATAGTACTGCCTGGCTTTCGTATTCAACGATGCTAATCTATCTTTTACAACTGTGATTTTTCAATCTTATTAAGAGCAAATACCTTAACATTGGTATTTTTATGAACAATAGAAATCCATAAATAATACTATGATTAAAAATATCGCTGACCGGATTGCTGACCGCGTGAGATGGGGTTATCTTGGTGCATTTATACTGTTACTGATCTCTTATATCGTTTCCTATTTTTCCGCACAGAAGCTCATGGAACAGGCACATATGGTAAACCACACCAACGAGGTAATTCACGATCTTGATAACGTTATAAGCTTTGTAACAAAAGCCGAATCGGCCTTCAGAGGTTATATTATTAACGACAAAATAATTCTCCTTTCACAATATTATACCAGCCACGACAATGCGGACTCAACGTTTAAAAGAGTGAGACGCCTTACAATAGACAACCCCGCCCAACAAAAAAATCTCGATACTCTTAAAAAATTAATGGATGAAAAATTTATCTTAATTGATAATGATATAGCGAACTTTAATTCGGCCCATACAATCTCCGGTACTATTTTAGAAAATAATGAAGAAAGAATTTTCAGAACGATCAAAGTGGAAAACTTCGTGCATAAAATTGAAAATGAAGAAAGAAAATTGTGGGCGACGAGATATGGAGAGGTCGCAAAATATTCAAGGACGATAAAAGCATTTAATTTCATTTCCCTCATTATGGCTATCGTCCTTACTTTTTATTCTATTCTTACTTTTAACAAGGAAAATAAAGCAAAGAAAGAAGCAAGTAAAAAAGCGGCAGCCTTTCATGAACAACTGGAATCAAGAATTGATGAGCTTGCAGCTTTGAACATTGAACTCATCGAATTGAGAAACATGGAAAAGTTTGCAGTTACAGGAAGAATTTCACGTACTATAGCACATGAAGTGAGAAATCCATTAACTAATATAAATCTTGCCGCTGAGCAATTACGAAGTGAGATGCCGCCCAATGAGGAGATGAATATATTATTCGACATGATTTCAAGAAATTCCAACAGGATAAACCAATTGATAAGCGACCTGTTGAATTCTACGAGAATGACGGAGCTGGATAATCAAAAATCTTCCATTAACAGTTTAATGGATAGTAGCCTGCAGCTTGCGCAGGATCGAATAAATCTCAAGCAGATTAAGGTTGTAAAAGATTATGAGGCCGATGTATGTGACATTCTTGTTGATCCTGAAAAAGTAAAAATTGCCTTTTTAAATCTTATAGTAAATGCCATTGAAGCAATGGAGGAACAAGGCGTGTTGCATATTACAACAAAAACCAGAAATGATAAATGCGTAACTATAATCAGGGATAACGGGAAGGGAATGAATAAGGCCGATGTTGGAAGACTATTTGAGCCCTATTTTACCACAAAAGAAAAAGGATCCGGACTGGGCCTTACCAATACACAAAATATTATTCTTAGCCACAACGCAAGTATAAGTGCAGAAAGCGAACCCGGCAAAGGAACTTCATTTACTATCTCGTTCAATTTTGCCTGAAAACAAAAAGTAACTTTATGGCACTGTCGCATTTCCGCAACCTATTTTTTCCTGTGAAGTTTGGCCGACTGCTTGATTGAGATTTTTTTCAACTTTGTATAAAGCTGTGATCTTTTTGAATAGGTGGTTTCATCGCCCATAAGCATCCCCCAGGGTTTTAAACCGTCAACCTCATCACAAATTATTTTTAGTAATGCAATTGCAGGTATTGATAAGAAAAGCCCTGAAATACCAGTTAAAGCGCCTCCGATCACAACACCTAAAATTGAAATTAAGGCGTTTATTCTTAACCGTGAGGCCACTATTTTCGGCATTAAGAAATTTACATCTACAATATGTATGCTGTAAAATATTACAACGATCCATATAATATCGCTTGTGTTATCGGTAGTGGTCAGGGTGACGAGTACGGTAAAAAGCGTGGCGGTAAACATTCCGATGTATGGTATAAGATTTAAAACCGCAGCCAGCACGCCAAAGAAGATGGCATATCGTACTCCCAGCAATACAAGCCCAATCGAGTTTCCCGCAGCTACGATACCCATTTCAATTAGAAGCCCAAGCATGTAACTGCGAATCATCAGCTTTGTTTTTACAAGAACATTTTGTACCCGATGACTGTGCTCTTGTTTAAAAACGGCAAACAAAAACTTACGGATATGATCTTTGTAAAATAAAAGAAGAAAAGTATAAATAGGCATCAGTATTAAAAGCATTACAGCTTCTGTAATTGAAAAAAAAGTATGACTGATATAGCCGGTACCTGTTTCTCTTAATTTGTCCGCCTGTTGATTTAAATATTCATTTTGCTGCTTAAAGGAAACATGAAACTTTTCTTTAACCCAATTCTGAAGTGATATAAAATGCTCATTCAAATGTTGCTTGATAGACGGTATATCCTGCACAAAAATGGAAATCTGGTTGCTGAGAAAATAAATGAGGCCCGCAACAAAACCGATTGCAAGAATTATTGAAATCCCGATTGACGGAATTCTGGAAAGTTTTTTTATTTCTAAAAAATTTACAACCGGCAATAGTAAAACGGCAAGCAGGCAGGCAAACGCAAAGGGAATAAGAATATCCTGTGAAATATTAATGAAATAACAGATAAAAAAAATAACCAGGAATTTAAATCCTAGTTTAATATAGAATGGTAACTGGTTATAACTATTCATACTGCAAATAAAAAACCCTCATGCAATATAATGAATGAGGGTTAATTCTATCTGGAAAGAGATACTCCCTGCTATAAACTCTGAATCCAATCGATCACTTCATCTTTTGACTTTCCAAGCTTCTGCTGAATCCGGCCAATGAATTCATCATCTTTGCCTTCTTCATGTTTTAAATCATCATCAGTGAGGTCTGCATAAGCCTTTTTCATTTTTCCTTTTGTTTCATTCCAATCGCCCTTTAATTTTAATTTCCAGCTTTCCATAATAAAATTTTTATCTGTTAAAAAATCAGGTCGCCCTGTTAATCACTTTCAATAAAATTGCTATAATAGCAATCACCAGTAAAATGTGGATAAGACCACCGGTGTAATAGCCACCTAAAAAACTTATAGCCCAGATAATTACAAGAATTACCGCGATAACATATAATAAGTTTCCCATTTTGAAAAAAATTTAGGTTAAAAAAAATTGATACAATAGAATGTTATATAAAAGTTTGCCAAAAATTTTTTTCTCTTAAAGTACGCGTGGCTACTGCAAAAGAGCAGAAAGAATATTTTTCATAGTATTGAGGTAAGCCTCATTTTACGTGGAAATTGCTCTACAAGATGAGTCTTTGCTACCCGGTTTGGCCATGCATGAACAAATCAATAGTTGATTTTATCGTTGAAACATCAAATGGCTTAGTTATAAAATAGTCTGCTCCTTTAGTAAAAGCTTCCTTCACGTCACGGGGAGAGTCATGAGCTGTCATCATTATAACTTTTGTAGCGGGATGCATTGCTTTGGCATGAGCTATAAAATCGGCTCCTAAACCATCAGGAAGGTGATTATCGAGAAATATAATTGAAGGCTGAAGTTCCTGGATACTTTCACGGGCCTCTTTTATACTATGTACACAAGCTGGTGATATATTACTCTGTTTCAGAACTATTGATAGCAGGTAAGACAGATCTTTTTCGTCCTCCACTATCATTGCTTTTTCACTTCCAGGTGTATTTCTCGGTTTCACGGTCTTCAATTATTAGTTATCCATCTACCTCATAGGGTTGGAGGACAATTTATCTGCCAATAATAGACCTGAATTTGACAATTCAATATGAGCATTGGTCTCGTTAAGCATTACTTCTTGCTGAAATAGCGTCGGTTTAAGGTATTTTTATGAGGCTGTATTACTTTTTTTAACTTTATTCGACTAATCTAAAAATCAATAAAACACAAAATGAGGAAACGGGCTGTAAAAATATTTTCATATGTAAAGCAGGTATTTAGAGAATTTTCTGCTGATAACATTATGAAATACAGTGCCTCACTTGCTTATTACGCCGTATTTTCAATTGCGCCCTTACTGGTAATTATTACATCCCTTTCGGGAATTTTTTTTGGCAAAAAAGCAATAAGAGGAGAAGTCTATGAGCAATTAAATCAACTGGTAGGAAGAACAGCCGCTGTTCAGATCCAGGATACTATTAAAAATATTCATCTCACGGGCAATAATTTCTTTGCAACCATAATAAGCATCGTTATTTTACTTGTAGGAGCTACAAGCATATTTGGCGAAGTGCAGGATTCTCTCAATAAAATATGGGGACTTCGGATTAAAACAAAAAAGACCTGGTGGAAGTTGATTCTTACACGGCTTTTGTCATTTTCCCTAATTCTCAGCATTTGCTTTCTCCTGATTGCTTCGCTTGTTTTGAATGTAATCGTTTCATCATTCGGCGATTTTTTGAGCCGTTACATTCATGATTTCAATATTTATTTTATTGAAACCACAGATGCCGTTCTTTCTTTTCTTGTTTCATCCTTTTTATTTTCGCTGATATTTAAAATATTGCCCGACGCCAAAATCCGGTGGAAGGATGTGCTATTCGGTGGATTTATAACTGCCGTATTTTTTACATTAGGAAAGCTTGCGATAGGTTTCTATCTTGGGAAGAGCAATCTAACAACTTTATACGGTGCAGCAGGCTCTGTCATTATCATTATGGTATGGGTATATTATAGTTCAATAATATTGTACCTGGGCGCTGAGTTTACAAAAGTTCATGCAAATTTGTACGGACGAAAAATTGAACCGAACGAGTACGCCGAGTGGATCATGACACAGGAAAGACATGTGTCGGCACCCCATCTTAAAAAGAAAGATTTAAGTTAACTTTGCAATCCTTAAAAGCATTTTATATTGATATGAAGAAGAAAATTTTGATAATAGATGATGACCTTGATATGTGTGCTTTATTAAGCCGGTTTCTTACAAAAAAAGGGTTTGAAACAGAAGTGTCACACAATGGAGCCAAAGGCATTGCCAGGTTTAACGAAGAGCTTTTTGATATTGTTCTTTGTGATTACAGGCTTGGAGATAAAGACGGCAAAGATGTTCTTCTTAAAATAAAAGAAATAAAACCGGAAACTATTGTCATTATTATCACAGGTTATTCTGACATTAAAACGGCAGTGGATGTTATTAAAATGGGCGCTTTTGATTACATAACCAAACCACTCATTCCTGATGAGGTAATAAGCGTTATTGAAAAAGCACTTGCCGCTCCTTCCACCGAACATATAACTCCTGCGGTAAATGCAAAACATCCCAAAAGCAAAACACAATATGTCATTTCTGCGAACAAAGAATTCCTGGTTGGGCAGGATGGCGAAACAGCACAGGTTTACAAACAAATTGATATTGTTGCCAAAACTAATTATAGCATCGTATTGTACGGAGAAAGCGGTACTGGTAAAGAGGTGATTGCAAAAACTATTCACGAAACAAGTAACAGGCGGAACAAGCCCTTTGTAGCAATGGATTGTGGCACCTTGTCGAAAGAACTCGCAGGCAGTGAACTTTTCGGCCATGTAAAAGGGGCATTTACCGGAGCGATTGTGGATAAAGAAGGCCATTTTGAACTCGCCAACGGTGGCACATTGTTTCTTGATGAGGTCGTTAACCTCTCCCCTGAAGTTCAGGCTGCTTTATTAAGAGTGATACAGGAAAGAAAATTTAAAAGGGTGGGTGGTACTAAAGAAATGGACGTTGATGTAAGGATTATCGTGGCATCCAACGAGAATCTTCAGGAGGCATATAAAAAAGGGAAATTCAGGGAGGACTTGTATCACCGCTTTAATGAATTTTCCATTAATCTTCCGCCTTTGCGTGAAAGAAAAGTTGATATTCCTCTTTTTGCGGATTTCTTTCTTGATAAAACCAACCAGGAACTTAGTAAGAATATCATAGGATATGAAGATGATGTTTTGGAAATGTTTATCAATTATAAATGGCCTGGAAATTTGAGAGAATTCAGAAATGTAGTTCGGCGTGCAGTGCTGCTGACACCGTCGGGAAAAATTAATTCGAAAGTATTGCCATGGGAAATTACCAATCTTGATCTTCTTGATCAATCCTCCTCTGCAACAACTTCAAATGGCTATGAAAAAGAACCCCGGAGTTCAAAAGAACCAGATCTTAAGGATGCGGCGGCAAAAGCAGAATATGATACGATAATGAATGTGCTTAAAGAGGTAAATTTTAATAAAACCCGGGCCGCGGAAATCCTAAAAATTGATCGCAAGACCCTTTATAATAAAATAAAGATTTACCAGTCACTTTAACTTTTTCTTTCCTTCTACGGCTTTTAACAGTTTCGACAAAAGGGTATAGTATTTGCCTTAAGTTTATAAACGTTAATTAAGATGGTAGAGCAAAACACACCAATGACGACGGTAACTTCTGTGCTGGAAAAACTTCGCATTGAAAAACATGATAAAGAGTTTAGAATGACCCCTGAAGGATTTACTCCGGGCAATCAGAAATATTACCAACCCGAAGATCTAAAAATCATAAAAACTTATCGTTTTGAAGGAGAGTCTGATCCTTCAGATTCGTCGGTTATTTATCTCATAGAAGCTAATGATGGGCTTATAGGGTATAGCCTTGATGCGTATGGCGCTTACAGTGATCATGAAGATGATGGCTATGATGATTTTATCAGGAAAATTCCTGTTGAGGAAAGAAAAGAACAACAAATTTTTCACGATTAAAATGGGCAAGTCGGGAGTAGGAAAGATAATATTAGGCTGGCAACTTTATACCTGATACCGTTACTCAATCGTATATCCTTTTTACCGCATCCCTGTATTTTTCCGTAATCACTTTTCTTTTGAGACTTAATTTAGGAGTCATTTCACCCGTTTCTACACTCCATTCATGTGGAAGAAGTTCAAATTTTTTTATTTGTTCCACATGATTGAATTGTTGGTTATAATGCTCTACCTCACTTTTATATAATTGCTGCACCTGGTGATTCTTTAGGATATCTTCATTGGTTGTATATTCTATATTGTTCTGTTGAGTCCATTTTTTTAAGTCGCTGAAGGAAGGTGTTATTAAAGCACCCACATATTTTTCCCCAGCCCCTGTCACCATTATATTTTCAATGTAGGGAGATTCTTTTAATTTATTTTCAACTACAACCGGTGCCACATATTTACCCCCGCTTGTTTTAAACATTTCTTTTTTTCGATCAGTTATTTTTAAGAATTTATTGTCAATCATCATCCCGATATCACCTGTTCTATACCACCCATCTTTCATCGATTCGGCAGTAAGATCGGGCCGTTTATAGTATCCCATCATTACATTTGGGCCTTTACACAAAATTTCCCCGTCATCCGCAATTTTAACCTGTACATTTCTTATCAAAGGCCCTACTGTCCCAAACATTCTTCCTTTTTCTTCGTAACGGTTTACACTAATGACAGGTGAGGTTTCTGTGAGTCCATAGCCTTCCATAACAGGAATCTTAGCGGCGGTAAAAATTCGTATAAGTCTCACCTGGCAGGCTGCTCCCCCGCTTATTATACTTATTATTTCATCACCAAGAGCCTCCCGCCATTTTTTAAAAATTACTTTATTGGCTATTGAAAGCTGTAAATTATAAAAGAAGCCCTGGTTTTTGTTGATTTCAAATTTTTCCGCAAGGCTATGTGCCCAGAAAAATAGTTTTCGTTTTATCCCTGACAACTCCCTGCCTTTTTGCATTATTCTTTCATAAACTTTTTCAAGCAATCTTGGTACAGTGGTAAATAATTGCGGTTTTACTTCCCTTAAATTATCGGGAATTGTCTCCATACTTTCTGCAAAAAAAATTGAGGTGCCTTTATATAAATAAAGGTAGCTTACCATGCGCTCAAAAATATGATTAAGAGGTAAAAAGCTGAGCGCCTTTAAATTGTCGCCGGGAGGAAAACAGGGTAAGCTATCCAACAC
The DNA here is from genome assembly GCA_963798665.1 of uncultured Chitinophagaceae bacterium. Taxonomy (GTDB): domain Bacteria; phylum Bacteroidota; class Bacteroidia; order Chitinophagales; family Chitinophagaceae; genus Ginsengibacter. Next base: position 250,704 of record CAWCUN010000017.1, on the reverse strand, counting down.
GTTACTGAGAATATTTTTATGCGATAGCATTACGCCCTTAGGCTTGCCTGTTGTCCCGGAAGTATAGATGATTGTGGCGAGATCTTCGTGTTTAATTTTAGTGGACATTTCTTTTACCTTACCGAAATCATTTTCATCCGCCCGGTCTAAAATTTCTTTCCAGTATTTTACTTTATCTGTTTTATTAAAAGAAAATATTTCTTTTAAATTCGGAAGATTATATCTGATGCTGTTCACTTTCTCAAATAAGTGCTCATCGTTCACAAAAATCATTTTTACTTCCGCATCTTTCAAAATGAATTCAAGTTCACTTTCATGGATAGTAGGATATACCGGTATAAGAACAGCGCCAATTTTTTGAACCGCTAAATCGAGCATCAACCATTCGGGACGATTTTTTGCTATGATAGCAATCTTGTCTCTGCCCTCCGGTGTGTTGTCTCTGTTGCTTATACCCATTCTCAAAAGGCCGGCGCCTAATCTATTTACAACATCTGAAACTTCCTGAACAGAATATTCCTTCCAGGTGCCCTTCTCTTTTGCAGCCATCATTGTATGATCAGCTGATTTTTGTAAATGCCATTCAATGCAATCAAACAATCGTGTGGGTTCAGTCATAATAAAACCTTTAGGTATCACTCCGAAATTTTACTACTTAATCTTTTAAAACGATGACAAAATTCTAAATTATGCAAATAGAGATACAATTTATACCGAAAATCTTGCCCATATTGGCAAATAACGGAACTTCTCTAATGATAGTATTGCCCCCCCGGAATTTTAAAAATTCTTCCTTTTTGAAATTTGTTGAAAGCCTCATATTCCTCAGCATGGGTGCTTATCCAGTTCTGGTAATTAGATAAGTTTTGAGTTGCTCCAAAAATCCATTGATTGTATGCAGGAAACAATCCTTCACCCAATAGCTGTTCCTGCAAATCAAAAAGCCTGAACGGAAATTTTTCTGCATAGGTTCTTTCCCAATCAAGAATAAATCTTGTTCGAAGCATCGTTAATGTTTCTGCGTTCAGGCCATTTATTACCACGCTGTTTTGTTTATTCATTGTAGTAAGGTAAGCCAGTTCGAAACCGTTTTTATCCTTTGTATTTGCCAAAAGATTGGGCTCAGCAAAAAGTTTTTTATATCCGTCAAGTAATATATTTTTTATTTCAGCGGTGCGTGATGTAAACGACTCCATATTTACGAAAATTTCGCCATAAATGAGAGACCATATTTTATCTGTGGTAAGAAAATAGTATTTACTGGCATTGTAATAATTACCCCCATAAGACGGGTCTTCTTCAATTCCCTTTTCCCATACTTTAATTGCCGTGAAATCCTGCTTGCTCCAAAGCATTTCTCCATAATCATTATAAAGAGTTCCGCTTTTAGGAAAATCCTTAATTGCTTTTTTATATAATTTTTCGGCATCTTTTGTCTGTCCCATTGCCCTGTAAATAGAGCCTCCAATCTGGTAAGTTTGGTCGTCAGCGCCTTCCTTTTCCAGCAGTGGCCTGATAACGTTCAGGGCCTTTTCATTTTCCTTCTGAAGGTAGTAATCAAATGCAAGATCTTTGGCAATTTCAATATTGTTTGGTGCCTGGCTGAGGGCCCGGGTTAATATAAGAGATGCATTGGCATAATCACCCTGCCGCATAAACGCTTTTGCATTTTCATGAAGCTTATCAACGTCTTCGGACTGGGAGAATACGGAGATTGACAAAAAACCAAGAGACAACACCAGCAGAATTTTTTTCATTGGATAAAGATAAAAAATACTTTACGACTGAAACTTGCACACCACGAAACCATCTCCAATAAAAAGCTAAAAAATAAGATGAGTAAGAAGTCCATCCCTCAGTTTAGGTTCGAACCAGGTACTTTTGGGAGGCATAACATTACCACTGTCCGCGATGTCTAACAATTGCTGAATGGTTACGGGGTGCAAACTAAAAGCAACAGCCATTTCCCCTGAATTAACTTTCTGTTTCAATTCCTTCAACCCCCGTATTCCGCCAACAAAATCAATTCTTTTATCGGTCCGCTGGTCTTTAATCCCGAGTATAGACTCAAGTAAATTATTTTGCAGTATGGTAATATCGAGAATGCCAACAGGATCGGTTGAGAAAGTTCCATCCAGCGCTGTAAGCTTATACCAGCTGTGATCAAGATACATCCCGAAATTATGAATCTCAGGAGGAGAATAAGCCTCGCTTAATTTTTCCAGCGTGAAATTTTTGTTGAGCCTGTCTAAAAACTCTTCTTTTGAGAGACCGTTCAAATCCGTGACCACCCTGTTATAATCCATTATTCGTAATTGCCTGGCAGGAAAAAGGGTTGTAAGAAACCAGGACGCTTCTTCGGAATCGGATAAGAGATATTTTACCTTAGCTGCAGATGCGGCACGGTGATGGCCATCGGCAATATAGGTACAGGAAACTTTAGTTTTAAATATTTCTGTAATTGTATCAATTAGTTTTTCATCATTAATGACCCAAATGGTATGTTGAACAAAATCGTCTGAAGTAAAATCATAAACAGGATTTTTTTCAACCTTCCATTTTTCAATAATTTTATCTAATTCATCAACATCTCTAAATGCAAGAAATACATTACCCGTTTGTGCGCCTGTAACTTTCATATGGTCAATACGGTCCTGTTCCTTTTCCGGCCTTGTAAATTCGTGTTTTTTTATAAGTCCTTCTTCATAGTCCTTTACTGAACTGCAACATACAAGCCCGGTTTGGCTTCTTTCGTTCATTACCAATTGATAGATATAGTAGCAGGGTTTGCTTTCGCTAAATAGTATGGGGCGACTTATAAAAGCATCCAGGTTTTCCTTTGCTTTTTCGTAAACTTCTCTGCTATGTACATCAACATTTGCAGGAAGATCAATTTCACTTTTAGTAATATGCAAAAAAGAAAACGGGTTTCCCTCCGCTTCCACTTTAGCTTCTTTACTGCTCAATACGTCGTAAGGCCGGGAAGCCACCTGTTTTGCATATTGAGGCTCGGGCCTTAATGCTGTGAATGGGGAAATGGAAATCATGTGTGTATTAACTGTGCTACTTGGATTTGCAAGGGGGCAAATATATACAATCAAATTGTAACTAATTTCTAAACAAACTACATCAACTTACGCTCAAATTCATGCATTACATCAATAAGATACTCAACGCTGCTAATTGGTAATGCATTATAGATGGACGCTCTGAAACCTCCTACGGATCTATGCCCGTTAATTGCATAAATATTATGCCCCTCGGCAAATTCAAGAAATTTCTCTTCAAGCCCTGGATCATTCATTACAAAACACACGTTCATTTTACTCCTGTCTTCTTTCGCAATATTCGATCTGAACATGGAACTGTTATCAATTGCCTCATAAAGCAGTTGAGCCTTTTCATTGTTCAACTTTTCTATGCCATCAATACCCCCTTTTCCCTTCAGCCACCGAAGTGTAAGCAGCGACACATACACTGCAAATACAGGCGGGGTATTTAATATACTACCTTCTTTTATATGATTACGGTAGTCCATTATGGTGGGTAGTGCACGCTTCACTTTCCCCAGGATATTTTTATTAACTATCACAAGATTAACTCCGGCCGGTCCCATGTTTTTTTGTGCTCCGGCATAAATAAGTGCGAACGAATTAAAATTAAGTCGCCTGCTAAAAATATCACTGCACATATCTGCAACCAGGGGGACACTTACATCAGGAATAGTTTGCCACTGCGTGCCATAGATCGTATTGTTGGTAGTAATGTGAAAATATTTTGCGTCATTTGGCACGGCAAAATCTTTGGGAATAAAATTATAGTTGGCTTCTTTGGAACTGCAAACTGTTTCAACGTTACCAAAAAGCTTTGCCTCCTTAATAGCTTTGGAACTCCATACTCCTGTATCTCCATACGCAGCAGTTTCTTTTTCATTCAGAAGATTCATAGGCACCTGCATAAATTGGGTTGAAGCGCCACCATGTAAAAACAATACTTCATGGTCTCCATCAAGGTTCATCAGCTCTTTCACCAGCAACCTGGCTTCATGCATTATAGCCTCGAATTCTTTCGTGCGATGACCCATTTCAAGAATGGACAAGCCAGTATCGTTATAATTCAATACGGCTTGTGCGGCCTGTTCAAATACAGTTTTAGGAAGAATGGAAGGGCCTCCATTAAAATTATGAACTATATTACTTTTCTGTAACACCGGCTGTGTAATTATACTCATGCATAAAAAATAAGTTGCAAATGTAGGAAATAAGTTACCAGGGATAAGATATCGCGGATGAGGATTAATATTTTTGTGTGCAACTAATAACCATTCACAACTCACAATTCAAATGAAATCAGCAGAACATAAAAGATTAAAAGAAAATTCAAAAAAAGAGGTGCCCATGGAAAAATGGGGTCCTTACCTAAGTGAAAGACAATGGGGAACTGTGCGTGAAGATTATAGTGAAAATGGGGATGCCTGGAAATATTTTCCGCACGATCATGCAAGAAGCCGTGTCTATAGATGGGGAGAAGATGGATTGGCAGGGATTTCAGATATTTTTCAAAATTTATGCTTTTCAATAGCCTTATGGAATGGTAAAGATTCGATATTAAAAGAAAGACTGTTTGGTTTAAGCAACCCGGAAGGGATTCATGGTGAAGATGTAAAGGAACTATATTACTATCTCGATAATATTCCTACCCATTACTATATGAAATATCTATATAAATATCCCCAGGAGGCATATCCGTATCGGGAACTTATCGAAAAAAATAACAAGCTTGGCAAACATGATCCTGAGTATGAAATATTGGATACCGGAATTTTCAGCGATAATAAATATTTTGATGTATTTGTAGAATATGCAAAAAATGACAGTGAAGATATTTTGATAAAAATTGAAATTGTAAACAGGGCAGATGAAAGCGCAACTATCACCGTATTGCCCACGCTATGGTTTTACAATAAATGGCAATATGCAGACGATACAGATAAACCTTCAATCACTTTTTTAAATAACGAAAGTGTGAAGGCTTCCAATAAATATCTTGGTGACTATTATCTTTATTTCAGGGATGCCAATGAAGTTTTGTTTACAGAAAACGAAACCAATTTTGAAAAACTATTTAATGGCACGAACAAAACAGAATTTGTAAAAGATGCATTTCATGAAGCTATCATCAATGGGAAAAATTATGAAAAGCTTCGACAAAAAAAAGAAGGCACCAAGGTCTCTCCTGTTTATTCTTATGAAATAAATGCCAAAGACATAAAAAAAATTTATCTGCGTCTTTCAAATAAAAAAACCGCAAACCCTTTTCCAAACAAGTTTAAGGAGATTTTTAAACGAAGAAAAAAGGAAGCAGATGAGTTTTATCAAATGGTAACTCCCCCGAATTGTACAAGCGATCAAAAGAACATTCAACGACAGGCTTTTGCCGGGCTTTTATGGAACAAACAATATTATCACTATGATGTAGAAAGATGGCTCAATACCAGCGATGGGATATCTCCTCAATCATCAGAACGCAGAAATGGACGTAATTCTGACTGGACCTATTTAAAGAACCAGGATATAATGTCCATGCCCGATAAATGGGAATATCCCTGGTATGCGGCGTGGGATACGGCCTTTCATTGTATTTCTTTTGCAATAATAGACCCCCCATTTGCAAAACACCAGCTGCTGCTCCTTATGCGTGAATGGTATATGGATCCAAAGGGCCAACTCCCCGCTTACGAATGGAATTTTAGCGATGTAAATCCGCCTGTGCATGCTTTTGCAGCACTTGAGGTATATAAGACCGAAAAAAAAATATACGGCAGGAATGACCTGCAATTCCTGAAAAAAGTTTTTCAAAAACTGATAATAAATTTTACGTGGTGGATCAATCGAAAAGATGCCAACGGCAATAGCATTTTTGAAGGAGGCTTTTTGGGGCTTGACAATATCGGGATTTTCAACCGAAACATGATGCTGCCGGGAAACATACTTTTAGAGCAGGCAGATGGAACTAGCTGGATGGGGATATATGCTCTCGGCATGATGGAAATTGCCCTCGAAATTGCGATGTATGATAATTCATTTGAAGATGCCGGAACGAAGTTTTACGAGCATTTTGTGATCATCGGCGAAGCCTTGAATGAAATGGGCCTATGGTTCAAGGAAGATAATTTTTTTTACGATATTTTGTCTTTAAATAAATCAGATGCAATTCCATTAAAAACCCGGTCAGCTGTTGGACTTATTCCACTAATCGCCGTTGCCCCGGTTGAAAAAATTCAATTGGACAAACTTCCCGATTTTGCAAAGCGCATGAGATGGTTTCGGGGCTATCGACAGGCGAATAACAAATACCTTCCCGGGGAAGATAAAAGCAGCGATGATTGCCTTTTGCTCTCAATGGTTCCAAAAGAAAGACTACAATTTATTCTTGACAGACTTTTGGATGAGTCTGAGTTTTTGTCTGACGGAGGCATTCGTGCACTCTCGAAGTATTACCAGCAAAATCCTTACACATTACAGTTTGAGGGAACAAACTATTCAATTCAATATGATCCCGGGGACTCGACATCAGATATGTTTGGTGGAAACTCTAACTGGCGCGGTCCGGTTTGGATGCCCTTAAACTATCTCATTATCCATGCATTGAAAATCTACGGCTATTTTTATGAAGATGACTATAAGACTGAATGCCCAAAGGGATCAGGTAACCTGCTCTCACTTAAAGAAGTTGCAAAAGATATAACGAAGCGGCTGCTTGGGGTTTTTGAAAAAAATGAACATAATGAAAGACCGCTAAATGGCCCGTACAACTGGTTTTATCAACGGAAAGAAAATCGCGAACTTGTTTTATTTCACGAATATTTTCACGGAGATAATTTGCGTGGATTGGGAGCCAGTCATCAAACAGGGTGGACGGCACTTATAGTCAACTTAATTTCTGATTTGAAGGATTAGGAGTGCTTACTTATGATTGCATAAAATCATATCAATGCAACTTTAATCATACTTAATTACGTAATCATTTACTAATTACGTAAATATTGCCAAGGCATCTTTTGATACTTTTGTGTTAACTAAATAAATGTCGCATAATCATAATCATATTCACAATCATGCCCCGGCAGTAAACATTGCAGACTATAACCTGGCTTTTATCACCGGTATCACCTTAAATGTTTTATTTGTAATTGTGGAAGCTGTTTATGGAATCATAAATGATTCTATGTCACTGCTTACCGACGCGGGGCATAATCTCAGTGATGTTGCAAGTCTCGTTTTATCACTTATTGCCTTCAGGCTGGCAAAAAAGAAATCTACTGACAGCTTCACCTACGGGTATAAAAAAACAACGGTCTTGGCCGCCCTTTTTAATGCGGTGCTTTTATTAATAGCTGTTGGGATTTTAGGTTTCGAGTCAGTACAACATTTGCTAAATCCTTCATCTGTAAATGGAAATATAATTGCCTGGGTTGCCGGAGTTGGAATTATTATCAATGCAATTACCGCCTTTCTTTTTTTTAAAAACCGCAAATCAGATTTAAATATAAAGAGCGCTTACCTGCATATGTTGAGCGATACGTTGGTCTCTTTGGGCGTTGTTGCCGGAGGAATTCTCATAAGCTATACGGGTCTTTATTGGATTGACCCTGTAATTGGCCTTATTATCATGATTGTAATCCTGGCAGGTACCTGGTCGCTTCTTACAGAAAGTTTTCGTTTGTCTGTTGACGCAGTACCACCTGAAATTGATATCAGCGAAATAAAAGATATAATTACAAATCATAAAAATATTGTGGAGGCGCACCACATTCATATATGGGCATTGAGTACAACCGAGAATGCTCTAACAGCACATATAACCGTAGACGAATCACTCAATTTTGATGAGAAAATGTTGCTGGTAAAAAATTTAAAACACGAATTAATGCATCACCAGATACAACACAGCACAATAGAAATCGAAACAGAATCATCTGATTGCCTGCAAAAAGATTGTTAGCAATTATTTATACAACTAAATCCTTCTAATTCCGATTATGACACTTATTAATAATATCGGTAATTTTTTCTGGAAAATCTTTAAAGCAATCTTTGTAAGAAAAAAAGATTGTTGCAAATAATTTTGTAATTTCTTCCCTTTCAAAGAATATTTTCACGTTTCTTCCTGCCATTAATTAAATATGAGTATAGCAATTATTGTCATTTTTACTTTGGGATACCTGGGTATCGCATTTGAGCATCCGCTAAAATTAAATAAGGCCGCATCTGCATTAATAACAGGTGTGCTGTGCTGGACTATTTATGTAGTGCAAACCGAACCCTCACACATAGCTAACGAAGAACTTTTGGGTCATCTTGGCGAGATATCGTCTATCCTGTTTTTTCTGCTCGGGGCGATGACAATAGTAGAATTAATAGATTCTCACGGCGGCTTTAATATAATTACCCGGAAAATAACCACCACAAGCAAACGAAAACTATTATTGATCATTACTGTGCTTACGTTTTTCCTCTCCGCTCTGCTGGATAATTTAACTACAGCAATTGTAATGACCTCGTTATGCTCAAAAATATTAAGCAAAAGGGAAGACAAGTTATGGTTTGCCGGCATGATTGTAATTGCAGCTAATGCTGGAGGCGCATGGTCACCATTGGGCGATGTAACCACTACAATGTTATGGATCGGTGGTCAGATATCCGCCATGAATACGATACAACAATTGATATTACCCAGTATAGCAGTTTGTGTTATTCCGGCATTTATTGTTGCCTTCCGCTTTAAGAATGAAAAATTTAGTGTTATTTCAAAAATGAGCAGAACAAGTAAAGAAAAGAGAGATGGAAAAATCATTCTTTTTACGGGCATAGGCCTACTGGTATTCGTTCCGCTTTTTAAAACTATTACACATCTTCCGCCATTTATGGGTATGTTGCTTGCATTAGGTTTAATCTGGGTCGTCATTACCATTATTCACAAAAATAAGGACCCGGAAAGTGTACGACAATATAGCGTAGCCAAGGCTTTACAGAAAATAGATACACAAAGCATTTTATTTTTTCTCGGAATATTATTAGCCATAACAGCTTTACAATCCTTTGGTATTCTTAAAGTATTGGCCTCATTTCTTGAGCGCACATTACAAAATGATTACTTGATTGGAATTGCATTAGGCCTGCTTTCAGCAATTGTTGATAATGTACCATTAGTTGCTGCATCACAGGGGATGTATTCCCTGTCAACGTATCCGATGGATCATTCATTTTGGGAATTTCTTGCATTAACCACAGGAACAGGCGGAAGCGCCATTATTATTGGGTCTTCAGCAGGGGTTGCGGTAATGGGAATTGAACAAATTGATTTTATGTGGTACCTGAAAAAAATCAGTTTGCTTGCCCTTTTAGGTTTTGCGGCAGGAATATTAGTCTTTCTTCTACAGCACTAGTTTACATAAAATCATTACAATTGTCAGGAAGATTGTTTTTAATCGGGCGGTAGCCCCGACAGGAACTTCCAACTGAAAATTGTCATACTCCTGATATTTTGTTTTCTTGATGACTTCGTTTAATTTTACGGTGCAATCAGGCGGATTTGTTTATTGTTCGGCCTGGTAGGTTTGCTTTAGCTGGCAGGTGCCGTTATTAAAACTGAACTAATAAACGAAAAAAACATTCTGTAAAACTCTCCAGGATTTTCAAATTTCGTTTACTTTTTCAAATTCTTTTTGGTTACCGGCAACAGCAGCTTTGAGCATCCCGGTTGTGGCACTCCCTTGTACGATGTACCGCTGTGGCAGCCGGAAATACAATAATAACCGTTAATAATTTTCAATATGAAAAAAACAATACAGGAAATTCTTAAAGAACGCATATTAATAATTGATGGTGCTATGGGCACTATGATTCAGCGCTACAGGCTTGAAGAAAAAGATTATCGCGGTGAAAGGTTTAAAGACTGGCATACTGATGTAAAAGGCAACAACGATTTATTAAGTATTACCCAACCGCACATTATCGAAGCCATTCACAAGCAATACCTCGAAGCTGGCGCAGATATTATTGAAACCAATACTTTCAGCAGCACCTCAATTGCCCAGGCAGATTATGACATGCAGTCATTAGCTTATGAGCTTAATGTTGCTTCGGCAAAATGTGCAAGAAATGCCATCAATAATTTTATTGGGAATTCACAACTAAAGAATGAGTCAAAATTTGTTGCCGGAGCTATTGGGCCTTTAAATAAAACTTTAAGCTTGTCGCCCGATGTTAATAACCCCGGTTACCGGGCGGTAACGTTTGATGAAGTTGCCAATGCTTATTCTGAACAAATAAGGGGACTTGTGGATGGCGGTGTGGATTTACTCTTAGTGGAAACTATTTTTGATACACTAAATGCCAAGGCAGCAATCTATGCTATCAAAAAATATTTCAGGGATAGCAAAAAACAGGAGCTTCCCATTATGATTAGTGGCACTATAACCGATGCCAGCGGAAGAACCTTAAGCGGGCAAACACTTGAAGCATTTTATATTTCTATCTCACACGCTAATCCCTTAAGCGTAGGATTAAATTGCGCTTTGGGCGCAAAAGAAATGCGGCCGTATATTGAAGAACTGAGTGAAATATCCAATTGTTATACATCGGCATATCCTAATGCAGGGCTGCCAAATGCATTTGGTGAATATGATGAGCAACCACATGAAACAGCTCATATTATTGAGGAATGGGCAAGGGAAGGATTTGTAAATATCGTTGGCGGATGTTGCGGCACGACTCCTGATCATATTAAACATATTGCAGAACAGGTTAAAAATTTTAAACCAAGAGAATTACCCGTTTTAGAAGAAGCATTAGTTTAATTTTAATTGAACTTTTTTGTTTTAACCAAATGAAAGAATCAACGATACAACCTTTTTTCGGCTTTCAGGATTGGAACCGCTAATCGTTCGTCCCGAAACAAATTTTGTAAATATTGGAGAACGTACAAATGTTACCGGCTCCAAAAAATTTGCCCGCCTGGTAAGAGAAGGAAATTATGAAGAAGCATTATCTGTGGCAAGGCAGCAGGTAGAAAGCGGTGCCCAGGTTTTGGATGTAAACATGGATGATGCATTACTTGACGGGGAAAAAGCCATGACTACTTATTTAAATCTGTTGCAGGCGGAGCCGGACATCGCCAAAATTCCGGTAATGATTGACTCTTCTAAATTTCACATTATTGAAGCGGGTTTAAAATGCGTTCAGGGAAAATGTATTGTGAATTCAATTTCTATGAAAGAAGGTGAAAAAAAATTTCTTGACCAGGCATTTATCTGCAAGAGTTTTGGCGCATCCGTAATTGTCATGGCCTTTGATGAAAAGGGCCAGGCAGATACTAAGGAACGTAAAGTTGAAATTTGCAAGCGTGCTTACGATATTCTTACAACGCAGGCAGGCTACCTTCCGCAGGATATCATATTCGATCCGAATATTTTTGCGATTGCAACCGGCATTGAAGAACATAATAATTATGGAGTTGACTTTATTGAGGCAACCCGCGAAATAAAAAAACTAATGCCGCTTACAAAAGTGAGTGGTGGGGTAAGCAATATTTCATTTTCATTTCGTGGTAACGACACTGTTAGGGAAGCAATGCATTCAGTTTTTTTATACTACGCTATCAGTGCAGGAATGGACATGGGTATTGTAAACGCAGGCCAATTACAGATTTATGAAGAAATAGATCCTACCCTCAAACAACTTTGTGAAGATGTAATTCTAAACCGGAATGAAAATGCAACCGATAAGCTGCTTTCATTTGCTGAAAACGTAAAGGCCAAAGGTAAAGTCGTTGTAAAAGATGAAGCCTGGAGAAATGAAACGGTAGAAAAGCGTTTAAGCCATGCGTTAGTAAACGGAATTACAGATTTTATTGATGCAGATACCGAAGAGGCCAGGCTGAAATATCCAAAGCCTCTGGATGTGATAGAGGGTCCTTTAATGGAAGGAATGAATATCGTGGGCGATTTGTTTGGAAGCGGTAAAATGTTTCTGCCCCAGGTAGTAAAAAGTGCCAGGGTGATGAAAAAAAGCGTGGCATGGCTTTTCCCGTTTATTGAAGCAGAGAAAGAAGAGAGAAGACTTTCTCATATTGCATCAGGAACAAAAAACGAAGAAGGTGCTGGCCCGGCGAAAATATTAATGGCTACAGTGAAAGGTGATGTTCATGATATCGGAAAAAATATTGTTGGGGTAGTACTTGGTTGCAATGGATATGAAGTTATTGATATGGGTGTGATGGTACCTGCAGAAAAAATTTTACAGGCAGCTAAGGAAAATGGTGTTTCCATTATTGGCCTTAGCGGATTAATAACTCCTTCGCTTGATGAAATGGTGCACATTGCTAAAGAAATGAAAAGGCAACATTTTGAAATCCCTTTGTTGATTGGTGGCGCTACAACTTCCCGCATGCATACTGCGGTACGAATTGCGCCGGAATATGACAATGGCGTATTACACGTTTTGGACGCTTCGAGAAGTGTTACGGCTGCAGGAAGCTTATTGAATAAAGAACAAAAGCCCGGATTCTTAAAGAAGATTAGAAGCGAGTATGACAAATTGAAATTGGATTTTGGCAATAAAAAATCTGCGAAGAGCTATTTATCTTTTAAGGAAGCGCAGGATAACGGAGCAGCACTTGACTGGGAAAATTTTACTCCGGTTAAACCATCATTTACAGGTACACAAGTTTTTGCAGATTATGACTTAAAGGAACTGGCAGATTATATTGACTGGCAACCATTTTTTATTGCATGGGAATTACATGGAAAATTTCCGCAAATATTGAAGGATGAAAAAATTGGCGTTGAAGCGACAAAGCTATTTAATGATGCAAAAAAATTATTGAGTCAAATTATTGAAGGAAGATGGTTAACAGCCAAAGGCGTTATTGGCTTTTGGAATGCAGCAAAAACATCTCCGGATACAGTAACAATTTATGATGATGGCGAAGAAATCCAGCATCTGGAATTTTTGCGTCAACAGATAAAAAAGGCCGACGACCAGCCAAATCTATCACTGGCAGACTTTATTAAGGCAGATGGAGATTTTATTGGTGCATTTGCGGTATCCATTCACGGTATCGAATCTCATATAAAAAAGTTTGAAGAAGAGTATGATGACTATAATAAAATAATTTTGCAGGCACTTGCAGACAGGCTTGCAGAAGCATTCGCGGAACTGCTTCATGAAAAAACAAGAAAAGAGTTTTGGGGTTATGCGGCTGGGGAACACCTGTCATCACAGGAATTAATTGAAGAAAAATATTTAGGCATACGCCCGGCGCCAGGTTATCCCGCTTGTCCTGATCATACAGAAAAATATAAGTTATTTGAATTATTGAAGGCAACTGAAAATGCGGGAATAGTACTTACTGAATCACTGGCTATGTATCCTGCGTCCTCAGTCTGTGGATGGTATTTTGCCAATCCCGAAAGTAAATATTTTGGTGTGGGGAAAATTTCCAGAGATCAGCTCGAAGATTATGCGACAAGAAAAGATATGCCTTTAGAAGAAGCTGAAAGATGGCTGAGGCCTAATTTGGAATAATTTTAAATTTATCATTCAAATTAAATGCGGTTCAATATTAAAATAAATTTCTATGCGCATCATAACATATAATGTAAATGGGATAAGAGCAGCAATAAAAAGGGGATTTATTGACTGGCTCAAAACTGATCCGGCAGATATAATTTGCCTGCAGGAAATAAAAGCCTCAAGAGATGATATTGATGTTGAATCCATTGAATCTGCTGGTTACAGGGTATATTCTTTTTCTGCGCAAAAAAAAGGATACAGTGGTGTTGCCATTTTAAGCAAGCTATTACCGGACAATGTTGAGTATGGACATGGAAATGAACAAAGTGATTTTGAAGGCAGAGTATTGCGTGCAGACTTTAGAGATATTACTATTATAAGCGTTTATTTTCCTTCGGGTACAAGTGGTGAACATCGTCAGTCTTACAAATACGTGTGGCTGGATGACTTTATGGATTATCTAAATACACTAAGAAAAACAAGGACAAAAATTATTGTATGTGGCGATTACAATATTGCTCACAAAGAAATTGATATTCATAACCCGGTTTCCAATAAAAAAACAACTGGTTTTTTACCTGAGGAAAGAGCATGGATGACCAAATTTTTAGAAAATGATTTCATTGACAGCTTTCGTCATCTCAATAAAGAACCTCATCAATATACATGGTGGAATGTGTTGCGGCCAAGTACAAGGCTTGAGAATAAGGGCTGGAGAATTGATTATATAAGTGTATCCTCCAATTTAAAAGATATGATTAAAGATGTAAAAATTTATCCTGAGGTAAAACATAGTGATCACTGTCCCGCATACCTTGAACTCAACCCCTGAATATGGTAAATTATAATATCTCGAATTATTCAATTTTCGCAATAATAAAAATGATTATTTTAAATACAGCATGGCTACGGCTCTTCATTTCTCAGCAAAGCATAAAAAATAGAGCGGATAATTCATAATATTTCGATCACCCTACAAAGTATTTAATAAATTTTTAGTAACAACCCGATTGGTTAAAAAACATTTGTTTTCACATAAATCTCACGAGCACTGGTTTTTATGAAAACAGCTCAAATGCTTGTGCACATTAGGTTTGAGCAGATGTGAATTTAATAGAAGCATTTTTTACTTTTAATCAATCGATTCAAAACCTTTGCCAATTGCGGATTTCAGCAAAAGAAGTGCAAAAAAAAAATTATAAAAAATTTTGTCACAATGAAAAAGCCTCTATATTTGTTGCTGTTAAAAAATCAAATAAAATTATTATGAACAAAGCTGAACTAATCGCCAAAATGGCCGATGATGCAGGAGTTACCAAGACACAGGCTAATGCTTCTTTAGATTCTTTTGTAGAAGCAGTTACCAAAACTCTAAAAGGTGGAGGTAAAGTTACCCTTGTTGGTTTCGGTACTTTTTCTGTAAGCAAAAGAGCTGCCCGTAATGGCCGCAACCCCCAGACAGGAGCGGTTATTAAAATTAAAGCTAAGAAAGTAGCAAAATTTAAGGCAGGTAAAGAACTATCAGCGAAAATCTGATTCTTCGTAAAAATTTTTACAAAGCAAGATGCCTTAATGTATCTTGCTTTTTTATTTTTTCATCCGATGATAATATGAACCGATTTATTATCAAAATAATATTCATAAATGGGACGCGGAGATAAAAAAACAAAAAAGGGAAAAATATTCAAGGGATCTTTTGGAAAAGTAAGAACATCCAAACCACAAAAAAAAGCGAAAAAAGCTACAGCAAAGTCTGCCCAAAAAAAGGAAGCCTGATTCACGGAGCCAGCCTATCAATTTTCCATAAGCCTTTTTCGTTGACAGTATATTGCAAACGATCATGTAGCCTACCGGGTCGGCCCTGCCAAAATTCAATTAATGTGGGTTTTACTTTATATCCTCCCCAATAAGACGGGCGTGGAATATTTTGGAAGTCAAATTTATTGGTGTAATCTGAAACGTTTTTTTCCAGCACTTCTCTGCCTTTTATTATTTCGCTTTGTGGCGAGCTCCATGCACTAATACGGCTCTCTGCCGGACGTTTCGAAAAGTATGCATCACTTTCCTGTCCACTTATTTTTTCAATCTCACCTTCTATTCTCACCTGTCGCTCCAGCTCTTTCCAAAAAAATAGTAATGATACTAATGGGTTGCTTTCAATTTCTTTCCCCTTACGGCTTGCATAATTTGTAAAAAAAATAAAGCCATCTTCCTTAATACCTTTTAGTAAAACAATTCTTGACGAAGGTTTACCGGAAGCATTGCAGGTGGAAAGGGTCATAGCATTAGGCTCCTCTATTTTGCTTTTCATGACTTGCTGCCACCATATATTAAATTGTTTCATCGGATGCGCATCTATGTCTTTTTCCGAAAGAGATTGCAGTTGGTACACTTTCCTTATATCTTCTATGGAAATTGTTTCATCCATAATTTGTCCAGTTTTTTGAAGTTTAATTCACCAAATTTACTTAAAGGATTATTGACATAAAGTGGATGGCAAATAAAAAAGCACTCTGGTAAAGAATGCCTTTTTAATAAGTTACAAATATCAGTTACTGGGGTGGATTAATATTACCGGGATCCTCATAATTTTGACTTGTTGGAGGAGGAGGCGTTGGCGTATTCGGTGTATTACCCATCTTGTTTTCTATATCTTTTTTGATGTTATTGAAACCGTCTTTAATATTATCTGTTGGAGATTTGAAAAGATAAGCCGACGCCAAAACTCCAATAGCTGCCAAAGCTGCAACATACAGGCCAAAACCGACAAATGAGCTACCCAAAATACTGTTTGTGGTTTGGGAATAAAACCAAATAACGAGCAATAAAGCAAGCGCTCCTGCTCCCAGTGTAATCATCCACATATTCTTTTCCAGGTGTTTGGTTTGGTCGCCCAAATAAGCAATTACACCGCTGGCCGCAAAACATAAAAAGACAATTATTCCTTTATCATGCATTCCGTTTACACTTTGGCTGTAGCCAAACATGGAAACTGAAACCCAAGGCAAGAACATAGAGACAATCCCAACCGCTGCTGCGATTAAAACAAATTTTCGTTGTTTGTTCATTGTTTGAAAATTCATAATGTAAGTTTTAGTAATGGTTAATTAATTTAAATACCAACAGAAGGGCATTAGTCATCAGGAAGTTTCTGAAAATTAAAAAAATGTTTTTGACAAAACAAGTAATAACTGATAGCATAGGGAAAAATTTGCAGTCCTTAATTTTTCTTCGACCCGGAAAGAAACTGGTTTTGTTGAAATAATTCTTCCAGGCTGGCCTTAAGCTTTATTTTTTCTTCTTCACATATAGCGAGCTTACTTTCAAGTTCATTGAGATACACAACTCTTATTTGAAGATCGACATCTTTTTTATTAAGTTCCAGTATCCTCCTTCTTAAATCGTCTGCCTCACTTTGCAACTCTATGAATTCACGCTGAAGGAGTGAATATTTTTCACGAAGGGTTATCTCTGAAAGTAATAATTGCTCTAATTCTTTCTCTCTCTCCACAGATGCTTCAAGCTGTCTTTGCAAAAGGTTTATGTTATTTTGTAAAGACTTAAGATCATCTAATCTCGTTTCGTAATCACTTTGAAGTTCAACCCAACGGGAATTGCTTACGGATGAGTCTTTTAATTTATTTTCAGCCTCTTCCAGCATTTGCCTCGTTTCATCCAATTCATTTTCCAGTTTTTCTTTGATGGCATTTTCTTCGTAATACATTTCCTTCCAGTCTTCTTCATCCTCTTTTTTCGGTTTTTCAGGGATTTCAACTTTGTCAACAGGATATCTTAATTTATTTAATTCTTCAAGCGCTTTTAATCTTTCCTGGAGCTTTGAAAACTGTATTTCATAAAACGTACTATTATCTTCAACTGACTGAACCTTTTTCTTTAATTGGCTCAATGTCTCCGCTTGAAAAGGAAGATCTTCATTTGAAATTCTGTTCTTATTGAATCGCAAAAAATACTTTTTTTCTGCCGGCAAAAACTCATATGTGCTTACAATCATCCTGTACGCAAATACAATGCAGCTAATAAGAATAATAAAAGACACTATCCACCATACCAGCATAAGGCATTACTTTTAAATAACGTCAAAATAGTTATGAATCTAAATTTTCGGGGATTACATCCTGAAGGATTTCATAGGAATTGCTCCTGGGTTCCTGTACCAAAGAAAGCAGGAGAGAAAAGCATCTGTAAATTAAGTAAATATTATCCGGAAACCAAAGTTCCGACCCTCTCGCCGGAAACTACCCGCAAAAGGGTACCCGGGGTATTCATATCAAAAACAATAATGGGAAGCTGATTTTCCATACATAGCGTAAATGCAGTCATATCCATCACCCTTAAATTTTTGGTGATACATTCACTAAAAGAAATACTTTCAAACTTGCTCGCAAGCCTATCCTTTTCGGGATCTGATGAGTAAATTCCATCCACTCTAGTCCCCTTTAAAATAACATCTGCCTTTATTTCGATAGCTCTCAAAGAGCCGGCGGTATCGGTGGTAAAATAAGGATTACCAGTACCGGCTCCAAAAATTACTACCCGCCCTTTTTCCAGGTGCCTTATAGCCCGGCGACGAATATAAGGCTCGGCGATTTGCTCCATTTTAATAGCGCTTTGAAGCCGTGTATAAACACCCGCTCTTTCAAGGCCACTTTGCAAAGCCATCCCATTGATGACCGTGGCCAGCATGCCCATATAATCACCCTGCGCACGCTCAATGCCTGTCTCAGCTTCATTCATACCGCGGTAAATATTTCCGCCTCCGATTACAATTGCCACCTGAACGCCGAGTTCCGTTACCAATTTAATGTCCTGTGCATACTGTGAAATTACCCGGGAATCAAGGCCAAAATTATTGTCACCCATTAAAGATTCCCCTGAAAGTTTAAGTAGAATGCGGTTATACCTTGGAAGCATGAGAAAAAAGAAAGTTGTTTTTGCGGGGCGAAGATAATGGATAAAAGGTTTATCCTTTTATTCATCACATTTTTTTATTGCTTTAATAGAGTATATCATCGGAAGTTTATCTTCCAAACCTTTAATTCTAAACATTCCATCATCACCTTCAACTGTATTGTTAAAGCAATTATATGGTGAATAACGATATTCCTTAAATTCTGTTATTTGCAGGTTATGGTTTAATAAACTACTTAAAATCTCTTCAAAACTGTGGTTCCATCCATATTCTGCTGCAGAAATTTCCGCAAACCTGTCTCCATAGGTTCCCTGGGAAATCGTTTCAATTACTTCGTCATTAAAATATGAATATTTAAGCTGAGTGAAATCGTCGTCCATCATCCATAAAACCGGGTGAAAATCTGCAATAAAAAAGAAACCGCCGGGTATTAAAAAGTAACTAATAATTTCTGCCCATTTATTGAGATCAGGCAGCCAGCCTATTGTACCATAACTAGTGAAAACAATGTCGAACTTCCTGTCAAGATTTTCTGTAAGATTGTATACATCAGAACACATAAAATCTGCTTTGACAGATGTTTCTACGGCAAGTTTCCTTGCAGCAATAATGGCTTCTTCTGAAAAATCTATCCCGGTAGCAGTGGCACCTTCCCTGGCCCAGCTTAAGGTATCCATTCCAAAGTGGCATTGCAGATGCAATAAAGTTTTTCCTTTCACATTCCCTAAACTTTTTAATTCTATTTCGTTTAAAGAAGTCTTGCCCCGCTTAAAAGACGGGACGTCATAAAAATTGGAATTTACGTGAAATGCTACCCGCTTATTCCACAATTGTTTATTCGCTTCGAAGTATGTTTTATGCTTGCGCATTCCTTTATTCAAATATAAAAAGAAAGAGCTACCACGTGGTAGCTCCTAATATATAAATTCCTATATAATTATCCCAGCGCAACTCTTTTAAACTCTATTACTTTTACATCCGGATCAACACTTTTCAAATAATCGGCCACGGATTTATTATTGTCTTTCACAAAAGCCTGCGCAAGTAAGGTGCTTTCTTTAAAAAATTTATTGATCTTACCCATGGCAATTTTTTCAGCCATATCCGCAGGTTTTCCTTCGGCTTTTACTTGTTCTATCGCGATATCTTTTTCACGTGCAATTGTTTCTGCGGGCACTGAATCCGCATCGACAGCTATAGGATTCATAGCAGCAATCTGCATCGCGACATCTTTCCCCGCCTCTTCTGCTTCTTTATTCAAGCCCACTAAAACACCCATCCTGTAAGACCCATGAATATATGCAGCTACAAAAGCCGCATCAACTCTTTCAAACCTTGAAATACTTATTTTTTCCCCGATTTTTGCTACCTGCTCGTTTAATTTATCCGCAATTGACTCATCCCCAATTTTAACTTTATTAAGCTCTTCGACGCTCTTCACATCATTAGCGACCGCAGCATCCATTATGGATTGCGCAAATTGAATATACTCTGCATTTTTACTTACAAAATCTGTTTCGCAGCTTACATTAATGATAAATCCCGTTTTATGATCTCTGGAAGTTTGTGCAATCACAACACCTTCTTTTGCCTCGCGGTCGCCACGAAGTGCTGCTACTTTCTGCCCTTTTTTCCTTAAATAGTCTATAGCTTCTTCGAAATCACCATTTGACTCGGTTAAGGCCTTCCGGCAATCCATCATGCCCGCACCGGTTTGCTGTCGTAATTTATTTATTTCTGCTGCTGTTATTGCTGTCGTAGTCATTTTTTTTACTTTTAATTAAACATTGATGAATTGAATATTTATTTCAATCCGGGAAACGAAAACCTACCTGCGACCTCCCGGTCCGCCCGGTCTGTTACCTCCTGTACCTGGTCCCGCTACTCTACGTTTTTGAGGACCTGCTGCGCCACGCCCTTTGCCACCCGAAGGACCACCTCTGCGGCGATCTTTATCTTCATCACTACCCATGTCAAATTTAATTGCGTCGGTATTAGTATCATCAGCTTCTTCTGTCTCTTCGGCTTTTTCAGCTTGCCTTTCCGCCAGTCCTTCTGCTATCGCTGCTATAATATAGTTTGTGACGATGGCAATAGATTTAGTGGCATCATCATTTGCGGGAATTGAAAATTCTACCTTGTTAGGATCGCAATTGGTATCAACCATACCAAAGGTCGTAATATTAAGCCTTTTTGCTTCCGACAGTGCAATATGCTCATGGCCTATATCCACAAGAAACAGGGCTGCAGGAACACGGCTTATTTGTGCTATACCGCCCAATACTTTTTCCATTTTATCCCTGTCACGCGTGAGTGTAAGACGTTCTTTTTTTGTTATGCTGTCCAGCGTTCCATCGTTAAGCATTTTTTCAATACTCTGCATTTTCTTCACGCTTTTACGAACTGTATTAAAGTTAGTGAGCATCCCACCCAGCCAGCGTTCTGTTACAAAAGGCATATTAACCCTCCTTGCCGCTTCAGTTACGATTTCCTTAGCCTGTTTTTTAGTTGCGACAAACATGATTTTTTTACCGCTTTTTGCTATTGATTTCAATGCTGCAGCAGCTTCCTGCATGCCTTCAACTGTTTTGTTGAGGTCAATGATGTGAATACCTTTTTTTTCAGCAAAAATGTAAGGCAACATTTTAGGATTCCACTTCTTTTTTAAGTGACCAAAGTGAACTCCGGCTTCTAAAAGCTGCTGTTGTAAAGAAGTATTATTTTCCATTTATTTTTTATTGAGATTATTAAGATATCTGGTTTCCACCTGTAGAGTTTAGAAAACTATCTCTTACTAAACTGGAAGCTTTTTCTTGCTTTCTTCTTACCTGGTTTCTTACGCTCGACAGAACGCGGATCACGGGTGAGAAGTCCGGCATCTTTTAATGCGGGACGATACTCAGGATTTACCTGCAGCAAAGCGCGGGCAATACCGAGCTTCACTGCTTCCGCCTGACCTTTTACACCTCCACCCGTTGCATTAACCACAACATCGAATTTGTCCGAAGCATCGACGCTTTTAAAAGGTGATTCAACCTGGTTTTGTAAATAAACAAGAGGGAAATAAGTTTTATAATCCTTTCCGTTGACAGTTATGTGGCCATCGCCTTTTGAAAGAAAAACTCTTGTGACAGCCTCTTTTCTTCGGCCTACGGCATTTTTTTGCTTTTCCATTTTTATTTATTTTTTCTCCGTTTCTATAGAGTGTAGATTTTTGAAAGTTAATGGTTGTGGATTTTGTGCGCCATGAGGATGCTCTGCACCCGCATACACAAATAATTTCTTATACATCTTACGCCCCAGTCGGTTTTTTGGCAACATCCCTTTGATAGCTCTTTCGATAATTGCATCGGGCCTGCGTTTCATAAGGTTGCCTGCAGTTTCCTCTTTTTTACCACCCGGATAACCGCTGTAGTTGATGTACATTTTATTTTCCAGCTTGTTACCGGTAAATTTTACTTTATCACAATTGGTAACGATAACGAAATCACCACAATCAACATGAGGTGTGTAATAAGGTTTGTTCTTACCACGGAGAACGGACGCTATTTTAGCGCACATGCGGCCAACGGTTTGATTAGTGCCGTCAACAACGTACCAGTCACGTTGCACGGTAGCCTCGTTCGCATGTTTTGTGGTGAAATGTAATTTGCTCATCTTCTTTTTTTATATGATTTCAATTTAATGAAACCGGTTTTATTATATACCGCTATCCCGGCATTTTTTTAAGGAGTGCAAAGGTAGGGGGAAACGAGCTTACTTATACGCATTTAGCCAAAGTTTTTTCAAGGCACCTTTATAACAAGCTGATTACCTGTTAAAAATTAGACTAAAAATTATAAAGATGAGAATTTTTTACATTTTTTACAAAGCAGGATGATCGCAATTATCATTAAAGGCAATCAGCATGAACTATTTAAGAACGCTTATTTGAAATAGTAAGAGTATAACATTTATATTTGCCTAAAATTTTTTGTAATGAGCGAAACCCAATCTGTAAATAAATACCGCATCTTCTTTTTCTTCTCGTTAATATTTTTAATATTTATGATAATTTTTAAACGGGAATATTTCTGGATAGCACTGCCGTTCGTCTGTACTTCGTTTGCCAAGGCCTTAAGAATTATTTAATCCTGTTTGCATTTATATTATTTCAATACTTCACTAAGCTTGTTACTTAAGTCGCTGCCTCTAAGCGATGTTCCGATTACTTTGCCGGCAGGATCGATCAATACATTGTATGGTATTGCTTCAACACCATATAATGCAGCTGCCTCACTATTCCAGAATTTTAAATCACTAACCTGTTTCCAGACCAATCCGTCCTCCTTAATTGCTGAAAGCCAATTCTTTTTTTCCTGGTCAAGTGAAACGCCCAACACTGTAAAATTTTTATCTTTAAACTGTTTGTATGTAGCTACTACGTTGGGATTTTCTTCCCTGCATGGACCGCACCAGCTCGCCCAAAAATCAAGTAATACATATTTACCCCTGAGTGAGCTTAGAGTAAACGGTTTACCCTCGACATCAGGTAGAGTAAAATCGGGCGCTATTTGCCCTTCTTTTACCTGGCCGGGTTGCGGCTGAGACTGGGACTGGCTTTGTTCAGCAATGTACTGTTCGAATTGCTTCTTAATATCGGCCACAGAATTGTTTTTTGGAAATTTTTTAGTTAGCGAATTGAGCAGGCTTTTTACACTGTCCATTCCTATTTCCTGGGAATAACTTAAAGCAAATAATGCGATGATAGGGCTTTCGGTTGTGTCAATATAGTTATAAAGAAATTTTTTATACCAGTTATTGGTGGCCAAAAATTGTTCTTTGGCCATTTGCATAAGGTTATCATTATTTTGCTTTTCTATCTCCTGCACATTCCGATCCTCAGTTATGAGCATTGTATGAATCGAATCTAATAATATAATAAACTTTGTGAGTGACGCATTTGCCGGAGTATTAAACCTGGTAGATTGAAGTGTCGAATCATTCGCATTTGCTTCAAATTGTATGTCCTTTTTATCATTAATAAAAATATAGCCGGCATTTTTTTCAAATCGCAGCCTGTACAATCCTTCCTCAGCAGCAACTGCTTTTACCTCGAAACTTCCCTTTTTTATTTCCTGGGTATCGAGTACCTGTGGAGGCTCTTGGGTAAAAGAAATTTGTTCAAGAAAGACTTTCTGATCAGGGGCGTTTTTTAATTCTCCTTTAACAGCAAACTGCCCTTTTTTTTCAGTGCCATTACACGATACTAAAAATATGGCCACGACGATAAAAAATAATTTGTTCATAGAAATTGAGATTAGTTATTTAATTTTTGATTGAGCATTTTATTCACTGCCTGCATATCTGCTTTTCCCTTGCTTATTTTTTTTACCTCACCGGAAAAAAGTCCAATCAGATTTTTTTTACCCTTCTTATATTCTGAAACTTTTTCAGGCATTTTGGATAATACTTCATCGACCCAGTTATTAAGTGAATCATCATTTTTCTCCAATAATAGATTTAATTCTTTTGCTACATCAATTGGTTCTTTTCCCGGGAATTTATTAAGAACCGGAAAAATTTTTGATGCAGCTATTCCAAAACTCACACTTCCGTTTTCAACTATCTCTACAAGCCTTGCAAAGATTTCGGGAGTAATAGCTAATTCTTCAATAGCAATATTATTGTCATTTAAATAAGATTTTACCGGGCCAAGAATCCAATTTGCAACGGGCTTATATTTGTTTGTATAGTCAATAACGCTTTCAAAGAAAGATGCAGTTTCCCGGTCATCACATAAAACTTTTGCGTCTGCCGCTGACAAAGAATATTCTTGAGCAAATTTTTTTTGAAGGGACGCGGGCAGATCAGGCAGCTTTTGTCTTAGCTCTTCTATTTTTTCACCAGTGATGATAAAAGGGGTGAGATCCGGTTCAGGAAAATACCGGTAATCATTTGCCTCTTCTTTATCCCGCAAAGAAAAAGTTGTACCTGTTGAAGCATCAAAGCTTCTTGTTTGCTGTACTACTCTCTCTCCCTCTTCTAATATATGCATCAACCTGTTTATTTCAAAGTCAATGGCCCTTTTTACATTCCTGATGGAATTGAGATTTTTTACTTCCACTTTAGTACCCAATGCCTTTTCACCTCTCGGTCTTACTGAAATATTGGCATCACAGCGCATACTGCCCTCTTCCATGTTACCATCGCATATTTTAAGATAGCGCACAATTTTTCTTATTTCGGTTACATATGCAAAGGCTTCTTCAGAAGTGTGTAAATCAGGCTCAGAAACAATTTCAAGCAAAGGAACTCCTGCCCTGTTTAGATCGATGCAGGTATAATTCTCATCAACATCGTGAATACTTTTACCGGCATCTTCTTCTAAATGTATTCGGTTTAGAACAATATTTCTTTCAATTCCATCAATATTAATGGTAACGTAGCCATTTTTACAAATTGGCGTTGTATGTTGTGAAACCTGGTAACCTTTTGGAAGATCAGGATAGAAATAATTTTTTCTTGCAAAATAATTATTGCGTGCAATATCGCAATTAAACGCAAGACCCAGCATAATTGCAAAATCAACTGCTTTCTTATTCATTACGGGCAGCGTACCGGGATGGGCAAGTGAAACGGGGCTGATATTGGTATTGGGTGCGCTGCCGAACATTGTGCTATCACCACAAAATAATTTGCTTTTTGTAAGAAGTTGGGTATGCACCTCGAGACCTATTACTGCTTCATATTTTTCTGATAACGACATGGCACGAAGGTATGAAAAGACAAATCCAATTGTCACGGGTAAAATATAAACAAAACAAAAAAAGCTGCCCTGTACGACAGCTTTTATCAAAACTAAAACCCGTGAG
Organism: uncultured Chitinophagaceae bacterium; assembly: GCA_963798665.1. Classification (GTDB taxonomy): domain Bacteria; phylum Bacteroidota; class Bacteroidia; order Chitinophagales; family Chitinophagaceae; genus Ginsengibacter. The sequence goes on along the minus strand of CAWCUN010000017.1, from coordinate 225,343 downwards.
AACAATATGACTTTTTATAGGATGATTATAAATTTGCGCTGTTAAGCTTTTTTGGAATTTTTATTTCGAAACTCATTTCTGAATTATTGCGTTTTGCTTTTACATTAAAGCTTTCTTTGTCACCTGCCTGACTCAATTGTTCCTTTATCTCATCAACATTATTTACCTTCTCGCCATTTACTTCTGTAATAATATCATCTTTCTTCAAACCTGCTTTATCAGCTGCTGAGCCGTCTTCCACACTGAGAATTTTGGCGCCGCCATCATTTGCAACATCTTCTACATTTACTCCCAATTTTGGATTGCTATCACTCCAGAATTTATACCTGTAAAAATTATTTGGGATACGTGGCATTTTTGGCATTGTAAAATTGTACCCTCCCTGGTTCAAATCCGGACTAAAAGAAAATGTTCTCCTCCTTCCTTTTGTCTCACCCAATTTTACTTTTAAGTCTTTTTTCTTATCGGCCCTGAGATAATCAATTTTTACATTATCATCAGGCTTGTAAGAAGTTACCGCATCCATCAGATCCTCAGGAGAATTAATCTTTTTATCATTTACTCCTGTAATAACATCATCTTTTTGCAATCCTGCTTTTTCTGCTGCACTTCCTTTAACGACACTCGTAATTTTAACGCCACTGCCATCGGAAGCTTTTTCAGTTATTACACCCAAAAAGGCCCTGGGCTTTGCATTATCCATCTCATCGCCAAAAACATGTAGTTCCATGTCTCCCCTGTTGCCCGGCGCATAAAGAAAATTATGTGAATCCCGTCTAATGTCCCTGTCAATAATACTTACATCGCCATCATGAAACTCCGAAAGCGGTTTTCCATTTACAGTTATGTTTTCACCATCAACCACTATCGTCATTTTTTTGTCTTTATCACCCTTTTGCCGAATGATAATTTCTTTTGTCTTCCTGTCGTCTTTTTTCTTGTTGTCATCACTTTCATTTTTTTGTGACCAGGCGTTTGTCGAGAACAATACGGAAATTGCTAAAGCTCCTGCAAAAAAAATATTCTTTTTCATTGTAAATTTTTTTTAAATACGAAATGTTTAGTAGAACAAATGTAAGGACTTTTGCCGAACTACGAAATCTTTCGCAAATAATTAGATTTGTTTAACAAAATCGGAATAATTCAGGTTGGTGTTATTCATGAGTTTACCTTTTTGGCCTTACCCCAACCCCTCTTCGAAGGAGAGGAGCTAACCTATAAAAAATTCTATAACATAGATTTTATTTTTGTAATTACTTCATTAAGCTTAGAAATATCCTGTCCGCCTGCCGTAGCTAATGTTTTTTGTCCGCCGCCACCACCTTTGATTAAAGGAGCTACTTTTTCCTTAATGATTCTTGACGCATCCAAATTTTTGGAAGATGAGATACTTTTCATCGAGCAATACCGCAACCGATGCCTTTCCGTCTACATCAGCTGCCAATACGATTATGTAATCTTCCAATTCATTTTTCAGTAAAAAGCAAATCTTTTTCAAAGAATCGGCACCGGGAACATCAACTACCTGCCCAATGAAATTTATACCATTGATCTTTTCAACTTGTTGCAGAAGATCACTTTTTATTGAGGTCAATTGTTTCGCTTCCAACTTTTCGAGCTGTTTTTTTAAGTCACTATTTTCAGTAAGTAAATTGTCTATTCCTTTATTAACATCCTTCGGATTTCTTAGGCTTTCGCGAATATTATGCAGTATGTCAAATTCACTCTGAATATAATCTTCCGCAATTTTACCACTTAGCGCTTCAATTCTTCGTATTCCTGCACCTACGGCAGTTTCACCTATAATTTTAAAAAATCCTAATTCTCCTGTACTTCCGACATGCGTACCACCGCAAAGCTCTATTGAATAATTCGGATCAATGGTTACAACACGAACCATATCTCCGTATTTTTCTCCAAATAATGCCATTGCTCCTGACGCCATCGCTTCATCCCTTTTCATTTCTTTAATAACCACAGGAATATTTTCACGGATTTTTTCATTCACGAGTGATTCAATTTTTCTGATTTCTACATCGGTAACTTTTGCAAAATGCGAAAAATCAAAGCGCAGATATTCATCATTGACCAAACTTCCTTTTTGCTGAACATGTGTGCCTAAAACTTTTCGGAGTGCGGCATGCAATAAATGGGTTGCACTATGATGAACTGCGGTTTTCTTTCTTTTATCAATATCAATTCTTGCAACAACTTTTCCCTGAATATTTGCAGGAAGTTTATTCGTAAAATGAATGATAAGATCATTTTCTTTTTTTGTATTTACTACTTTTATTTTTTCATCGCCAAAAATTAATACCCCTGTATCTCCCACCTGGCCGCCGCTTTCAGGATAAAAAGGCGTTTTATCTAAAACAATTTGATAGGATTCTTTTCCCTGTGAACTTGTTTTGCGATATTTTAAAACTTTGCTTTCTGTCTCAAAACAATCATAGCCGACAAATGTTGATGAGCCATTTTCGTTTACAGCAATCCAATCTTCTGTGTCAACAATACTTGCTGCACGGGAACGTTTTTTTTGTTCGAGCATTTCAGATTCAAAAGCCTTTTCATCGACTTTAGCACCAATTTCTTCCGCCATAAGTCTTGTCAAGTCTAACGGAAAACCATATGTATCTTGTAATTTAAATGCTGTTGTGCCCGAAACTTTAAAAAGAGTTTCTATTTCTTTTGGGCTCATAAATTTCTTAGCTTTTACAATTAATCTATATAATTCGTCAAAAGCCGTTACTTTAAATCCGATGCTCTCTATTGATGCTTTTTTTAAAATCTCTGGAGAAATATTTTTTATTTTTTCAAATAAATTTTCATTGAATAGCTTTAGACCGTCATCTAATGTTCTCAAAAAACTTTCCTCTTCTTCTTTCACAACTTTCTCTACAAAATCTTTTTGTTTCCATAATTCAGAAAAAACATTTTCAAATTGTTTAGCAAGTAATGGAATCAATTTAAAAAGCATTGGCTCTTTAACATCCAAATACGAAAAATAATATCTCACCGCTCTTCTTAAAATTCTTCTTATAACATAACCAGCACCCGTATTCGAAGGTAATTGCCCATCTGCAATAGGAAATGCAATTGCTCTTATATGATCGGCAATTACTCGAAAAGCGACATCCTGTTTGCTGTTAGTATTTGTATATTTTTTACCGCACAATTTTTCTACTTCGGCAATAGTTCCTGTAAAAATATCTGTATCATAATTGCTTTGTTTATTTTGCAATACTCTTACTAATCTTTCAAAACCCATTCCCGTATCTACATGTTTTGCTGGCAATGGCTCAAGGCTTCCATCTTTTTTCCGGTTGTATTGAATAAAAACAATGTTCCATATTTCTATTACCTGCGGATCGTCGTTATTCACCAAAGATTTTCCGTCAAGTTTTTTTCTTTCATCGTCTGTCCTTGAATCAAAATGTATTTCAGTACACGGTCCACAAGGCCCGGTATCGCCCATTTCCCAAAAGTTATCTTTTTTATTTCCCATCAATATCCGTTCTTCTGGTATCCACTTTTTCCAGTAAGAAATGGCTTCTTCATCTTTTGGTAAACCTTCTTTTTCATCTCCTTCAAAAACGGTTACATATAACTTATCTTCAGGTATTTTATATACCTCGGTAAGCAATTCCCATCCCCATGCTATGGCTTCTTCCTTAAAATATGGTGCAGGATTTCCATCGGCATTTCCAAAGCTCCAGTTGCCCAGCATTTCAAACATTGTATGGTGATAAGTATCTACGCCTACTTCTTCCAAATCATTATGTTTACCGCTTACGCGTAAACATTTCTGCGTATCAGCAACTCTGCTATGCGAAGGTTTTTTATTTCCTAAAAAATAATCTTTAAACTGGTTCATCCCAGCATTCGTAAATAAAAGAGTTGGGTCATTTTTTATAACAATGGATGCGGAAGGAACTATTGTATGTTGTTTGGATTTAAAAAAATCAAAAAAAAGCTGTCGTATTTCTTCACTCTGCATCATACCGTTTATGAATTTTAAGATTGATTTGTAGGTTATGAAGTTATCTTTGTTTTTGTAACCGTTTAAAAAAGTCAAAGATATTTGTTTAAGCTCATTCGGAAATATGAGCCTGGCTTATCATATAGTTCTTCTTTGCCGGTAATGAAAAAAATAAAGTACTACTATAATACCAATACATTACGTTACGAAAAGCTTGTAACTCCATTGCGGGTAAAGCTTCTTCGTTTTTTTGGTTTTATTGCTGCAGCCTTTGTAACCGCCGTCATTCTGGTGTTTCTTGCATTTCGTTTTATACCTTCGCCGCAGGCAAAAATTGCTGAGGCGAAGTATGAAAAAATGAAACAGAATTACGACCTGCTGGTATCACAGGCCGCAAATCTTCAGCAGGAGATGACTTCTCTGGAGCAAAGAGACAACCAGGTATATCGCTCTATCTTTGAAGCAAATCCTTTACCTGATAGTGCCAGGGCAAAATTAACCGAGCAACAGATTGAGTTGGAAAGAGTAGAAGCAATCAATGATGAAGAACTAGGAAGTGAACTGGCCAAAACACTTAATAATATACAGGCCAGAATTACTTATCAATACGCCAGCTATAACGAAATTGAAAATCTTATTAAGAACCAGGGAGCAAAACTGGCAAGTATTCCTGCGATTCAACCGGTGAGTAATCGTGACCTTGATAGGATAGCCTCAGGATTTGGCATGAGGATTGACCCTGTTTACGGAACGCCCAAAATGCATAAGGGTCTCGATTTTACTGCCCCCCAGGGAACACCTATTTATGCAACCGGTAATGGAACAATCAAGCTCGCAGGCTTCACCGGCGACGGTTATGGAAATCATGTAATAATAAACCATGGATATGGCTACGAAACTTTATATGGGCACATGGTAAAAGTAAAAGTAAAAGCGGGGCAAAAAGTAAAGAGGGGCGAAGTAATAGGATGGGTAGGCAGCACGGGGAAAAGTACGGGGCCGCATTGCCACTATGAAGTGCATATAAATGGGCAGGAAGTTGACCCGGTTTACTTTTTTTATAACGATCTTACACCGGAGCAATTTGATAGAATTTTAAAAATCGCTTCTACCGGAAGCGCAAAAAGTCTTGATTAATGGCACTATCACAAATTACATTTGATTTTGATGATGCTTCACAAAAGAAAAGCATGGAGAAAAAATTTGCAGAAATTGCAGGCATCCCGAAAAAGAAAAGAGGAAGAAAGAGCCTTAAAGAAATGGGGACTAACGCCGATCTTGTGGAAATTCCCGAAGATGACGTTCTTTTTCAAAAACAATATTATTCAATTGGAGACGTGGCAACGATGTTTAAAGAAAATACATCATTGATAAGATATTGGGAAAATGAATTTTCGATATTAAAACCAAAAAAGAATAAAAAGGGAGATCGTTTTTTCAGGCCGGAAGATGTAAAAAATTTGAAAATGATTTATCATTTACTTCGCGAGCGAAAATACACTATTGATGGAGCCAAAGAATTTTTAAAAAATAATAAAGCTGCAGGTGAGCAACATGAAATGATTGAATCGCTGCAAAAAATAAAATCATTTTTGCTGGAATTAAAAAGCAATTTATAAGACAGGATGAAAAATTTAATACTGTTTTCTCCATATTAGTCATCGCCATTTACACGACCGCACAAACTTCTTCTCAAATTCAATATATCGTACTTGCAGATTCAGCTCATGAAAATGCCAAAATGCTCAAAGGTATTATTGACAAAAATATTTTGGAAAACGACCCTTCTTTTAGGTGGTATCACGACTGGAGCCTGATGTGAAGACACTCATTTTGTATTGCCAAAAATTTACAAGATACCGGAAGCGGCAGACCTTTCTGAAAACCGCATAGCTTCTTTTTGCTGTTGACGGAACGAAAACAACAACCGGCACTATTACAGAAGCATTAAATATTGTTAGTGTTCCCACAATCATTGTAATGAAAGACGATAAAGAATTGGGACGTCTAGTCGACTACGGCAAAACAGGTAGGTGGGATAAGGAACTATCTGATATAATTAACGAAAAGCCGGAGCAGTAATCAGGATACGAGCTTTACCGTTCCGGGAGCCGATGGTTTCATTTCATGTTTTTCCTGCAACTTTTTAATATCAATGTTAATCTCCTGTTTTAACCTGTTAAGGTCGTCAGTAGACATTGGAAATTTTGTAAAATAAATTACCATAATTACAGCACTGTCATTATTTATTTCCTGCAAATACACAGAGTAATTCTGAATCACTTCTTTCTTCCTGTCGAGAATCTCCTTTATCCCGGAAATTGCTTTTTCCAACTCTTGAGAAGAAGTGTGTTGCGAAAGAAGTGTTCTAATTTCACTTCTTATTAAATCACGCTCACTCCAGTTGTCAAGAATACTGTCAACCATTTGTTTGTTAGGTACAGTTACCATCGATTTTTCTGCCGTTCGTACACGGGTGCTTCTTAGTCCAATACGTTCAACCGTTCCCGTTACATTATTCACTTTTACGAGATCACCGGTTTCAAAGGGTTTATCAAAAAATATAATAAATGACGCAATTAGATTTTCAAGACTTTCCCTGGCAGAAAGCGCAAGAGCAGCACCGATAATACTTAGCCCGGTAAGGAGGTTGCCTATATTAACTCCCAGGGAAAATTTGATGATGAAAGCAATACCAATAATTATTATGATAGCCCTGATTAAATCTTTAAAGAAAAATAATAACTGGTGCTGTCCCGGCGCAGTTTTTCCATCTGTTGCTCTGTCTTTTATAAGCAAAACCAAAAAATCCATAAATCGTATAATAAGAGAAACAAAACAAAGAATGGTAATCGCCGAAGCAATCCCCTGTAGAATATCACGGCTTGTAACACCATGAAAGGAAAACATAAGTATCGTAGGAAAATTGAGACGGTCAATTGCAAAGAAACTTATAAGGACAAATAAAATTCTTTCAATAGGTGATACTATAAGACTCGCAAATTTTACTCTATCTAGTTTGGTTGCATTCTTTTTTACTAATTTAAAAAGCAAAGCCGCCGCATATTTTGAGATAATTCGCTTCACTAAGATTGCAACTAAGATTGCAATCACCACAGCAAGATAACTGCGTAAAGAATTATCAAAATACACCTGGTCGAGAAATTTCATACTGCAATTTAAATCATGCGCTGAATCTATTGAAGAGAATAAATTTGAAGCCGCTGATTTTTAAGAATATAAATTCTATGATTGCTCACCTTTATAGAATTATTATTCTGCAAAGATTCCGTGAGTTTATATTTTTTTAAATCAGGCGCAGGCGGTAAATAACGATATAAATAATTTTTATCGAACCCGTAAATTTGTTTATCGATTATTGCGATGTCCGTCCAGTTTAAAAAGGGCAACTTATTTTTAAAACTTCCATAATAATCAAAAATATATAGTCCCTTTTCAGGGTCATATAAATAAACAAACCCGTCACTGTCAATTATTCTTACCGGCGTTGGTATAGAGTCAAATAAGAGCCGGAAATCAACTGTTTCAAAAAGGTTGTTTCCTGCATCATTAATTTTCTTTAGTTTATTATCCTGTTCATCGAAAAGCCATATGTTATTATCATAAGACGTTGTTACGGCTTTCACCTGGAAAATATTTTGCTTTCGCAGATTGATATTTGTTATTACATTCAAATATTTATCGAGCAATACAATGGTCGAATAATTCTGGTAAAACAGAATCGCCTTCCATGGATTTTGTGCTTCCACGTAACTCAGCTTCCCATATTTGGTAACCTGGTTAAAGACCCCAACAGAATCTCCTTTTTCATTATATTTCTTAAGCTGGTTGTCCGTATTAATTATGTAGAGCTCGCCTAGATTATCAACCGCGAAAGATGAAATGGGATATTCTATTTTTTTCAAAAACCGAAATAAAGAATCATCCTGGGCATGCACAATGCCGCTACTGCTGAGAATCACGCCCAGAAAAACACAAAAATATTTTCTTAAATCAGCAGTCATAATTAATAATATTTCAGCTCAATATTTTCACCATCAAATATGGCGAAGCTGTTATACTTTATCCAGTCACCAAGATTAAGATACCTGCTTGTATCGCTCAGCTGGTAATCAATTGGTAAATGCCTGTGGCCGAAAATAAAGAAATCATAATGCTTCTTCTCCAGCATTTGTTTGCAATAAACAATCAGCCATTCTTTTTCCTCACCTAAAAAATGCTCATCCGTTTTACCTGTGGCCGCCCTGCTTTTACGACTCATATAATTCGCCAGCCCAACCCCAACTGTTGGATGCAAAGCGCCAAAGACCCATTGCGAAAATTTATTTCTGAAGATTTTTTTAATGAATTTATACCTGTGGTCACCCGGCCCAAGGCCATCACCATGACCTACTAAAAAACGTTTGCCGTCGAATTCAAATTCCTTTGGCTCGTGAAAAACCTCAATCCTCAGTTCTTCTTCAAAATACCCGTTCATCCACATATCATGGTTGCCTACAAAAAATTTGATGACAACACCATCGTCTGTAAGCTCCGCAAGTTTACCTAAAATTCTCACAAACCCTTTTGGAACTACTTTCCTGTATTCATACCAAAAGTCAAACAAATCACCGAGTATAAAAATATGAGAAGCATCCCCCTTTATTTCATCAAGAAAAGAAACAATTTTTTTTTCCCTGATGAGGCTTGAGTCACGATCCGGTGCACCGAGGTGAAAATCAGAAAGGAAATATATTTTTTTATGAGAATCTGTCATTAGATCGTTTCATTCCTGCAGCCAATTATTTGGATGCTTTGTCAATCAAAAATAAATAAACTTCCTTTGGGCCATGAACACCTACAACAAGGGTTTTTTCGATGTCCGCAGTTCGGCTTGGCCCTGCGGCAAATGTTATAAAAGATGGGATATTATTATTGCCTGAAGATTTAAATGATTTCAAAACATCTCTTGTGTCATATACGAGTTGGTCAATATAGGCGATGCAAATATGCACAGGCGCATACGCACTTGCCGTGCGGCCACTTTCCTGGGCAGATGTCATAACGATTGCGCCTGTACGGGCAACCAAAAATTTACAGGATGTAACAGAGGCATCGCAATCGGCAAGAGAGGATGTATTAAAATTGAAAGATAAATCTCTCCCCAAAACTTTTAGAAGCTTATCCTCAACACAATAAATACTTGTCCATTTTTTTTGTGCAATAAGTTGCTGGAGCTGCACCTTCATATCAGCCTCATTCACACAAAAAGCAAATTTACCTAAGAGCTTTATAAATTCTTCAGCAAATACAATTTCAAGCTCATCCTTTTGGGACTGAAAAACAGAATTTGTTCCTTCGCTTTTTGGGAAAGGCAAAGGCACCGGATTACTCAGTGCCTCTCTTATTTTTTTTAAGATTTTTTCTTTCGAAGAGGAAACCTTCATTGCCGTTGTTTATGCAAACGTAAATTTTCAACTAATAACCCCATGAATTGGAGGATCAATAATCGCTTCCTTCGGATTATCGACAAAATCCAGCGCTTTTTTATCCTCGTAAGGCCGTTTACCTATTAAAGCTTCAACATCACTTTGAAAAAGAACTTCTCTCTTAAGTAATTCTTTTGCAATTATTTCAACTTCGTTTCTCCGTTCAGTAAGTAATTCTTTGGTTCTTATAAAAGCCATATCAATTAGTTTCCTTACTTCCTCATCAATCATTTTTCCAGTTTCTTCACTAAAAGGCTTTGTAAAAGTATTTTCCTGTTGCGGATCGTAAAAGCTTATGTTACCGACTTTTTCATTCATACCGTAAACAGTTACCATTGCGTAAGCCATTTTTGTAATCTGTTGCAAGTCATTGCTGGCCCCGGTTGAAATTTTGCCAAAGAAAATTGTTTCAGCTGCTCTTCCTCCAAGCGTCATACAAATCTGGTCAAGTAACTGATCGGTATTATAAAGATATTGCTCCTTCGGGGTGTATTGAGCATATCCTAAAGCTGCGGTACCTCTTGGCACGATTGTAACCTTTAACAACGGGTACGCATGCTCGAGAAACCAACCACAAATAGCATGGCCTGCTTCATGGTAGGCAATAATTTCTTTTTCCTCCGGCAGAATAATTTTATTCTTTTTTTCCAATCCGCCAATTACCCTGTCAATGGCATCCTGGAAATCACTCATGTCGACTGCGTCTTTATTTTTACGGGCCGCAATTAATGCAGCCTCATTACAAACGTTTGCAATATCAGCACCGGCAAAGCCGGGAGTTTGTTCTGCCAGTTTATGGACATCAAGCGTTTGGGAAATTTTAATTGGCAAAAGATGTACTTTAAATATCGCTTCGCGGCCGACCAAATCGGGGCGATCAATAGTTATTTGCCTGTCAAATCTTCCAGGGCGCAGCAGGGCGTTGTCTAAAACATCGGGCCGGTTTGTAGCTGCAAGTATGATGATGCCAATATCAGTGGAAAAACCGTCCATTTCAACCAATAGCTGGTTGAGCGTATTTTCTCTTTCATCGTTACTCATCATCATATTCTTTCCCCTCGCCCGCCCGATAGCATCTATCTCGTCAATAAAAATTATGCAAGGCGCTTTTTCTCTTGCCTGTTTAAATAAATCTCTTACACGACTTGCACCGACGCCTACGAACATTTCTACAAAATCACTTCCGCTCAAACTAAAGAAAGGAACCTGCGCTTCGCCAGCCATTGCCTTGGCAAGCAGGGTTTTCCCTGTACCAGGAGGACCGATCAATAAAGCTCCTTTCGGAATTTTACCGCCAAGAGCCGTATATTTTTTAGGAGTTTTTAAAAAATCAACTATCTCCATTACTTCTACTTTGGCTTCATCTAAGCCTGCAACATCTCCGAAATTAATGTTCACTCTTGCTCCTTTATCAAAGAGCGTAGCCTTTGATTTACCAATATTAAAAATGCCTCCGGGGCCACCTCCGCCACCACCGGCGCCTACTTTACGCATCATCATTATAAATAATAATCCAATTAATAATATAGGTAAAAGCGTACTGATAATCTGGCTGAATAGCTCGCCTTCGTCACCGGGCTTATCAGCTACATGTTTTACATTAGGATTGTCTTTATAAAATTGTAGTAATTCCGCAGAGAAACTTTCATCTTTCACAATGGGGAAATAGGCCTGGGGTTGCGGCATTTTTTTTACAGCCTCATACTCTGATCCAAAAACATTTCGGTAAAAATCAGGATTGTTTTGCAATGCCTCTTGATTTATCGATACTCTTACAAGTTTTTTATTTCCTACTGTTTTAATCTGGTCCACATCTCCCTGCTTCAGCATTGCATAAAATTGCGTATTCTCAATTTCAATTCCACTTCCTGTTGTATTCTTAAATAGGTTATAGCCAATAATTGCGGCGAAAATTATCCCGTATATCCAGTAGATGCTTATTCTTGGGCGTTTTTTTGGATCTTCTTCCGGCCCGTTATTATTCACCGGGTTGAGCCTTTTTTGTATCATTTTCTTTTTCTGTTCTTCAGTTGCCATATATACTTGCCTTGCAATGTTTATTTTTCAAATTGTACCTGTGAAGGAAGCTGTAGAGTATCTTAAAAATGTAATGTAAGGATTTATGAATTTTAAATTAATGTTCTGTTATTAAAGCATCGCTCCACATCTCCTCCAATTTATAAAATTTACGCGGTTCAGGTAACATTATATGAACAACGGCATTTACATAGTCTATTAAAATCCAGTGTTCTCCCCGCCTTCCCTCATGCTTATAGGGTAATTCACCACATTTTTTTTTAACCTCCATTTCCACAGAATCTGCAATAGCTTTAAGCTGTATGTTGTTGGATGCTTCACAAATGATAAAGAAATCGGTCACCGCTTCCGGAATCTTTTTAAGATCGAGGCTCACAATGTTCTCTCCTTTTTTTTCCTGGATAGCATGAATAATTGTCTTAATAATTTTGCTGTTTCTTGTTAATCTCGCACGAGAAGGTCTTTTCCTTGTATCTAATAAGGTTAATTTATTCAAATGCATTTATTTTAAGTCAATTTCCAGGGTGTCACATCCATAGAAAATAAAATTTATTGAAAGAGATTGCCTTTTTTTACAAAATATTGAGACAACCTTTTATTCAAAAATACTAATTCTTTATTAATACAATTTCAGTGCTCATAGCTTCCAAAAAATTAATAATTCTTGAAGAAGTGGATAGTACCAACAACTATGCCATGGCAATGGTTCAAAAGGGACTGGCAAAGAGCGGGAATGCCGTATTTGCTATGTCGCAAAGGGCAGGTAAAGGAAGACGTGGCAGCACCTGGCAAAGTGAAAAAGGGAAAAATATACTTCTGTCCATATTGACACAAATGCAATGGCTGCCTGTACAGCAGCAGTTTCAATTAATCATTGCAGCTGCCCTTGCTTGTCATGATTTTTTTATAAAATACACTAATAAAAACATAAAAATAAAATGGCCTAACGATATTTTCATAAATGACAGGAAGGCAGGCGGTATCCTTATCGAAAATGTTATCAAAGGTAATTTATGGCAGTGGTCTGTTATCGGCATTGGTCTCAATATAAACCAGCAAGCATTTGAAAGGAATAAATTCAGTGCTACGTCTTTGAAACAAATAACAGGAAAGAATTATGATGTTATGCTCACTCGTGAATGAACTTCATGATAAAGTTTTAAAGAGAATATATGCTTTACAAAACGATGGCGCTGGCAAAATGCTTGATGAATACAATCAAAATTTATTTCGGAAGAACAAAACAGTTCGCCTGAAAAAGGGAAATATAGTATTTGAAACCATGATCAAAAATGTTTCTGCCACAGGTACACTTGTTACCGAAGATGTAATTGAGAGAAATTTTAATTTCGATGAAGTGAAATGGCTAGACATGTAAGTTTCTTTTTTTATGGCAGCCCAAAGTATGACGATTGCTTAGCCCTCAAAAAAATTCCAAATTATTTTATACATAGTTCCATACAAAATCTTTTGCTGATTTTGCAGTAATTTCACTTCTCAATTTTATAAAAAACCGAAATTATTTATGGCAGAAGCGATAAGAATGCCAAGAATGAGTGATACCATGACGGAAGGCGTGATTGTGGAATGGCATAAAAAAGTGGGAGATAAAATTAAACCCGGCGATTTGCTTGCAGAGGTGGAGACAGACAAAGCAACGATGGAGTTAGAAAGTTACAATGAAGGAACCTTGCTTTATATTGGAGTAGAAAAAGGAAAGTCTGTTCCGGTTGAAGGAATACTGGCAATAGTGGGTAAAAATGGTGAAGATTATAAACCTGTTTTGGAAGGCGAAAAGAAAACTTCGAAAAAAGACAAAGAGTCGCCCAAAAAAGAAGAAATAAAAAAAGAAGAAAAGGGAAAATCTAAAGAACCCTCCGAAAATGGAGCTGAAAATATATCCGCAGAATTGCCAAAAGACGCAAAGGTTATAAGAATGCCTTTACTTAGCGATACAATGACGGAGGGAAAAATTGTTCAATGGAATAAAAAAGTGGGCGACAAAGTGAAAAGTGATGATGCTATTGCAGAAGTGGAGACGGATAAAGCAACAATGGATGTGGTGGGTTACGAGGAAGGGACTCTTCTTTATATTGGTGTACAACCGGGCGAAGCGGCAAAAGTCAATGATATTATCGCGATTGTGGGAAAAGAAGGAACGGATGTAAGCGCTTATGTAAAGGCCGAGAAAAATAAAAGCAGTAATGCTCCTGACAATAACGCACAAGAGAAAAAAGAAAAACAGGAACCTGCTGATGGTGTTAAAGATGATATTGACGAACATGTTATGTCGTCTTCTGAAAATGGCAGGATAAAGGCTTCACCTTTAGCAAAGAAATTGGCTGCTGATAAAGGAATTGATATTTCAAAAATACAGGGAACCGGAGATGGTGGCAGAATTGTAAAAAAAGACGTGGATTCATATAAGCCTGCAGAAGAACAAAAAGAAGAGAGTAAAAAGGCAGCTCAACAAACAAAACCGCTTCAGCCATTTGAGCAGGTCGTAAAAGAAAGCTATGAGGATATTCCCAATACGCAAATGCGCAAAACGATTGCAAGGAGACTGGGGGAAAGCAAGTTTACGGCTCCCCATTTTTACCTGACCATGGAAATTAACATGGATAATGCCATGTCCTCACGGGTAGCCCTAAACGAAATCAGCCCGGTTAAAATTTCTTTCAATGATCTTGTGATTAAGGCTTGTGCAATGGCCCTAAGGCAGCACCCCGCAGTTAATAGCAGTTGGATGGGTGATTTCATCAGGCAGAACAAACATATTCACATCGGCTCCGCCGTTGCGATGCCTGAAGGATTGATTGTACCCGTGATACGCTTTGCTGATCAGAAATCTTTATCACAAATTGCATCTGATGCCAAAGGGCTTTATGATAAAGCAAGAAATAAAAAATTACAACCCGAAGAATTTAGCGGCAATACTTTTACAGTTTCAAATCTTGGGATGATGGATATTGAAGAATTTACCGCTATCATAAACCCGCCGGATAGTGCAATACTTGCTGTCGGCAGGATCAAGGAAGTTGTTGTTAAAAAAGCAGATGGTTTTGGCGTTACCAACGTAATGAAAGTTACTCTAAGCTGCGATCACAGAAGTGTGGATGGCGCCGTGGGTGCGGCTTTTCTTCAAACCGTGAAAAAGTTTTTAGAAAGCCCGGTTACGATGCTGGTATAAAATTAAATTGAAGAATATAAAAAAATAGCTGCCTATAAAGCAGCTATTTTAATTTCCATAATGAAGAATTATTTTTTTATCACAGAAGTATTTAATTGTACTCCATTGCCGGTAAGTTTCAAATCATACTTGCCCGCAGCAAGCCGATGTTGTATTTCAAACGTTTCAGCAGACACAGATTCAACATGTTGAATTGATTTTACTTCAATTACCTGGCCGCTTGCATTTAATAATTGCAAACTGTAAATTCCATTGGTGAGATTTTTTAACCGCAATGTAATTATATTGCCCGTTACAGGATTAGGAAACACACCGATGGCTGGCGTTGTCTTTTTTGATTGAATATTTACTTTCACTACCTTGCTGTATTCGTTTTTACTATTCATATCTGTGGCCCGGATGCGGTAATAGTTATAACCTTCCACAGCATTTTTATCAAGCCAACTGTAACTATTTGTAGGTGCATTATTGGCGGCAACGGTATTAACCGTGCCATAATGATTTCCATCAAAAGATTTTTCCACGTCATATTGCTTCATGTTGCTTTCATTTTCCACTGTCCATTCCACAGCGATATTTTTATCTTTCTGATATGCTTTTACAGAAGTAATGCTTAATGGCAATACTAATGAAGGAGTAAATACAATCCTGAAGCGGTCTGTTGCATAAGAGCCGGGTATGTTTACAATATTGAAATCAATTGTGGTGCTTCCATTAAGGTTAAGAGGTGTAGTTGTATGCAAATAAGTATCTTCCAGGAATGCAGTTAAACCCGGTTTATCCAACTCATCTGCATTGATTTCAAAACGATATTTCTGAACCTTTACATTGGCAAGATTAAGGAAGATGGTATCCTGGCTGTTAATCGTATGTCTTCTTTCAACTACGAGTAATTTACTACCTGCTTTTACCGATAAATTTTCAGATGAATTGACCAGTTTAATGGCATCCATGTCATCAACTGCATTGCTATAGCCATCGTCATAATTAATAAGTAACCCATCTGTTACATAAGTACTTTTATCAGCATTTACACCCAGCAAGGTGGTTCTCAATTGTGATTGTGGTAACCTTGCCGGTGCAGAGATCAGGGCACTGCCGGTAGTTTTGGTGTCCTCTTTAAATGTGAGGCTTCCGCCACCCACATCTCCCTGAACAAAAAATGCCTGCCCGCTTTGTATAAAATTGCTCGGCATGCCACTAGCAGCATAACTTCCACCGCCGGGAGTAACTATGTAATCACCTCCGCTGTAAGAGAAAGTCTGGTAGGCTCCATAACCGCTGGCACCACTAAGCTGAGGATCCCACATGTAAAAGAAATTCTTAACCCCTGTTTTGGTAATATACCTCATATCAATTGCAGAGGCAAAGGGATTGCCGATAGCAGTAAATTCATTTGCATTTACCGGAATAGGAGCCTGGTCACCGGTGTACAAATCGCCTTTGGTACGCAATACTGTTTGGGTCGAAGGTGAATTGTAAGCATTGGCGGTTCTGTCTCCTCTTATAAAAGTCATATAGCCTGTGGTTGCTTTAATTGGGTTATTAGTACTGCTAATTCCCACCCACGTATCATTTGCAGAATTATAAGTTTTCATAGAGGCAGTCGCTGTATAAATATCGAATCCTGCGCCAGTACCACCTGCACCGGTGATCTGGATGCCGAATCCCGGAGCAGGATTATCACTTGTACTAGTTGCTCCTTCCTGCCATGCCTGTTTTATAGTTTGAGAAATATTATTAGTTGGAATAGATAAAAACTGCCATGCTTTGCGTGCAGAAATATAACGTTCCACGCTAACTTTTCCTGTAATAGTATTGCCGGTCATATCTCCAACCCATGCCGTATTTGTCGCAGTTGATTTTAAAGTCAGGTTATCATTGGTATTTAGCTTCATGCCTGTGCCTGTATAAACCAACGAACCATACACATCTAAAGCACCGCCAAGTGACACCCCTGCCACATTACTGTTACTAATGATTAAGTCTTTTAGCGCATTGTTCAAAAATGCACTCGCTGGTATACCTTGCGAAGATGATCCATTCATTTCGATGCTACCGTTTGATACATCAAATGTCCCTGAATTATTGATGGTTCCTGATATTTGCAGGGTGGCGTCTGCAACAGTTAAACTTGCAGCGCTTTCTATTGTTAGATCCTTTACAGTTGCTATCCCTGAACTTAATATGGGATAAACTTTTCCTCCGGTTATTCCATTAGGGATCAGTGTATTTAAATTTGTGGTGGGCACACCACCGGACCAGTTTGAATTAGAATTCCAATCTGACGTATATCCACCACCGGTCCATACATATTGCGTTATAGCTTCACCGATAGCAAAATCTCCAAAAGATGTAAGGCCGGTTGCCTTAATTGAGGTTGCCAGGGGGGAAGTAACTGCGTTTAATGCCCATGAGGACCCATTATAGGATGCAGTTTTAAAATTCGCAGTATTTGCGCCAGGATCCACATCAGACACGACCCAATTAAAAGTGGAGGTTGCGGTCGTAAATACTATTCCAGAATTTGTAATGGACCAATACCGGTTTACGCTTTTAGTAGAATCAATACCGGAGTAATCTACCTGTGGCTGGTCTGTTGCAGTGGCTTTTACTTTCAGATTTCCTGAAGTGCTAACCGAAGCAAACAATACTGTTGCGGGACTGTACCATATTGAACCGCCAACTTCAAAAGTTCGTGAAACAGATGAACCCGTTGCTACATTTTTCTGAAGGTTTCCTATTACCCAGCCCGTACTTTGGCCTGCTCCCGAAACCGCTCCTCCTGAAGGAACGATTACAGCATAACTTCCGGTTTGTATTCTTCCTAAAGTAAAGGTTAGCAAGGTACTCACAGTAACACTTGAACCAAGATTAACCACCCCACCGGATTTATTAACAGTTAACCTGATAAGGTTACTTAACAACGTTAATTGCTGGTCATTTGCTCCGTTTAATAAATACGTGCTATTTGTGCCACTTAATGTTCCGCCAGTCATTATAAAATCACCGGCAACACTGTGGATCACGGAATTGGTATTTGTATTTAAAACACCTGCCGAAACAGTAAGGTTCCCAAAAACAGTTAATGCTGTGTATGCATTCTTATTACCTGTACCTGAAATAATAAGATTGCCATAATTAGCAGCATTACCAACAGCCTGGGTGGTTGCAACGCCTGCATAGTCTACATTACTACTTGTATCTAACGCATAACCGCTAAATCCTGGTAAAGAGTTAGTGCCTCCTAATTTAAGTGTAGCGCCATTCTCGATGACCAATATACCACCACCGGCATCCTGCGTAACAGTTTTAGTAGAAGTAAATAAGGTTCCACTAAAGATATTAAGAAATGATAGTTCACTCAGGTTCACATTTTGAGTGACCACCGCGTTAGATAATTTTTGTATTGTTAGTTGAGCAATAGGAGAAGGAACGGTAGTGCCGCCAATTGAGGCATTAGCATTACCCGTCATTATGAGTACGCCAACGGAGCCGTCGTAAGTGCCGTTATTTGTAAAATTGCCAGCAACGTTAAAGTCAGTTTGTGGAGTAAGGAAACCGGTATTTGTAAAATGATTAAAGACAGATTCGGAACCCACACTTAATTCAGCATCATCAGAAGTCGTAATAAAAGTAGAAGTTTCTCCATTTAATGTTCCTTCACTTTCTATATTACCGTTAATCGTATATGTATGAGAACCTGCGTTGAAAATTGCATTTTCAGTAACGACAAAATTTGAATCTATCTTCCAATCGGAGGATGGTGAAATACCAGCAACATTGGTATTGGAGATAATAACGGTATTTATGGAATCAGGGGTTCCGGTTATTGTTATTTGGCCCGTTCCGCCAAAGTTCACAATGCCGTCGCTGGAAAATCCAGAGCTTCCCAATGCAATTGTCTTCGGAGCTACAGGAACAAAATTTAATGTTCCTGTACTTGTGACAGTACCTGCGTTAGTAAATGAGCCGTAAATATTGTGAGTAGAATTCCCCGCATTTAAGATAGCCCCCGAACCTATATTTAACGCGACAAAAACTGTGGCGCCTGTAGTTGGATTAAGTCCTGCTGTATTATTGATATTTAAAGTTGCGAATTGCGGCGAGGAATTCGAATTTAAAACCGGGGACACATTTCCGTTAAAATTGACCACGCCGGTTGATGCAGACAGAATCGCATTTACAAGCCTGATCGTCTGGACAGACGTCCCGGTGAATGTAATGGTTCCGTTCCCAACCAGGGTGCCATTGTTTGTAAGATCTCCGTTACAAACTGATGTAGTTGCTGCTGATGAAATATAGGATGCTCCTGTAGTGACCCAAAGCAGACCATTATAAGTCATATTGCTTCCAACAACGGTGTAAGCTCCGTTCACTGTTAGGTTATTGAACGTTGTATTTCCCGTTACTGTTTTAGAAGTTCCATTTAAAATAACAGTGCCAGACGATGGCGTAAATGTTCCGGCATTTGTCCAGTTCCCTGACAGCCCTGTGCTGAAACCACCTGAATTAAATGTAGCTCCGCTGTTGATAAGCAAGTTACCCGCAACAGTCATATTTGCTAATTGAGTTTTTGCATTTGAACCGCCATTACTAAAGGAGATATTGCCATAAGTAATACCGGCAATTGATTGCGCCACGGTTCCATCATAAAGAACAGTACTAGTTGCATTTATTGTATTTACAGAATAGTTTGAAGGGAAATTATTAGCGCCCCCAACTTGTAGTGTACTTCCCGCTGACATTGAAAAGCTGCCGCCGGAAGATTGCCTGCTGATAGTATATGTTGAAAGGTTTAACGTACCTGCTTGTACGGAAAGGTTTCCTGCTACACTATTATTACCAGTTAAGTTAGCAACCCCTGAAGTTTTATTAATGGTTAAGTTATTGAAAGTTCCGGCAGAAATATTCTGGGCTCCACTTCCATTTATATTTAGCGTTCCTGTAGTACTTAAATAAGTTCCGTTATTTGTCCAGTTGCCTGCTGCATTAATAGTTACCCCGTTACAATCGAGTGTGGTACCAGAACTTATGGTGACGTTTCCACTAACTATAATCGTAGTTGTATCTATTTCCAACTGTCCGGCAAGTATTGACAGGTTTCCTGCAATAGCTATAGATAATCCGGAAGGTATTGATGCGTTACCGGTGGTATTATCTACCGTGAGATTGTTGTAGGGTACTCCTGCAACAGTCTGTTGATCCGTTCCATTATAGGTAACCGTTCCGCTACCGGGAGTAAAGGTACCAGAGGTATAAGCAAAATCACCTCCAATATTTAATGCGCCGGTTCCGCTGAAAATTAAAGATGCATCCCCTTTTTGAATACATGACCCAAGCACTGCAACGGTTCCGGTACCGATACTTAAATTGATGGAACGATTATTAACTCCGTTACTTAAAGACAGGTCTCCATTCACGGTTATATTCTGATTTCCTGCGTTGATTGTATGAACTGCATTTGATGTCCAGTTGCCACCTATATTTCCACTTGTAGTTAATGAGCCGCCCGTTCCTATAGTAAGAGTTGCTGCCTGGGAACTTCCAAATGTGATGCCTTTTATATTGACTGTGGTGGATATTGTTGGTTGGTTAGTAAACGCTGCAGTGCCTATTTGAACAATGTCTGTTGCGCCTGGCGGTAGTGAAGCCGTGCCGGAAACATCCGTCCAGTTACCAGCAGTATTCCAATCTGTACTTATCGATCCATTCCAGCGTACCACTCCGGGAATTTCTGAACATGTCCATCGGGATGCGATATTCATCAACCCGGATTGCTCTACATAATTATTAGTACTGTTACTGGCTGACTTTCCAACAGAGGTCCATGATGACGGGTTATTCCACAAACCCATCGCTGTTTCATCATTACCATTTAATTCTGCATCTTCATAGTGTAATCGCAAGGTGGCACTATACATAGTCGCGGTAATCGATATATTGTATTCCCGGTTGACAGAAGCATTGTCTGGAAAATCGGCAATGTTACCTATAAGTACGGTGACGGTTATAGAAGTAACCCCAACAGCCAGTGTAAAATTTATGGTATTATTAGGCCCTTCAAATGCGTAGGAGGTGCCTATTCCAAAAGCATGTGTCCGGGTGATAGTTCCTAAAATAATGCCATTGCCAGTTCGGGTAGTCGTAATAGTTATCTTATTGGATCCTGTCAACATTTTTCCTGATGTCATATTCACTGTAGCAACAGTTATATTATTTAATAAAGTAATGGTAGTTGATGACGCAGATTTATTAATGGTAATAATATTAAAAGTTGTTGCGCCTGTAATGGTAGCATTGTTTGTACCGGTAAACTGGACGGTACTTGATGCAGGAGTAAAAGTTCCGTTATTCACCCAGTTACGTAGAAGAGTATGAGTGTATGTTCCTCCTGCAAAGGTTGTTGAGGTTGAAATTGTAAAAGTGCCGTTTACCGTAATATTCCCGGCAGCGGTTTTGGTATTTCCGTTGGATAAAATAAGGTTATTATAGGCTATTGCATTTACGCTTTGGCCTCCGCTACCATTGAAATTTACCGTATTGGGTAATGACGCTGTAACATTTAATGTGCCTGAAGTAATTGTAAAATTATTTGCAATGCCCAGTATAGAAGTCGCGGACAATTGTAGAGAAGTTCCATTTATTGTGGCATTGAATAAATTCGCAGTCCCTGATAAAACTGACGCTCCGGTGAAAGTTGCAGTACCCGTTGACGCAGAAAAGGTTCCGCTGACATCCAATAAACTTGATATAGAAAAATTGGAAGCAGTTGTAATACTTCCTGTTACCTGCAATGTACTAAGAGCAATAGTACCTGTCCCACTGATTGTTTTGGAAGAACCAGCCATTATAATGGTACCTGCACTTGCGGATAAAGAACCTGAAACCGATAAATTACCATTTATGGTAAACGAGGTATTGATTGTGACAGAGCCACTCACAGTAAGGTCATTAAATATGATATTGGTTCCCGTTATAGATTTTGAGGCCCCTGTCATTGTAATCAATCCTCCGGAACCGTGAGTAAACTGGCCGGCACCACTCGTCGAAATATTTCCTGAAACATTAAGTGATGTACCTGATGCCGCCGATATACCCGAAGCTACAAAACTGAGATTATTGAAATTTTGTGTACCCGAGCCACTTATACCCGATGAAGGTCCGTTGAAAGTAAGGGTGCCGGAGCTTCCCGTAAAAGTTCCGTTATTGATCCAGTTTCCCCCAATTATGTGAGAAAAACTACTCCCATTGAAAGTAGTGGAGGCTCCTATATTGATGTTTCCGTTAAAGGTAATGTTTGATGCTGCAGTGTAGGAAACTGAAGTTCCGGAACCTTGCAAGCTGCTAAAATCACCCTCGACTGTAAATGCCGACCCAGGCATTGTTTTTACAGAGCTGCCGGAACCGCTGGAAAAAATAAGATTACCGTACGTTTGGGCTGAAATGGTTTGAGCTGTCCCGTTATACTCAACGGTACTTCCGAGGGTTAACACATTTGTATTATAATTGGAAGGAAAATTTGAAGTCCCGCCAATTTTTAAAAAGGCTCCGTTAGCTACATTTAGGGAGCCTCCCGTTCTGGAAGTACCCCTGTTTGCTGTATAAGCTCCTAAATTAAAAGTTCCGCTGTTTACAAAAATATTACCCCGCGAGGCATTGGATGAATTTAAAGCCGGCAGATTGGCCGCCAGACTTTTTGTGCCGGACCCACTAATAATTAAAGTAGAATAAGAATAAGCTGAACTTACAGTTTGATTGACGGTAGTTGAAGAGTATCCGACGTTACTTCCGGGAGATAAAGTTACCGTTCCGGATAAATTATAGTTTGCCGCAAACGTTGCCGCATTTACCCTGATTGTACCGTTGTTATAAACCCTGAAATTTACTGTGGAGATTACGGTATAGGTTGGAGATTGTCCCGGATCAAAAATTCCTTTTATATCAAGAGTGCTGGATGTGCCGGTGACATTAAGATTACTTCCTAACGTAACCAACGATCCCGCGTTTATGGTAACATCCCTGAAAGTTGTTACCGAAGAGCCATTTATCAATTGGGAAATGCCTCCAAAAATAATCTTGGTTGCATTATTTGTAGCCGAATAGCTACCATTATTTGTCCAGTTGCCTTTAACGGTTAAAGTTGATTTTGGATGTGTTACGGTGCCGTTCGAATTGATGGTAAAACTTCCATTAACCACAAGATTCTTGGTAAGAGTTAATGTAGCAGCAACCGCACCACCGATGGTAATTGAACTACAGGATGAAGAAGCATTAACCGTCGGCTGGTTTGAACCTGTAAAATTTGCATCTCCTATAATTACATTTGTGCCCGAATTGGGGACACCGGCTGTCCAGTTTTGGGTATTATTCCAGTTGGTATTCTTATTTCCAGTCCAACTTGTTTGGGAAAAACTTTTATTTGTTACTAGGGAGGCTAAAAGAAAAAAGACAAATAATCGAATAATTTTTTTCATAGGTGGATATAATTCTCGTCTTAAAATCCCGAAATTCCATAGTCAAAGAGAACAATTAGTATGATTGATAACGTAATAAGTGATAGATTATTACATGCTTACCTTTTTTGTAACTCAGTACATATAACACCGATTAATATGTAGGACGAGAGTAGCGCTCTCGCAGATAAATACTGGAGCCTAATTAATTTACGCAGCAAATAGCCGGATTAGATTCATTGAATAGAAATTTATATTAAATTTAGAAGTGGGTACTACGCTTCATTCTACAATTCAACTCCTACGGTTTCATTTTTCATTTTTTTTAATGCCGGTCTATTTTTTTGCATTGAGCCAGGTGAATCATATAAACTGGTACGATGCAAGATTGGTTTTTATCATACTTCATTTATTGGTATACCCGGCAAGCAATGGTTATAACAGTTATATGGACCGAGATACGTCACCCATTGGTGGGTTAGAAAAACCTATGCAGCCAACCAAACAACTGTTTATTGCTACGGTTTGCATGGATGTAATTGCTGTGGCGCTAAGTTTTTTTATTACATGGCTGTTTGCATTAGGAATTTTTCTCTATATCATTGCTTCAAGGTCCTACAGCCACAGGAAAATAAGATTAAAAAAATTTCCTGTAATTGGTTACCTCACGGTAATTGCTTTCCAGGGGGCAGTAACTTTTTTCTTGGTATATCATGGCGCCGGTAGCAACCACCCAACCCATGTGCCCGTTATTTCTTCGATTGCTGCAAGCCTGTTAATTGGCGGCTTTTACCCGCTTACCCAAATATATCAGCATGAAGAAGATATAAGAGATGGGGTAAAAACAATTAGCTATAAGCTGGGTTATACAGGTACTTTTATTTTTACTGGCATTGTATATGCACTTGCTTTTTGTATGCTGGGTCTGCAATTTTTTTTAAATCTTGAGTGGATGAGATTTATCATTTTGCAAACCTTCATGCTTCCCGTACTTGTGTATTTTTTTATATGGTTCAGGAAAGTTTCTGAAAATAAAAAAGAAGCTAATTTTAAGAACGCAATGCGAATGAATTTGTTAGCATCAGTATGCACGAATCTCGGGTTTATCACTTTATTAATATTGCATCTCATTGAGTAAAATTATCTCTATATCGACTTCAGTACCTGCTTACAGGCATAAACAAAAAGATATTCTCACTTTCATGCAACGGGTGTTTGCAATGAATGAAGCAGATAAAAGAAAGCTGAGGTTTTTGTATAACCAAAGTTCAATCGATGCCAGGTATTCAGTACTTCCCGATTATAGTTTGAATGCGGGAGACTGGGAATTTTATCCCGCCACAGAAAACCTTGAACCATTTCCTAACCTTGAACTTCGGATGAAATGGTTTAATAAAACGGCTCCCTCTCTTTCTGTAAACGCAATCGAAAAATGCATCGAGAACAAAATTGCCAAAGAAGAAATCACACATTTGATTACGGTAAGTTGTACAGGGATGAGCGCACCCGGACTTGACTTGCAGGTAATGGAAGCGATGAATTTGTCACCAAAAATTATAAGAACATCTATAAATTTCATGGGCTGCTATGCTGCTATACATGGTTTAAAATTGGCAGATGCTTTTTGCACCAGGGATAAAAATGCAAGAGTTCTAATTGTTTGCACGGAGCTTTGCACAATTCATTTTCAAAGAGAAAATACTATTGATAATATTGCATCCAGCCTATTGTTCGGTGATGGATCCGCAGCTGTATTGGTTACGCACGACGATAACAAAGAAACGGGGTTTAAAATACGCAATTTTTACAGCGAGGTCGCTTTTAAAGGGAAAAAAGATATGAGCTGGGAAATCTCATCATCAGGATTCCTGATGACGCTTTCGGGCTATGTACCTGACTTAATTGAACAAGATTTCAATAATCTTTTAAACAATGCACTTGGTAATGCTGGTATCCATAAAAAAGATATTTCGCATTGGTGTATGCATCCGGGTGGAAGACGAATCCTTACTTCAATCGAAAAAAGCATTGACATAAATTCAGAAGATCTTCGATATTCTTACAACGTTTTAAAGAATTACGGTAATATGTCTTCGCCAACTATTTTATTTGTTCTAAAAGAAATTATTGATTCACTGAAAAATAAAAATGAAAAGACAACAAATATTTTTGGTGCAGCTTTTGGCCCCGGTCTTACGCTAGAGACATTTATTTTATCTGATGATTGATTACAGCCATCGTTCATACCGGAAAGAGCTTCTTGATAGCGATAATATCCCGTTTATTGATATTGCTGAAAATATGAAGGAGCTTGATTTTATTAATTCACATCTTGGCGGGCATGCAATAACGATTACAGGTTTTAGAAGACTTCTGGGCGATAAAAAAAATATTTGTGTCTGTGAAATTGGTTGCGGTGGCGGTGATAATCTAAATGCACTTGCAGCATATTGTAATAAAAATAGAATTAAGGCAAAATTTATCGGGGTTGATATAAATACCAGTTGCATTGATTTTGCGAAAGAAAAAACACAGATTGATAATGTAAATTTTATAATATCCGATTACAGGTTGGTACATTTCGGAAACAATAAACCTGATATTATATTTTCTTCGCTTTTTTGTCATCATTTTACTGATGAAGAACTCATCAAAATGCTGCAATGGATGAAGAACAGTTCCTCAAACGGTTTCTTTATAAATGATTTGCAGAGACATTTTCTTGCTTATACTTTCATAAAATATCTCACAAAAATTTTTTCAAAATCTTACCTGGTTAAAAATGATGCGCCGCTTTCTGTATTGAGAGGCTTTAGAAAAAATGAATGGAAAAAATTATTTAAAGAGGCGGGAATAGCCAATTATCAAATTAAATGGAAATGGGCATTCAGGTATTTGATAACTTGTAAAAACGTTGTATAATATTGCATAATATGCCTGACAATGAAACTGGCATCAAAACTTTTGATGTAGCCATCATAGGCGGCGGTTTATCTGGGTTAGCACTTTCTATTCTTACCTCTAAGGCGGGTTACAAAGTAATTTTATTCGAAAAGGAAAAATATCCTTTTCATCGTGTATGCGGAGAATATATTAGTCTTGAAAGCTGGAAATTTGTTGAAACTCTTGGGTTAAATCTTTCACAACTTGATTTACCAATAATAAAAAACTTAATAGTTTCTTCTCCGAATGGAAATGCAATAAGTGCAAAACTCGATATGGGAGGCTTTGGCATTAGCCGATTTTTTATTGATAACGAACTGAAAAGAATTGCGGTCTTAAATGGTGTGTCAGTTTCAGAAGAGGCCAAAGTGAGCGATGTTATTTTTGATAGCAGCCGGTTTAAAATAATTAGCAACAGCGGTAAAATTTATAGTACCGTGGCATGCGGCAGTTTTGGAAAACGAAGTAATCTTGATGTAAAATGGTCAAGAAATTTTACCAGGAAAAAGCAGGGCAAGCTTAATAATTATATCGGCGTGAAATATCACGTCAGGAATTCACTCTCTTTTGATACGATAGCGTTACATAATTTTAAAAACGGGTATTGTGGTATTTCTAAAGTTGAGGGCGATAAGCATTGTCTTTGTTATTTAACTACGGCGCAAAACCTTAAAGAAAATAATAATTCTATGAAAGAAATGGAAAAAAATATTTTATACCGAAATCCATTTCTCAAAAAAATATTTGTTGAGTCAGAATTCATTTTCGATAACCCGGTAACGATTTCTCAAATAAGCTTCGATAAAAAACTGCAGGTAGAAAATCATATTCTTATGACCGGGGATGCGGCAGGGATGATAACCCCGCTTTGTGGTAATGGAATGAGCATGGCCTTGCATTCGTCTAAAATTGCTTTTGAATCTATTGACTCATTTTTGAAAGAAATGATCTCAAGAAGTGAAATGGAAAATAAATATATACACCAATGGAAAACTAATTTCGAACGAAGACTGTACAACGGCAGGATGATTCAGAAAATGTTTGGCAAGGAATTTATAACAAATTTGTTCATCCGGGCAATCAGGCATTTTCCCTTTGTTATTAATAAAATGATCCAATCAACTCATGGGAAAGAGTTTTAGTAATTTTGTATTGTGATAATGGAGCGTTCAATAATATTATTTGACGGAGTTTGTAACCTTTGTAATACAGCAGTACAGTTTGTAATAAAACATGATGCTAAAGACCAGTTTTTATTTGCTTCCCTGCAATCCGGAGAAGCGAAAAAAATGCTTACAACGCATACGCTTTCAACTAAAGAGCCGACTTCTTTTCTCCTTGTAGAAAATAATAAAATATATAGCAGGTCAACTGCTGCATTGAGAGTTTTAAGAAAGTTGAATGGGTTATGGAGATTTTTGTATGTTTTCATAATCATTCCGAAATTTCTTAGAGATGGTATTTATGATTTTATTGCAAAAAACAGGTATCGCTGGAAGAAAAGATGAGTGTATGATACCGACTGCAGAATTGCGTGCTAAATTTTTGAATCAATGATCTATGTCAAAAAAAACACTTGTTTTAGGTGCTTCGGCTAATCCTTCCCGTTATAGTTATCTTGCTATTAATTTTCTCACCGCAAGAGGCCACGAAATAGTGGCCATTGGCAAGCGGCCCGGAAAGGTGGGCAATGTTGAAATAATTACAGATCAAAAAGATCTTGAAAATATTGATACGGTTACGTTATACCTTAATGCGGGCAATCAGAAACAATATTATAATTATATTTTTTCTCTTCATCCAAAGCGCATCATATTTAATCCTGGTGCGGAAAACCCGGAACTCTCTTCTATGGCTAGCGAAAAAGGAATTCTTTCTCAAGAAGCCTGTACGTTGGTTTTACTAAGCACAGGCCAGTATTAATACTCGACCTGCGAGTACTTTTTCCCATATTTATATTCCCCGGCTTTTTTTTCTGAATTAGTATAATTTTTATTCTGAACTGCCGTTTTATTACCAGTCAGATACAACTGAAACTGAAATCCAGACTATGAAAACTCTACCCAGCCTGCTTTTGCTATGCATGCTTATAAACACAACCTCCAATATAAATGCACAGGTTGTTACATCTTCAAGACCTTATTTATTTAATAATTTTTCTGAAAATATACCGGCATCTGTTACCGAGCTTAACAAAGCCTTTAATGCAGAAGAGGGTTCCAGCATTCAATTAAATTTTACCAATAAATTTTCCTTCACAGGAACTGTTTTTTCATCTGTTCATCGTTATGCCAACCTCTCGAGTGTAATTATTAAATCCCCGGCTTTAAGTAATGCAATACTTTCTATTTCAAAGAGAATTAATGATGATAATACCATTACCTATGTAGCGCGCATTATTAATGAAAAGTTTGCCGACGGATATGAGCTAACAAAGGATACGGCAGGAAATTACTTTTTCAATAAAATAAAAACTGATGAGCTTATACAAGA
The DNA here is from genome assembly GCA_963798665.1 of uncultured Chitinophagaceae bacterium. Classification (GTDB taxonomy): domain Bacteria; phylum Bacteroidota; class Bacteroidia; order Chitinophagales; family Chitinophagaceae; genus Ginsengibacter. The sequence goes on along the minus strand of CAWCUN010000017.1, from coordinate 196,756 downwards.
CTTTTAGATGATTCCGTCTTACACTCGCAAAGAATTTATCCAAATCCCTAAGACATGAAAAAAATTCTTACCCTCATTATGCCTTTATTAACCCTGGTCTCTTTTAAAGCTGTATGTGTGCCGGTATTGAGCAGCCTGCCCTCTGCAAGAGCTACTATTTTTCTGGATTTTGATGGGCACTATGTACAGGCTTCTTCATGGAACGGTGGTAATCCGTTAGATTGTTCACCTGCCCCATTCAACGATACGCAGATAACTGAAATTTTTAATCGTGTATCAGAAGACTACAGGCCTTTTAATATTAATATAACAACAGATTCAACTGAATTTTTGGCTGCTCCTCTCAACCAAAGAATTAGAATAATAATTACACCTACTAGTGGATGGTACACAGGTGTGGGAGGTGTATCTTATACCGGTTCATTTACGTGGGGAGACGATACACCAGGCTTTGTTTTTCCCGATAGGCTGGGGCCAAATAACATCAAAATGGTTGCCGAATGCTGCACGCATGAAAGTGGACATGCCGTTGGCTTGTCTCACCAATCCAAATATAGCGGTTCATGCACTTTACTGGCAACCTACAATGATGGAGTCGGAACAGGAGAAACAGGCTGGGCACCGGTTATGGGTAACAGCTATTATAAAAATTTTTCCGGGTGGAACAATGGCCCCACACCAAGTGGTTGTACTGCAGATCAGGATAACTTATCAATTATCACATCAATAAATGGATTTACTTACCGGGCAGATGACCATAGTGATGATCCCAATGTGAACCCGACAGCAATAACGGTAGATAATTTCCTGTTTTCAAACGATGGAATCATTACTACCAATAATGATAAAGATGTTTTCAAATTTAATTTTACTGAAAACGGCACGTTGCATATTGATGCAAAGCCATATTCCGTAGGGCCAAATAATGAAGGCGCTGATCTTGATGTAAAAATAGAATTGCTTAATTCCGCACTGCAGGTAATAAACGTTTATGATCCTCTTACTATTCTAAATGTTTCTGTAGACACTCTGCTAAATAAAGGTGTTTACTATATGGTTGTTGAAGGTGCAGGAAATAATTATGCAACCAACTATGGCAGCTTAGGATCTTACACCGTTTCGGGAACATATGTACCCCTGTTTATTACACCTATCAGAAGTGTAACGCTTGCAGGGAAAACTGACAAAGACAAACATATTTTGAACTGGAATATTAGCACCGATGCGCCTGTTAGCAGCTTATCACTTGAAAGTTCAACTAATGGAGTAAACTTTACAACTCTTATCTCATTGAGCCAGTCTTCGCAGAATTACAGCTATACTCCATCAACAAAGGAAAATATTTATTACCGTCTCAAAGCAGTATCGGTTACAGACCAGGCTGTATATTCAAACGTTATTTTATTAAAATCAAATAGCAATTCGCAAAAGAAATTTACAGTTTCTACGTTAGTACATAGTGCAATAACGATACATTCAACAGACGATTATGCATACAGGTTAGCAGACATGAGTGGAAGAATTATACAAACAGGAAAGGGACAAACAGGTATTACTACCATCAACATAAATAACAACCCTAACGGAATTTATCTTATCCAGATAACGAATAACAATCAGAGGGTAACAGAACGAATTGTAAAACTGTAAGGTAGATTCATGTGTAAGTTAAGGGTCAGCGTTAGGGGCTGGCCCTTTTTTTTGTGCGTATATAAGAAAAGGTCTCTAAAATCTGTTCATAACAACTACTGTTAAACGCAGGCCGTTTCTGTTAAATAATTTTTATCAAATTAATAAAGCCTTTTTTCTTCTAAGAATTTCGGTAATTTTAAAAAACCTTAATTTATGCATTGGAGGAAATTTAATGGCGACGTAATAGACCTTCCGATCAAGGGCGCCGTAGAATTAGCTATTCAAAAAGAAACAAAGGCTGGTTATAAATTGAAAGTTTGCATAGGTACCGATAGCCAGGTAAAAGGCAGCGATACAGAGTTTGCGACAGTAATTGTTTTTCTTCGGGAAGGACATGGGGGCTTTATGTTTATTCACAACGAAAAAACAAAACATCAATATAGTATTAAAGAAAGAATGCTTGTGGAGGTAGCCAAAAGTATTGAAATTGCTTATGAACTTTGTGACTTGTTTACTTTATATGACGTGGATATGGAAGTGCATGCGGACATTAATACAAACCCTCATTTCAAAAGTAATGAAGCTTTGCGGGAGGCAATGGGTTACATACTGGGGATGGGTTTTGCATTTAAAGCCAAGCCGGAAGCTTTCGCCAGTAGCAGCTGTGCAAACAAAATGGTCAATTAAGAATTATACCCTGCATCCGGTGATAAAAATTTGCCATTCTAATAACCCCGCCACTAAATAGTTTTATGTTCTAGGTTCATCTCTGAAATTAACTCCAGGATTTTTTCTCTTCCTGTTTTTTTTATTGAGCTTGTCACAAAGTGCCGGGGCAAAAATTGTTGATTTTGCTTTAATCTTTCAAGAAATAATTTTACATTTTTACTTACTACAGCTTGTTTTTCCTTATCTGATTTGGTAAATATTAGTGCAAGTGGTATTTGCCATAGGTTCAACTTTTGAATAAATTCCAAATCGAGTTTTTGCGGCGTATGTCTTGAATCAATTAAAACAAAAACAAGCTCCAGATTTTCTCTTCTACGAAGATAATTTTCAATCATTTGTTCCCATCTTCTCCTGCTGCTTTGAGAAGTTTTTGCAAATCCGTAACCCGGCAGGTCCACGAGATACCATTTTGTTTCAGGATACTCACCTGCTTTTTCAACGCTTGTAATTTCAAAATGGTTTATCAATTGCGTTTTACCCGGCGTGTTCGATGTTTTTGCAAGCTTCTCATTATTACATAGCATATTTATGAGCGATGATTTACCAACATTACTTCTTCCTATAAATGCGTACTCGGCTTTGTCTGGTTTAGGGCACTTTTCGTAGGAAGGACTGCTGATAATATATACCGCCTTTTTGATGTGCATACTATGCAATATACAATAAGAAAATGCGGCTATTATTATTTTGCTTATGTGAAATAATAATTCTAAAATAAAAGTGAAAGAATAGGCGCTTATGTGTCTTGTAAATTCAAAAAACTATCTTTGGGCCGATGAATACCTATAGTCATGATGGAGTTGTACCGTTCAGCCATTCAACCGATAGCAAAAAAAAGCAGGTTGAACATATGTTCGATAAAATTGCCTTCCGATATGACTTCTTAAACCGGTTTCTAAGTGCGGGTACTGATGTAGGATGGCGCAAAAAAGCAATTAAACAGCTGGTTTCGTTGCAGCCTCAAAATATTTTGGATGTCGCTACCGGAACCGGAGATTTTGCATTAACAAGTCATAAAATATTAAAACCGAAAAAAATCACAGGTATCGACATCAGCGAAGGAATGCTTGAGGTCGGCAGAAAAAAAATTGCAAAATATGGCCTCCGGGATCGTATAGAGCTGTTAAATGGAGATAGTGAGGCAATTTTTTTTAATGATAACTCGTTTGATGCTGTGACAGTTGCATTTGGAGTACGAAATTTTGAAAATCTGGAAAAAGGCCTGGCAGAAATTTTCAGGGTGCTAAAACCCGGTGGTAAATTGGTAGTTCTTGAATTTTCGAAGCCCACTTTGCCCCTTATAAAAAATATGTATAATTTTTATATGAAATTTATTACTCCAAAAATTGGAAAATTGATTTCAAAAAATAATGACGCCTATCAATATTTAAATAATTCCGTTCAGCAATTTCCTGAAAAGGAAACATTCATTCACGTTTTAAACCAAACAGGATATAGACATAGTTTCTACAAAACATTGAGTTTAGGAATATGCACCATTTATTGCGGCGAAAAATAATTGCACTGTTACTGCCATTCGTGTTTTGTTCTGCTACGTCCGTAGCACAGCTGCGTGATGCCGTTAACCAGGAAAGCCATGACGATAAACCTTATCATTTTGGGATCAATCTTGGTTATAATAAATCCCACTTTTCATTTACACATCATCCAAGGTTTTTGCAATATGATTCTATTATGGATGTGGAGAGTATTAACAACTCAGGTATTAATCTTGCCTGGCTGGTAAATCTTCGCATGAGCGATCATTTTGATTTAAGAGTGCACCCCTTGGATCTTACATTTTCCGAGAAAGCATTTTTATATACCGAAAATTATGGAGAAGATTCTTTAATTACGAAAAAGGTGCAGTCTATCACTTTAAGTTTTCCGTTTCAAATAGCATTTTCAAGTGATCGCATCGGCAATTTTAAAGTATACACTATCGCAGGTGGAAAATTTGACTACGATCTTGCCAGTAATGCAGGAGCACGGAAGGCAGAAGATCTTATAAAATTAAGGAAGTCCGATATAAGTGTGGAACTCGGATTGGGCTTTCATATTTATTTCCCATATTTTGTTCTTTCTCCCGAAATAAAACTTAGCAGTGGGCTTGTTAACCTGCATGCACGTGATCCGGATCTTCGTTATTCGAATGTGATTGATAAGATCAATTCTAAAATGATTACGTTTTCTTTGACAGTAGAGTAAACCGCTTCCTGATAGGAAGATTCCAGTGTCTTGCATTTTCGCCGTCGGGGGTCTAGGGGCTTATGCCCTAGTAATCATAATCTCTCCTTGCTGCATTCCATCTTATGCCAATTCCAAAAAGCGTTGTATTATCTGCACCCGAAATTTTGCGATAAAGTAATGAGCCTTCAACAAAAAGATTTTCTTTGAGTTCATATGAAATCACAAAAGAGCTATTAAAAACTTTTATTTTATTACCGCTTCCTATAAAATATCCATAATCTTTCGTACGTGTAGTATATAAGTCAAATGGATTGCTTCCGAAATTTTCACCTAAGGAATCAAGTCCCTGGTAGTAATAAATAGCTCTTGCATTAAAGTATAATTTGGGTAACGGCTGGTATCTTACAATGCCGATAAATTCCTGGAAACCTGCACCCAGCGGGTGCGCCAGTGGCTGATTATAATGCGTATAATTAGCAACCGAATCATAGTGCGAATAAGTGAAAGGCCTTACGCGATTGATTTCAAATTGCAGGTCGAGGTTTTTTATGGTAAACGCATCCACATATTTTGCGCCCAGCTGGTATCCAAATTTATTAGCCCAATAGCCGTCATTTTTTGTAATCTCTTTTAATAGAAATTCATCCAACAGAAGCTGTCCGTAAAATTGAAAGTGATGGGCAACGTTAGCTTTAAAATCCGCGCCGGCAAAAGCATTATCAGGGCTTCCAACAGTCCCTTCAATATGCCTTAAAAAGATAATCGGGTTTAGATATTCAAAATCAAACCTGTTTTTCCTTCCAAAAATCACGCTTTCAAATACACCAAGGTTGAGCCATTTTGTAACGTCAACACTTAAGTGATGCATTGCAGCATATTTCCTATCTAACAGCTTATCACCATTTTTTTCAAATTGCGGCATCAGCTCCATAAACAGGTTCTGGTAATTGAATTTCCATATTTTGGTATTAAGCTTAAGAAATAAATAGCTATCACCAAAGTCACTAAGGAAAAGACTCCTGTAACCATCTCCGATAAAATTTTTATCGTAGCCAAATTGAATGTCAATATATTTTGTTGCATTAAAAGTTATGTAACCTCGTGCGTCAAAATAATCGACTCCTGTAGTTTTAAATTTTTTATAAAATCCCACACCGGGCACTGCATTAAATTCGTTCACCCTGCTTTGAAAAAATAATGGCCCCCTTTCCTGGTTATCCGTAAGGGTTGTTGAAAAACCGATACGCTTTGCAATGACCCCACGTGCAGTTATACCTCGCTTGTTATAAAAAATTGTTTCATCATTGGATGATTCTTTGCTTAGCTGAAAATTTATTACAGGATTTACGGCAAGAAAAAAATCTTTTACATTTACTTCAAGCAGGTTGGGTTTGGTAACATAAAAAGATTTCAGAATCGGTTGCTTGCTTAAAAAACTTTCTTTTGAACCGGTTACCCATTCTGAATTATCCATGAGTATACCGTGAAGGTTGTATTCATCAACCGCTGTAAGATTCAGTCCTGCCCAGGGGTTTTCGTCGCCTGTAAGAGAATTAGAATAACCCGTGCGTGCGCTATCTAAGAATTCCGCTTCCTGCACGATTGCACGCCTGCTGTAAGGTTTGAGTGTTGAAAAATTAAAATTGGTACTGTTACCCTGCTTAATTTCAAGCCTGTCGATAAACTGGTATTCTTTTGAACCTTCTGGCAAATAGGTAGTTTGCGCACTAACAACTAACGGGCATATAAATACCAGCAACGTACAAAGGCTTTTTATAATTTGCATTGGGTTTGGGTCTTTATTATTTAATTTCAAGATATGCAAAATTATCTTTTAAAAAATATATCCATCGTAAATGAAGGGAAAATTGAACAAAAGGATATTTACCTGAAGAAAGGACGGATTGAGAGAATTGATCATGCAATCCAGGTAAAAGAAAAAACCCCGGAAATTAATGGAACAGGAAAATATTTATTACCTGGTGCCATAGACGACCAGGTTCATTTTCGGGAGCCGGGTCTTACCCATAAAGCAACAATTTACACTGAAAGCAAAGCAGCCGTTGCCGGAGGTATAACTTCTTTTATGGAAATGCCCAATACAATCCCCAATGCACTCACCGGGAAAATACTGGAAGATAAATATGCAATAGCTAAAGAAACTTCTTTAGCCAATTATTCCTTTTTTATGGGAACCAGCAACAACAATGCTGATGAAGTTTTGAAAATGAACGGGAAGAAAAAAAATATATGTGGAGTAAAAATTTTTATGGGGTCCAGCACAGGAAATATGTTGGTGGACAGTGAATCACAGCTTAGTAAAATATTTGGAGAAAGTGAATTGCTTATAGCAACGCATTGCGAGGATGAAAAAATCATTACGGATAATTATGCAAAACTAAAAAGCGTAAAACACAATCTTATTCCTTCGGATCATCCGGTAATAAGAGATGAAAATGCTTGTTATCAATCTTCATCTTATGCTATATCACTGGCAAAAAAATATAATAGCAGACTTCATATTTTGCATATCTCCACACAAAAAGAACTCAAGCTGTTCGGTAATAATATTCCATTGAAAGAAAAAAAAATTACAGCAGAAGTATGTGTTCATCATCTACATTTTACCGCAGATGATTATGAGAAGCTTGGATACCTGATAAAATGTAACCCGGCAATAAAAGAGTCAAAAAATAAAATTGCTCTCTGGGAAGCTTTGCTGGATAACCGTTTGGATGTCATAGCTACCGATCATGCTCCGCATACTTTAGAAGAAAAAGAATCACCTTATGAACATGCACATTCCGGCCTCCCGTTAGTTCAACATTCATTGTTATTAATGCTGGCTTATTTTAAAGAGGGAAAAATTTCGTTGGAAAAAATCGCAGAAAAGATGAGTCATGCTGTGGCCGATTGTTTTCAAATTGAAAACAGGGGCTATATAAGAGAAGGGTATTTTGCAGATTTAGTAATGATTGATTTAAATAAGTCAACATTGGTTAAAAAAGAAAATATTTTATACAAATGCGGATGGAGCCCGATGGAAGGATATACATTTCCGGCAGCGGTAATTCAAACTTTTGTGAATGGGAATTGCGTATATACGAACCCTGAGAATTATGGAAACTATGTCTTTGATGAATCCATAAAAGGAGAGCGGCTTTTTTTTACCAGGTAGCCAACGAATCAAAAGAAATAAATGTTACTTGAATGGAGACAGACAAAACCACGTTAAATGATCTTGCGGTTTTTCAACACGATGAAGAATTTTCAATTTTTAGTAAATTAAATTTTACCCGTACAGTAGGTGGCAGGGAAAAATTGAAATATATCTTTACTTCTTCATTAAAAGATATTGCTTCTATTCAAAATGTTCAGAAAACATTACAGCTTATAATTAAAAAAGAAGATTGGTGGCCGTTTACCATAAGTAATGGCTCTGTAATGATGATCCACAAATTTTATGAAAGCAGTATTGATCAAATCCCTTTTAGGCCTACTTATTCATCTGCTTATCTCTACAAAATATTTCATGCGCCGGATTATTCGCTGGTGAAATATTCAACGGGTCATGTATTCGATTTTATAAAGGGAATGCAACAAATTATTACAATTTTTCTCAACGAAGAAGCTCCGGAAAACTTAAAGAGAGTATTACAGAAAGCCAGCGTTTTAATTGAAAAAAATCAACTTAATATTATTACTGCAAAAGAAAAAGCAACAAACCTCTCCATGGCAGAAATGCTTGGATTGGCGCAGTATATAAGATACCATTATAAGCAATATTTTATCGAGCTTATAGAAATTTATTTTCAATTGGATGCATGGTATGGGATGGCTATGGCGGTAAAAGAATTCAATCTGGTATTCCCTGGTTTTATTAAATCGGGAAAGCCTGAACTCCAGGTAAAAAAGTTGTATCACATTCTTTTGGATGAGCCGGTAGCTTACGATATAGAACTTGATCAGCAGAATAATTTTATTTTCTTAACCGGTGCCAACATGGGAGGAAAAAGTACTTTTATTAAGGCAGTTGGCGGTGCCGTTTTCCTGGCTCACATAGGGATGGGGGTTCCGGCAAAATCAATGCAGCTTTCATTGTTTGACGGTTTACTCAGTAACATTAATGTTGAAGACAATGTGGTAAAAGGAGAAAGCTATTTTTATAACGAAGTTCAAAGAATAAAAAATACAATTGTAAAAATTAATGATGGACGAAAATGGCTTATTCTTATTGATGAATTATTTAAAGGCACTAACGTTCAGGATGCAATGAGGTGCAGCACTGTTGTTATAGAAGGGCTTATTAAGATAAAAAGTTCATTGTTCATTCTCTCAACTCACCTGTACGAAATAGGAGAAGCTTTAAAAAAATATCCCAATATAAATTTTAAATATTTTGAAACCAGCATCGAAAATGAACAACTCGTGTTTAATTACAATCTTAAAGATGGAATAAGTAATGACAGGATTGGATATTTAATTTTAAAACGGGAAAAAGTAATTGATTTGCTGGAGAAACTATAATCCGTCCCGTTTATACTTTTGTATGTGAGTGATTTTTCTTTCATTTAATATTTTAGAGGACTTTAAAATAGATGCATCCAAAAAAAAATAATTCGTTAATAAAAAAAATATTGCTATTGCTCTTTGTGATAGTTTTAATTAAATACGATGTGTCCGCCCAAACATTAAGGTGGTTTAAAGGCAACTTACATACGCATACTATCAACTCCGACGGAAACTCTTCCCCCAATACAGTTGTACAATGGTATAAAGAGGATGGCTACAACTTTTGCGTTCTTACAGACCATAATTTTCTAACTAAAACTGAAGGGCTTAATCAAATCTTTTCTGCCGAGGGTAAATTTATTGTGATACCAGGTGAGGAAATTACAGATCGGTTGTAGCAGCAGATGATGCACATCATTTTGAACTATCTTCAAAACAACCGGGCACAGCGTGGGTTATTGTACAGGCTAACGAAATTAGCAGTTTCGCTTTGGCAGATGCGATATCTAGAGGAAATTTTTATTCCTCCACTGGTGTTGAGATAAAAGATATAAAAATTGATTCTTTAAAAATTGAACTCCTATTGTCCAACGAAGAAGGATGGGGATTTAAAACTTTTTTTATAGGAAAAAAAGGTGAAATTCTAAAAATCGATGAATTTTTACAGCCGTCTTATACCTTTTCCCGAAAAGATATTTATGTCAGAGCGAGAATTGAACGGTCTGACGGCGCTTACGCATGGGCACAACCTATTTTCGTAAAAATATGATTTCACTTCCCTTATTCAACCTGTTATCAACAATTACAAGTGTTATTTTTTTTTGGCTAATTTCAACAGATGTTAGTTAAAACATTTGGCAGTGCCGTGTATGGTGTGGAAGCTATTACAATAACTGTTGAAGTAAATGTGAGCAGCGGCAAATTTACGTCCATTGTAGGCCTTGCTGACAATGCAGTTAAAGAAAGCCTGGAAAGAATGGAGAGTGCAATAAAAACCAACGGCTATCATTTTCCCAGGACAAAAGTTGTAGTAAATCTTGCACCGGCAGATATCAAAAAAAGCGGGACCGCTTTCGATCTGCCTATTGCAATGGGCACCTTGGGCGCAAGTGAGCAATTAGAAAATGCTGAGAAGCTTACAGACTATGTGATAATGGGCGAACTTAGTTTAGACGGCACCGTTAGACCGATAAAAGGTGCACTACCAATTGCGATACAGGCAAGAAAAGAAAAATTCAAAGGATTGATTCTTCCGAAAGAAAATGCACGTGAAGCGGCAATGGTAAATAACCTGAACGTCTATGGCGTCGGCCACATTAATGAAGTAATTGATTTTTTTATTGATGAAAATTCTATCCAGCGTACCCTTGTAAACACAAGAGAAGAATTCGCCAATGCCCAAAGTGATTTTGAAATTGATTTCTGTGACGTAAAGGGACAGGAAAATATAAAGCGTGCTTTAGAGATTGCAGCAGCCGGCGGCCATAATGCGATATTAATCGGTCCGCCAGGTGCCGGTAAAACCATGCTGGCAAAGCGTCTACCAACCATTCTTCCGCCGCTGACTTTACTGGAAGCGTTGGAAACAACAAAAATTCATAGTGTGGCCGGTAAGCTTCCCGAAAATGCGACACTCATTTCAAGACGGCCATTCCGATCTCCACATCATACGATATCTGATGCCGGATTGGTTGGAGGCGGAGGCATTCCGCAGCCCGGAGAAATTTCATTGGCGCATAATGGTGTTTTGTTTTTAGATGAATTGCCTGAATTTAAAAGAACGGTTTTGGAGGTAATGCGGCAGCCGATGGAAGAAAGAAAAATTGTTATTTCAAGAGCAAAAGTTGCCCTGGAATTTCCCGCCAGCTTTATGTTAATTGCATCTATGAATCCATGCCCCTGCGGATTCTATAATCATCCTGAAAAAGATTGTACATGCCCTCCCGGCGCTGTTCAAAAATATCTGAATAAAATTTCAGGACCCTTGCTCGATAGAATAGATCTTCATGTTGAAGTAACGCCGGTTGCTTTCAGCGAGCTTTCATCAACACAAAATTTTGAAAAAAGCGAAGTGATTCGTGCAAGGGTTGTAAAAGCCACAGAGAGGCAGGCTGAGCGTTTTAAAGATAATCCGGGCGTTTATTCAAATGCACAAATGAGCAGTAAAATGCTCAAAGAAATTTGTGTAATAACACAGGCTGGTTCCAATCTTTTAAAAGTGGCGATGGAAAGATTAAATCTTTCTGCCCGTGCTTATGACAGAATTTTAAAAGTAAGCCGCACGATCGCTGACCTGGCAGGTAGTGACGAGATAAAACCTGAACATCTTGCGGAAGCTATTCAATACAGGAGTTTGGATAGAGAGGGTTGGGCGGGATAAATTATCGCCTAAATTTGCACCATGAAATTATTACTCTCTTATCTAAAGCCATACAAATGGCTTATCACTTTAGCTCTGGCGCTTTCTGCAATTAATCAAATATTCTCATTGCTTGATCCTTACTTTTTTGGAAAGCTGTTCCAAACCTACGGTGTGCATGCGCATAACACAGGATATTATGATGCTAAAAATAACTTTATCGCAACAGGAGTGAGATCAAGAGCTGATTTTATCTGGGGTATACTTGGCTACCTTGGAGCGCTTGTTGGGGTTGCAATGATATCCCGCATTGCCAAGGCTTTCCAGGATTATTTTGGCAATGTAATTGTTCAGAAATTTGGCGCTAAGATTTTCACAGATGGCCTCAGACATTCAATGAAACTTCCTTACCAGGATTTTGAAGACCAGAGAAGTGGGGAAACACTTAGCATTCTAACAAAAGTGCGGGCCGACACCGATAAATTTATAATATCATTTATTAACGTCTTATTCGGTTTAATGGTAGGAGTAATTTTTGTCTCAATATATTCTTTCACTTTACACTGGTCTATCATGCCGGTATATTTTGGAGGAATAGTATTGTTATCGCTACTCACAGGATTTCTAAGTAAGAGGATAAAAAATATACAGAAAACAATCGTAAAGGAAACAAATGCGCTTGCAGGCACTACAACAGAAAGTTTAAGAAATATCGAGCTGGTGAAAAGCCTCGGATTAACTGACCAGGAGGTATCAAGACTGAATAATAATACTTATAAAATTCTTGGACTCGAATTAAAAAAAGTAAAAAGCATCCGTAGTCTTAGCTTCATACAAGGAACTTTTGTAAATGCTTTACGCCAGGTAATAATGTTTATGCTGATGTGGCTAATTTTTGGAAATATTATTTTGCCGGGACAATTGTTGACGCTGACCTTTTATTCATTTTTTATTTTTGGTCCGCTCCAGGAAATTGGAAATATCATCATCACTTATCGGGAAGCTGAAGCATCTTTAAATAATTTTCATACCCTTATGAGCAAGCCACCCGAAGTTAAGCCTTTGAGGCCTCTGACATTTGGCAGCATCGAAGAACTGGAATTTAAGAATGTAAAATTCAAACACCAAAGTGCACAACAACCTGCTTTAACGAATATAAGTTTTGATGTGAAAAAAGGTGAAACGATTGCATTTGTTGGACCGTCGGGCTCCGGGAAAACTACGCTTGTTAAATTGCTCGTGGGATTATACATTCCCCAACAGGGAACAATTTTATATAATAAAATCGACGGGGAAGACATTGACTTTGATATACTAAGAACACAAATAGGATTTGTAACGCAGGATACCCAACTGTTTGCAGGGACTATAAAAGAAAATCTTCTATTTGTAAATCCATCTGCCACCGATGCAGAAATGCTGGATGTTCTCCAAAAGGCATCTTGCAATGGCTTGCTTGCCCGTGCTGATAACGGACTCGATACGCTAATTGGTGAAGGAGGTGTAAAAGTATCGGGGGGCGAAAAGCAAAGACTTTCCATCGCACGGGCACTATTACGTCATCCGCATTTATTAATTTTTGATGAAGCCACCTCTTCGCTTGACTCTCTAACGGAAGAAGAGATCACTAATACTATCAAAAATGTTTCATCACAACAGGAACAAATCACCATCTTAATTGCTCACCGGTTAAGTACAATCATGCATGCCGATAGAATTTATGTGTTAGAAAAAGGCGAAATAATTGAAACAGGCAATCATGAAGAATTATTATCGCAAGTAGGATTGTATTATGCAATGTGGCGCCAGCAAATAGGAGAAAGAAAAAAGATGGCAGCACAGCCGGTTTTGAATTAATTATTAATAAGCTAATACTGTGAAAGCATAGCATTAGCTTAACTTCGCAAGATGCCAGAAGCTGAAAAAAAGCCTAAACCAAACTATTTATGGTCCATATTAACTATGAGATGCCCAAGATGCAGGCGGGGAGATATGTTTAAGCAGGCAAATCCTTTTAAGAAGTTATCTCTAAAGCACATTTTTGATATGTATGATAAATGTCCTGTGTGTGCGCAAAAGTTTGATCTTGAGCCGGGATTCTGGTATGGTACCGGCTATGTAAGCTATGCATTAATGGTTGCTCTATCTGCTACAACTTTTGTTGCCTGGTGGGTAATTATTGGCATTTCAACAGATGATAACCGAATTATCTATTGGCTGATTTTTAATGCAGTTTTAATTGTGGTATTACAACCGTGGTTTATGCGACTAAGCAGGGTAATATATCTTAATTTTTTTGTAGGTTACAATGAAAATTATGATAAGGAAGAAACGAAAGCTTTATACGAAGATTAATGCCCGATTATTTCGTGAAATTTATGATCGTTTAAACAGTTGCTTTCGTGCTGATTTTAGGCTTCATAAAATCTCTTGATATCCTGTATATGGAAGCGAGAATAAAAATGGCGCCCAGAATTACTACTATTGACGAGCCTGCGGGAAAATCATAGTGAAAAGAAAAGTTTAATCCAAAGAAACTTCCGATAACACTTATCAGTAATGAAATAATAAGAACCGTCACTTTATTTTTTGCCATCATTATTGCTGACACAGCAGGGATAATTAGATAAGAGAAAACCGGTATTACTCCATTTATCTTTACCGCAAAAACAATTGCCAGCCCTATAGAAATATAAAATAGAAAGTTCCATAAATTGAAAATCCCTGCAAGATGATTAACTCCACTTTCAAACGATTCAGTGAGTGTAAAAAACTTCCTGAAAAAAATTAATTGAACAAGCAGAATAGAACCAAAAACAATTCCCACTAACTTTATTTGTTCCCGGCTTACAGATAGTATATTTCCAAACAATACCTCCTGGATATCAGAATCACCATGAGGCGTTTTTGAAATTAGTAAAACAGTCGTTGCAGAAGCAAATGCATATAATATCCCTATAATCGCTTCCTGTTTTAAACGTTTGTCACGTATATTGATAAAGGACATTAACAATGCTCCCCCAAGAGTAAAAATTAAAGGAATAGAAGTAAGGCCTGTACCTATAAATGCCGCAAAAGCTACACCTAATGAGGATATTTGTCCTAACGCAAGATCTACAAATACTATTCCTCTCCCAACAACATGCACTCCAAGGTAAGACAATAATATTCCTGTAATAATTGCAGCCGTAAAAGCCTGCACCATAAAAGGCAATTGAAACATTTCAAACATAATGTTCAAATTTTATTGTCAAAAAAATATAATTTCAAATCATTTCAGTGCTTCTGTTATTTTGTCAATGTCGTAATCAAAGAGGTCGAAATAATTTTTTATTCCCGTGAATGCACCGGTAGAAGTGGCGAGTGTTAATTCTTTTACCCCGGTTTGCTTTGCAACAACATCCGATGAAGAAGTGGTGAAATAAGGTGATGAAATAATTATTCTAATATTATTGGCTTTTACCTCCTTTATTACTTTCACTAACTGTGATGGCGATGGAGGAATGCCAGGCTTAGGTTCCATAAAATCAACAATCTGTAATCCAAAACGTCTTTCAAAATAAACCCATTCATTATGATAGGCGATAATTTTGGCATCTTTAAATGGCGCCATTTTCGCTTGCCATTCCTGCATTTTTGAGTTTATCTTACTAAAAAAATTATATAAGTTAGCTTCATAAAATGTTTTGTTTCCCGGGTCCAATCTTTCCAAACCGTTAGCAATATTTCTCCCAATGACTTTACCATTTAAAGGATCAAGCCAGTAATGTGGATTACCGTAAATGTGAATATCTCCTTCTCCCCTGTTAGAGGAAGAAGGTACTTGTAATAAACCTATTCCTTCCGATGCATCAACATACCCGGGAGAACCTTTCTGAATTTTTGCATTCCTTGCGCTCGTAAGTAGCTGAGGTGACCATCCTGTTTCGAGGTCCAAACCTACTGTTACAAAAAGATCAGCGTTTGATAAACTGATAATATAGCTTGGTTTTGGATCAACAAAATGTGGATTCTGATATCCGGTTGCAATTGATGTAACCGAAACTTTATTGCCTCCAATCATTTCGGTTATGCTTTTCATATCGGTAGTAGTGGTAACGACTTTAATTGTTCCTGCTTTTGCGATTTGAAGAATCGAGAATAAAACGAGTGTAACAAATATTCTTTTCATATAAAATCCTATTTACAAAATTAATATTGATGTGCACCATGCGCACCAATTACAAATATCCATCGCAGCCACGCCTGGTTATAATCCGGCTCAACGTTTATGCTTGTATGTTTTCCTTCTATTTCTATTTTTTGAAACTCAGTGGCATACCATCCGGCAGTGAGTGAATATGCCTGTTCAAGAATGCTTTTATCATAGGGCCTTTGTGCATAGTCATATCTTGCGGTTAAAAACCACCTCTTCGCCACCTGGTCTTCAATAAATGAATACAGCCCGAAAGAATTGTGTGCATCATTTTCTGCGTATTTAGCATTACTATAAAAAAATTCACTCTGCCAGGTCAGTGATTTATATGTATTCATCTGCACGGGTTTCCATTTATAAGTAAGATCCAATGCAGCTATATTGGTACTTTTAGAAGAATCGTTGGGGCCGGTAATCCCAGTCAATCCAAGTTCCAGTGTGGCATTATCGCTTAGTGTAAAAAAGTTTTTCAGATGTCCCAGGTAAATAAAATGATTATTTTCACCCCTGTAAAAAACAGGCGATTCCGAAGTACCTGATGTGGCCTGGAAAATAAGCTCCTGGTAAAATGATTTGGTAGGGGCGAGCCAGCTTATCGAAGCGCCTTCATCGTTCAGTCCCTCTTCACCAAAATAATTTACATAAGCCGCAGGCAGATCAAGAAACGGTAAGGCATGTGGATGAACAGGATTAATCTTACCAACGGCCTCTCTGAATTTTCCCACCTTCAATTGTAGTTTTGCAGGAAGAGTAAGTGTTGTAAGATAACCCTCCTCCACTTCAATACCATATTTATGCGTCACAGGATCTCTTGACAATGAAAGAAAAAAATCAGCACGAATATACGGGTCTACAATAGACTGGAGCGAAACTTCAGTTTCATTTAAATAAGCATCAAGATTTTTTTTACCGTTGCTTAGGTACGATGCTCTAAAGTCTGCAACTACTCCTATATCAGGGTTCGCGGAGATTGCCGACCTGGTTTGCTGAGGCACTTGTTGTTGATTACCCTTCTCCATTTCTTCTGTAATTTGTTTCAACAATGTTGAGTCAGTTGCAGTACTATCCGTTTGTGAGAATAATTGAAGGCCCGTAAAAAATACTGCAAAAAGGAGAATAATTATTTTCTTCATCTGTTTTTTGAAACAACGTTGCAATGTAGGATTAATTTAAAAATTATTGCCGTCATTCAAAAAATTTTAAATATTTATGTGGGTATTGCTTTCAATCAATAATAACATTATATCAACTTCAATTTATTTTATTGTGTTCGGTAGAATCATCCCAACTAATACATCTGCCTTTCAGTCAACAATGTTTTAAACTTGTTGCGGAATGGTTTTTGTAAGATTACTTTTTTTAAACTTATAAAAATATAATTATGCCTATTGTAAAAGTAATTGAAGTAATTGCGTCTTCTGAAAAGAGTTTTGATGATGCGATTAAAAATGCAGTTACCGAAGTTTCTAAAACTGTAAAGAATATTGATTCAGTCTATGTAAAAGACTTTAAAGTGCATGTAAAAAACGATAAGGTCTCGTCCTATGGTGTGATTTGCAAAGTCTCCTTTAGGGTAAGCGGCAAAGATCTTAAATAATATTTGAATACAGTTTGTGAAGAAAAAGGGATTCCTGCATCCCTTTTCTCTTTATAAGTTATATACGAGGTTGTAATTTTTGATTGCGCTAAGTGTTTACAACCTGCACAGCAGTACCATAGCATAGAACTTCTGTTACACCGTTCATTACTTCATTAGCATCATACCTCATATTGATAATCGCGTTAGCACCTCTCTCATTAGCATGTTGAATCATGTGATTGTATGCTTCTACCCTGGTTTTTTCACAGAGGTCAACATAAATTGAAATAGTTCCTCCAAATAATGTTTGCAATCCACCCGCAATATTGCCAAATAAACTTCTTGATCGTACAGTTATTCCTCTTACAATGCCCAAATGCCTGGTAATTCTATATCCTTCAAGCTGGTTGCTTGCAGTTATAAGTTGTTCATCAACCATAATGATTTATTTTTATTGTCAAAATTAACATACTTTTTTTGGAAGCCTTTTCTTAGCATCGTTTTTGTTTATAGTACATTCGCAATTTGCAGCCTTTGGGTTTTAATTAAAATATTATCTTAAATCAGATGTTACAAACCGCAGAAGACATTCGCCTGCTGAATGAAAAAATAAATCATTCGGCTTCATTTATTGATAAAATTCATTCAGAAATCGGAAAAATAATTGTTGGCCAAAACCATATGGTGGAAAGGCTTTTAATAGGCCTTTTGAGCAATGGACACATTCTGCTTGAAGGAGTTCCGGGCCTTGCTAAAACGCTTTCCATAAAATCGTTGTCAAGCACTATCAATGCCCAGTTCAGCCGGATCCAATTCACGCCGGATTTATTACCTGCCGATGTAATCGGCACCATGATTTACAATCAGCAAAAGAATGAATTCATGGTCCGTAAAGGTCCTATTTTTGCCAACTTTATTCTTGCAGACGAAATCAACAGGGCGCCGGCTAAAGTGCAAAGTGCATTATTGGAGGCTATGCAGGAAAGACAGGTAACGATAGGAAATCATTCCTACCAGCTGGAAGAGCCATTTTTAGTATTGGCAACACAAAACCCTATCGAACAGGAAGGAACCTACCCTTTGCCTGAAGCACAGGTTGACAGGTTCATGCTGAAAGTAATAATTGATTATCCGTCAAAAACAGAAGAACAGGCTATTATTAGACAGAATGTGCAGGGATTAAAGCAACCCCCGGTAAATCCTGTTGTATCAAAATTTGAGATCCTAAGTGCCCGCGACCTCGTACGCCAGGTGTACATGGATGAAAAAGTTGAACAGTACATTATCGATATTGTGTTTGCAACCCGCTTTCCTGAAACATATAATTTATCGAAGCTGAAGCCATTGATTTCTTTTGGCGGTTCACCGAGAGCCAGTATTAATCTTGCCCTGGCCGCAAAAGCTTACGCCTATTTAAACAAACGTGGCTATGTAATTCCTGAAGATATAAGAAATGTTTGCAAAGATGTTTTACGGCACCGTATTGGCCTCACATATGAAGCCGAAGCAGAGAATGTAAATGTTGAAATGATTATTACCGAAATATTGAAAGCCGTAAATGTACCGTGAACAGATCTGAGGCAAGCGGTATAAGGCACACTAATAAATTAACTTTTGAAATAATAAAATCATAATACTCCATGTTCCTCTTCTCCGATGGCTATCGGGAAGAAGGTTAGGATGAGACCAATGTTAAGCACAACAGAAATAGTAAAAAAAGTAAAAGAGCTTGAGATAATCAGCAAAAAGATTACCACCCATCTTTTTACGGGAGAGTATCATTCAGCGTTTAAGGGTAAAGGCATGCGCTTCAGAGAAGTTCGGGAATATTACCATGGGGATGATGTAAGGTTTATAGACTGGAATGTAAGTGCCCGGTTTTCTCATCCGTTTACCAAGGTATTTGAGGAAGAAAGAGAGCTTACAGTTATCCTGCTGGTAGATTTAAGTGCCAGTGCCCTGTTTGGTACATTGCACAGTACAAAAAGAAATCTAATCACGGAAATAGGTGCAGTACTTACTTTTAGCGCCATTAACAACAACGATAAAGTAGGCGTAATTTTTTTTAGCGACAAGGTTGAAAAATATATCCCCCCGAAAAAAGGAAAGCAGCATGCTTTATTCATTGTTAGAGAGTTACTAACGGCAGAACCTAAACGAAGTGGAACAAATATAAGTGAGGCTTTAAAATTTTTCTCAAGATCAAACCAACATAAGAATATCGCTTTTGTCATGAGCGATTTTATTGATGAGGAATATGAAGACAAGCTTCGTGTAATGAGCAGCAGGCATGATGTAATAGGACTTAAAATTTATGATAAGATGGATATGCAATTACCCAATATAGGTATGATGGAAGTTGAGGACCTGGAAACGGGTAAAATGCAATGGCTTGACACATCTGATGCAATGGTTCGCCACAATTACCAGCAGAATTTTATGAAGCAAAGTGAGCGATGTAAAACTATTTTTAAAAAATCTGGCGCAGATCTATTGCACTTACGAACTGATGAAGATTATGTGAAAATTCTGCAACAGTTTTTTTTAAGAAGAAAATGAAGCGAAACGAAAAGCATTTGTACAAAAGCATTTATCATAGATGGTTCGTGCTGGTTATGGTTTTTATGACCGGGCTGTTCTGTCAACAAAGCATCTTTGCACAACGGCCTTTAATTACGTCTTCTGTTGACAAAAACAATATTCTTATCGGCGAGCAGTTGCACTATAGGGTTTCAGCTTCTATTCCGGATAATACCTATCGTCTTACATGGTTTATACTTCCTGACAGTCTTGGCAGTTTCTACGTTGTGCGGCAAAACAAGATTGACTCTACAATATCGAATGGTAATTTAAATTTCAGCCAGGATATCACACTTACAAGCTTTGATTCGGGGCGGAGAATTATACCATCGCTCATTTTAAATCTTGAGGAATTACGCGGCGATTCAGCCTTTAATTTAATTACTGATTCTGTTCCAATACAAGTCTCGTTTTCACCGATGGATAGCGTCAAAACCTTTCATGATATAAAGTCAATTATTGAAGTGAAAAAAGAATGGCCATGGTGGTGGTGGGCCTTGCTGGCGATTGCAATTATTGCTTTAATATTCTGGATAAGATTTTTGATCAAATTTTTTAAGAAGAAACCGGTTGAAGAAATTTTTAAATCAAAGCTTTCTCCTTATGATGAAGCAATGAAATCGTTGGATGTTCTCGCAAAAGAAAAATTACTTCAGAATGGTGAAGTAAAGGCATACCATACAAGACTTACTGAAATATTCAAACGCTATATTTCACGACAAACAAAAACATATAAACTGCATCTGACATCAGATGAAATATTAATAGAGCTTGACGAATATCAACTGGGAAAAGAACAAATGTTCGCTTTTGCAAACTGTCTTCGTATGAGCAGCGCTGTAAAATTTGCAAAATATATTCCGCCGCAAAATGAAAGCGAGAAATGTTTTGAACAAACCAGGGAAATGATAATATCAATCAACAAAGCATTAATAGTAAAACAGAAAGCGATAAAAAGTGATATTTGATTATTTCAACGATATAACATTTGGGCAACCCCTTTTTTTTATTTTGTTTGCCTTTATTCCGTTACTCATTTTTTGGAAAGCACTCAAAGGGAAAAAACAAACAGCAGCTGTAGGTATTTCAACAACCAGGGGCCTCGAAAAAACACGCTCATGGAAAAATACGTTTCAAAATGCACCGTTCATTTTACGATTACTGGCTTTAATCTGTATAATAATTGCGTTGGCCCGGCCGCAGGTAAAATTTGAAGAGCGGCAAACAGAAGGCGAAGGAGTTGATATCATTTTATGTATTGATGTCAGCGGCAGTATGACGGCACAGGATTTTATTCCCAATCGAATGGAAGCTGCCAAAAAAGTGGCCGAAGATTTTGTAAACAGCAGACCAAATGACCGCATTGGGATTGTGATTTTTTCGGGCGAAAGCTTTACACAGTGCCCGCTTACAACAGACCATTATGTTCTCATTAGCCAGATTTCACAAATAAGAAATGGTTTACTTGAAGATGGTACCGCAATTGGCTCGGGGCTGGCGACCAGCGTGGACAGGCTTAGGAACAGCAAATCAAAAAGTAAGGTCGTCATTCTCTTGACCGACGGGATTAACAATGGTGGCCTGATTGACCCCGCGACAGCAAAGGAAATTGCAAAGACGTTTAAGATAAAAGTATATACCATAGGTGTAGGGACGGATGGATATGCTCCGACACCTGTAAGTACGCCGATGGGTATTGTAATGCAAAATGAAAAGGTTGCTATTGATGAAAAATTATTAAAAAATATAGCAGATGAAACAGGCGGCAAATATTTTAGAGCTACTGATAACAAAAGCCTGCAAAATATTTATGCAGAAATTGACCATCTTGAGAAATCCAAAGTTGAAATAACAACGCTTCACCGTTTCACAGAAAAGTTCTACCCTTTCATTTTTGCAGCGCTGGCATTGTTACTCCTGGAAATCACTTTACGTTTTACAGTATTTAAGAAATTCCCTTAGTTTGAAAATATGGTAGGAAAATTAACAACTTCGGTAAACGAAACTGTTTTAATATTAAAGCGTGTAATATTTTATTCGACTATAAGGGAAAAGCAGTAAAATATTTTTAATAAATCTGTTCATCAAAAGGGATCGAAATTTTTGCACGCTTTTTTACATTTACTAAAAAAGGATTGCGCCATGCCGCATAAGCAGATAATAAACCCATCAATATCAAGAGCGATAAACCTTTGGACAGATTGGCTTTCTCTGAAATAAAACCAATCACAGAAGGGCCTGTAAGGAAACCTATAAGCCCGCCCGTAGTCACCATTGCAAAACCTTCCAATGTACTTACACCGGGGATGTTGGCTGACGCTCTGAATAAAACGGGTACAATACAACAACAGCCGAGCCCTATCATAATGTATCCGACAATAGCAATGATGACCGCAGTCGTCGTTACTACTACCAAAAATCCCGTTGCTGAAAGCAATGCTCCTGAAACTACTACGGTTTTACTGCCGAGTTTTGTAATAAGCATATCGCCGTTAAACCTTCCAACAGTCATGGCGACAGAAAAGCCTGCATAGCCCAGGCTTATCATAGCTTTCGGCGCCAGTAATATTTCTTTAAAATAAATAGCGCTCCAATCTGCCACGCAACCTTCAGCCATAAAACTTACCATACAGATAAAAGAAATACCAAGGATTGAAAACGACGGAAGTTTAAACGCAGACCTTGAGTGAATAATATCTTTATTAGCCAGCAAATATTTTTTGTTGGACAATAACACTAAGATAATTGCGAATGCCACAAATACAATCTGCCATCGTGATGGAATATGTAATACAAATAAAAGAGCGGCAATACCAGCACTTACTGCTCCCCCCAGGCTATACATACCATGACAGGTACTCATAAAAAGCTTATTATATTTTTTCTCCATCATGTTTACCGTTGCATTTGCAGATACCCCGTTTAAAAAACCGAAAATACCAAAGCAATATAAACAAGCCCAGAACATGGGTCTGTTGATTGAATTAATCAGGAGTACCATAATAAAGCACAAAATGCTATAACCTGTAAACATCCACCTTCCAACAGCTATTTTGCTAAAAACCCTTGCCGATAATATCATACCCGTAATCGCTCCCAATGGGGATAGTAACAAAGAAAGGCCAAGACTTCCGTCTGTAAAGCCGAGTCTTTCTTTTACACCCGGAATCGAGGCCACCCAAATACCGAATAACAAACTGGAAGTTGCAAATAAAAATCCTACCGCAAAAGCAGATCTATTTCTGACGAAGGAGATAAAATTTTTGATCATGAAAAGGCAATGAAGATGCGAACTTAAGATAAAGTTAGATAGTTCGGGGTGCCGGTGCTATGGCGTATTCAAATAAAAAACAGCCTATATTAGGCTGCTTCTCATTTTGAATATTTGCTAAACTAACTTGCTTATTTACCTGCATTTTTCTTATCAATATTTTTCCCAATTATGTATCCACCGGCGGCGCCTACTACCCCGCCGACAACTGCACCAAGTCCTTTCTTTTTACTAATGATCGCTCCTCCTACAGCACCCGCTCCTGCACCAATTACGGCGCCTTTTGCAGCATTGCTCCAGCCTTTTTTCTTTTCCGGCTGAGGAGTTGTGGTACCTGTTTCTCCGGTATTGATTTCACCGGCACTTTGCTGGGAGGTTGTAACGCCGGTATTTTCGGGTTCTTTGTTTTCACCAGGTAAAGGTGTAGCCACCGGAACAGGATCCTGCACAACAGGAACAGCCGGCTCTTTTACAACATGCACGGTTTCTTTAGTAACATAGATAACTTTTACCGGGCGGTTATCGGTTTTAGCCGCGGTTGGTTTAGGTGCTTGTATACTACTTGTGTCCGAATTTGTGTCGTTACTATAAGCCGCAACTGACGGAAGTAATTGCACTTCACCAGTTTTTTCAATAGGCTCGCTATTATTTTTACACGCCGCTAAAACAGTAATAATTGTAAGTAGAAGTAAAAGTTGTTTCATAATTATTTTTTTAAAGGTGAATTATTATTCGTTAATTATAAGAGGATAGAAGCTTGCAGTAGTTTAATACAGGCAGGTGTTACATAGGCTATCTTAACAAAGTATAAAGGAATCGGCCGAATCTTTAATCGCAAAGCGAAACTTTCGTGCAGGGACAAAAGCTATGTAAAAAATAAAAGCCCACAGTGTGGGCTTTCAAAACATCTATTTTTACACATTTGCTTTATTTCGCAGTGTCTTTTTTATCTTTATTTTTACCAATAATATACCCGGCGCCTGCGCCCAATATTCCCCCTATTATCGCGCCTTTGCCTTTCTTTTTACTAATAATGGCGCCTCCTACTGCACCAGCTCCCGCACCTATTATTGCATCTTTTGCACTATTACTCATTCCTTTCTTTTTAGGAGCCTCAACAGGTGTTGTTTCTGCTACAGGGGTTTCGTCAGCGGCAGTAGTTGTAGCTGTTTGTGTTTTTTCCTGACTTGGTTCAGCAGGTGTAGTTGTGGCAGCCGCCGGCTGTGGTTCTGTCACCTTCCCTTGGGTTTTGGCTGTAGTGGTTTTTTTTGTTTCTTTTCGCACTTCTTCCTTTCGTGGCAATGGCGCCGGCACGGGTGCAGCTACCGTTTTACCCGTATCGGTATTTATATCATTTTTATATTGTGCAGAAGTATCCGATACTACCTCTTTAGTTGTTTCCATATCTGTTTTTGATCCGCTGTTGCAGGCAAATACTGAAGCGCTGATCAACACAAAAAATATCTTTTTCATACTTGTTTATTTATAGGTATTAATTTTTCGGCGTTAAATTAGAGTATTTATGCTAATACGTATAGTTCCATAGAATATTGTGCCATAAATTTTATAAAAATTAACATAATTGTTAATTGCTCGGGACGCTTTATCATAATTATCCAAATTGAATTATGCCAGGAAACAAAAAAAGCTGCTTAGCAGCAGCCTTTTTTAAAACTCCCACTAGAATTTAAGCGTGGCTCGCTTGTTTACGGCCATTCTGATAACTCTTATTACTGTACTTTACGTCTGAAGCAGTCGGGTCTGCCTTTTTTATCTTCAAATTATTATAGACATCTTTTACGCCTGCCACTTCTTCTGCGATATCCTCCGTACGACGCTTTGTAGCACGATTTTCCACTGTTCCTGTGAGGGTAACATTTCCGTCAGTTACTTTTACTTCAATATCAGAAGCATCAATGAAGGAATCGTGGTAGAGTTTCTCATCAATATCGCCCCGGATTTTTTCATCTGAACGGGTATAACCCTTAGGTCCTTTGCCTTTGTGCGGGCCATACATTTTGTCCATCTGGCGACGGCGTTCAGCTTCATCATCTCCAAACCATGAAGCTACTTCATCTGAAGTTCGATCCCACCAATCCCTGTTTCTTACATAATTGCGATAATTATCATAATCGCGGTAATTGTTGTAATCACCTCTTCTGCTCCCGGAATTCCTATCATACTCACGGTCGTACTCGCTAGCGGGATAACCGGAATTTCTCCTATACTCATTTTCCCACCTATTGGTATTTGCACTGTAATCACCGCTATTATAATTCTGATTCCACGTCACATCGTATCCGGCATCGGGGTTTCCATAAACATTTGGATTGTGATAGTTGCGATCAGGATTATATCTATCATGGTCATAATTTCTGTTTCTAAAATCCCGTTGTCGCCAATCCCTGTCATAATCCCCGTATTGGTCCGGGAAATTTCTATTTCTGTAATTCCTATTACTGTTTTCCATAATTATAAATTTTTTAGGTTAACTAATGTTATTATCTAATGAAAAAATTGTGCCTTTTTATCTAAAGTTAGAATACAGGAACAGATGTGGAATTGCTTGCAAATTCGTAGTAATGTGTGGGAAGAATTACACATTATTACGTCATAGAAAAAAATTACTGCTGTAAAATAAAAAAGTAATGTGTAAAAAATTTGCAGCTAATGGTTATCGTTAGATGAAAGTAAACCTTTGTTCAAATCAACATTGTCAGCACACGAATTACATTCACATAGGGGTAAAACTTCTTAAAATTGTTACTGCGTCATGATAATATTCATGTGCATACGAAATCCATATATAAAAGCTAATATCAGGATTGTCGGGATCTACAAGAAGGAGGGCCGATGCCGAAAAACCGTTTTTAGTACCATCGATTGCACATCCCCAATAGCCATTTATATTTTCGAGATAAATCGGCTGTGCCTTGCCACTGCTATTTGTGGGATTATAGGAAAGCAAGGGTTTATTAGCCCAGTTAATGATCGCATTTTTCATACCGTCATAAGTAAGGCTTTCATTTTTTCTGGGATAAATATCCATTGTTATGGATTTATTGCTGGCCTCATAAACAGTAGCATCACTTTTTTGAACTACCATATTATCGGGAGCTTTGAATTTCATTTTGTAAGAATCCCATGTCCATGTCTGTAAACTCTGGGAATAAACTGCTAAACTTATTACAGATAGCAGCATAGTTTGTGAAAATCTGTATAGCATATAGTTTTGGTTTTAGTGCTCTTGCTATATTTTGCGTGACTAAAATAAATAAAAAACTCAATTATTAAAATGCACATACAATCTTTAAAATGTAAAATTTATGGTTTGGGTGTCTTGGCTTTAAAAGCCCCTCTTTTAATAGCAAGGGTTGTAAATGGGCATTTTGCATCTTTGCGTACTTCTAGTTCCGGTAAATAGTGAACACGTATTCGTTATCCCCTCTTCCCTGAGTTTTTTATTGCTAAGGGCAACTGTTTTAAGTTTTCTACCGATACATGTATAAAAATAAAATTCTTCTTTATCGTGTTCCTGATATGTTGACGGTTTTTCTAAATAAACCCGGCTGCTTCCGCAGCTGGGTCTTTTTGTACAAAGATTATATCCCTTTACGATTAAAAGCCAGCATGTTGCAAGTTATCTCTGGTAACCTCTTTCCACGAACTGCATCCTGCAAGTCCAAGAGTAAGATCAACATCAGCCAATAAGTTTCCTACCACCTCCTTCACGCCTGCTTCACCTGCAAGAGCCAGAGCATATGCGTATGGGCGGGCAATAAGAACTGCCTTTGCACCTAACGCCATTGCTTTAAACACATCAGCGCCGCGGCGAATTCCGCTATCAAACAAGATCGTAGTCTTTTCTCCAACAGCATCTGATATTGAAGCAAGTGTATCCAATGCGCCAATGGCGCCGTCTAACTGTCGTCCCCCATGATTGGAGACAATTATTCCATCGGCGCCGTGATTAATCGCTTTTTTGGCATCATCAGCATGCTGGATACCTTTCACGATTACCGGAAGTTTAGTACAATCTCTTATAACTGTAAGGTCGTCCCAGGTGGATGTCGGATTGGAAAAACAATGAGCAAACTGCATCATAGTTGACATTTTATTTTTTAAAGGATCGCCAACAACTGAAAGAAAAACCGGGTCTGTAAAATAGTTTGCCAAACCTTCATTATGCAAAAAAGGGAGGTATGCATTTTTTATATCCCGTTCTCTCCATGCAAATAATCTTGTATCAAGAGTTATTACTATAGCGCTATAGCCTGCTTTTTCTGCCCGTCCTATAATGCTCCTGGTAAAATCGTCATTGCGTCCCCAATATAACTGAAACCAATGTGGATGTTGTTCGTGAATACCTGCAATCTCTTCAATTGTTTTAGAAGATACCGTACTAACTACCTGCGGTACACGCAACTCTTTTGCAGCTCGCGCAACAGCTAATTCGGCATCTGGATGTGCGATGGATAAAACCCCCACCGGGCCAAGCAAAACAGGCGTTGGTAATTTCATTCCAAATAATTCAGTTCCGATGTATCGTTGGGATACATCACCCATCATCCTTGGCACTATCTGCCAGTTATTAAATGCTGTTTTGTTATTATCCATTGTCGTTTCTGCCCCTGCTCCTCCGGCTATATAGCCGAAGGCCTCAGGACTCATTACTTCACGGGCCTTTTGCTCCAGTTCTTCGAATGAAACCGGGAGCTGTGGCTTTATATTTTGTATCCCCGCAAAATAAATCCCGAGTTGGTATTGCATGCCACCTGATAGTTCTGCTGGTATTGATATGTCCATGATTCTTGCAACTTTCCGGCTAAAATAATTTTCGTCTTTCGTGGATACGTTCACGTAAGGTATTAAAAAAAAGTTGCCGGTCTTTTTCGCTTATTTCACTTATAAGCCGCGATTTTCTTAAAAGTATTTTAACGGTATCAAAGGTATAATTAATAAATTCTTCATTATTGGTCATCATATAATTTATAACATTATGATTTATGAAAACCATTTTTTTCCCATCCATTTCAACCAAAATTGTATTGTCACCTAAAACAAATTCATTAATATAAACACTATATTTTACTTTACCCTTATGCGCAGGTTCGCCATAAGGAAATTTATAGCCATGCTCCACCATCAGCTCAATGTAATCAACTAATTTTTCCAGGCAGTTATAAACCGTTTCAATATCCTGCTGCGACTTGAAGATCCGTGTTTCTCGATAATAATCTATTTGTCGTATAGTAGTATTGATGCAATCAAGATTCCATATTTCCGTTGAGGGAATTTGCAGGTACAAGTCTGAAATTTTCCTGCCCGTATTATTGAAAATATCAATAAAATCCTCTATCAGGAACTGGCCTTTATTGAATTGCGGATAGTCGAGATTGTAGCGGCTCCAGAAATAGCTTTTGAAGGCAGCCAGCTCAGGAAACATAAAATGGTGGAAAATGGGAATGTCCTTGTTGAGGTTAAACATGTGTTGATCATTGCCTGTCAAAAAATAGGCTAGTTGAGATACAATCCCTTGCAAATAGTTTTCAAAATCAAAGGTATGTCTGTCAATATTTCTGCCCCAAAACATCAGCGCATTATTTTGAAGATGCAGAAATCCGTCTAAAGAAATTTTAAAATGCGCCGCATAGAATTTGTATCTCATCGAAGGTTAAATGTTTTTCTCCGCGTATGCGGCGGTAGGCGCTGTCATTGCTTATATTCAATTGATCTGCTAATGCATCAACCAATGACAAATGCGGCGGCAACTGATTTTTTATTTGTTTCAAAAATGCTATTTGAAGTTCCGCCGTATCCACCTTATATAAAGTTTTACAGCTAAATATAAATACTAAATATTGCTTTTGCAATAATTGCAAACGAACGAAAAAAACTAAATCGCATTTAGTAAAATTCGCAAAAGATAACCTGCACTTTGGATAACATCAATTAGGAAACAGATATGCCGGGAAAGAACTTTACACCCAGGAAGTTCATCAATCAGGTACAATTGAAAATTGAAAATGAATAACTGCCAAATCATCCTTGTTGCGAAATATAATGTGTGATAGTTTAGGATATGGACTTCTATTAAAGTAAACCAGGATACAGGATTAAATAAATAAACTTTTTTAGATTATCTATTACAAATCAAAAACAAAAACAAAATGAAATCAATTTTTACAACACTGGCGTTAATGATTCTCTTAACATCAGGTTATGTTTACGCACAAACTACAGTCGGTATTTCGGGAGGCGCTTCCTTTGCCAACGTCTCAATCAAATCAGGAGGGCTTTCAGTGTCACCTAAATTGAAAACAGGTATTACAGCAGGGCTATTTATCCAGGCGCCCCTAAGCTCCAATTTCAGTTTTCAGCCTGCATTAAATTTTGTACAAAAAGGCTACCTTATTAAAGATGGGTCTTATAAGGATAAATTGAATCTTAATTACGTAGAGGTACCGCTGAATTTTGTTTACCATACCAATAAAGATGGAGGTTTTTTCATAGGAGCCGGGCCTTCTGTTGCAGTTGCTATGTCCGGTAAAGAAAAAATTACAGACAATGATTTTCCAGAGGGTAATGGGGAAGAAAAAGTAAAATTTGGTTCCGACCCGGAAGAAGTAAAACGAATTGACTTTGGGGCAAATGCAATAGCTGGTTACAAATTTGCGGGCGGATTTATGATCTCCGGAAATTATAACCTGGGATTAAGTAGCATAAATAACAAAACCGATGACCCCGAAGATGATGGCACTATCAAGAACAGGTACTTTGCCATAAAGATCGGTTATGTATTTGGTGGCGCTAAACATAAATAATAAGAATGCTCATGGGTGTAAAATTTACATCCATGAGCATTTAAAAACGAAATCTGAATCTTTATCGCGAGTCGCAAAAGTAAATGATAGCTAAGCTATACATGCAAAAAGAAACCGTAATGCTAAGTGCCAAGGCTTAAATCCCCCAACTCGGCTTATTTCAATTAGCATTAAATAAAATTGTGAGATTATAGTCAATAATTTTTCTGCTTATAATCGTTCAAAACTATTTTGTTGTATTCTTTTGTTTTCAATTATTTTACTAAAAAGTAAAATAGTATGAAAAAATATATCCGGCCTTTAATCCTTGTTGTCATATTGACGGCCCTTGCATGGTTAATTCATTATGCATGGATATCTTTACCAATCATCAGCGGCTATGATGCCAAACAAATGTGCACTTGCATATTTGTTTCAGGAAGAGATAAAAAAGATATTGATACAAGCGACCTGGCAGATTTTCCCTTTAAGCTGGCAAATAATAAAGTTGACTATGAGGATTCTTCTGTAACAGGTTCCATTTGGGGGATGGCGAAGAAAAAAGCAGTTTACAGAAAAGGTATCGGGTGCACACTTATAAATGAAATCACAGAAAAAGAATTAAGGTCACAGCTTTTTTCAATGCCGTCACCTCCTTTACAAAATACTGATACAATTCCGTGGCCATCCGGGGATAAAATTGGCGAGGCGATTCCAGTCGGCGTAGACAAAAGCAAACTGGCAGACGCAATTGATAAGGCTTTTACGGAGCCATACCCCGGAAAAAAACAGCGAACAAGGGCAGTTGTAGTGATTTACGATGGACAACTTATTGCAGAAAAATATGCGCCTGGATTTAATAAGGATACAAAAATGTACGGCTGGTCAATGGCTAAAAGCTTTACTGCAGCATTATTAGGCACACTGGTTCAGCAAGGCAAATTAGATATAATAAAACCTGCTCCCGTTTCTGAATGGAAGGATATAAAAGATGCACGACATGCCATTACTATTGAAAATTTATTACAACAAACCAGTGGCCTTGATTTTTTGGAAGATTATACCAAAGCCAGTGATGTTACAAATATGCTATATAAAAAAGATGATATGGCTGCCTTTGCTGCAAGTCACAAACTGGCCCATGATCCGGGAACAGTTTTTAATTATTCCAGTGGTAATAGTAATATTCTTTCACGTATGATAAGACAAACAGTTGGTGAAAAAGATTATGCTGCCTTTCCTTTCAATGCATTGTTTTATAAAATTGGAATGTATAACACATCAATGGAACCTGATGCCTCAGGTACTTATGTGGGTTCATCTTATATTAACGCTACAGCAAGGGATTACGCCCGTTTCGGATTGCTATATTATAATGAGGGCGTGTGGAATGGAGAAAGAATTTTGCCCGAAGGTTGGGTGACTAAAACATCCACGTCTCCCCCAGGCAATAAATTAAAAAATTATGGCTACCAGTTTTGGTTAAATGGCTATAGTAAAGAAAATCCTTCCCAAAGAAAATATCCCGATGTACCGGCAGACATGTTTTACTGTGATGGATTCGCATACCAGGGAATTTATATTATTCCTTCAAAAAAATTAGTTGTCGTTCGCCTCGGATTAACATTCGATCACTCATTTAATGAGAATGCATTTTTAAAGAGCATTATTGAATGTATCAATAATAATAACTGATAATCGCTTTAAAAAATTATTTATTATTAGGTGAAATAATATCATTGAAATAATCTGCAAGTTTTTTAATTGTAGTTGCATCGATATTAATTTGTTCCTGCGCTTCTTTCCAGTTTCGTTGTTCAATTGCTTCTCTTATTCCCGGCATGGTTTTTACGCCATAGCCTGTGTAAAACCCCGGGGCATACAAAGTATGTTTATACCAGGCCCTGCGTGGCAAACCCTGTTCATTT
Source organism: uncultured Chitinophagaceae bacterium (assembly GCA_963798665.1). Classification (GTDB taxonomy): domain Bacteria; phylum Bacteroidota; class Bacteroidia; order Chitinophagales; family Chitinophagaceae; genus Ginsengibacter. Next base: position 164,978 of record CAWCUN010000017.1, on the reverse strand, counting down.
AATAATTGTTGTTCGGCTTCGTAAAGTGATTTATTAAATGAGTTATCTGCACTATTGGTTTTTATTTTATTGTCGAAAACTATTTTTAAGCTATCCGTACCTGTTTTTAAATTCTCTAAGGCGTTTTGTAATGGTGAGAAATCCAGGTAGGGAACCTCGGTCTTAATAACGGGAGCAACATATTTTTTTGTCGGATCTTCTCCAACAGAATATCCACCAGCTTTAATAACCTGATTTTCTATCTCCGTGTTGTCTCTTGTTTTTTGCAAAAGCGATATCAAATCGTTGGCATAGTCATTTATTGTTGCATACAAATGTGTAAAGTCAAAAGGAAGTATATCAGCATTGGCCATCCTTAAGACCGCGTGTCCAGCTGTTTGCGCAAGAGAAACTCCATATTGGAAACCGGGATCTTTAAATTTCACGTAGAAATCATAAGAGTCATAGATTGAGTGATATTCACCCCCGCTACCTTCTCCACCATATCCAAGATTTAATGCAGGTATGCCGGCATGTTGAATAAAAGAAGAATAATCAGAACCTGAACCCATAGCACCGAGTCGTAAATCTTTTTCTTCCAATACTTTTTTCTTTGCCTCTGCATTCTTTGCTGAAATAGCTTCATGTGCTTTTTTTCTTTCAAATACGGTAACGTTAGTTTGCGGATCAATAACACTTTTCGTGATTTCATCCATCAATGGTTCTAAAGCGTGTGAGCCCTCCGCATATAAAAAGCCTCTTTCATTATCATCGGAATTAATATACAAAACGGCTTTCTCTTTTAATTCTTTTTCATGCTGTTCGACCCATTCTGTGGAGCCGAGTAAAGCCGGTTCTTCTCCGTCCCATGAGCAATAAACGATTGTGCGTTCTGGTTTCCAGCCTGTACTTAAGAGATTGCCTATCGACTTTGCCTCTTCTAACATTGCCGCCTGTCCGCTAACAGGATCATTAGCACCATTCACCCATGCATCCTGGTGGTTTCCGCGAATTATCCATTCATCAGGAAACTGAGAACCTTGTATTTTGGCAATTACATCATAGCAGGGAACAATATCCCAATTAAACGCAACTTTCAAATGCACCTGTGTTTTTCCGGGGCCTATATGATATGCAAATGGCAAACCTCCATGCCAGTCACGTGGTGCCACAGGTCCTTCAATTGCCCGAAGCAAAGGAGTTGCATCATGATAGCTAATTGGTAAAACAGGAATTTTTAGAAGATTTTGCGCTTTTAATCTATCCAATCTTTTTGCATCTTCGGTAGCACCAATGCCAGGCGTCAGAGGATCACCGGGGTAAATTACCATATCCATCACGGAACCTCGTTGAACGCCATATTCATTTTTAAAAGCGCCTTTAGGATACATATCTCCTTCAAAATATCCGTCATCCATTGGGTCGCTATAAATTATACATCCTATCGCCCCATGTTCCTGCGCAACTTTGGGCTTTATTCCTCTCCAGCTATGACCATACTTTGCAATTACAATTTTTCCTTTCACGTCAATTCCCATTTTATCTAATACTTTATAATCCTCCGGCAAGCCATAATTTACGAATACCAGTTCACCGGTAACATCGCCATCGGCACTATAAGCATTGTAAGTTGGTAACTGGCCTTCCTGCCCGCTGGTGGCATCTTCTTTCAAAGCAGGCTCTTTTAACAGGGCTTTATAAAAGGTTGGAGAAGTCATTTCCAATAACCTTGTTTTTGGAGTTGGAAAAAGCACATGAAAAGTTTCAATATTTGCATCCCATCCCCATTTTTTATAGAGGCTTAAAATATATTCAGCATTTTCTTTACTGCCGGGAGAACTTATATGATGCGGCTTTGCCGATAATTTTTTTATAGTTTCTCCTATATTTTCCTTGCTTAAATTTTTGTCGAAGGAGGATTCAAGATCTAATTGTTTCTCAACATTTTTTTCATAAAAGCCGGTAATATTTTTTGTTTGTGCAAATGAAGGTTGAATTAAGAAAATCATTAAAATTGGAAACAACACTTTGTTCATCTTATTAATTTTTATTTGTAAAAGATTAAGTCTTTAGCCGCCAATCATATTGGACGGAAAACTTGTCAACGATGACTAATATACCTGATAACACTTTTCCTGTTTTGCCAGGGTTTTTATTTAAAAAACTCCGGATGCATTTTATTCCATTGGGTTGCATCCTGGTAAACCTTTGCAATGGCGAGTATTGTTGCTTCATCGTATAATTTTCCAACCAACGTAATACTTGTAGGTGTATTCCCTTTATTAAAACCTGTCGGTATACTAATGGCGGGATGGCCAGTTAAATTGGTAATGGCCGCCTGGTTTCCAACCCATGTGGGACAAATAATTACATCATACTTTTCTATCACCTCGTTTACTTTTTGTATTAGCTGGTAGCGATGCCTGTTGGCATTAATATATTCTACTGCCGGAATAAATCTTGCAGCCCTGAAATAATTTGGCCATTCACCCTTACCCTGCCTCGTCATTTTGTCATCAAGCCCTGTTCTTGTAAAACCATCAAATGCTGCTGCGCTTTCAGAACCAATAACAATACCGATCATATCAAAATTATAAATACCAGAATCAGGAAAATCTACAGGAATAAGTTGCGCTCCTGCTTTTCTAAACACATCCAATACGGCATCTTCATTACCTAATGTATCTTTTTTGCCGAAATAATTTTTCGCATAAGCAATTTTCATCTTTGACAAATCTGCCTTGCCCGTATAATTAAACGGCATGTCCACCGCGGTGGCATCATTACCATCTGTGCCATGTAAATAATTAAATACAATAGCCGCATCTTCAGCGCTTCTACAGATGGGGCCGGCTTTATCCAGGCTCCAGCAAAGCGTCATCCCTCCACTCCTGCTTACTGAACCGAATGTTGGCCGCAAACCCGTTGCGCCACAGACCGTAGATGGCGATATAATAGACCCATATGTTTCCGTACCTATTGCAAATGGAACCAGTCCGGCAACAGTTGCTGCTGCTGAACCTGCAGATGAACCACTGGAGCCCTCGAGCATGTTCCAGGGGTTTTTCGTACGGCCTCCAAACCAATAATCATCCATTGCCAGTGCACCCAAAGTTAATTTTGCGACGAGAACGGCACCGGCCTCTTTTAGTTTCGTATACACATAACTGTTATTGTCAATGACCTGATCTTTAAATGGTTCCGCACCCCATGTTGTCTTTGTCCCCTTAACTGCAAATAAGTCTTTTATTCCGTATGGAATTCCATCTAATAAACCGCGATATTTTCCCGCAGCAATTTCCTTATCAGCTTCAGCGGCCTGTTGCATAGCTATATCTTCAGTTAAGGAAATGACACACTGAAGTGTGTCTCCATATTTTTTCAGGCGGTCAATAAAAAATTTTGTCAGCTCTACAGAAGTTATTTTTTTATTTTTTATTAACGATGCCAGTTGGGGAATAGAATAAAAGGCAAGTTCATTTTTATTTGCAGGCAGATTGATCCCTGATGGAATGTCAAATTTTACAGGTAATTGTATTTTATTAAAATGCATGTACGGCAGCAAAGGGCTTTCTGCCATTGTCATGGGAATAGAGTTATCCAGGGAATAGCGATGCATCTTATCATATTCTTTAGCCTTATCTTGCACCGATGCCAGGAGTGAATCTTCTTTAGCCTCAGTAAAGTGGATGCTGATAATTTTTTCCGCGGAACGAATATCCGAAACTGTTATACTATCCTGGCCAAGACAAATCTGTGATATAAAAATTGACAGAAAGAAATATTTTCTCATTGCAATAAGTTTAATTTTTAAAACTAAGATTAACTTTTGAAAATTATTAAACTTTCAAAAAGATCTACTGCTAATAAGAGGCATGTTTCAACAGGCTAGTAAATAGAAATTGCAACCAAAAATTCTGATTTTGCAAAAACGTTATAAGGCTTTTATTCTTTCACTTCCTTCGCGGCTTCAAACCCTTTTTCCGGCCGCATTTGAGGAAACAACAATACATCCTGTATGGAAGGCTTATTTGTAAGAAGCATACAAAGCCTGTCTATTCCAAAACCTATTCCGCTGGTCGGGGGCATACCATATTCCAATGCACGCAAAAAATCACGATCAACAAACATTGCTTCATGGTCACCACGTTCCATCAATTTTGCCTGTTCTTCAAAGCGAAGCCTTTGCTCCAGCGGATCATTTAATTCGCTATATGCGTTTGCAATTTCTTTCCCATTGACAATTAGCTCGAAACGCTCTACAAGCCCGGGTTTACTTCGGTGTTTTTTTGTAAGCGGGCTCATTTCAACAGGGTAATCGATAATAAATGTAGGCTGAACAAAATGATGTTCGCACTTTTCAGAAAATATTTCATCAATTAGTTTTCCTTTTCCCATAGATTTATCTGCGTGTATGCCTAACTGTTTACAAATAGCTCTTATACCATCTTCATCCTTACCTTCTACATCAAAGCCTGTATGTTCTTTAATGGCATCATACATCGTAACCCTGGGATAGGGAGCTTTAAAATCTATTTCTGAACTTCCGGATAAAACTTTAGTATTCCCGTTTACTGCTACAGCCGTTGCTTCAAGTAGTTGTTCTGTGGTTTCCATCATCCACAAATAATCTTTATAAGCAACATAAAATTCCAGGATAGTAAATTCAGGATTGTGTGTGCGATCCATGCCTTCATTGCGAAAATTGCGGCTGAACTCGTACACCCATTCAAAACCGCCTACAATAAGTCTTTTTAAAAAAAGCTCGTTGGCAATACGAAGATAAAACGGAATATCCAGGGCATTATGATGTGTAATGAATGGCCTCGCCGCTGCACCTCCGGGGATATTTTGCAATACAGGTGTATCCACTTCAAGTGCGCCACGCTCATTAAGAAACACACGCATTGCATTGATCATTTTTGTGCGCTTAATAAATGTTTCCTTTACATGGGGATTTACAATAAGATCCGCATAGCGTTGACGGTACCTGAATTCCGCATCAGTGACTTCATCAAAAGTTTCTCCATCTTTCTCTTTTACAACCGGCAAAGGACGCAACGATTTAGAAAGAATTGTAAGCTCCGAAACGTGTATAGAAGTCTCGCCGGTTTTAGTTGTAAAAACATACCCCCTTACGCCAATAATATCTCCAATATCCAATAATTTTTTCCATACAACATCGTACAGGCTTTTATCATCTCCTTTAGAGATATCATCTTTACGCACATATATCTGAATTTTGCCGCTGGCATCCTGTAATACCGCAAAAGAAGCCTTGCCCATATCACGGATACTTACGATTCTCCCTGCAATACACACATCCGAAAAATCTGATTTGTTTTCTTCTCCCTTATAGTTTGATTTTATTTTGGCGGCGCTTGTATTAACCGGATATAATGCAGCAGGATAAGGATCAATCCCTAATTTCGTAAGCTCTTTCAATTTTTCCCTGCGAATAACTTCCTGCTCGGATAAATTTTCGATAATCATATTAGTAAATAAAAATGTTTGTCATTAAGCAGACAAACAATATCAATTTTCGCAAAGGTAACTTTTGGTATGGAGATGAGCAAAGCGATAAAATAATTATTACAGCTTTTAAAGGTTATTGAAAAAACCAGTAGCAGCCGAATACCCATTATCATGAAGAATCTTCCTCTCCTTATCGGAAATTTTTCTCACCCGGGCTGAAATGTCGCCATAACTTATGTAAATAGTTCTTCCCTTTTCATTGCCGAGATCAGGTGTTTGCCGGTTAAGTTTTTCCATCATAAGATTCATTACAGCATTTGCATATTGTTTCATATTCTCAATCCGGTAGGGCGCAATTTCAGTTTTTTCCTCATTAAGTTCTTTGATTTGGGCTTCCCTTTCCAGTTTTAACCCAAGAGTTTCGGGGTTATAAATCACATTTTCACTTGTTAGGGGATTGCCCCCGTCTGTGCAGGAATCAAACATGTTAACCGGATAATTGCAAAGCATTCCACCATCAACATATAAATCGTAGTTTGATGAAGTATCTTTTAATGAAACTTCATTTCCGATGCTGTCGATTGGCACCGGTTTGAAGTAAAACGGAATGCAACCGCTTATATGGACGGCCGTCTTTAATTTCATTTGCGGCCATTTTTCCCATGACAGAATCTCTAATTTTTGCTGACTTATATTAGTACCGGTGCAATAAAAATCTTTGAATTCATTATTTCTTTCACGCAATTGATGTAGCTGCAGAAATGTCGTGTTTGTATCGCCCGTTTTATTAAAAATCAACCTGCCAAGCCACATCTCTAATTTTTCACCTTTATATAATCCATATTCCTTTTTTACTCTTTTAATTTTTCCGAAGATTGCTTTCCCGTCATTAAATTCCCGGATTTTTAAAGTTTGGAGAATAGAATCGATTTCTTTTGAGTCATATCCTAACGAAATCATTAAGCCCGCTATTGCTCCCACAGAAGAGCCAGCTACACGTTCAATATTTTTCAAAATATCTTTTTGTTCTAACACTTCCAAAGCGCCCGAATATGCCAACCCTCTCACACCACCGCCTTCTAATGCCAAATTTTTATATGGATAATTATTTTGAGAAAAGACAAAGACAGGTAGTACGAGAAAAATTAAAATAAGTGATTTCATTTTATGAAAGTACTATTGTTTGTCTCTCTCAAAAAGAAATCAGGACTTTGAAAAAAGTTAAAATTATTCCCAGATATTTTTAAAAGTGCTTCTATTTCACAATTATCCTTGAGATGAAAAGTGAAAGGAGTTGTTGAAGAATTTTTGTGAAGAGCGTATTTTGAATTTTCCAATTTGTAGATTTCCAACTCATTCTTTTCTTCATCAACAATCAATAATATTTAATACCAAAATCTTTCGTAGATAGAAAATTTGGTATGTCTGCCTTTAAAACTGTTACAGGCGATAAAATTTCAACAAGTAATGCCGGGGAAAATCAAGAAAATTTTTGTTGATTTCCTTGCACACTATGGAACAGTCAGGCTGCAAAATAGGATCTTCTGCAATTTTTATATCTATAAAATCAAATACCTTGCAGTCTTTACATTTTACTTTTTTTATTGCAGTTCTTAATTCAGAAAAAATATTCACAACCATTGATGCCTGGGCGTAGGCAAAGGGCTCATTGCAAAAGGAATACCTTCAATTAATTCCCAACGGCCTTCCCAATTACAATAATCCTTGTAAGTATAATATAGTAAAAGTTTTACCGCACTCATTATTATAAAGTTATTCAAATTTTAAGTTATGCCAGAGCAAGCAACACCTGCCATGCCTCTTTCACTTTCTTTTCATTAAGCAGGCTCGCCGCATATAAATGCAATTCCCTTTCCATTTCAACGGGGTCTATAGAATAATATTGAAAGATATTTTTAAGTTGTTCATCTTCAAATGCAGGATCAACAACAGGCAATTCATGCACATTAGCTAACCGGCCGAGATGATTGCCGGTAAGTATCTTGCTATTCTTTATCGATTCGGGAAGACCGTCAATTCCAATACCTAACGAAGGGCCGGGTTTTTCGACCTCAAACATAGTATCAGCATTTATTCTTGCATACCAGTTGCCGCCTAACCGTGCGACGAAATCCGTTCTTTCTTGGTCAATTTTTCCAGAGCTATCAAGAATGTTTTCATTTACATGCATCACAAGCACTTCAGCAATTACAAGATTTCCTGCACCACCCTTTACGCCCAAAGGTTTTATTTCAATCACTTTGCATTCCATCTGAACAGGACTTTCTTTCACCCGTGGCGGCTTTATTAACATTGACTGTTCTTTTGTGAAACCGGCTTTAATAAACTCATCTATATCTTTCGAATATTCGCTGCTGCTAAGGCTAACCTGTTGCACCATACTATGGCTTACAAGATTTACTGCCACTTCGGAGACCTCAAGCAAATTTTCAAACGTGTGTTTGGTCGTGCTATCCCTGCCCCGCCTTGATGGAGAAAAGACAAGCACTGGCGGATTGACACTAAAGAGATTAAAAAAACTAAAGGGGCTTAGATTTATATTTCCGTTTAAATCAACAGTAGATGCAAAACAAATCGGGCGTGGCACAATAGCATGCAGCAAAAAATTATTTGCTTCGGATATTGTAATGTCTTTTAACAGAATCGTTTTGTACATACACAGCTATAGATTCTTTTTCAATGCCAATATTGAAAAATCACTTTCATCTTTTACGATGGTATTTTTTAAAGTCCCAAGCTCTTCGATTTCCATGTCAACTTCATCGCCTTCCTGCAACCATTGCTCTTTGTAATCAGGGTCATTTAATTTTCCTGTACCATTAAGCTCAAGGAAACATCCGGTGCCAACTGTTCCGCTTCCAATAACGTCTCCGGGAAATAATTGCACGCCATAACTACAACGCTCAATTATTTCGGCAAATGTCCAATCCATATCGGCAAGATTTCCTTCACTTACCTGTACTCCATTTACACTGCATTTCATAGAAAGATTATAAGCATTACCAGTGTGATTTTCTTTCGGGGGAACTTTATATTCTTCCAGTTCATCCGGTGTAACTAACATTGGGCCTATTACAGTAGAGAAATCCTTGCCTTTCGCAGGACCAAGGTTTAGCTTCATCTCTTCCATTTGTAAACCACGGGCACTTATATCGTTCATTATCATAAAACCTGCAATATATTCATCTGCCTCTTCGGCTTTAATATTTTTGCCGGGCTTACAAATCACGATTGCAGCTTCCAGTTCAAAATCAAGCTTGATGAGGTGATCAGGCATGCATACAATATCACCCGGTCCCTGGATGCTGTTATGGTTGGTAAAATAAAATATAGGAAACTGATCATATTCCGGTATCATTTCCAGGTTACGATTTTGTCTTGCGGAAGCCACGTGCTGCCTGAAGGCATACGCATCGCGGCAGCTTACAGGATGCGGAACGGGCGCCAGAATTTCAACATCTTCTATCCTGATCCCGGTGAATTTTTTATAGCCGTCAATCAAAGACTGGTTTAGTGAATGTGCCACGGGAAATAATTCTTCCCAGTAGTTTAAAAACATTGTCATCGTTACGGGGAAGTCAGGGTGCATCCTGTCTGTATCGTAAAGCGTTCCATCTACAAAAAAAGCTAACTGGGCATGATCTTCTTTTAAATAAGAAACTAATTTCATCTTAATCTTTATAAGGGCGCAAGGTAATTATTTTATGGGGAGAGGAAGGGCTTTGGATTTTTTGTCATATACAAAAGGATAAAATTTTCAACAATACAAATATTGTATTTTTCATATTTGATGTAATTTGCATAGAAAATAGGGTGGCTTATGAAATTCAAAAAAATTCATAACAAAGGTCAGGCACAAATTTTCAAAAATAAATACCTTGAGCACCTCACAAAAACCCATCCGCTGGTAATATGGAGCATTTACCTGCCATTCGTAATTTATCTTCCATGGTATGTGGCAACTAATTATTCCCTTTCGGCGCTTTCCATATTATTGATTTTTTTCTCGGGTATTATATTTTGGACGTTTTTTGAATATATAATGCATCGCTTCGTATTTCATTCGGTTAGTGAAAATCCACGCACAAGAAGACTGGCCTATATTTTACATGGCAACCATCATGAATTTCCCAGGGATCGCCAGCGACTGTTTATGCCTGCAGTGCCCAGTATCATAATATCATCAGTAGCTTTCTTAATTATGTATGCATTGATGCGTTACAATGCCTTTGCATTTTTCCCGGGTTTTGCTTTGGGATACTTGCTTTATGCAAGTACGCACTATGCAATACATGCATGGCATCCTCCTTTCAAATGGATGAAGCCTATATGGCGAAACCATCATTTACATCACTACAAAAATGATGAAAGAGGTTTTGGAGTAAGTACGCATATTTGGGATAAAGTTTTTGGCACTTGCTTCGATCTGGCAAAAGAAAGAGAGGACCAGGAGGAAGTGAAAAAGCTTATGTTTGAAAAAAAAGCTTCTTAAAAAATTTTTCGATAAGTTCTGTGAACTTTTTCACGAATGGCCCCTGTTGCCTCATGTAGTGCCAGCATTTTTTTATTAAAGTCTCCTACCCACGCTAGTTCTGCCTCGTCTATTGTGTTTCTCGGTATCACTTCCAGTTGCAGCTTCCTTATCATACCACTTTCAATTCCTTTATTCTGGAATTTCTTTTTACAACCCATAACAATAAAACGAATGCGGTGAATCGTAGATGTTTTTTTCAGCCATAAAAACCGCAGCTTGTTCAACAGGTTTAATTTTCCCTTCAGCTTTTTTAAAATAACATTTATGTCAGGAACCGCAAGAATAAAAGCAATGGGTTCATTGTTATAATAAGTAAACCAGATTATTTTTTCGTCAACAATTGGCCTTAACTCTTTAAAGGATTGCCTGATTGTATCGGGCTTAATGGGAGTAAACTCAGGAAAGTCACTCCAGGCATCATTATATATTTCACGAAAGTCTTCGGCAAATTTTTCAAATTCTTTCATCTCAAAATGAACAAAAGAGTAGCCGGGTTTGCTGCCGATCCAATCTGCAATTTTTGTAAATCGATCGGGCAAAGGTTTTGCTACATATATGACGTTTGTAAACTGATCGTATAAAGGCTTAAATCTATAATTTTCAAAAAATGACTGGTAATACTTATGATTATAATTCATTCCCATACTCGGCGGAATGAAACCTTCTATAAGCAAGCCCCAGTATTTATCGTTCTCTCCGAAATTAATGGGGCCATCCATCGCCTTTGCATTATTTTCTATCAGCCATTTTTTCGCGGTATCGAAAAGCATAAATGCTGCTGATTCATTATTGATGCATTCAAAAAAACCAATACCTCCGATGATAAAATCAGAGTTTTTATTTTTTTCAAAATTTATAAAGGCAGCGATTCTGCCAATAACTTCTTTTCCTTTTTTTAAAATCCACCTGTTACAAATACCTGTGTCATGAAAGTGATTTTTTTTAGGATCGAAAATTGATTCAATCTCGTTATCAAGCGGAGAAATAAAGTTTTCATCACTTTTATATAAGACTCTCGGAAGTGAAAGAAATTCCTTTCTGGCTTTTTTATCGTTAACTTCTACAGCAGTCATACAGTCTAAGGTAAAAAAAATCACTTGTTTACCAACTATCTTCAGGAGGTGGTTTTTCTCTATGCGAAAATTGTTCTTTTGTCTTTATTTTCTGTATTTGCCTTTCAATAATCAGGTCTGCAATTATTGTGGCGGATGTATTCTCAATATGGCTTTTAAGAAGTTGCTTTAATTTTTTTTCATCTATATCTATTTTATAAAGTAGTTGAACGAGGGAAGCAAAATCCTTATTAATTAATTCATTGATAAGCAAAATAAGTTGATCTCTTATCCCCGGGAATGAGCCTTCTACAGTTGAATTTGTCAACGCAACTATCTTATCCGGAATTGTGATTGGGTTTTCTGAACTCATAGCGATTAAAAATTATTTTGATTACGGCCTGTGCAGCACACCTAATCCAAATAAGGCAAAATCATACTTAACAGGATCGGAAGAATCAAATTTTCTTAGCCTGGTTGTCAACTCAATAGCCGCATTCCAGTCTATTACCTTTCTTGTTAACAGGTTAAAGTGCCTTGCCACTCTTGCTACGTGCACATCTATCGGGCAAATTAATTGTGAAGGAGACACTTTTTTCCATAATCCAAAATCAACTCCTTTGTTATCATCTCGAACCATCCACCTTAAAAACATATTTAATCTTTTACAGCTTGAATTTTTTGCAGGCGATGCAACATGCTTTTTCGTTCTTTCAGGGACACTTTCCAGTGAGAAAAAATAAGCATTGAAAAAGTTTAAAGCATTTTCTATAGCATTGGTTGATTGTTGAAGCGATTTATTGTTAAAGAAAGCCGTCTCCAAAGATTTACTTTTTGAATAGTGAAATCTAAAAAATGAAATAAAGTACAGAAGGTCTGTATCATTGAAAGTGCGGTGACAAAAAGTTTCCAGTTTTTTAAGATCTTCATCACGGTGATTGATGCAAAACTCATAGGGCGCATTATCCATCCGTTGTAAGAGCTCTTTGCATTTATTGATAATTGTAGTACGGTTACCCCAGGAAAAAATTGCGGCAAAGAACCCCGCGATTTCAATATCCTGTTTTTTTGTAAACAGATGCGGAATGGAGACCGGGTCTTCTTTGATAAAAAAAGGATTATTAAATTCGATCACTTTTTTATCAAGAAATTTTTTTAGTTCATTAGCTTTCAAAAGAAGAAAATAAGGCGATAATTAAATTGAGGAAAAAGAATAAAATGTTTGATTTGTTTATCCGATGGCATTTTGTAAATCAGCAATGAGATCATCCGCATCTTCAATGCCTACGCTTAATCGTAACAAAGAATCCACCAATCCGTTTTTAATTCTTTCTTCACGGGGAATGCTTGCATGTGTCATGCTCGCCGGATGACCAATAAGACTTTCCACACCTCCGAGACTTTCAGCTAAGGAAAAAAGTTTGGTAGAGGAAAGCACTTTATTTGCCGCTTCCATGCTATCATCTTTAAGAGTAAAACTCATCATGCCACCAAAACCACGCATTTGCCTTTTTGCAATTTCATGATTGGGATGATCTTCAAAACCACACCACAAAACTTTGTCAATTTTTGGATTTTCTTTTAGCCATGTTGCAATTTTTTCTCCGTTCTCACAATGTCTTTGCATCCTTACATGCAGTGTCTTTAATCCTCGCAATACTAAAAAACAATCCTGTGGGCCTGGTACAGCACCAGTACCGTTTTGAATGAATGACAGTTTTTCATTCAACGAAGAATCATTGATAACTAAACAACCATGCACGACATCACTATGTCCTCCTAAATATTTTGTTGCTGAATGTAAAACGATGTCTGCTCCAAAATCCAAAGGGTTTTGCAAATAGGGTGAGGCGAAAGTATTGTCCACGCAAACCAATATATTATTTTTCTTTGCAATAGCGCTTACCGCACCGATGTCAGTAATATTCATCATCGGGTTGGTTGGTGTCTCCGTCCAGATGAGCTTTGTATTCTTATTGATATATTTCGGGATTTCATTGGCATCCTGCATATTTATGAAATGAAATTTCAAACCATACTTTTCAAATATTTTTGTAAACATCCTGTAAGTGCCCCCATACATATCATTGGCAGCAATTACTTCATCGGCGGGACTTAATAGCTTTATAACAGCATCTGTTGCGGCGGAACCGCTGGCGAAGCACAAACCATATTTTCCGTTTTCTATTTCTGCAAGGGCATTTTGTAAAGCATTGCGTGTGGGGTTTTGAGTTCTTGCATATTCATAACCCTTATGCTTACCAGGCGCTTCCTGTACATAGGTAGATGTTTGAAATATTGGAGTCATAATCGCTCCCGTAGAAGGATCAGGATGTACTCCTGCATGTATTAATTTAGTCGCTAACTTCAAAGTACTTGTGATTTTTTATCCGCACTCAACCAGTTTCTGAATATTATTAAAAATAAAATAGATTAAAATACAATTGGTAAAGAAACTTTAACATCTTCCCAGTACATGTCCATATTTGCGCCCGTAGACGAGGCATTAAACACAATTGTCATTGCCTCAGTAACTGCATTTTTCGTTACCGGTAAATCCATTCGAACAATGTCTTTGGAGTCATCATACCTGAAACTTCCCCATATATCCGTTTCCGCGTTTACAATTAACGTCCATTTATCAGGGAAGGGAATAGCATACAATGTATAGCGGCCTTTCTTAATTTTTTTACCATTAATTTTTACATCTTTAAAAAAGTCGATTTCTGTCGCTTCATTGGCACCAAGCCTCCAGACATTTCCATATTCCTGCAGTTCGCCAAAAACTTTTCGTCCGTTAAGCTGTGGCCTGCTGTAAATAAGTCGCATCACTGCCGGCTCAGTTGCTTTATCCTGTATTTTAAGTATAGGGTAATTTACGGGATAATAGCTCATATCCATAGGAGATTTATCGAGCGGGACAATTTCAGAAGAATTCATCTGGGCGGATACACGTAAACTAAAAACTAAAAGAAATACTAAAAAAAGATTTTTCATATTTTATTTTGATTTGCAAATATAGATGGATTTAACCGGCCAAAAGGTTGCCTAAGTTATCGGCGGCAAATTTTTTTAGTTCGGGGAAAAAACTGCCATAACAATTTTCAAGTTCATCATAATATGCATTAAAAATTTCAAAAGCTACATCAGCTTCATTTAAATAAGTAGCCCTGTAGGCGAGCCCATTAAAACTTTTTCGAATACCTTCTTTGAATTGATAGTTATATAACCAGTTGTGCATTTTCATATACGGAAACATTTTTTGAAAACGCTGAGGATACAAATCAAAGTTTTTTTCGAGCGATTGATAAATACCGGAACAGAAAATTTCAAGACCTCCATACTCTTCAAACTGTTTCCTATCGCACGCAAGAAAATGATCATAAACCACGTCTACAAAAGCGCCGGAATATAGACGATATTTTGGCCTGAAAAAGCTTTTTGCCCTGGCCGTATCCAGGTGATTATCGGTATATGTGTCAATCAGGCGATGCAAATGAATTCCCTTTTGAATACTTATCGGGTATTGAAACTTCGCTTTACCTTTTACAAAATCACTTATAATATTTCCGGCAAGAATATCAGGATTGTTAAAAGAAAGAAAGGCATGGGCCAGGTAATTCATTAGCAAAATAACACCATTAATTTTTTATCATTCAGCTACGATCAAGCAGGTCTGATTATTGGCATATAATTTTCATTATTATTAATAATTGTTCACTTAAAACTAATACTATGGCAGACACTAAAAGAGTAACACAACCATCCCAGGGAAGTAATGAAGTGGGTGTTGAGACAAAGGATACAAATTTAAGTGGGATTTCTTCGGGCACCGATACTCAGCTTCATCTTGCAGCCAAGGGAGGTAAAGAGCATAAAAAAAATATTAATGATGATGAAAAAGTTGTAAAAAAAAATAATGGTGAAAATGAATTTTTGAAATCCGATGAAACTGATGAGTAACAAGTCTTCATTAATATTTGGGCAGGCCTGGCGCCTGCTTTTTTTATATGAACTTAATGTAGAATAATTTCCTCAGACATTAGGGGTATAACATTAAAAAATTCACAATAAAAATTTAAAATCAACAATGCAAAAAGGCAATGCAAAAAAATTGCAAAAAAAGCCGCAATCACAACCAAGGCCGGGCAGTGAATCAAAGATGAAACCCCGTCCGGATTACAATTCCTCATACGAGGGCGGAGGTAAAATGGATGGTAAACTTTTATTAATTACGGGCGGAGATAGCGGTATTGGCAGAGCCGTAGCTGTATTATTTGCAAAAGAAGGAGCGAATGTATCAATTGTTTACCTAAACGAGAATGAAGATGCCAAAGAAACTCAATCAATAATTGAACAGGAGCATGGCAAAAAATGTTTGTTGATTAAAGGTGATATCACCAAAGAAAAATTTTGTGTTTCGGCAGTTAGTAAAACGGTTAAGGAGTTTGGGAAAATTGATGTACTTGTAAATAATGCAGCAACACAATTTGAATGTGAGAAACTGGAAAATATAACCACACATCAATTACTAACGACATTCCAAACGAATTTTTTTTCCATGGTCTGGATAACAAAAGCAGCATTGCCTCATATGAAAAAAGGTAGTTCAATTATTAATACTACATCGGTAACTGCATATCGCGGAAGTCCAAGACTTATGGACTATGCGTCTGCCAAGGGAGCCATTGTAAGTTTTACAAGGAGTCTTAGTTCTAATCTTATTGATAGAGGGATAAGAGTCAACGCCGTAGCTCCCGGCCCAATCTGGACTCCGCTAATTGTTTCTTCTTTTAAGCCAAAAAAAGCCGGAGAGCATGGGAGCGATTCTCCAATGGGGCGTGCAGGCGAGCCGGGAGAAGTGGCACCATGTTATTTATTTTTAGCAAGTGATGATGCAAGTTATATGTCAGGACAGGTGTTGCATCCAAACGGAGGAGAAGTTGTAAATGGTTAAAAGAAAATCAATGGAAAGTGCCGCCGAAGTAGTTGCAAAAGTTTCTAAAAAGAAATTAAAGAGCATCGTAAAGGACGAAGAGAAAACTGCAAGAGCAGCTAAGCTCGTTTATGTTACTGATAAAGAAGAAGGGATTGAAAGAAAAAAAAACGGCGATAAATTTGAATACTACTACAAAGGAGAGAAGATAAAAGATGATGAAGAATTACTCAGGATAAAACAGTTGGTAATACCTCCTGCATGGACCAAAGTGTGGATTTGCAGAAAAGAAAACGGGCACCTTCAGGCTACTGGTTATGATGTTAAAAACAGGAAGCAATATAAGTATCACTCACATTGGAATTCTTTACGTAACCATACCAAGTATTATCGCCTGATTGAATTTGGGAAAGCTTTACCCACGATAAGAATTCAGCTGGAAAAAGATATCAGCGACACGGAACTTTCTTTAAAAAAGGTTTTAGCGGCAGTGGTAAAATTAATGGAGCGAACCAACATAAGAGTAGGTAATAGTTATTACGAGAAAACCTATGGCTCCTTTGGGCTTACTACTTTAAAAGACAAGCATGTAAAATTTAATGGCAACGCAGTAAGTTTTACATTTAAGGGTAAAAAAGGAGTTTCACATAAAATTATACTTAAAAATAAAAAGCTTGCAGCCATCATAAAAAAGTGCAGGGATGTTCCGGGAAAAGAATTGTTCCAGTTTTATGATGAAGAAGGAGACAGGCAATCGATAGATTCAGGGCTCGTAAATAATTATATAAAAGAAATAAGCAATGCAGATTTTACAGCAAAAGATTTTCGGACGTGGGCCGGCACGGTTCAGGCGTTTCTTACTTTGAAATCTATTGGATGTTGCGATACTATAACAGAAACAAAAAGAAGAATTGTTGAAGCGCTTGATATTGTCTCTGAGCAATTGGGAAATACCCGTGCCGTTTGTAAAAAGTATTATGTGCACCCGCTTATTCTTTCTCTATATGAAAGCAAAAAGCTGGAAAAATATATTGATGAACTCGATAAAATGGAAAGGAAAACTGATAAAAATGAGCTCTTGCCGGAAGAAAAAATTGTAATGAAAATTTTAGAGTCCAACTAAAAAAAACTTTTACGTAAATTGGACGCTAACATGTTTTCAATCAACAAAAAAAGTGAAGATGGTTTTGAAAAAGTTATTTTAAAAGATAACTCAGCAAATACTTATGCAACAGTGCTTCCGGCCTGTGGCGCCATTCTTCATGATTTCGTTTCATTTCAAAACGGAGAAGCATTTAATATAATTAAGAGCTATACTTCTTCCAACGACTTTAATGAAAATTTTGAATCAAAAGGATTTTTGGGTTCCAAACTTTCGCCCTTTGTATGCAGGTTGCATCATGGCACTTACCACTTTGGTGAAAAAAAGTATAAGCTTGAAAAATTTTATCTTGGCAAAAATGCCTTGCACGGGCTTCTTTACAATAAACCATTCAATGTCATCAGCGAAACATCTAACGAACTTCATGCTTCAGTCACTATGAAATATGAATACAGGGCTGAGGACGCCGGCTATCCTTTTAACTATGATTGCATTGTAACCTGGCAATTGGAAAGTGACAATAAGCTTTCGGTAAGTACAGAATGTGTAAATAAAGATGAAGGATTAATTCCTATGCAGGATGGGTGGCATCCTTATTTTGATTTAGGAGATATGGTTGATGAATTGCAGTTGGAATTTCAATCGAAAGAGATGGTGGAGTTTAACAGTGAATTGATCCCAACACAAAACCTTATTCCATATTACTGAATTTAATTCACTTAAAAAAATTAATAACCTGTCTTTAGATAATTGCTATACATTGAATGTGGATGCATGTCAGCCATTGTGCGTTCTAAGAAATCCCGCCAAAAAAATTGAGATAGAAATTCACCCTGAAAAATCTTATCCTTATTTACAGATTTACATTCCACCTCACCGAAAAAATATCGCTATAGAAAATATCAGCGGTGCACCAGATGCTTTTAACAATGGCATGGGGTTTACAACACTTGAGCCCGGTGAGTCAGTTATTTTTAAAACAGGGTATAAGATTACGCACCTAAAATAATTTCATGTCAAATGCATCGAATGTAAAAAAAGTTTTTGTCGAAAAATTTTCCAAGGAACCTGCTTTGTTTTTTTCTCCCGGCAGAATTAATCTTATAGGAGAGCACGTAGACTATAATGATGGATTTGTAATGCCTGCAGCTATTGACAAAGGAATCAATTATGCAATTGCTTTAAATAATAGTGACGAATTAAATTTTCATTCTATTGACTTTGATGAGTCGTTATCACTAAAAATAAGTGAAATAGAAAAAACGGAGGGCTGGAAAAATTACATACTTGGTGTTGTTAATGAATTTTTATCATTACATCTTCCCGTTACAGGATTTAATTGCGCATTCGGCGGAGACATTCCAATTGGGGCCGGCATGTCATCATCTGCTGCAACGGAAGGTGGGCTTGCATATGGGCTTAATGAGCTTTTTAATTTTAAGCTTAGCAGGAAAGATCTTGCGCTTCTTTGCCAGCGTGCAGAACACAATTTTCCAAAAGTTATGTGTGGCATTATGGATCAATATGCAAATATGTATGGTAAAAAAGATCACGTAATTCTTTTGGATTGCATGAACGTAACACATAATTACTTACCGCTCGATGCGCCGGAATATAAAATTGTTTTAATCAATTCTAAAGTGCACCATTCACTGGCCTCATCAGAATATAATGTAAGAAGAAACCAATGTGAAGAAGGATTAAAAATTTTACAGGAAGAAATGAAAATTAATTCTTTCAGGGATATTAATAATCCTGAAGATATTTTGCCTTATAAAGAAAAGCTCGATAACAAAATTTATGACAGGTGTAAATATGTTGTTGAAGAAATTTACCGGACTAAAACTGCCGCTAAACTCTTAAAAGAAGACAATATAATTGATTTTGGCAAACTGATGTTCGCGACGCATGAAGGATTGAGCAAGCTCTACGAAGTAAGTTGCAAAGAGCTGGATTTTTTAGTAGAGCAGGCAAAAAAAGATGAAACTGTAATCGGAGCAAGACAAATGGGCGGCGGGTTTGGTGGTTGCACAATCAATATTGTAAAAGAGAATACTTTACAGAATTTTTTAACCAATACCCTATCGGCCTATAAAAAGGAATATGATATTGATGCGGAAGTGTATGAAGTAAATATTGTTGACGGAACAAAACGGTTAGATATATGAAATTCGGTTGTTCAACCCGATTACACCTTCACATATATTTTCTTTTTATCCATCCACCAAACTATTAACCAATAAAAAGTAATCATAAATAACGCATATAGTAATGAGCCATTGGTTAAATTAGAAGGAAAAATTGGTTTGCAAATATGTTCATAAAACCATCCGAATGGTGAAGTATAAATTTGGTTACCCTGGGCATCGATGCCGGATGGGATTCTGATAAGACCAAGAGCCCTGGGCAAAAATCCGCTTAGCACAAAAATGAATAATGGATTCTTGCCAAATACATCAAAGAATTTATCAAGCCATCCTCTTTTATTTTTTAATTCAATTAAATAAATCATTACAGCAAGAATCACCATTGCAAGCCCCGTTGTAAAAACAGTGTAAGAACTCGTCCATATTTTTTTATTAAGCGGGAAAACCATATCCCATGCATAGCCTGCAAAAAGAAATACGGCACCCGCAACAAATAAGCCATTAACCATTTCAGGAGTTTTTCCCTTTTTAATAATATAATCTCCACACAGGTATCCAAAAATTACCTGCACAATCGAACCGAATAAACTCATGAAGCCTTCCGGATCAAACGCGATAGGATGACCGTTAAGAGATTCACCGTGATACATATGCGCCTCGCCTAAAATTGCTTTATCCACATTGGTTCCAAACCAGCCGGTTAAACTAAACGGATCGGCAGGATTGCCGGAAATACATAAAAACCAATATCCCAAAAGAATAATACAGGAAACAAAAAATGCTCCGCGGATCTTTAAAAAATAAATAATTACTGATGCGAAAAAATAGGCTAAAGCAATACGTTGTAAAACGCCCAAAATTCTAACACCCGCCGGCGTTCCGGCAGCATTAAGATAACTCCATGGCTTAAAAACAATGTGACCATTATCCCATTTAATAAACGGCATCCAGTTAAGTACGAGCCCGATAAAAAAAATAAGCAAAGTTCTCTTAATTACTTTTTTCCAGAATACAGAAGGACCTGCAGCTTCAAGACGCGGCATTACAAAAGCTAATGCATTACCGACCGCAAAAAGAAAAAATGGGAATACAAGATCAGTAGGCGTAACACCGTGCCATGGCGAATGATCAAGCGGAGCATAAATATGTTCCCAGCTTCCGGGATTATTTACCATTATCATCAGGCAAACCGTAGCTCCGCGGAAAACATCAAGCGAATAAAATCGTTCCTTCATTGATTTGGATTATTCATATGACGAATGTACATAAATGTTTATCGAACTATAATTCAACGGATGATTATTTCGTGCGGATAAAAAAACCAAAAAGCGAAGTATCAACTGCAATAAAGCAAATTGATACTATTTATCTTTACATAGATCAAAACTATGGGATGAACATTCAGCATTTAAAATACATACTGGCAGTGGATACTTACAGGCATTTTGCAAAAGCTGCTGACAAATGTTTTGTAACGCAGCCGACTCTGAGCATGATGATTCAAAAACTGGAAGAAGAGCTCGAAGTAAAAATATTTGACAGAAGTAAACAGCCTGTTGTGCCAACTGAAGCCGGCGAGATTGTGATTAAACAGGCAAAAATAATATTAGAGGAAGCAAACAGGATGAAGGTAATTGTAAGTGAGTTAAAGGGACAAATTAAAGGAGAATTAAAACTGGGAATTATTCCTACAGTCGCTCCCTATCTTTTGCCGCTGTTTTTGAATTCATTTCTAAAAAAATATCCTCTTTTAAAAATAAAAATTACAGAACTCACGACCCAGCAAATAGTTGATAAACTTAAAAACCACCATCTTGATGCAGGTATACTGGCAACTCCTTTAAACAATGAGTCTTTAAACGAGCAGCCTTTGTATTATGAACAGTTTGTTGTCTATGCATCGCAAAATGAAAAACTGATGAAGAAAAAATTTTTATTGCCGGACGATATTGATACCAATCATTTGTGGTTGCTTGAAGAAGGACATTGCTTAAGAGCGCAGGTTTTAAATCTTTGCGAGCTAAGAAAAAAAGAACTCGAAACCAGCAACCTGGAATATGAGGCCGGAAGTATTGAAACGCTAAAAAAAATTGTAGACTCAAATGAGGGCATTACGATTTTGCCTGAGCTCGCTATAAAAGAATTATCTGCAAAAGACATGAAAAATGTAAGACATTTTAAGCCACAGGTGCCTGTACGTGAAATAAGTATTGTTACCTATCGCCATTTTGTAAAACAAAGAATTATTGATGTATTGAAAGAAGAAATTTGTAATTCTGTGCCACAAGAAATGCTTACCTCGAGGCGAAAAAATGTTACCTTAATTGATTAAATCAGTTGATGTATAATTTACTACAATTTAGTATCTCCATCCGTTAGCCCATTTATTTTCTAAAAGTTTCTAAAGGTAACAGAATAGCCTGTTTACCTAAACATGCCTACTCTCTTGCTTCGCAGGGAATAATTACAAGTAAAAATTATGACTCGAATAAAACCGCAATCGGCTTTTATCAATGCAATTGCAAAACATCGTTTTTGGCAGAGAAGAACTGAGTAAAACCCCAGCGTAAATATTTTGCTATGAAGATAAAAAAGGTGATTGGAAACGATCGCCTTTTTTGTTTTGGGAATACCAGGTTTCCAAAAATAATTACAGAAAGAGATTTATAATTAAAACCTTGATTTCTGAATTTTCTCATGAATTTTTAAAGTCTCCTGTAAAGCTGCAGAACCATACCATAAGTACAGTTCCGGTTCAAGATATTTTGCTTTGATAGCAGGATCGGTTGCCAAAAGGCTTTTTGCCTCATCAATGCTGTTGGTATTTAAAATAAATAATCCCCGAAAACTATCATCGTTTTTTCCGAAGGGGCCTGCTACCACAAGCTTATTATTATCTGCGAGCCGTTGTATATTTTTCATGTGACCACTAAATGCCGAATCCATTGCTTCTTTATTTTCAGAAGTGTTGCTCCCTGTTTTAAGAATAACAAATACATAATGTTTCATTCCATAATCATCAGCATTTAATTTCTTTGCCAATACTGAATCGTAATTTTTAACCGTTGATTGGGCATTTGTTGCTGCAATAAAACCGATACATAAAACCGCCAGTGCAAATAATCTTTTCATATTATATGTTTTGAAGAATAACTAAAACTAATATTTGTGAGAGATGAATTTTTACCGCCTGTAAAAAAATATTTTCCGCCGATAATTTTATTTCTTACCCGGCGTGTATTTCTTTATTAATTCCCTTGTCTTTATTCCTGATTCCTTTAAATCTTTATCTTGCCAATTACCATCTGAAGCAGCGCTGGGAAGTAATACGCTGCATGTTTCGTCTTTATCTGACACAGACCATGTGACCCAGCTTATTTGATTTTTTTCTGCCCATTCAATCCACTTATTCCATTCATCATAATTGATGGGACCATCACCTGTTGCTTCCATTCCGGCAGATTCTGAAATGAAAATCGGGATACCTTTTTTGAGTGCATAATTACATTTGTCTCGTAATTCCTGCTTATGTGTTGCTGCATAAAAATGAACGGTGTACATAATATTGGTAAATCCATTTAGCGGAGCATCAGCAACAATATTGATATCCTGGTCCCAGTGAGGACTGCCAACAAGTATAATATTATCAGGATCAATTTTTCTAATAGTTGAGATAATTTCCTGCGAATAAACTTTTACCGAATCCCAGGATTCATAATCCGGCTCATTAAATATCTCATAAATCACATTGGGAGAAGAACCGTAAGCTGTAGCCATTTCAGCGAAAAATTCTTTTGCTTCCTTGAGTCTTATATTATGACTGTGAAAGTCTATAATAACATAGATTCCTTCTTTTATTGCGCCATCAACTACAGCTTTTATTTTTTCTTTCGACCAACCAGGTTTATCAACATAACCGCCTTTAGGCTCGACACCCATTGCGGCTCTCACGACAGAGCAATCCCAATCGTTGTGCAACCATTTTACTGCACCGGCATTATAAAATCTTGGATGGAAGCAATGCCAGCCAAAGCTCATGCCGCGTAATACCACATTATTATCGTGCTGGTCTTTTAAATAAATCCCGTCAACATGCAGTTTACCATGCACTGCCACCGGTTGCGCAATTACCAATACAGATGCAGCCAGGAAAAGCAGGCTCAAAAAAAGTTTTGATTTCATGTTAATTTTGAATTATTGTATTTACGTCATTCCAATCATCAGTGCGAAAAGTATTGGCAGGTAATCCTTCCTTATTAAAAAGATTGGGCATGGCGACATTTGTAAATCCAAAACGAACGGCTACAGGATTTTTAATTTCTTTGTTCCAGACTACAACACTATTGTGATCGATCTTTGCGCTGGCGGGCTTAAAAATTTTATCTTCTCCTGCAATATAAAAATCAGAAGGTGACCCATTTTTTGTGATGAGACCGTTATCAGCATTATCAAAATTAATCCTGATTTTGTCCTTTTCAATTTTCATACTGCTATACATGGGGCTTTTATAAGCAATATCTTTTTTACCATACACGTCCGCCAATGCATAGTTTGCCAGGCGTATGCCTACATCCTTTTTATCTTTTGGATGAATATCGGTTACATCATCGACCAAATCATGGACTACTACCATTCCTGTTTTAGGAACAGCAAGAGTTTTTGTTTGCGCCTCCTGTAATAACGATCCTGAAATACCGCCATAACCTTTGAAAGGCGCTATTTGCACAAAGTAAAACGGCAAGTTTATTTGCCATGCTTGTCGCCAGGAATTAATCATTGTAGCAAAAAGCTCATTATAAGTAGAAGCCGTGCCAACGTTAGCTTCGCCCTGGTACCATATCACTCCGGCGATGGTAAAGTTGGTGAAAGGATTTATCATTGCATTAAATGTTGCCGCAGTATTTACAGGCCAGTAGTCGCTAACTTTTAAACTATCCGCGGCGCTTTTTAAGACGGTATTGCTTTCTATTGAGTCTTTGGGTGTCCACACTTCAGCCGGTGTGCCGCCCCAACTCGCTTCGATTAAGCCAACTGGCAAATTCAAAACCTGCTCCAATTTTTGCCCAAAAAAATATCCGGCAAGGCTAAATGTTTTAAGGTCATCAGGATTACATACAACCCAATGACCTTTTAAATCATCCTGGGGATACGCTGCCGTTAACCTGGGGATATGAAAAAACCTGATCTTCTGATTGCTGGCATTTTCAATTTCATTAGTGTATCGTTTAATCCCCCAGCTGTAACTCATCTCCATATTACTTTGCCCGCTACAATCCCATACTTCGCCAATTAACACATCGTCAACCATGATTTTATTACTGCCTGAAATAGTAATTGTATATGGTCCTCCAGCGCCGGGTGTTTTGATTTTTGTAATCCATTTCGCATCGGGTCCACCCTTTGTACTATAAGTAGTTGTATCCCAACTTAGGTTTATTTTGATATTTTCCGTCGGATCGCTCCAACCCCATAGCGCCACTTCTGCATTTTGCTGAAGTACCATATGGTCGCCAATTATGGCCGGCAAACGAACAGTGGCATATATTTTTAAAGCACATATTGACGTAAAAGTCAGCAAAAGAACCAATCGCAAATTTTTCATTTTTTATTTAAGGTATTTGTAAACAGATTATACTTTTTCGCTTAACTCCAGCCATCTCATTTCTTTTTTATCGAGAAGAACAATAATCTCACTAATTCTCTCTGCTGTTGATTGCAGTTTTTCAAAATCCAAAGAACCATTATTCATTTTTACTTCAAGCAATTGCTTTTCTTTTTCAAGGGCGGGTATTTCTTTTTCCAATAATTCAAATTCATGTTTCTCTTTAAAAGTAAATTTCTGGCCAGTTCTATTATCGCTTTTTGACTTTACTTTCTCATTATTATTTTTAGAAACAGGAGAAATTTCTTTTGGCTTATTTTCTCCCAGTTGCTTCCATATTCTGTATTGCGAATAGTTGCCCGGGAAATCTTTAATCTCGCCATTTCCCTCAAAGGCAAAAAGATGATCCACGAGCCTGTCCATAAAATAACGATCGTGACTTACAATTAAAATACATCCCGGAAAATCCTGTAAAAATTCTTCGAGAGTTCTTAATGTTTGTAAGTCCAAATCATTCGTTGGTTCGTCGAGCACCAAAAAATTAGGATTACGAAACAGGATGCTTAACAAATGCAAGCGCCTTTTTTCACCACCGCTTAATTTACTTAAAGGTGTAAATTGTTGTTGTGCAGTAAAGCCAAATTTCTCCATGAATTGGGTTGCGCTTATTTTGCTTCCATCAGCCAGGGGGAAAAATTCTGCAAAATCCTTTACATATTCAATCGCTCTTTTATCTTCTTTGTATTGCAACCCTTCCTGTGCAAAATTTCCAAACACAACGGTATCTCCATGATTTATTTTGCCGCTATCGGGTGGAATAAGATCCAATGCTACTTTTAAAAAAGTGGATTTTCCCGTTCCATTCTTTCCAACAATTCCTATACGTTCACCTTTCTTAAAAGTATAATCAAATCCTGTCAGGATAACTTTATCGCCATAGGATTTATATACTTTTTTCATCTCGAGTACTTTTCCTCCCAGCCGGGTCATTTTTACCTGTAAAGAAACTTCTGCCACTTCTTTTCTCTGGCTTACTCTTTCCTCTACTTCTTCAAATGCATCCTGCCTGCTTTTTGATTTTGTAGTCCTGGCTTTTGGCTGTTTCCTCATCCATTCCAGTTCTTTTCTGAAAATATTTTTATCCTTCTGTAATTCACTTTGCTGTACTTCCAGCCTTAATGATTTTTGTTCCAGGAAATAATCATAATCTCCTTTATAAACATACAATTTTTCGTCATCAAGTTCAATGATTTCATTGCAAACTGCATCCAAAAAATAACGATCGTGTGTTACTAGCAGCAAGGTACTTTTATTGGTCGCTAAAAAATTTTCGAGCCATTCGATCATATCCACATCAAGATGGTTGGTAGGTTCATCAAGTATGAGCAAGCATTTCCCTTCATGTAGTTGTGCTTCTACCAACGCCTGCGCAAGCGCCACTCTTTTACGCTGGCCGCCGCTTAAATTTTTCACTGTTTCGTTAAGGTGATGAATGTTCAGCTTTCCCAAAATCTGTTTGAGGTCACTTTCAAAATTCCAGGCATCCGCTTCATTAAGTTCGGCAATAACTTCGCTGATGCGTTGTTCGTTATGCGGTTCTTCTTCCAGCAACGTTTCATATTCTTTTACAATGCGCACAACCGGGTTATCAAGATTTAAAATATTATCCCGGATGGTTTTATCATTGTCAAAATAAGTGTCCTGCTGAAGCATAATTACCTTTACATCCTTATGAATCCAAACTGTTCCCGAGTCTGCAGTATCAAGGCCTGCAATTATCTTAAGCAGCGTAGATTTGCCGGTTCCGTTTCTTGCAACAAAAGCTATTTTATCTCCTTCCTCCACGTAAAAAGTTATATCGCTGAAAAGCTTTCTTATACCAAATGATTTACGCAAATTTTCTATAGAAGCATAATGCATGGCACGAAGGTACTTGAGCCATTAAAGTATTTAAAATCTAAATTAAAATATACGATCCAAGATTTAGTTGAGATACAAAATTCATCGTGCAAATTAGTTTCAAGCAAAAAAGCACCTACCTGTATATTTCCAGATTAGTTTGCTATATTAAAAAAGACAATAGTTTGCTAACTTAGCGCCCATTTTAAATGGAAACAAAATACTTTAAACATCCCACGGCCATTGTAGACGATGGTTGTGAATTAGGGGCCGGAGTTAAGATCTGGCATTTCTCGTCATATAATGCCGGGCTGTATGATTGGAGAAAATTGCAACATTGGCCAAAATGTTGTTGTATCTCCCAAGGTAGTTCTCGGGAAAAATGTGAGAGTGCAAAATAATGTATCAATCTATGAAGGGGTTATTTGTGAAGACGATGTTTTCCTGGGCCCTTCGATGGTTTTTACCAATGTAATAAACCCGAGAAGCGCCGTAAGCCGTAAAGAGGAGTATAAAAAAACAATTGTGAAAAAAGGTGCGTCAATAGGGGCGAATGCAACAATAGTATGTGGACATAATATTGGCGAATATGCATTTATCGGAGCCGGCGCCGTGGTTACCAAAGAAGTATTGCCCTTTTCATTAGTTGTTGGTAACCCTGCAAGACATGTGGGCTGGATGAGTGAATTTGGAATGAAATTAACTTTTGACGAAAATAATATTGCTGTATGCCCGGAAAGTAAACAGGAATATTTACTGGAAAATAATAAAATAAAAAGAATAAAATAGCAGATGAAAAATTTCGCATTAATAGGCGCTGCAGGTTATATAGCGCCGCGACACATGAAGGCAATAAAGGATACGGGCAACAATTTAATTGCCGCTTTAGATAAAAACGATTCGGTAGGCATTTTAGATAGCTATTTTCCTGATGCAGATTTTTTTACAGAGTTTGAACGTTTTGACAGGCACCTGGAAAAATTAAAACGGCAGGGCAAAAAAATTGATTACGTAAGTGTGTGCAGTCCTAATTATTTACATGATGCACATATACGTTTTGGATTGCGCATAGGCGCTGATGTTATTTGCGAAAAACCGGTAGTATTAAACCCCTGGAATATTGATGCATTGCAGGAAATAGAAAATGAAACCGGACAACAGGTATTTTCTATTTTGCAATTAAGGTTACATCCTGCGATTATAGCTTTAAAAGAAAAAATTGATGCAGCTCCTTCGGAAAAAAAGCATTCAGTAGATTTACAATATATCACTTCCCGCGGGCACTGGTACCACACCAGTTGGAAGGGAGATATAACAAAAAGCGGCGGTATTGCAACAAATATTGGCGTGCATTTTTTTGACATGCTCATGTGGATTTTTGGCCCTGTAAAAGATAATGTAGTAACACAGCATACAAAAAATATCGCTTCAGGATACCTGGAGCTGGAGAAAGCCACCATAAAATGGATGCTGAGCATTGATGTAAATACACTTCCTGAAGATGTGAAAGCCTCAGGTAAAAGAACTTTCAGAACTTTATCAATTGATGGCGCCGCTTTTGAATTTAGTGAAGGCTTTACTGAATTGCATACCGAGTCTTATAGAAATATTATTGCGGGCAATGGATTTCCGTTAGCTGAAAACCGAAAAGCAATAGATCTTGGTGCATAAAATAAGAAGCTTTGATCTTAAAAAATAAAAATGGCAGCTAATAAAAATATTCTTATTACCGGTGGAGCAGGTTTTATAGGATCGCATCTCACAAGATTATTTGTAAATAAATACCCTGGGTA
This sequence comes from uncultured Chitinophagaceae bacterium, assembly GCA_963798665.1. Taxonomy (GTDB): domain Bacteria; phylum Bacteroidota; class Bacteroidia; order Chitinophagales; family Chitinophagaceae; genus Ginsengibacter. Next base: position 136,438 of record CAWCUN010000017.1, on the reverse strand, counting down.
TATAATAGTAAATCTTGACAAGTTAACCTATGCAGGTAATCTTGAAAATCTCAGGGATATAGAAGACAAACCCAACTACAACTTTGTAAAAGGGGATATCCAGGACGCAGAATTGATAACCTCACTTTTCACAAAATACAATTTCACCGGCGTAATACATTGCGCCGCCGAAAGCCATGTTGACCGCTCGATTACTGATCCCCTGGCATTCGTAAAAACGAATGTATTAGGAACTGTCACTTTGTTACAGGTTGCCAAAGATTATTGGAGAAATGATTATGAAGGAAAATTATTTTATCATATTTCCACCGATGAGGTATATGGCAGTCTCGGTGACACAGGTTTTTTTACTGAAGAAACTCCCTACGATCCACGCAGTCCCTATTCAGCATCCAAAGCTTCTTCCGATCAATTTGTAAGCGCATTTTATCATACTTATAAATTACCTGTAATAATTTCAAACTGTTCCAATAATTACGGTCCTTATCACTTTCCCGAAAAATTAATTCCTCTTTGCATACACAACATAATTAATAGTAAACCCCTGCCTATCTACGGGAAAGGTTTAAATGTGAGGGACTGGTTGTATGTAGAAGATCACGTAAACGCAATTGACACAATTTTTCATAACGGAACCCCGGGGGAGACCTACAATATTGGTGGTCATAATGAATGGAAAAATATTGACATTATAAAAGAACTTTGCAGGCAAATGGACGAAAAGCTTGGCAGGGAAAAAGGTACATCGGAAAAGCTGATAACTTTTGTAAAAGACAGGCAAGGGCACGATCTTCGCTATGCTATTGATGCAACGAAATTAAAAAATGAATTGGGATGGCAGCCTTCACTTCAGTTTAAAGAAGGATTATCAAAAACCATAGACTGGTATTTAAATAATAATGAATGGCTGAACGATGTGACAAGCGGAGCATACATGACTTATTATGAAAAGCAATACGAGGTTTAAAAATTCAGGCAACCGGAGAGATATGGATAATCACCAATACGAATTTGTAAGAGGAAATGGCAGTGATGATGAGTTGAAAAAATACCGGGAATGTTTTCTTGAAAACGGCAGTGATAAAAGCTTACAACTACTTAAATGGTTTCATCAAAAGAATTTGCCAGGAATTCAAAGTATCTGTTACGCAGTAACCAATGGAAAGGAGATTGCCGCCATTTACACCTATCTGCCGGTAAAATTGAAATTAATGGATGAGAAGGTAATTGCCATGCAATCATTCGATACATTAACTGATTACCGGCATCGTGGAAGGGGACTATTTATAAAATTGGCTTCAAGGCTCGAAAAAGAGGAAAGTGAAAAACAAATTGAATTGGTGTATGGCTTCGCCAATGAAAATTCAGTCCATGGATTTATTAATAAACTTGGATTTACTTACTTTGGAGATGTTCCGTTCCTTATAAAACCTTTTCGCATTGGTTATTTTATTAAAAAAATATTTTTTAAAAGAACCCCCGAAATTGTTGAGAGCGTTTGCCTGATAGATGCTCCCCAAAAACTTACTTTAAAAAATAATATCATAATTGAAGAATTTAAAAAGTTTGATGAAGACTATGACAAGCTTTGGGAAAAAATAAAAATTGATATTCCTATTGGGATTAACAGGGACAGTGAATATATGAATTGGCGCTACGTGGAAAAGCCCGGTGAAAATTATAAGCTCTACGGATTGTATAAAAACAGAGTCCTTGAAGCAATAATAATATTTGCATTAAAAAATAAGCATGATGGAAAGATAGGTTATCTTATGGAGATCTTGCATGCACCTGAAAGTGAAAAAGAAGGCTTGCAGTTGTTAAAATTTGGCAATACAATTTTAAGGAGGAATAAAGCAGATTTAACACTCGCGTGGTGTTTACCGCATTCCTATAATTATAGTTGCCACAAGCGGTCCGGTTTTTATAAATTTCCTGAGAAATTCAGGCCATTGAAATTGAGTATGATTGTAAAAAAATTAAATACTGTTCGCGAAAAAGAAATTTACAATATAAAAAACTGGTTTTTTAGTTACAGCGATTCAGATACAGTGTAACTTCTAAGCCGTAACAAATATGAAGGGTATTATATTGGCAGGAGGCAGTGGAACACGATTATATCCAATAACAATGGGTGTAAGTAAGCAACTCATGCCCATTTATGATAAACCGATGATTTATTACCCGCTCAGTACCTTAATGTTGGCTGGCATTAAGGATGTTCTTATTATTACCACCCCCGAAGATCAGCAACAATTTAAACGCCTGTTAGGTGACGGAAATCAATGGGGATGTAATTTGGAGTATGAAGTTCAACATATACCTAACGGCCTTGCACAAGCGTTTGTGATAGGCGAAAAATTTATAGCAACGGATGCGGTCGCATTGGTATTGGGAGATAATATTTTTTATGGAAGTGGCTTTTCAAATCTTCTGCAAAAATCTGCAGAGCCTGATGGCGCAATAATTTTTGCTTATCCTGTAAGCGACCCTGAAAGATATGGCGTAGTTGAATTTGACAAAAAACTTAATGCAATAAGTATCGAGGAAAAACCAGCAAATCCAAAATCGAATTATGCGGTTCCGGGCTTATATTTTTATGATAACAGCGTGGTTGAGATTGCGAAAAATATTAAACCTTCATCCCGGGGCGAATATGAAATAACAGATGTGAACCGCCAATATCTTACCAATAAAAAATTGAAAGTTGCGGTACTTAACCGCGGTTTTGCGTGGCTGGATACAGGTACTTTTGAATCTCTTCATGATGCCTCTGAATTTGTAAGAGTGATTGAAAAACGGCAGGGCTTCAAGATAGGTTGTCTGGAAGAAATTGCCTATCGCATGGGATTTATTGACAAAGACCAATTAAATGTTCTTGCCAATAAATTTGAAAAAAGCGGCTATGGTGAGTATTTAAAAAATATTGAGAAATAATACGCCGGCATTTAATTGATTTGGCGATAAAAGCTTTGTACAATAGCGTCTTCACTTAATTTTTTGTTGTATCGTTTTTTCAAAAAGACACTTATTTTAAACCCGCAATTACTATTAATTAGTTTTTTAATATCAATAAATTGAAGAAGCAAGCACTGGCACTGATTTTTGCAAATGGCATAAATTTTTTGGTCAATTTTGCAATGAATCCTTTCCTTGCCAGGAGGATGTCTTACCAGGATAACGGTACCTATGGCCAGCTTAACTTAATCAATGGTTATATTACTGTGTTTTTTGGTTTAGGTATTGTATCAATTGTAAATCTTGTTTTGGCGGAGTACAAAGGGAACGAAAAAAGCGTATTGTCTGCCAATTTATGGATCCAGGTTATCAGCGGTTTGTGCTGTATTTTTATCATTTACTTTTCATGCCCGGCAATAGCAGAATTGTTTAATAACCCGTTATTGAATACTTACCTGGTTTTGTATTTACCCAGTACTTTTTTCATAATACTTTCCAGCTACTATATTTACTATTATGCACATTTCAACAAGATTGTTAGTATGTCAATATTAACTATTGTTTCTAACGTAGTAAAGGTAGCAGGTATGCTATACACGGTTAATGTTTTAAAATCTTTATACTACACTGTTATATTTCTGAATATTCTTAACGTGCTGATATTTTGTGCACACATCTTTGTTTTAAAAAGGGAATTTCTGCCATTGTATAAACCTGATTTTAAAAAGATGAAATATATAGTGAAGCTTGGATATCCCTATTTAGGATTGAGCCTTATCGGCTATAGTATCCTATATGTTGGGGGAATTTTAATAAGTAAAATGCTGGGGGTAAAAGAATTTGCCATTTATAGAAACGGAGCCATAGAAATTCCATTTATTGCAACTTTGTATGCGAGCATTACAGCAGTAGCTATGCCAACAATTGTAAACTATATTAAAATAGGTGCCTTTAAAGAGCTGATGCAATTAAAGAGAAAAATTTCAAACGCGGTAGCCGGCATGATCTATCCTATTGTATTCTTCGCTATTTTCAACGGATACATTTTTATCGAATTATACTTAGGTAATAAGTATGTGGAGAGCGGAATTATTTTTTGCATTTATAATATTGCAGTTTTAATCAGGATAAATAGTTATGCCGACATCCTGACGGTTAAGAAAATGCCTAAAAAGATAATCATCCCTAATCTCATCTCTTTTGTTTTTAATATCACACTGGCTTATTTTTTAATTCTTTTCCTGGGAAATACCGGGGCCGCAGTTTCTTATACTTTATCTATACTTTTTCTTTCTGTACTTCTTATTCATAATTCAACCAAATCAATATCAATGCACTTTAAAGATTATTTTGATTTTCCAAGATTGCTTAAAATCTCGGTCGTATGCGCAGTGTTTTCGTTTTTGTCAACCTTAATAATTAAGCCAAATATTATTTCATTTTTTTTAGTTGGATTGGTGTATAGTATTATTGTTTACTATTTATTATTTATAAAACTCAGACTGGTTGAACGAGATTTGTTGCCGTCAAGAATCCAGGTAGCATTACGAAAATTAAAACTATGATTGGCCGTTTATTTTGTTTCCTGTTTTTCAATAAGAAAGAGAAACTGATCGCTAAATCTTTAAACTATAGCAGGATTCTTATTCTAAATTATATTGTGCAGAGAATTTTTAGAAACGGGCGGGGTGTAACTTACTCAGTACACTATACAAGTAAAGTTTCGGAGAATATGCAAGGCCTCAAAATAGAAAACGATTCATTAAGCGTATTAAAAAGCCTTGCATTTTCGGGCGGTTGTTATATTGGCATACATACCGGTACTGAATTAAGCATAGGCGAAGGAACTTTATGGGCATATAACGTAAGTATAGTAACAGGAAATCATGATTTAATGGACAGAAATAAGTATATAACAAAAAATGTGAGCATCGGCCGAAATTGCTGGCTTGCTAAGGGCGCGAGCATAATGCCAGGTGTTACACTGGGAGACAATGTTACCGTAGGTGCAAATTCTGTAGTTACAAAATCCTTTCCTGCAAATGTTGTTATTGGCGGCGTACCGGCAACCATAATAAAAACTTTGGAACCTTGAAGAGAATTTTGATTTTAACAAGCAGATCACTTCATAACGGTCCGCGGATAATAAGAGAAATCGAAGCGCTAAAAAATGATTTCGAAATAGTTGCCGTAGGCAAAACTTCAACTCCCTTTGAAGTTGTAGAATTTGAATATTATGATTTGCCTGCGATATACGAAAGGGCGCTGCACCGGGTTTACAGAATGTTTAATAAAGGGAAGGAGTGGCCTGGACGTTTTTATTCAATTAATAAAAAACTGTCTGGCCTTTTTAAAAAATATGAACCTGGTATTGTAATTACGCACGAGCCTGAGTTTCTGCCCTATATCGATCGTTATAAAAGTAAGTATAACTTCAAAGTGGTTTTTAATGCTCATGAATACTGCCCCTTGCAATTTGATACAAGACCAAACTGGAAAAGTACCGGGGGGAAATTTTATTTCAACCTGTATGAAAAATATCTAAAAAAAATTGACCTTCTCGTAAACGTATGTGATGGCATTGCGATAAAATGTAAAGAAGAATTTGGCAAAGATTCAATTGTTATTCCCAACGTGAGCATCTATTATCCCGCCATAAGACCAGTTTTTCATGATGAAAAAGAAAAGCTGATAAAAATTATTCATCATGGCGGAGCAATAAGAGAACGACAGATTGAGTACATGATTGAGGCAGTACAAAAGCTCGGAAATTCATTCCGGTTAGATCTGATGCTTGTGCCGGGAAGCCAGGACTATATCAATGAACTGAAAATAATGGCGCAGAAAGCCGGGAATGTTAATTTGATACCATCAGTAAGTTTTTATGATATTGTTCCCTCTTTAAATAAATATGATATTGGTTTGTATAATATACCCGGCAATGGATTTAACCAGCTAAATTCATTGCCAAATAAACTGTTTGAGTTTATCCAGGCCAGGCTCTGTATTGTGATAAGTAATTCTCCTGAAATGAAAAAAATTGTTGAGCAGTATGATTTAGGATTTGTAAGTGAGGGTTGCTCCGCGGAGGAATTATATAATTGTTTAAAAAATATTTCCATTCAGCAAATGAATAATTGCAAGAGAAATGCAAACGACGCCGCTGAAAAATTATCTGCAGAAAAATATTATCAATTTTATATCGATGCCATAAAAGCATTGTAGTGTTTGAAGGATTGAAAAAAACTGTTACTTGCAAAATTTCTTTTTTAAATGAAACTTGTATACTTAACCGTTGTGAATATTGACACCCCTTCAAGCGTTTTAAATAAAATGAACGCACAGATTGAAGAGTGGTGCAGGTATGGCCACGAAGTATACGTTGCATCTTTACCAATTTATAATGTTAAACAAAAGCAGGTTCTTCTTTCAGAAAGCGTGAAAGGATTTTTTGTCTTCAAAAAATTTTTAATCAAAAAATTTTTAACAGGAGGTTTTTTTAATATAGGTAGTAAAATTCTTACAATTAACCAATACAAAAAATATATAAAAAGAATTTCTCCGGATATAATTTACTTAAGGGAAATGGTTAGTTTCCCCGGGTTAAGTTCCCTTCTTAATAAATACAAAGTAGTGGTTGAAAGTAATACTGTTTTGACGGATGAATTAAAAGCAAATAGTAAACTATTATTTCAATTGGCAAAGCTGTATCAAAATAAAACTAACAGGCAAATAGATGGGTTTATCGGCGTAACAAATGAGATTACCAATCAATTTGTAAAATATAAAAAACCATTGCTTACCATTACTAACGGAATCAAAATAGAAAAACACGATATCGTTCCCCCGGTCAACAGCCGTCCCCAGGTAATTATGGTAAGCTCTCCCGGTTGCCTGTGGCATGGCACAGACAAATTTGTAAAAATGGCAGAGCTACTACCCAATGTAGATTTTTACCTAGTAGGGCCGGAGAAAAAAGATTTCGATGTTGTTCTAAAAAATCTTTTCATCACCGGGTATATTTCTAATCCTGAGTTAAAAAATTTCTATTCAAAAATGGATATTGCTGTCGGCACACTTGCTTTGCACAGAAATTATATGAAGGAAGCTTCGCCGCTTAAAGCAAGAGAATATGCGGCTTTCGGACTACCGATGATACTGGCTTATCATGACACAGATTTTTCCGGCAAAGGATTAGATTTTATACTTGAAATTGAAAATACTGAGCAAAACGTCGAAAATAATATTACGAAAATCAATGCTTTTATAAACAACTGGAAAGGCAAAAGAGTAAGCCTAAAAGAAGTTGAACCACTGATTTCACTTACGCACAAGGAAAAATTACGACTCGATTTTATGCAGAAAGTTTTAAGTTGTTAAAGCCTTTGTCATAATCATCTTGAATTGTTCCCAACAACCTGATGTTTTTTGTCGTATAGCAAAATCACCAAAAATGAAATAAAGAAGGGCATGAAGGGAATTTTATAACGCACCAATGTTCCAAAATTAAAAGAAATAAAACCTACAATCGGGGCAAGTAAAAAAGAAAATACCAGCATAAAAAATAGTACAGGATATTTATTACAATACCTGAAAATTTTTATTATCCCGACCTTAAACAACACTATCAATACGAGTAGAAATGTAAAAAAACTTTCAAAAAAACTCATCAACATCAATACATTTTTACATTCCCACAGGTACGGACGAAACAAGGTAACATTCAATGACAGAAAAAAACTGGCAGCAATTCCTCCCGCACTTATATCTAAAGGAGGAAGTGTATAACCTGAGCCTCCATAAGTTTCATTCATAGTGGTCATCAATTCCCGCAGGTTTTCTCCCTTATCTATATTCTCCATAAAATTTTGCTGTAAATAATTATCAGGTATTGAAACGAAGTAAACAATAAAGCCTAAAATAACAAGGAAGATTAAAGACTTTACCACGAGCCGGCCAAGATAGTTTTTTAGATTATGGATAAAAAAATGGACTGTCCATGTTAAAGCTGCAACAGCAAACGTGTAAAAGATATAGCTTTTTATGGCAAGCAAAATCAATGAACCGATGACCAGGTAAAATATGTGTCTCAATATATTTTTCCGGTGAAGTACCTTGTCAAAAGCATAAAAACACAATCCTAATGCAAACATGCAGGGAGCTTCCTTGCCCAATCCGCTACTCCATATTACTACTGATGGAATAAAGAGACATGCTATAGCAGTATACTTGTATAGATGCGGAAAATATTTATTTATAGTGATGAAAATGAGCCATGTTCCCCAAAGTGAAAAAACACCATATACCAGCGCAATCGGAAGATAACTGCCAAAACAAAACAGACCGGTAAATCCTGCCAATTTCATCACAGCAGACGTTGCAGGCGCAAAGCCTGTATATGAACAATATGGGGCAAAATCAATAGCGGCTTCTGAAAAATGTTCCCGATTAACAAAAATAAGTTCGAAGGCCAGCCGGGGATTTTTTATGAAAGCTTCCCATGTTTCGCGAACTCCGGTAAAATAGCCGTACATATCACCATAACCATAGTAATACTGATAGACCAACGCAAAGAAAATACAGCCGATAACATGAATGAAAAACGCGGGTAGAATGTACACCCTTAAAGGCGAGGCGGAATAATATTTATTCTTTAGCTTTTTAACGAGGAAAAAAAGAAGAATAATATAAACAGGGCTTAAGTAAAGATCTGAAATGCTTAGAATATAATGCAGGTTATGAGGCATAAAAATCTTTACAAGCTAAATTAATTTTAATAGTGTCGCACAAAATAAAACTTAAAAATTATAACTGGGAATTACATCTCCCTGCATGTTAAAAAATAGCCTTTTCTTTGCACTCTTATTGAAAACGACCGGAAGAATATCCATGAGAAAAAAAATTTTCATCCTTATTAATACCCTTGGAACAGGTGGTGCAGAGCGGGTTGTCTCGCTTCTGATACATGCATGGAAAAATCGTTACGATATAACATTAGTTGTATTGTCAAATATCATAGAATACGATTTGCCGGAAAATATTTCTGTTGTATGTCTTAACCAACCATTTAAAGAAAACGGATTTATTACAACACTAAAGTTGCCACTTCTTGCCCGAAAGTATAAAAAGCTGTGTGACAAAAACAGGCCTGACATAAGTTTCTCTGCATTAAAAAGGACCAATTATATAAATTGCTTCAGCAAGATGTTTGGAAGCAAGGCAAAAATTATTCTCTGCGACGGAATTCATTTTTCAGAATTTTTAAAAACAGTCCCGTTGCTGGAAAGAAAGGTCTCTATTTTCCTTACCAGGAAATTATACAAATATGCTGATGAAATAATCCCCAACTCCACACTTATGAAAGTTGACCTGGAAAAGAATTTTAATATTCATTCAAAATATGTAGTCATTCATAATCCCATGAATATGGCTTTTATAAATCGTTTAAGCCAGGAAGAAATTGATTTCCCTTATAACGATTCATTCAATTTCATTAATGTCGGTGTATTCAGAAAACAAAAAAATCATGAAAATCTTATAGACGCCTTTGATAAGATTAAACATTTAAATGTCAGGTTGTTTTTGCTTGGGCATAGGTATTTAAAGGAGGAGGTTATTATGAAGGTTAAAAACATGCAGCTAGAATCCCGGGTGATTTTTCTTGAATTTGATACCAACCCTTTTAAATACCTGTCGAGGTGCGATTGCTTTGTTTTGTCATCCGATTTTGAAGGCTTTCCAAATGCACTGCAGGAAGCTATGGCTTGTGGTTTGCCGGTGATTTCTACCGATTGCCTTTCGGGCCCACGTGAAATTCTTGCCCCAGGCACAGACCCCTCCGTAACGGTAAAAGATCAAATCGAAATAGCTGAATATGGAATTTTAGTCCCGGTAAAAAATTCTCAATTGTTGGCCGGAGCAATGGAACTAATCGTTACAGACAAAGAACTATGTGAGCATTTAAAGCGGAAAGCAAAAGAAAGATCGATGGATTTTGAATCGGGTAAAATCATTGATCAATATACCAAAGCGGTTGAATCTGTATGATATGCAAAGCCCTTCTATAATTCTTACAGTAATTTTCTTTCTCTTACAATCTCTCACTAAAAAAAACGTTGTTAATATGTGACATCAACACAGAAGTTAATTTATCATGAATCCCACATCCTACCAATTACACATTTCGCCTAAAACGAAATGCCTGAATTTTTTCAGAAAGTTTTTTATCCTTTTGCAAATTGATAAATTGCTGCCTTCTTTTATTAGGAGCAGCAGGATGAATACTCTTGCTGCAAAGCTTGTTCCGCCAAATTATTTGTACCCTCCCGGTTCTGTACGCAATGCCGTTGTGGATGGAATAAACCTAAAGCTGGATGTAAGCGATACAGTTGGTCATTCCAATTATTTTTCGGTTGATGAACCTGCACATAAGCTATTGTTTAAATTTGTACAACCTGGAATGACGGCCATTGACATAGGCGCTAACATTGGTGCAACAACTCTTAATCTGGCAAAAAAAGTGGGCAGCCATGGCAAAGTTTTTTCTTTTGAACCAAGCCCATATAATTTTTCCCAGGCCAGCATAAATATTTCATTGAATAATTTTTCAAATATTGTATTAATTAACCAGGGGCTTGGCAACAAAAAAACAACTGCCAACCTGTACAATGTAAATACTAATAATCGCGGGATGCAGCGTTTATTAAAAGATAGTGCAGAAAACAATTTGTATGATAAAACAGAGGTAGAAATTGATACCCTCGACACAAGCATGCAAAAATATAATGTCACCAACCCCTCAATTATAAAAATAGATGTTGAAGGCTACGAATTAAATGTACTTAAGGGTGGCATAGAAACTATTAAAAAATATAAACCTGCATTATTTATTGAGCTTGATGACAATAATTTGAAAGAGCAGGGAAGTAATGCCGGAGACCTTATCCAATTTCTTTTAGCGCTTGAGTATAAAATTGTAAATGCCGCGACCGGCAATGTTGTGAATGACAATTCAAATCATGCGCACTGCCATTTCGATATTTTGTGTACATAGACTAAGCAGTTAATTATTTTTCCAAAATTCATTAATGAGTGCTTATCAAACTTTAAGAAAGCAATACAATAGTCCTGCTCTAAAATCAATGGGGATTTATACCGTTACCAATTTTTTTGGTAAAGGCCTGTCATTTCTTTTGCTTCCCTTATTTACCAATCCGCAATATCTTTCTCCCGCAGACAATGGACTCCTAAGTCTTTTTAGCCAGGCAACTATTTTTCTTTTGCCTTTTATAAACCTGGGAGTTTTACAATCTGCATCTGTTGATTATTTTAAATTGGATAAAAAAAACTTTACAAATTTTTGTACAACGGGTTTTGCAATGGCAATTGTAATGACACTGGTTTCTTTTATTATTTTCTTTCTTTTTCGCAGTTTTTTGTTTGAGCGATTTTTATTTCCATCCATATTTGTATGGGCTATTCCTCTTGCTGCATTTATGACGTTTTGCTACGAGCTGGTAGTATTGCTTATTCGCAACCGCGATGATGCACCCACTTACATGAAAGTAAACCTGACCCGGATTTCAACTGAGCTTGGGCTGGCAGTGATACTTATTGTTTTATTTGGATGGGGATGGCTCGGCAGGGTTGTGAGCATACTTGTCGCTACAGGTTGCATTGCCGGTTATGCAATATATTTTCTTACAACAAATGGCTTTTTATCAGGCTCAATAAAAAAAGAAATAGTTTATACTGAATTAAAATACACGGTTCCAATTGTAACGATGCAGTTGAGCATGTTCTGTCTTTTTTCATCGGATAGTTTTTTACTTGCAGGCATTACTAAAAATACAGCGGAAGTAGGTATCTATGGTATGGCTTGTGTATTTGGCTCTGTCATTCTTACACTTTGCGGAGCACTCATTCAATACATGGTTCCAAAAATAAATAAGGCGCTGTCGCAGGTTGAAATAAATTATGCATATATACGCAGGCAATTCGTGATATATATAAGTATTATGGTCACAACGTTTTTTGTGCTTCTCGTAAGTGTGCCGCTTATCTATCATCTTTTTATTAATGAAAATTACTGGCCGGGCATACGCTATTATTATTTTCTTTCTGCCGGTTATTTCTTTTGGACAATCAGTTTCTTCCTTTATACTTTTCTTTTTTATTATAAGCAAAAGAAAAAATTATTTGCACTTGCATTTATCTCTATTATTATAAGCCTCGGCAGTAATTATTGTTTCATAAAATACATGGGCTCACTGGGCGCTTCGATTTCTGTTTGTTGCAGTTATTTTGCGGTGCTCGTGCTAGCCTTAGCATTTACAAAAAATTATTGGTACCCGCTGGTTTATCATTCTTCAAAATGAAAAAAACGGTTTTATATATCATTGATTCATTAGAAGTGATTGGTGGTGCTGAATTCATGCTGTTGGCTCCGATGCCTGAAATTCACCATTCTTACAATATTATAATTGTCACACTTTATCCGGCAGATATTTCTGAAAAAAATTTCTTTTTTGGAGACAAACAATATTGCCTCGATATGAAATCGCGGAAAGATATTTTTAAGGCTGTTAAAAAATTAAAAAAAATCATAGCGGAGAATAATGTGCAACTGGTGCATTCATTTCTTTATTGGAGCATCGTAGTGGCACGGCTCGCATGTGGTAAAAAAACTCCTCACGTCTTCAGCCTTTCTACTATGATGAAGGAACATATTTACACCCACAAATGGTACAGCAGGTATACCCAGTTTATTGACCTGGTTACCTACCAAAATAGACAGACAATGCTCGCTCCCACAGTGGAAGTACTAAAAGATTTTGATAAGGCAATCGGAATTAAAGGCAGATCCAGGGTGCTATATAATTTCGTATCAGATGAATTTTTTGATAAACAAATAGAATATAATTTTAAGTCAAACAGACTTAAACTTGTCGCCGTTGGAAATCTTAAGGATGTAAAAAACTATCAATTGCTGGTAGATGCTTTTAAACTACTCAACAACCAAAATATAACCCTTGATATTTATGGAGAGGGAGCTTTAAGAGATTCGCTTCAAAAACAAATAACTGAAAATAAACTTGCAATAACGCTAAAAGGAAGCTGTGATAAAATTTACGAAGTGCTTCCCCAATATGATGCTTTTGTGATGAGCTCATTCGTGGAAGGATTCGGCATTTCCGCCGCAGAAGCAATGGCAATAGGTCTTCCGCTTTTCCTTTCAGATATTAAAGTACTTAGAGAAGTTTCGCAAAACAATGCATTGTTTTTTGACCCAACCAAGCCCCAAAGCTTTGCTGAAATAATACGATCAATAATTTCCTGCGGGGAAAATCTTAATGCTCTTTCAGAAAAAGGGAAAATTATTGCAGGACAAAACTATAAGAAAGAAAAGTATGTTAAAGCAATTTTATCCTTGTACGATGAACTATCTCTCAACTTGAAGCAATCATTTATTTAGTTTTTAATGTTTTTACGCCCCCCCACTTCCTTAAAAATGGACAAAGAATTTGGAAATGATAATCCTTTATTTTCGCAACTATTCAAAATTTACATAAATGTGTGGTATTGCAGGCTATGTTTCTTTAAATAAAAGGCTTACCCGGCAGCATTTGCAAATGATGGCCGATAGCCTGCATCACAGGGGGCCGGATGCTGACGGTATCTACTTCAATGAAACTAACAATTATACAGTTGGATTGGGACATAGGCGACTAAGCATTTTGGATTTAAATGTTTCTGCAAATCAGCCCATGTTTAGTCACGATGGCAGGTTCATAATGATTTATAACGGAGAAGTGTATAACTACGTTGAACTTCGAAAGGAAAAATTACCAGGAATAAACTTGAAAACACACAGCGACAGTGAAGTGATCCTGGAATGTTTTGCGAGGTACGGCCCTGATTGTTTTAATTGGTTTAACGGCATGTTTGCGATAAGCTTTTGGGACACCCTGCAGCATAAAATGACAATGGTCAGGGATAGGTTTGGAGTAAAACCGTTATTATATCTTAACGATGAACATACACTCATTTACGCATCTGAATTAAAGGCCTTTGAAAACTTGCCGGTTCAGAAAACGCTTAACCTCGAAGCAATTAAAGATTATTTCTTTTTGGATTACATACCTAAAACACAATCTGTTTTTAAAGAGATAAATAAATTACCGAACGGCCACTATATGGAATATAGTCCGGAAGGAAAGCTAGATATTTACCGTTGGTATAACCTTTTAGATAAATATAAATTACATAAAGATTCCATCGCGACTGAAGATGCGATTAACAGGTTTGACGCTTTACTAAGTGATTCGGTTAAACTAAGAATGATAAGTGATGTAAAAGTGGGATCGTTTTTGAGCGGTGGCACCGATTCATCTTTAATCGCTGCGAAATTTCAGGAAAACTCTGCCATACCTGTTGAAACTTTTACAATAGGCTTTGATGTAAAGGAATATGATGAAACCAATTATGCAAACCAGGTTGCAGAAATCTTAAAAACATCTCATCATCAATTTAATGTTGATGAGGTATATTGTCTTTCCCGGTTAAATAATGTGGTGGATGCATATGATGAACCCTTTGTCGGCCCATCTACCATCCCCACTTTAATCGTATGCGAAAAAGCAAGACAATTAGTAACCGTTGCGTTGAGCGGGGATGGGGGAGATGAATTATTTCTTGGATATACTTACTATAACCGGTATAATAAATTAAAAACCATTTATAAATACAGTAACGGTCCTGTGCGTGCTTTGGTTGCAGGCTTTATGAAAAAGATGAAGCTCAAGTATAAGAAAGGCGCCGTTTTGTTGGAAAATAAAAATGAAAAAAAACTGATGCTGCATTTGCTGTCTCAAGAGCAGGGAATGTTTACAGAAAAAGAAATCGGCCTGTTATTTAACAGTCAATATAATCATCAAACTATATTTAATGACTGGCAGGAAATAGACAATATGGAAATGGATAACACAGAAAAAATTTCTTTGTTTGATATTAATAATTATCTCGCCAATAACCTCATGTATAAAATGGATATTGCATCAATGGCGAATAGCCTTGAAGTAAGACTACCTTTCCTTGATTACCGCTTAGTGGAATTTAGTATCAACCTTCCCAATCAACTAAAAATAAATGGTGCAATGCACAAATATTTGCTAAAAAAAGATCTGGAAAGATACCTACCTCACAAATTAATTTATAGAAAAAAATGGGGTTTCCCTGCGCCGATTTCAAAATGGCTCACAGGTAATCTTTCATATTTAATTAAAGATCATTTGCTGGATAAAAATAAAATAATAAAGCAGGGCATATTCAATTATTTATTTATTGAAGGCATAGTAAACGAGTTCCGGAGCGGCAATCACTATCTTGGTAAGAAAGTATGGAGCCTTATAGTTTTTCAACTCTGGTATAAAAAACACTATGAAGCAAAATAAAGTTTCAATATTATTATTTCATAGGGTGCATCCGGTGAGAGATGTCATGTGGGACCCTATGGATCCTAAGCGTTTTAAATCCATATTAAAGTATTGTGCAAAAAAATATTCTGTTTTGCCATTACTTGAAATACTAGAGTCAAAAGGTATTAGTTCGAAAAAGCCTGCGGCATCAATTACTTTTGATGATGGCTATAAAGATTTTATTGATTACAGTTTGCCCATTATGAATGAACTAAAGGTGCCTTCATCTATGTACGTAGTTACGGAATGTATATCTAAAAACAGACCTACGTGGACTTACGAAGTAGATTATCTTTTTTATCATACAAAAAAATTACAAATTGACTGGAGTATAGATACCAGCTTCATGTCTCTAAAATTTCAGAAAAATAAATTTGCAACTAAAAAAGAGCTTATTGCTTTTTGTTTAAAATTTAAGCAGCACCTGAAAATTATTTCGCATGAAAAAAGACGAGTATTAATAGAAGATTTATTTCGCTCATTCAATGATGTGACAATCCCGACCGATCTCATGATGAACTGGAGCGACGTAAACCAGGTTGTTGCCTCGGGTGTGGAAGTAGGCTCACATAGTGCAACGCATCCCCCGCTGGCAACTCTTGACAATATTGATTTAGAAGAGGAATTAGCACAGTCAAGATTGGAGTATTTTAAATATACAAACGCACTTCCTCAGATAATTTCGTATCCTCTTGGTATCTATAATCAAAAGGTAAAAGAAGCCTCCATGCTTGCGGGTTATAAATATGGTTTAGCAGTTAATCACAAAAGTTACGATCCCCGGGAATGTGATGGATTTGAAATACCCCGAATTGAACTATACAATGAGCCATTTTGGAAAAGTTGGCTAAGAATAAAAGAATATGCCTTTTAAATCAAAAATAAGCACTTGTGAAGATAGTTTTACTTTGCGGCGGCCAGCCCAACCAGGTTGCATTGGCCAATAAGGTAGCGTTAGAATTTAATTTAACCGGAATTGCTATTGAACAACCGCGTTTAAAAAAACTGCAACGTCTTTCAATCAACCAATTGATAGAAAAATTTCTTAACAGAACCGTTTTTATCTCTATTCATAACGCCTGGTTCAATTTAATGAAAGCCTATAAAAGAGATTTCCCGGATTTCCCGCGGACGCAAAAAATCACTGTGACAAGTATTAATTCGGATGCCGTCGTTAATTTTATTAAGCAGATGCAACCAGATTTGATAATGATTTCAGGAACCTCTATAATTAAAAATAAAATCCTTGAATTACCTGTACCGAAAGGAATCATCAATTTGCATACTGGCTTATCGCCGTATATTAAGGGCGGCCCTAACTGTACTAACTGGTGTATTGCAGAAGAAAAATTTCATCTAATAGGAAATACTATCATGTGGATAGATGCCGGTATAGACAGTGGAGATATTATAACAACTGAGTGTACTCCACTTGACGGGAAAGAAACTCTGTTGGAGCTGCACATTAAAGTGATGAATCATGCGCACGAGCTTTATTTAAAAACTTTGAAAAGATTAGAAAATAATCCGGCGAGCCTGCAAAAGGTAAAGCAGCTATCGATAGCAGAAGGTAAAACGTATTATAGCAGGCAATGGACCAGTAAAGTAAAGTGGCGTCTTATTAAGAATTTTAAAAAATTACCGGCTTATTTTCAATCGGATAAATATATAAACGACCGAAAAAAAATTAAAACGATATCCCTCTAAACTAGTCGGTATTTCAAAAAATGAAAAAAATACTCTTCATTTCTTATGATGGAATGACTGACCCTTTAGGGCAAAGCCAGGTTATACCATACTTAACCGGGCTTACCAAATTCGGCTATGAGTTTACTATTTTAAGTTGCGACAAGCCCTACAGGCATAAAACTCAAAAGGATTACATAAAAAGTATTTTGGAGCCATTCTCCATAAAGTGGATTTCAATTCCTTATCATAAAAAGCCCCCGGTATTTTCTTCCGTCTATGATGTGTTAATGTTGAAAAAAAAAGCAAGACAACTTCATTCCAGCGAAAGGTTTGATATGGTTCACACACGGGCCGGGATACCTGCGCTGATCGGTTTGTGGATGAAGAAACGGCTTGGTGTAAAATTTCTTCACGATGTAAGAGAATTTTATGCTGATGGCAGAGTAGAGGGTGGCATGTGGAATGTTGATAATTGGTTCTACAAGCGTATTTATAATTTTTTTAAAAGAAAAGAAGAAGAAGAGATCAGGAATTGTGACGGCATAGTCTGCCTTACCTATGCAGCAGAAAAAATTATCAGGCAATTACCCGAGTATAAACATACTTACCTCCAGGTGATTCCCTGCGCTGTTGATCTGCATCTTTTTGACCCTTCAGTAATTGACATCCCTTTTAAAAAAATATTACAAAAGGAATTGCTCATCGATGATAAAGATTTTATCATCAGCTACCTGGGCTCTCTTGGAGGATGGTATCTAACTGATGACATGATGCAATTTTGTAAACAGGTAGCTCTTAAAATTCCGAATGCAAAATTTTTATTTATTTCGCCCGACAAGCCCACAGTGATTATGGACGCCGCAAAGCGATTTGGAATGGATTCTAAAAAAATTTTGGTAAAGCATGGCAATCGAAGAGAGGTGCCGGCACTCTTGTCGTTCAGTAATTATTCAGTATTTTTTATAAAACCATGTTACTCTAAATTATCATCTTCCCCAACCAAGCACGGAGAAATTATGGCCATGAGCATTCCTCTTATAACAAATGCAGGCGTGGGAGATGTGCAGGAAATTGTAGAAAAATACCAGGCTGGTTTCATAATGAGCAAATTGAACGAAAGTAACTATGGACAGGTGGCGGAAAAATTATTAACAGCTCCGTTCGATAAAACTAAAATCAGGGAAGGAGCGAAGGAATTTTACTCGTTGGAAAATGCGATACAAAAATACCATGAAATATATGAGCACATTTTGACCCCTCAAATTTTTTTACCAACCGCATGATAAAAGGGCACCCTTGGGCTTATAACAATGTTGGCAAGTCCGCAATTTTGCATCATTTCCTCAATTTCTCTTTTTGAAAATCTTTGTTCCAACCGTGTCCCAAAACGATCCAGCGCATCATTTCTCACCAGGAAAAAAGGTTTGTCAAAGTACGTACTTAAAGGCATTTTCATAGCCGCCATTTTTAGCCCAATGAAAATTAAAAATTTTCCCAATAATATTACCGGCAGATAAATGATAACCGCAAGCATATCACAAATGATCTTTTTAGCTGTTCCCGGTAATCTACTCACAACATTCCTTATTACATCAGTAAGTCTAAATAATATTCTGAATAACAATCCCCTTTTTTCAAGATTATAATAGAGATACACGTAAAAATGTCCGCCCCTTTTTACCTTTCTAACGCAATCTTTCATAGCCTGTGCCGTATCCGGAATATGATGTAAAACACCAATACTCATTGCAAAATCGAAAGTTTCATCAGGAAATGGAAGGGTGTCAACAGATGCCTTTGTAAGCCTGACATTGTCAATTTTTTTTAATAGTTTGTCCGCCGCAAATATCGCATTGCTCGGGTCAACTGCTTCGATGAATCCTGCTTTTGAGGAAAGGTATTTGGTCCATCTTCCCGTTCCACATCCTATATCAATGACATAAGAATTTTTATTAACCATTTTTTCATTGATAATATCGAAGTATTCTTCTGCTGCTTTTTTTAAGTTTTGATCAGTAAAGTCGTTAAACTTTAACCATTCTTCTCCAAATTCATCGACCACTTTCTTGTCGATATTTTTTCCATCAATGTTGAATATATTTATTTCGTGGTTGGTCGTTTGAATAATTGAATCAGGGGGTTTGAGGTATGTAATCTTTAAAACCATTAACTGCCATAATTTTTTTCGCCGCAAAAATAGGTGTATTTAAAAAGTTATAAGATAATTTGCAATTTCACGTTAACACCCAAAGAAAATGGAAGGAAACTTTGTTATTTCACTGGATTTTGAAATTTATTGGGGAGTTCATGATGCAGTCACGTTGGAAAATTACCGGGATAATTTACTCGGGGTGAGAAAAGCAATCCCAGCTATGCTTCAACTTTTTAATAAATTTGACATCAATGCAACTTTTGCAACTGTAGGTTTATTATTTTTTAAGGATAAAGAAGAATTGTCGCAAAACCTTCCTTTAAAAAAGCCCCGGTATAAACAGCCCGCTCTTTCTCCATATTTTTCGCAGGTTGAATTAGCCGGGAAGAACGAAGAGGATGACCCCTTACGTTTTGGAATTTCGCTTATCAAAGAAATTCAGGCGGCAGGGCAGGAAATAGGTTGCCACTCATTCTCACATTATTACTGCCTTGAAGAGGGACAAATAGAAGAGGATTTTGTAGCGGACTTGGTAAGTGCAAAAAATATAGCTCATAAAAGAGAAATCGAACTAAGGAGTTTCGTTTTCCCCAGGAATCAGTATAATGAAACCTACCTCCATATTTGCAAACAGGAAGGAATAACTTCCTTTAGGGGAAATGAGAGATCAGCGCTTTTCTCCTCCAAAACAATGGGGAAAGAAACCTTCAGGAGACCATTTCGTCTGGCAGATTCCTATATTAATTTAAGCGGGCACAATTGCTATTCAGAATCTGAAATGAAGAAAGGAGCAGTTATTAATATCCCTTCCAGCAGGTTTTTACGGCCATATTCCGCAAAGCTTGCTCTGCTGGACAACTTTAAATTAAAGAGAATAACTAACAGCATGACTTACGCCGCAAAAAATGGGCTTACATACCATTTATGGTGGCATCCACATAATTTTGGAACACACCTTTCTAAAAATTTATTTCTTCTTGAAAAAATATTATTGCACTATAAACAGTTAAATAGTACATATAAGTTCGTGAGCAGGAATATGCAGCAATTGGCTGAAGTATTAAATCAAGAAAAATGAATAACCGCGACATTGTACTTTTGGCCGGTAGAGGAGTTACTACCAATATCCTCTACAATGCGTTAAACAAAGACTTTAGCATTAATTCTATCATACTGGAAGAAGGAGTACGGAAAAAAGAATTTTTGAAAAAAAGAATACGCCACCTGGGCTTCCGGAAGGTATCGGGGCAGGTTTTATTCCAGCTTTCCGTTGTAAGATTGTTGCATTTCTTCTCCGCAAAAAGAAAAAAAGAGATTTTAGACGAATTCAAATTGGAAGATTCTCCATTACCCAACAGAAAAATAATTAATGTAAATTCTGTGAATGACAAGGAATGCATCACTGCCTTGCAAAAAATAAATCCGGCCATTGTTGTGGTTATTGGAACAAGAATTATCTCGAAAGAAGTTCTGAACTGTATTGGTGCAAAATTTGTAAACATTCATGCAGGAATAACACCGAGATATAGAAATGTTCATGGGGCTTATTGGGCTTTGGTAAATAATGATAGGGATAATTGCGGAGTTACCGTTCACTTGGTAGATCATGGAATTGACACCGGAAGTGTTTTGTATCAAACCAAAATATCAATCACGTCAAAAGACAATTTCATAACATATCCTCTTCTCCAGTTAGCCGAGGGTATCATTTATTTAAAAAAAGCTTTGCATGATATTTTTGAAGAAAAAGTTGTCATTAAAAAAGGTACTGTCGATAGTAAAATCTGGCATCATCCTACCCTTTACCAGTACTTGTACCAGCGCATAGTTCATAATAAAAAGTAATACGAATTTCATGACTGATTCCAGGTTCTTAATAGTTGGCGCAGGGTTTTCCGGTGCTGTACTAGGTTATAAACTTTCAGCTCTTTTACCGGGTTGTCAGGATAGATATATGGGAAGAAAAACCACATATTGCAGGCAATTGCTATACCAAAAGAGATGATGAAACAGGCATTATGGTGCATTGCTATGGGCCCCATATTTTTAATACTGACAGGAAAGAAATTTGGGATTTTGTAAACAATTTCGTTGAGCTCAAGTCTTATACTCACAGGGCAAAAGCAATAAGTAACGGCAAAGTATATTCGCTTCCTGTAAACCTCCATACAATTAACCAGTTTTTCAACAAAACTTTTTCCCCTAATGAAGCAAAAGCTTTTATTGAATCAAATGCGGACAAAAATATTGACGAACCAAAAAATTTCGAAGAGCAGGCCCTAAAATTTATCGGTAAGGACCTTTATAAAGCTTTTTTTTATGGTTATACAAAAAAACAGTGGGGTTGTGAGCCAAGAGAGCTACCTGCATCAATATTAAAAAGGCTACCCGTGCGCTTCAACTACGAGGATAGTTATTATAGTAACCCATATGTGGGTATCCCCCTGCATGGCTATACGGTTTTTGTAGAAAAATTGATCAACAGAAACAATATAAATCTTCAAACGAACCGAAAATTTTTTCCTGTGGAAGATTTTTCAATGTACGATCATATTTTTTTTACAGGCCCTTTAGACGCTTTTTTTAATTTTAAGTTTGGCAGGCTCGGTTACCGCACTGTGACATTTGAAACCGGATATGCCGATGGGGATTTTCAAGGTGCTTCGGTAATTAACTACTGCGATGATTCAGTACGGCACACCCGAATTACCGAACATAAACACTTTGCCCCCTGGGAACGGCACGAAAAAACTATTTTTTTCAAGGAGTTCAGTAAGGAGACATCTGAAAACGATATTCCCTACTACCCAAAGCGACTCAGTATCGATAAACAATTATTGGCCAAATACCGCGAAGAAGCTGAAAAACAAAATAAACTTTCTTTTTTGGGCCGGCTTGCTACCTACCGCTATATGGACATGCATCATGTAATTGGTGAGGCCTTAACCTTTTCCGAAAATTTTGCGACTGCCTATACAAATGGATTAAAGCGGCCTGTTTTTCCTAACACAGAAACTGCATATCCCGTGTGACACAAAAAATAAGTTCGCTGGTATGCATCCGTTATTGCCGACAAAGGCTGTGATTCCTCCCAGTTAAATATTTAATTATCCTTCACAAAGTGACAATAACAATTATTCGTTTTACGTTAACCTAAGGTATATCCATATCTCATCTAAAACCAAAACTCCTAATCCTATGGACAAGGTTATCGCGGTTGTTGTTACTTACAACCGGCAGTTATTACTTGCTCAATGCATCGATGCTCTGCGAAGGCAAACGCATAAAATCGATAAAATTCTTGTTATCAATAATGGCAGCACGGATAATACTGAAACCTGGCTAAGGAACCAAGACGATATAGAGTTTATTACACAAGAAAATGCTGGCGGTGCCGGAGGGTTTTATACAGGTATTAAAACTGCTTATGAAACAGCGTTTACCTGGATGTGGCTTATGGATGATGATGGGTTACCAAAAGAAGATGCACTTGAAAAATTATTGGAAGGAAATCCCGAACCGTTAATGCTGCGCAATTGTGCTGTTATAAATAAAGAAGATAAGAAAAGTTTTGTATGGAAAACAAAAAATTACAAAACTATAGGTGAGGTAGATAAGAAAATAATTATGGATGTATCGCATCCTTTTAATGGCACTTTACTTCATCGTAAAATTGTAGAACGGGTAGGGTTACCTCAGCGGGGCTTATTTATTTGGGGCGATGAAACAGAATACCGTTTCCGCATAATCAATAAAAATAAAATACCTTACTGCACTATTGCAGATAGTATTCATTATCATCCTGCATCCGTTAACTCATATAAAACTGATTGGGATTTAACTACCAATTGGAAAATGTATTATTATTTGAGAAACCGCCTGGCCATTTTGCGGTCAAGATTTTATCAAAG
The DNA here is from genome assembly GCA_963798665.1 of uncultured Chitinophagaceae bacterium. Taxonomy (GTDB): domain Bacteria; phylum Bacteroidota; class Bacteroidia; order Chitinophagales; family Chitinophagaceae; genus Ginsengibacter. The sequence continues at coordinate 113,252 of CAWCUN010000017.1, read as the reverse complement.
TGTACTGCTATCAACATTTATGTATCTCGGATTTATTTTCTTATTCGCAGGCACTGTGCTACTATTTCAAAAAACCAATAAAGCAAAAAAATTAGGTTTTATTTTATTACCGGTTATAGACGCTTTCAACAGAAATTATACAACCACGCCAACAATAGTGCTACATAGGCTTTCAGTCATTTGCAGGTTTTCTATTGGTAGCTATTTATATCAACAAACAAGAGCGCTTAAAAGTTTTGTTTCGGCAAATGCAGCCCCTACACTGCAGAAACTTGAAAAATTATAGCCTTCAAATTACACCCATGAATTCGAAAATCTTACGTTATGAACTATGGTGATCTCATAATAACACCGGTTTATATTTTATTACTTTATTTATTCTTTTATGTAATAAGAACTACATATAAGGACCCCATTTTAAAGAGGTATCACAAGCAGGCTTTTTGGGTAAAAATCATCGGGTGCATTGCATTCTTTTTATACAGTGCTTATCTTTCTCCGGGCGACTCTATTGGATTGTATCAGTATGAGGGCAATAATCTCTACCAACTGATCTTAAAAAACGCCGGTAATCTAAAATACGTCTTTCAAGGCGGTAAGAATTATAATCTCTCATTAGTTAAAAATCCAGGTAATATAGGATATTTTGCATCGCCTGCTAACTTCATGGTCATTCGGTTTGATACAATTTTATCATTTATCACTTTCGGAAGATATTCCGCTATAAGCCTGATATTTGCGGCAATAGCATTTTCTGGCATTTGGAAACTTTTTTTGTTTTTCTATGAACAGTTTCCAACACTGCATAAAAAATTCGCAATCGCTATCCTGTTTTTCCCAACTGTAGTTTTTTGGAGCTCCGGGGTAATGAAAGACACTTTATGTATTGCAGCGATAGGATGGATCACTTATAGTTTTTATGAAATTTTTTATAGAAAGAAAAATCTTATAAAAAACTCTGTTATCCTTTTTATTTTCAGCTATCTTTTAATAATAATAAAGGTATACATTTTGCTTGCGTATATCCCGTTTTTTATGTTATTTATCGTTCTTAAAAATCTACAGGGCTTAAGAAGACGCTTTTTAAAATATCTGCTAGCGCCTTCTTTAATAGGGTTAAGCATCTTTGCTTTTACAAAAGTTCTGTCCTCATATGATAAAGAGCTCGGGGCCTATGCCGTTGGTGAAATCACTACCAATATTAGCCATTTAAATACTGCCATTGCCCAGAAGGACGGGGAAGAGGATGCAGATTCAAATTTCAAACTAGGGGCTGAATTCGACGGGACTTATACAGGGCTTATTAAAATAGCACCGATTGCTATTGCTACAACTTTTTTTCGTCCCTTCATTTGGGAAACACATAAAATTTCCCAGCTTATGGCCGCACTGGAGAGTCTTATTCTAATGTTTTTTACGTTATATATAATTTACAAAAGCGGTTTAAGATCACTAATAAAATTAATATTAACTGACCCGCTGATTATGTATTGTTTTTTATTCTCGATTGTGTTTGCTTTATTTATCGGTGCGAGCACTTTAAATTTTGGTACACTGGTTCGGTATAAAATTCCGTGTCTTCCTTTTTATGCCATCTCGTTATTTCTTATTTACGAAAAAGTGAAGGAAAAATCTTTAAGCAAATCATTTCAATTGGCCGATCCTCTTGCAAAGCCTGATCTGAATTTATACAATGTTGCATCATAAATATTTCGTTCTTATGATAACTTATCAGGTTTTCTATTCACAAATTTTAAGACTATTTTGCGTTGTATAAAAACGAAGGAAAATAATGTGCGGAATTGCGGGAACGGTTAACTCCGTTCTTTCCTACGATGATGTTATTAAAACCATGGGGCACCGTGGACCGGATGAACGAGGCGGATATAAATCCGGAAATGTAAATTTTTTTCACTTAAGGCTTGCGATACTTGATATTACCTCCGGGAAACAACCAATGCATCTCGGCGATAAGTATACTATTATTTTTAACGGTGAAATTTATAATCATTCGGAAATACGAAAGCAATTTAACATCAAAGGCAGTACCTCTTCCGACACGGAAACGTTATTGCTTTTGTATGAGCGGTTCGGGACTCAGTTTCTTCAACACCTTGATGGCATGTTTGCATTTGTAATTCATGACAAAATAAACAATGAGCTTTTTGTTGCCCGTGATCGTGCAGGCAAAAAACCTTTCTATTATTATCACGATGGGCATACTATTGCTTTTGCGAGTGAATTAAATTGCCTTAAAGCTATTGCAAGTCTTGAGGTTGAACACAATAATTTTTATCATTATCTGCGCCTCGGTTCTTTTTACAGGGAATTTACTCCATATAAAAAGGTTACGGAGTTGACGGCAGGATCCTTCTTAATTATTAATTGCGATACACTTGCCATATCAAAAAAGAGATGGTGGGATATCAACCAGTTTTTTCATCTTCAAAACAACGATTCTATAGAAACGAGTTTGCAAAAAACCAATGAATATCTTCATAAATCTGTAAAGAGAAGGATTGAATCAAGCGATCTGGAAGTTGGTAGTTTTTTGAGTGGAGGCATTGATAGCGGGCTCATAACCGCCATCGCCAGCGAGTATAAAAATAATCTTAAAACTTTTACCGTTTCATTTAAAGGTGAATACGATGAAGCTCCCCTGGCAAAACTGGTTGCTGAAAAATACGATACGCATCATACTGAAATTAAAATCTCCTTTCAAAGTTTAAGAAGCGATCTTGAAAAAATTTTATGCAATTATGGCGAGCCTTTTTTCGATAGCTCAGCTATTCCAAGTTATTATGTGAGCAGGGAAGCAAAAAAATATGTTACAGTAATTTTAAATGGGGATGGTGCAGATGAATTATTTGCAGGATATCGCAGATATGTTCCTTTTGCGCACTACGATTTTTTTAAGAAAAATTATCTTGTCAAAAAAGGAGCCTCATTTTTTAAAAAAACTTTGCCTGCTGCTCACAATAAGAAAACACTCTACAATTATTTGTACAGGCTTGCATCACTTTCCTCCAAATCAAATCTTGAAATTTATCTTTCGGCGGGCGTCGATATTTTTGAAGACTATGAGCAATTTATACTTGACCCGGGATTTGATTACATGCAGCAGGCAAAAGAAGATTTTGATAAAATCTCCATATCTGATTTATCAGGGTTAAAGAAAATTATGAATCTCGATTTTGACACTAACCTTTTTTGCGATCTCCTGGTAAAAATGGATATAGCCGCCATGGCCAATTCCCTGGAAGGAAGAAGTGCCTTTCTCTCAAAAGAATTATTGGAATATGCACCTTCGCTACCCGATAGCTACAAAATAAAGGGAAAAACAACCAAGTATTTATTGAGAAAACTGGCAGATAAATATCTTCCTGCCATATTATCCGCGCAGCCAAAGAGGGGTTTTGAAATTCCTTTAAAAAGCTGGGTCAATAATGAACTTAAAGAACCTGTTTTTGATTACCTTACCTCCTCAGCATGTTTTTACAAAAATTTTGTTCAACGAAACTTTGTACACAATTTGCTGCATGGTAAAATTAAAATCGGGGCAGAAAAACGAGCCAAGATATTGTGGACATTGTTATCACTGGAAATATGGTACAAAAAAGTTTATAAAGATGGATAGCGATCTGAAGGGTAAAAAAATCGCTGTTATAGAAAACGGTCTTTTCTCAACCTACACCATGCGGGAAGCTCTGATGCTTTATCTTGTTAATGAAGGCTGTGAAGTTTACATTTTAACTCATACAAACCGTTTTGTGTCACAAGTTGAACAAATGGGATTAAAAGTGGTAAATATTGGCTCCGGAAATCTTAATCCATATAAAGTCTTTAAATACATTTATTATTTACGAAAGGCTTTGAAAACGATTAAGCCCGATCTATGTCTCACTTTTAGCATTCGTCCTGCAATCTGGGGCAATCTTATTACCCGTCACTTGAAAATTCCTACAATCACAAATATCACCGGTGTAGGCCCATTATTCATCAGCAACAGCCTTGTATATCGTGCAGCTCGCACGATGTATAAAAAGGCATTGGGCAAAACAAAAAAAGTTTTTTTTCAGAACTACGATGATTTGAACCTTTTCCTCGAAAACAAGTTTGTAAAAAAATCCGTTGCGGAAAGAATTCCGGGATCGGGAGTGGACTATAACAAATTCAAACCAATTACTTCCAGGCAAAAAGATCCCGATATTTTTAATTTTTTATTTATTGGAAGGTTAATAAAAGACAAGGGCATTTTTGAATATATCAGTGCAGCAAGGTGTATCAGAAAAAAATTTCCTCACGCGGTCTTTAATGTTATTGGCCCTTTCTGGACTCAAAATTTGAAGAAAAATACTATCACCCAGGCTCAATTGCAAAATTGGATTGACGAAGGAGTGATTGACTATCATGGAGAAAAGAAAGACGTACGAAAATTTATTGGCGAAGCAGATTGTATTGTTCTTCCTTCCTATCGTGAGGGAACATCCAACACATTGCTTGAAGCAGCGAGTATGGGCAAACCCGTAATTACTACAGATACGACGGGTTGCAAAGAAATTGTTACCGATGCCGTGACAGGTTTCCTTTGCAAAGTAAAGGATGAGCGTGACCTGGCTGCCAAAATGGAGCAAATGATTCTCCTTTCTGTTGATAAACGTAATGAGATGGGGAAAAATGCAAGAATAAAGATTATTAAAGAGTACGATAAACAGATTGTTATAGATGCGTATTCAAAAGCAATCAAGGATGTACTTGCCTAAATTATACAAGTATTTTGAAAAGTCTACTCCCTTCTATTTAGAAATTTTTTAAACATATCACTATATTAGTTGTAATAGCTTAAATAAATATTATGCTCTTTACAATAAGAGATATTGAAAATCTTTCCGGAATAAAGGCTCATACTATTCGCATATGGGAACAGCGCTATTCTTTTCTTAAACCTAAACGTTCTCATACTAATATAAGATATTATTCCAATGACGACCTGAAGACTATACTTAACATAGCACTTCTTAATAAATACGGCTATAAAATTTCCCGTATAAATAAAATGAGTCGTGAAGCCGTATTTGAGAATGTGCTTTCTCTTACTGATGCGAAAGCAAAAGCCAGCATTACAGTTAACCAATTATTGCAAAATATGGTTGAATATAATATCGAAGATTTCACAAATATCCTTAATGACTGTATACGTAAAAGCGGAATTGAAAAAACTATCTTACAAATAATATTTCCTTTTCTTGAAAAAGTGGGGGTTTTGTGGCTTACCAATCATATAATTCCTGCCCAGGAACGATTGGTGAGCAATATTATAAGACAAAAAATTATAGCAGGAATCGATGCTCTTCCTCCTAAAGACTTGTCTCCGATAAAAATTTGTCTTTTTTTACCTGAAGGAGAATATCATGAACTTTCCTTATTATTCGTGGCCTTTCTGCTAAAAAAGAAAGGAATTCCACATATATATCTTGGTGCAAACATTCCGTTGGCCGAGTTACGGACTATTGCCCAGGTAAAAAAACCCGATTACCTCTATACACATGTAACCACCGCAGGCCAGAATTTTAACTTCGATAAATTTCTCTCTATCCTAAGTAAAGAATTTCGCAACTATAAAACAATTGTTTCAGGTCGTCTTACTTATGCCTTTGAGAAAAAAATTCCCCCAAAAATTATTTTTAAACGATCCCTTCCTGAGGTACAAGAGTTTATTAAGCAGCTATAATTATTCGATTACTCTTCAAAAACTTTTGGCACCAGCTTTGTTAAGCTTTTATTTACAAATAATTAAACAAAAAACCATGAAATATTAATTTTTTGTTTAACTTAGTATCCAATAACATTAAACACTATTATGTCAACTGTTGAATTCAACCAGCTTCTCTTAGTAAATTCAGATTTCTTAAATCCTTTTGCAGTAACGCTTACAAAGGATCACGAAAGTGCCAAAGATCTTGTACAGGAGACCATGTATAGAGCTATCGCCAATCGCGAAAAATACAACGCAGGCACAAATATTAAGGCATGGCTTTATATAATAATGCGCAATATTTTTATAAATAATTATAGAAAAAAAATAAAACAGAATGTAATTTTTGACTCAACCCCAAATGATTTTTTGATTGATTACAATCAATCTTCAATTTCAAACCTTGCGGAAAGCAGGCTTCGCCTTAAAGAAATTAATGCAGTGGTTTTTCATTTACCCTCTATTTTTAAAGAACCCTTTCTGCTATATTTTGATGGGTATAAGTATCATGAGATTGCCCGAATATTAAATGAGCCTATTGGCACTATTAAAAGCCGTATTCATTTTGCCCGAAAACTCCTCAAAAAAAAGATAAGCAGATTTTAGATACTATGTTTAAGGTTGTCATTTTTATAAATCAGAAGTCTTATCTTTTAGGTTATTTTAAAATTTGAAGACAGCAATAGTTATAGGCAGCGGGTTTTCAGGTTTATCCGCGGCAACATTCTTAGCCAGGTATGGATGGGATGTTACAATAGTAGAAAAGCACGCCACACCGGGAGGAAGAGCGAGAAAATTTACTGAGAATGGATTCACATTTGACATGGGGCCAAGCTGGTATTGGATGCCGGATGTCTTCGAAAGGTACTTTAACTGCTTTGGCAAAAACAGATCAGATTACTATAATATTAAAAGACTTGATCCATCTTATAGAATTTTTTGGGAAGACGAAATGATGGATATCCCTGCTGACTACATTAGCCTGAAAGAGTTGTTTGAAAATCTTGAGCCCGGAAGCAGTAGAAGGCTCGATAAATATCTTGCAGAGGCAGAATTTAAGTACAGGATCGGAATCAATAAGCTTGTGCAAAAGCCGGGACAATCCTGGGCCGAGTTTCTGGACCGGGACCTCATTAAGGGGATATTCAGGCTTGACGTTTTTTCTTCAATTAAAACGCATGTTAGTAAGTATTTTAAAAATCCAAAGCTCAGGCAATTGCTCGAGTTCCCGGTTTTGTTTTTGGGAGCGTTGCCAAAAAATACTCCTGCCCTCTATAGTCTGATGAATTATGCGGATATTAAGGGCGGAACGTGGTTTCCGGAAAATGGTATCTATAGTATTATTGATGCTATGTACAGAGTGGCGAAGGAATCACAGGTAAAATTTCAATTTAATGAAAATGTTACGGCAGTTAACATTAAACAACGCAGGGCGATGGGCATCTCAAGTGAAGGTTTTGAAAGTGGGAAGAAGATTTCAAAAATTTATAATGCAGATGTAGTAGTTGCCTCAGCTGATTATCATTTTGTAGAAACACAATTATTACCTAAGCAGTTGCAGAGTTATAGTGAAGAATATTGGGATAAAAGAGTGTTGGCGCCAAGCTGTCTGATATATTTTGTGGGTTTAAGTAAAAAGTTGAAAAATATTACTCACCATTCATTATTTTTTGATGCGGATTTTGAAAGACATAGCAATGAAATTTATGTTTCAAAAACATGGCCGGCCGAGCCGTCATTTTATGTTAGTGCAACATCCGTCACTGATGAAAAAACCGCGCCTGAAGGATGTGAAAATTTATTTTTTTTAATTCCAATCGCCGCTGGTCTCAGAGGAGATACCGAAATGTTAAGAGAACAATATTTTAATAAAATTATTAATAGATTTGAAAAGCAAACCGGCGAGCAGGTAGTTGATTCTATCGTTTATAAAAAATCTTTTGGCCCTTCTGATTTCGTAAATGACTATAATGCCTTCAAGGGAAATGCCTACGGCCTGGCTAACACTTTATTGCAGACCGCTGTATTGAAGCCATCGTGCAGAAGTAAAAAAGTAAGAAATCTTTTTTATACAGGGCAGCTAACGGTGCCGGGACCAGGAGTGCCGCCATCGCTTATAAGCGGCGAGGTGGTAGCAAAAGAAATTGAAAAAAATTATGGAGCCTAAAACGTATTTTTATATGGAATACCAATAAAACACAGCTTATGATTAAGATATTTCATGATGTAAGTCGTGAGTGCAGTAAGCTAACTACCCACAGATACAGCACATCTTTTAGCAGTGCAATAAAACTTCTACATAAAGATTTGAGAACTCCCATATATAATATTTATGGGTTTGTAAGATTTGCCGATGAAATAGTAGACACTTTTCACAGTTACAATAAAGAAGAGCTTTTAGAAGAATTTAAAACGGAGACCTATAAAGCAATCGAACGAAAAATAAGCCTAAATCCTATTCTGCATAGTTTTCAAATGACCGTAAATGAATATGAAATACGCATGGACTTGATTGATTCGTTTTTCAAAAGCATGGAGTATGATCTTAGTAAAAATGTTTATGATTGCAACGGCTACAAAGATTATGTGTATGGGAGCGCAGAAGTTGTAGGCCTGATGTGTCTCACTATTTTTTGCGAAAAAAATTGCACAAAATATGAGAAATTAAGGCCGTTTGCACAATCGCTCGGCGCAGCATTTCAAAAAGTGAATTTCCTTAGAGATATAAAAACGGACTACCAACAACTTGAGAGAACTTATTTTCCCGGCGTGGATTTCTCAAATTTCACGGCGGTGATGAAGAAGAATATTGAAACTGAAATAATGGATGACTTTGCAAATGCGTATATTGGTATTAAAGAATTACCATTAAAAGCGAGGTTTGGTGTTTACGTAGCTTACAAATATTACCTTTCTCTTTTTAAGAAGATAAAGCGAACACACGCCGCAAAAATCCTTGACCAGCGCATAAGAATCCCAAATTATTCCAAAGCGTTTATAGTATTGAGGGCAGGGGTTAAAAACCAACTTAACTTAATTTAATAATTTCCTAAACCATTTATGTATTTTGACTGAAGTGATTTTGGTGAACGAAAACGATGAGCAGGTTGGAACCATGGAAAAAATGGAAGCACATGAGAAAGGATTATTGCACCGTGCTTTCAGTATTTTTATTTTCAATGGCAAGGGCAGGTTGCTGCTGCAAAAGCGGGCCACGGGAAAATATCATAATGGCGGCCTATGGACCAACACCTGTTGCAGCCATCCACATCCCGGTGAGACCGTATTGAATGCGGCCAACAGGAGGCTGCAGGAGGAAATGGGATTTACGACTTTACTTGCCCCTGCCTTCAATTTCATTTATAATATAACTTTTGCTAATGGGTTAACTGAACATGAATACGACCATGTTTTTACAGGAATTTATGACGGTCAAATTAAAATTGATAATAGTGAAGTAAGTGATTATTGTTTTAAAGACATAGACGAAGTAGAATCTTCGCTTAAGACACATTCACAGCTATATACCGAATGGTTTAAAATAGCCTTGCCACGGGTAAAAACATTTTTACACAAATAATTTCCCTGTTAAAAGTTCAGTACAAACTTTAGGGATTCTGAGCCATTTAAAGTTTTTAAAATCTTACTTTTGTAATCATGCAGGTATTATTTTTTATACTAATTCTCTTGTCTACATTTTTTATAATGGAAGGCATTACATGGCTTACACATAAATATGTGATGCATGGTTTTTTATGGTATTTGCACGAAGACCATCATAAAAAAGGTCCGGGCTTTTTTGAAAAAAATGATGCATTCTTTCTTATATTTTCAGTTCCAAGTATACTTTGCATTTTTTTTGGCACATTTGATAATAAGTATTGGCTTGCAGCAATTGGGGCCGGCATAGCATTGTACGGATTTGCCTATTTTTTGGTACACGACGTTATAATTCACCAGCGAATAAAACTTTTTACACGTACCAATAATGCATATGTACGTGGGATAAGATGGGCTCATAAAATGCATCATAAGCACCTGGAAAAGTACGATGGTGAAAGTTTTGGAATGCTGTTAGTTGCAAAAAAATACCGCGATAAAGTAAAAGCTGATAAGAAAAGAATTATCCAAAATAAAATTGCTCCTAATACCGCGGCTCACTCTGCCACGTAACGTAAAATCCGCTTCTGCTATTCTCAATATTTCTAAGTTGTTTTGTTACTTTTTGTTTCCATTTAAATTAATTTATCTTGAATTATACAATGTTTGAAGTAAACGATTTAAGCATGCAGGCAAAAGATTACGATTACATTTTTCTCGGTGCCGGTTGCGCTTCACTAAGCATAATTATGAGAATGATTTCTTCAAACGAATTTGTCCAAAATAAAATATTACTGATTGATAAAAAACCAAAAACAGATAACGATCGTACCTGGTGTTTCTGGGAAAAAGAGCCCGGCTTTTTCGAAGATATCGTTTATCATACGTGGACCCAACTTCTTGTGAAGACCCCAGAAAATGAGACAACATTTTTAGAAATGGGCCCATACGGGTATAAGATGATAAGAGGAATTGATTTTTATGAAAAATGTTTTTCCCATATAAACCTTCACAAAAATATTGAGGTTGTTTATGGAGAAATTTCTTTTGAAGAAGCGAGGGATAATTCAATTAAAATAAAAATTAATGATGAACTGCTTTCGCCTGGCAGAAATACAATAATTTTTAATTCGCTCTATAGTTCTTCACCAAGACAAAAGGGCAAATTTTATTTGCTTCAACATTTCAAGGGTTGGATAATTGAAAGCCGGGATAATTGTTTTAATGCACGAGAAGCAACATTAATGGATTTTAGAATACCTCAAATCGTGGGAACAACTTTCGCGTATGTTTTGCCTTTGTCTTCTAAAAGGGCTCTCGTTGAATACACGCTATTTAGTAAACAACTTCTTCCTGCTGAAGATTATGATGTGGCACTTAAAAATTATTTAGAGTGCTTTCTAAAAGTTCCTGAATATATAATTACTGACGAGGAATTTGGAGTGATTCCAATGACGAATGAGGATTTTCCCTTTTTTAGGAATGGAATGTATTATATAGGAACAGCCGGCGGACAAACAAAGGCTTCAACAGGTTATACATTCCGCTTCATCCAGAAACAGTCCGATAAAATTATTGAAAATTTAATTCTAAAGAAAAGCGTTGATAAAAACCATAAAATAAAAAAGCGCTTTTCATTTTATGATAGCACGTTGTTACATATACTTTCCAGGAATCTTTTACAAGGAAAAACTATTTTTTCTCTCCTGTTTAAAAAAAATACCGCCGATAAAGTTTTTAAATTTCTTGACAATGAAACCAGTATTTCCGAGGAAATCAAATTGCTAAATTCTCTTCCAAAAAGAGAATTTATAAAAGCGGGCTTTTCAGAGTTTATAAAAATGATATTCAAAGAGAAAAGTTAATAAGCCGGCATATAATTAAACCTTTCCCCTAAATTATTATCGTACATCAGGTTTTTCTATTTTTGCTGACATAAAGATAATTATGACCCATCAAGATGACCAGGAACTTTTACAAAGTTTTAAAGAACCGGCAACCAAAGAGCGGGCTTTTACAGCTATTATCAAAAAGTACCAGGAAAAGTTATACTGGCATATACGAAGAATGATAGTAGATCATGACGATACAAATGATGTTCTTCAAAATATGTTTATCAAGGTATGGAAAGGCCTGGAAAACTTCAGGGAGGATAGTCAATTATATACGTGGCTTTACCGGATTGCAACTAATGAATCCCTTACCTTTTTAAGCCAGCAGAAAAAAAGAAATTCTGTTTCATTGAGTGACGTGGAAAATGGCTTAAGTAATAAACTGAAAAGTGATACGAATTTCGACGCAAATAAGCTTGAGTGGAAATTGCAACTTGGCATTCAAAATTTGCCCGAAAAGCAAAGGCTCGTTTTTAACCTCAGATATTATGATGAAATGCCTTATGAAGAAATGAGTAAAGTGCTGGATACCAGCGAGGGAGCTCTGAAGGCAAGCTACCATCATGCGGCCAAAAAAATTGAAGAATTTATATTAAATAATTAAACTTTTAACAAATAAGTTAGTCACAGGTATTGTAATGAAGAATTCGCCCGAAATATTAAATGAGTTAAAGGCTATAAGTCCTTTACTGGCTGGACTGGAAAAGGTCAACCTTTACCAGGTACCGGAAGGATACTTTAATGAGTTACATATTCGGATTTTTGATTATGCTATACTTAATAGTTCCGAGGGGATGGATAACATCCCTAAAAGTAATTTACACCAGGTGCCCGAAGGATATTTTGATACCCTGAGCGATTCCATTCTTGCGAAAGTTAAGGCACTATATCCTGAAAGTGCTGACGAAGAATTACGTAAACTTTCTCCGGTGTTACGCTCCTTAAAAAAAGAGAATGTTTTTTCTATGCCCGAGGGATATTTCAACATTTTTGCTGAGGACACCCTTGAAAAGGCGAAGGCAGCATATTCGGAGAGTGCTGAAGATGAATTGCGTAAGCTTTCTCCAATGTTATATGCTTTGAAAGGAGATAATATTTTTTCAGTTCCTCGCGGTTATTTTGAGTCATTACCTGAAAATATAATTGAAAAAGTTACTCCGCAGCCGGCTAAAATTGTTACCATGAAAACAAGAAGTTCATGGTTGAAGTATGCAGCCGCAGCAGTTATAACAGGTGTTATTGCGGTAAGTTCCCTTCAAATATTCAACAGGTCTCATAAAGATACTATCCGCGTTAAAACCACTATTGCGGCTTCAGCAACGCTTCCGGATTATATAAAAGCTTCATTTAAATATAAAACGGAGGATGATTTAAATGCCGCAATTGCGAAACTCAGCGATGATGATATTGCTAAATATCTTGAAAACAACGGCACTGTGATGGATAATGAATTGCTGATAAATAATACAGATGTAAGTGAAATGCCGAGCGAGAAAGATTACTTGTTAAATGAAAATACTTTGAATGAGTATCTGGATAAGATAGATGCAGAAACCGATAAAAAATCAAAATTATAAAATGAAAAAATATTTACTCATATTGTTTATCATGCTCGGAAGCTTTTCTTTTGTAAAAGCGCAGAATGGCGATGAGACGAGTGCAGAAAAGATACAGGCATTAAAGACTGCTTTCATTACGCAAAAATTACAACTCACACCAGATGAAGCGCAAAAATTTTGGCCAATCTATAATCAATATGAAAATGAAATAAGAAATCTTCAATTGGATAAGAAAGACCCGAACGTGATCGAGCGTGATGAAAAACTCCTCAACATAAGAAAAAAATATATAGGCTCGTTTGAAAAAATAATCGGTCCGCAGAGGGTAAATAAGCTATTTAATGCTGAAAGGGATTTTCGTTCTGTATTAATTCAGCGACTCAAAAACCGCAACCAGCAACGATTGGGCAACTTACGCCACTAATTATTATCATACTTAATTTATAGAAATAAAATGAAAATTGGAGAAACTAAAAATTCTCCTATTTTTGTAATTAGGTGTTTTTCATAGGTTAGCAACGGCCAGCCCTTTTTAGGGCAGGCCTTTTTTTTGAAAGAGATTTAAAATTTATAAATTGGATATTTTAAATCGTGATAAAAAAGAAATGTCCATTTTTCTTCTTCTCCCTGTTTCCACCATTTCTGTCTTAACTCCATAGCCTTAACTCCATCATAATCATATTTTGCTTTAAATTTATTTTTCATCTGCTGAAGCTGCGGTGCCACGTCCCCACCAAAAAAAACCTTCTCACCCTTGTCATCTATCAGAAATACCTGGTGGAAGGGACTATGCGCACCAGTCATTTCAAAAAATATATCATCACTAATCATGCCATTACCGTTTGTGAATTGCAACTGATCACTTTTTTGTAATGCAATAAAATCTTCAGTATGGTAGGATGTAGAATTTTTTTGAAACGCAAAATCCCATTCTTTCCTGTTAATGTAATAGACCGCATTTTTGAAGCTTAATTCTTTTTTGCCTGGCATACTTATCCCTCCTGAGTGATCTTTATGCAAATGAGAAAGCAACACCTTTGTCACGTCATCAGGGCTGATGTCATTTAACGCCAGGTTGCTATGTATTTGTAAATAATTTTTATCATCAGCAAAACCAAGCCCGGTATCCAATAACAACACGTCATTTGAAGTTATAACAACAAATGGTTGGATTTCCACCAGCAAACTCCCTTTTGTTCTTTGCTGTAAATCGTCTTTGCCGGCTTGAAAAGGAATGAATTTTTTTGATTGGTCGACAGTAAAAGCCCCTTCGCTGAGCGGTATAATTTTCATATTTAAAATTACCTTAAAATCATTTGCCTGTCGGCATCCAGCCGGACCATAATAAAAATTAAAATAGTAAAAGTTAGTAACGAAGATCCCCCATAACTCATCAAGGGTAAGGTGATACCTATTACTGGAGCCAGCCCCACGGTCATACAGATATTTACTGACACGTGAAAAAATAAAATTGCGGCGACACTGTATGCATACACGCGACTAAAAGTGCTTCGTTGCCTTTCGGCAAGAAACAGCATACGCAATAAAAACAACATGTATAAAATAACGACAAGGCCGCTGCCGATAAATCCGAAGTTCTCTCCGACACTTGTAAAAATAAAATCCGTATGCTGTTCCGGAACAAAGTCTCCCTGGGTTTGGGTTCCTTTTAAAAAGCCTTTACCCATAACCCCCCCGGAACCAATAGCAATTTTAGATTGTTTTACATTGTAATTTTCCTTTGCCTTTTTCAAGGTCTTTGTTTTAAGTTCTTCTTTTTCTTTTTGTTCATCAAGTTTCCTTGCATTGGCATCATCATAAGGCACATAATCTACTCCAAAAGTGTTTAAAATTCGTTCTACCTGGTATGGTTGCAGCACATGTTGAAAAATGTAGGGTACAGCAAATCTCTGAATACCCACGGAAATCAGCCAAAGACCAAGGATTACGATTAGAATTGCTTTATCTCTTTTAATACTTCTACGTAAAAAATAAATTATTGCCGATGCAATTACAGTAATAATAATAGCAAGGGTATTCTTTTCAACTAAAATAGTAGCCACCACAAGCACTGCAAATGAAAAGCCTATAATGAGATAAACGGGAGGTAAACCTTCACGATACATTGGAATAAGAAATGAAAAATAAACCAAAGCAAGGCCCGTTTCATTTTGTAGTATGGAAAAAGCCGCCGGCGTTAATACAATGGCTGCAGCAATTAGCTGAGACCGTGGCTTTTCAAAATTAGTCTCGGGGCGGGATAAATATTTTGACAACGCCAATGCCGTAAATATTTTACACGTTTCCACAGGTTGAAGATTAAAAAAGCCCAGCGGTATCCACGATCTTGAGCCATTGATATTTTTACCAACAAAAAACGTCGCTATCATAAGTATAATTCCTAAAACATAACTTATGTTAGCCGTTGCTGTAAAAAATTTACTATCAGTAAGTAAAATGAATATTGCTATAAAAGCAGAAATTGCCAGAAACAATATTTGTCTTGAATAATTTTTTTTCAACCCAATTATATTCTGCAGAATGTTTTCATTCGTGTGGTATTCAACAGAAAAAATGCAAAGGATCCCAATCATCACAAAAATGATATAAAGCCAAACAGTTACCCAATCAATTCCTTTTGATATAATAGCCTTGTCATGCATCTAAAATATATAATGCTATTTACTTTATAGAATCTGCATTGTTTGGTTTCTTTTGCTTTTCTGGCAAAGTAGCCTCCAATGGTTGCTTGATACGCGTGTTGCTTTTAGCAGGTAATGTATCGTTAAGTAAAATTTCCTTTTGTTTAGATTTTTTTAATTTATCTAAAGTCTCCGTATCATCTTCCTCATCAATTTCCATAGTATCTTTTGCCACTTTAATATATCCCTTTTCCGTTAAATAAGAAGTATCCTTAGCATGTATTAGCGAATCACGGTGACGAATAGCCTCATAGATACGGGCAGGCATCAAATTTAATTTTGAAAGCGTTTCTATTTTGGCTTTTCTATCAGGCTCTGGTATGGAATCTTTTAGGTATTGCTCTATCATAAGGCTCGCGATAGGAGCCGAAGAAGAAGCACCAAACCCGGCATTTTCACATATAACGGCAATAGCTATACGAGGATTCTCTCTTGGAGCAAAGGCTGCAAAAAAAGCATGCGATTTTTGCTTCACTCCCTTATAATAATTTTCTACGGTACCTGTTTTACCACAAACAACAATGCCCGGCACCTTCGCTGCTGCTGCTGTGCCTCTTTCCATTACACCCTGCATACCATCGTGCACAGCGTTGAAAACTGTGTCCGGAATTGAAAGGGGATGATGCTTACTCTTAAACGAATCCAGCATACCATAGGTATCTCCTCCTTCAATTGAATCAACCAAATGAGGGGTTATATACCAACCTTTATTTGCGAGATAAGCCATTTCATTAGCCACCTGCAGCGGTGTAACATTTACTTCACCCTGGCCAATACTGACAGATCTGAAAGTGCAAAAGTTCCAGTGTCCCTCTCCATAGATTTTATTATAGGTTTTTGGCGTGGGGATTAAACCGCTCTTTTCAGTAGGAATATCTATGCCCAACTTATGGCCCAGCCCGAAGGAGTACATATAACTGTCCCAAACTTTTAAACTGCTGTCAACAGACCCATAAGCAGGGTTATTTATTGTACGCTGCATCACGTTAGCAAAATAAGTATTGCACGAAACGGTAATCCCTTCCTTCAAATTAAAGTTACCCGGATCGAGACAACCCATTGGCTTACCGCATCCATAAAATGCGCCGGTGCATAAAAACCTGGTTGACGTTGATATTACACCTTCCTGGAGACCTATCAGCGCTTGCAATGTTTTGAATGTGGACCCCGGAGAATAATATGCATTTACCGTTCTGTTAATCATCGGCAGCCTCGGATCCAAAAGCAATTCAGCAAAATGTTTCTTTCTTTCAGAACCGGCTAATAGGCCCGGATCAAAAGTCGGACTACTTACCATTGCCAGCACCCCTCCTGTTTTTGGATCAATTGCAACGATTGCCCCTATTTTATTCTCCATAAGATGCTCACCAAGCATCTGCAAATTTACATCGAGTGCCAGGTGCATATTGCTGCCCGGTATTGCAGCAGTATCATACTTTCCTTTTTCAAGCCGATCAGTTAACCGGTTTTTGTTATCCCTTTTCCAAAACTCAATTCCTCTCTGGCCCATCAAAACTCTTTCGTAACTACGTTCAAGGCCTGTTTTTCCGGCATAATCCCCCATTTGATATCCTTCGCTGTCATGTCTTTTTAAAAAAGATGAATCTACTTCAGATAAATACCCAAGGATATTACCTCCCGCATCAAAGGGATAATCACGAACTGGCCGCTCCTGCAGGTAAAATGCAGGAACAAATTTGTACATGCTCTCATTGAGCCTTGCAATTTTTTCCTGGGGAAGCAATGGATCAAATACAGATGGGCGGTAACTCCTGTTTTTAATAATGGCAGTAATAATTCTCTTCTTAAATTCGACAGTATCAATATCAAGAATGCGACAAAGGGCCGTGGTGTCCAGGTTCATTCCTCTCAGTTTGCTGGGAGTAACCATGAGGTCATAAATAATTGTGTTTCTCAAAATTGCTTTCCCGTTTCTATCAAAAAGAACTCCTCTGTCCGGGTAAATTACTTTTCGAAACTTACCTTGCTCATCTGCCATTACCGAATATTTGGTATTAAGAACCTGGAGGTTAAAAAGCCTGATAATTATGATAAGGCTCATTAAAATAAAAATGATAATAATAATATTTTTTCGGGGTTGGTTAAACGCAGGCACAGAATTAGAATGATTTTAGCGAAATTGAGAAAGTAAACAACGAAATATTCTGCAAAAATAATATGTCTACACTGTATTTGTTCTAAATCTCTGCTTTCTTACAAATATTAATTCTGTTATAAGAATTAACAAAAGACTGATCCCTGAAGATAACAGCGTTTTTAAAAGAAAGTAAAAATATCCGCCGGTTTGCAAGGCTTCTAAAAAGAAAAGTAATGAATGATGAAGCAAAGTTAAAATTGCAACATAAGTAAAATAAGGAGTAAATCCCATGCTTTTAATGGAAGGCTCATTGTAATTGCTTTCAGCACCCTCTTGCGAAATGAGGAGATTAATCAAAAACGGGCGCAGGTATGCGATAAGTACACAAGGCGCTGCATGAAGCCCATAAGTTTTAGTAAACGAATCAAGTGCAAATCCAAGAACAAAGGCAAGAATCATAACACTTCGTCTCCCCATTTTAAATGGCAGCCAAAGTATGAATAAAAAATATATATATGGAGTAATAAGATGATGCAATGGTGGAATCTCGTTAAGAATAAACACCTGGACAAAAATAAAAAGGCAAAAGCGGACTATGTTTTTTACGAGACTACTCATTCTTTTTCTTTACACTTTTTAAAAGTTGCTGGGGTTCCTCTCTCTGAAGATTATTGATAATATAAGCGTATTGCAGGTTATAAAAATTTGCCGCGGTTTGTACTTTGATAATATTAGTATTGTTGGCCTTATCGTTCACAATTTCTTTTATTGTGCCTATAAGAAGGCCATATGGAAATTTATCCGAAAAGCCGCTTGTTATTACAGTATCTCCCTTATTAATTTTTACTTCTCTTGGAATATCTTTAAGTACAACAACATTTGGCTGAACGCCATCCCAAATAACACTTCCTGTTTCACCTGTTTTTTTGAGTTT
The DNA here is from genome assembly GCA_963798665.1 of uncultured Chitinophagaceae bacterium. GTDB lineage: Bacteria > Bacteroidota > Bacteroidia > Chitinophagales > Chitinophagaceae > Ginsengibacter. The sequence continues at coordinate 94,712 of CAWCUN010000017.1, read as the reverse complement.
TGCGCTAATATTGCTTTGGCGATGGAGAAGGCTCATAACGACTGAATAATTATTGCTTACATCAACAACGGTTCCGATAACGGAATTATTGATATCAGTAACACCAAGATCCGGCACCACTCCTTGCTGCAAACCTCTGTGTAATTGCAGGTAATTGTTGACCTGGCTTACAGAATTGCCAACTACTTTTGCGGGCATAAATAAATACTTTCTTTGTCTCAAAAGGGTATCCACTTTTATGGTGTCGATTGCAAGCTTTGAAATTGTATCTGGTAAGTCGAAATCTTCTTTAAGTTTATTATAAAGAATTTCGTTCGCTTTCACCAGCGAATCGTTTGTTTTTTTGAGCTGAAAATAATATTCAACGTCATTAAATTGTTTACTTATCCTTCCAGTAACTTCACCCGCCGCGGCTGAATAAACTGCGTGTTGATAACGATTGTAATTGAAAAGCATAAATAATGAAATGCCCATCAATAGCAAAAAGAAAAGGAAATTAAAATAGATGCGAATGAAAATTAAAATGTTACGCATAAGCTAACCTCCTCAATTTTCTTTATATAAAATAGCATTGTTTTGCAAAGACACAAGTGCTCCTTCTAAGAATTTTGGTTGTGTAAAGTTTTTTTGCCGTCTCATTTATGTCGGATAAGAAAGTAAATGAAGATTCTTTACCTCATCACGAAGGGATAGCGGTCGTAATGCTTTAATGCAAGTCCCGTACCCCTTACAACACTTTTAAGGGGGTCATCCGCAATATGAACAGGGAGTTTAATTTTAGCAGCGAGTCTTTTATCAAGACCTCTCAATAAAGCGCCGCCACCTGTTAAATATAATCCACGACGGTATATATCTGAAGCAAGTTCCGGAGGGGTTGTTTCTAATGCCTTCAAAATTCCTTCTTCGATCTTGAAAATGGACTTATCAAGCGCTTCGGCAATTTCCTGGTAACTGACCATTATTTGCTTTGGAATACCTGTTACCAGATCGCGGCCGTTTACAGGCATATCTTCAGGAGGATTATCAATGTCTTTCATTGCAGCGCCAATCTGGATCTTAATCTGTTCTGCTGTACGTTCACCAATAAGAAGGCTGTGATACCTGCGCAATGCTTCCATAATGTCGCCTGTAAACTCGTCGCCTGCAATTCGTATGGATTGATCACAAACAATACCTGCAAGCGCAATAACGGTAATGCCTGTAGTACCCCCGCCAATATCTATAATCATATTTCCTACCGGTTCTTCCACATCTATTCCTATACCCAAAGCAGCAGCCATCGGTTCGTGAAGAAGATATACTTCTTTGGCCCCAGCCTGTTCGGCACTATCTCTCACTGCACGTTTTTCCACTTCTGTGATGCTGCTCGGTATGCAAATCATCATTCGCCAGCTCGGAGGAAATAATGGCTTTTTGGGATAAATTTTTTTTATCATTTCCCTGATCATCAGTTCGGCAGCATTAAAATCTGCTATAACTCCATCCTTTAAAGGACGCACGGTGCGAATGCTTTCGTGGGTCTTTTCGTGCATCATCAAAGCCTTTTTACCTACTGCAAGTATATTTTTAGGATTATTCCTATCTAATGCAACAATAGAAGGTTCATTTACAACTACAACATCGTTATGAATTATTAGTGTATTTGCCGTACCAAGATCAATCGCTATTTCCTGTGTAAAAAAATTAAAAAGGCCCATGTTTTTTATTGGAGGTATATTGAAAAATTACTAATGGATGCAAAGTTGTAGGAAATAATTTGAATTAACAATTGTTAACAGATTTAGATTTAAGTATTTAAATAAAAGCTATCTACGAACTGATAAACGTAGAATGATAGGAATTTATGCGGAATTTGCCACATTAAATTATATGAGATTTTGTAAGTATGAAGAACAAATTCCCGGCTCAAATAATGAAGGCAAAGGGTCAAAATTATTCAATGAATTCGTAACCTATATCACCCCTGTAATACATTCCGTCGAAATGAATTTGGCGCAAAATTTCCTTTGAAAGTTCAATTGATTCGGCCAATGTGTCTGCAAGAGATGAAACTGCGAGTACTCTGCCACCGTTAGTTACAACATCGCCGCCTTCCTGTTTGGTGGCTGCGTGAAAAACCATAACACCCCCCTCTGCATTGATATGTTTTATGGCCTCCGGATTTTCAAGATATCCAAAATCAATATACAGTCCTTTTTTATATGCTAACGGATAACCCCCGCTTACAGCCACTATAGTAGCAGCAGCTCTTTTATCTATTGATATTTTTTCTGAATTCAATTGTTGCTTATCTGCGGCCATTAGCAATTTGACCAAATCATTTTTTAGTCGCAGAAGCACAACTTCGGTTTCAGGATCTCCCATCCGGCAATTATATTCGATTACCATGGGCTCATCGTTTACCTTTATTAATCCAAGAAATATAAAGCCATTATAGTCTATTTTTTCTTTCTTCAACCCCGCTATTGTTGGCTTTATGATATCTTCTTCTACTTTCTTCATAAAATTTTCTGTAGCAAACGGCACGGGACTTACGGCACCCATTCCGCCTGTATTCAGCCCTGTATCTGCTTCCCCAATCTTTTTATAGTCTTTAGCTTCGGGCAACAAAACATAATTTTTACCATCGGTTAGAACAAAAATGCTGAGCTCAATTCCATTTAAGAATTCCTCCACTACAACCTTTTTTCCTGCTTTCCCGAATTTTGCTTTTTGTATAATTAACTCATATTCTCCTATCGCTTCCACGTGATTGTTACATATGAGAACTCCTTTCCCGCCAGCAAGTCCGTCAGCTTTGAGAACGACCGGCAACTTATGATTTCTTATATAGCTTAGTCCTTGCTCATAAGAATCAAAATCAAATTCCTTATAATATGCCGTCGGAATTTTATGCCTTTGCATAAACGCTTTGGCAAAAGATTTACTGCCCTCAAGGGTAGCGCCCTCTGCAGATGGGCCTGTAATGATGATCTTCTTCAGATCCTTATCTTTTTTGAAAAAATCGTATATGCCATTTACCAGTGGCTCTTCAGGTCCCACCACAACCATCTCTATTTCTTTATCTATACATAAAGCTTTAATTGAATTAAAATCATTCATATCGATATTGATATTTTCACCAAGCTGTGCGGTGCCTGCATTTCCGGGAGCAATAAATAATTTTGTACAAAGCTCGCTTTGTTTAATTTTCCAGGAAAAAGCGTGGGCTCTTCCACCAGCACCAATAACAAGAATTTTCAAAAGACAGGTTTTAGTTTTAAAGGAAAAGAGGTGCAAGTTATGAATTAACGATTTTAAATCATTCCCGCTTATTTAAGAATTGCTATTCCATGAATTTCAGTATTGCAAGATTGAATTTTGGTATTTAAAATTTATATGTATTTTACAAAATAATAGTGCATTTATTTTAAATTTTAAAAGAAACCTTAATAATATGCAAGACCAGTTAATTCCTATTGATACGGAAGAGATTAAGAAAGGCAAACATCCGAGATCTTTATACGTACTTTTTCTTACTGAAATGTGGGAGCGGTTTGCTTACTATTTAATGGTTGGAATTTTACTACTTTATTTAATTGACGATAAAACAGGTGGCAAAGGATTTACTGAGAAAATGGGTGCTGACGTAGTCGGGAGTTTTATTGCTTTGGTTTATCTCACCCCATTCATAGGAGGATTACTTGCAGATAGATACTTAGGTTATATAAGGTCAATTTTTTTGGGTGGCACTTTGATGTCACTTGGCTATTTTGGTCTTGCGTTACCAGGAGATACTGCATTATATCTTTCCCTGGGTTTAATAATTGTAGGAAATGGTTTTTTCAAACCAAATATTTCCACACTTCTTGGAAATATTTACAATCGTGAAGACTTAAAACCACTTAAGGATAATGCCTATAATATATTTTACATGGGCATAAATGTTGGTGCTCTCGTATGCAATTTTGTTGCGGCTTATTTAAGAAATCAATATGGTTGGGGTTATGCATTTGCTGCTGCTGGTGTAGGCCTTATTATTGGCATGATCGTTCTTGGCACCTCGCTTAAAGATGTAAGAAAAGGAGAGGTAAAAAAAGAAACGAGGGCAGAAGATATGTCTACCGGAAAAATATTTGGGTATGTTTTTTTGCCAGCGATAATTGCCGCCATAATAGGTTGGCTGGTTCCAACATATATTTTTGGAACAACTATTATGGGAAGCCAATCGAACGATGCATTTATGTTTGCATGTCTTCCTATCATTGCCTTTTATATTTCGCTTTATATAGGGGCGAAAGGACAGGACAAAAGAGGGATTGGAGCCCTTTTATTTATATTTGCGATTTCAATAATTTTCTGGACGATTTATAACCAAAACTCAACAGGGCTTACATTATGGGCTCAGAAACATACAGACCGGACGGTTTCACCAACTACAGAAAAAATTGCAGGCACATTAGGCTTTCTTCAAACTGTAAGTGATAGTCAAAGATTGGTTGACAAGGTTGATAAATATTTTGTTGAGGTAAAAGATAAATCTCCTGTAGTTGCATCAACGGCAAATTATGATAGTCTTGCAGATGGAAGAATAGTTGATAAAAAAACAAAAGTCGTGCAGGTAATGGGGCCTGACCCATATTACAATAATGTTCCTGCAAATAAAAGGCCCCCCGGGGGAAGTGAAAAACTTGCCAATACAGAATTATTTCAATCAATAAATCCTTTATTTATTGTAGTGCTCACTTTAATATTCGTTCCTTTCTTCGGATACCTGCGAAAGAGAAATAAAGAACCTACTACTGCCACTAAATTTGGAATGGCATTATTTATTTCAGGCCTTTCATCATTGGTAATGGTTTTTGCGGTATTATCCGTACCGTCTGTTTATACTGATAAAACTTCAGCAATATGGCTTTGGGGCACGTACTTTGTTTTTACAATCAGTGAAATATTTTTAAGCCCGATCGGACTTTCATTGGTGTCAAAACTGGCACCTGCAAGGCTTACTGCACTATTGATGGGTGGGTGGTTTTTATCAACAGCGATAGGCGGCAAAATTGCCGGAGTTATGACTAGTTTCTGGGATGAATTTACTGATAAGAAAGTTTTCTTTCTAATACTCGTAATTGCAGCATTTATCGGAGGAATATTAATTTTCAGTAGACTGAAATCGCTTAATAATATAGTTAAGGAAAAGACAGGAAGCGCATAACATATTTATTAAACGGAAAATTAGAAACTTGAAGTTCTAAATTCGTCAGGTGGTTTTATCCGAAAAACCTGGCGAAAATAATTTAGCGGTTGTAACTCCTGCACAGTTTCTAAATACTTACACAAAATTCATAAGTTCATATTGTTTTCCCAATATTTCTTTATCATTTGCGTCCAGCCATTTACGTAATACAGTGGCGTATACATTTTTAAAATCAACCCTATGTTTTAAATCGCCTTCATTTAAATCCCCAAGATCTGGCATTGCATTAATTAAACCTTTTTGTTTTAATGCGCCACTTACAAAAAACATGTTATTAGCTGTACCGTGATCTGTTCCACCGCTTGCATTTTGGGTAACTCTTCTTCCAAATTCACTAAACGTCATCAGCATTACATCCTGGAATCGGTTATTGTCTTTCAGATCTTTTACAAATGCGCTAATAGCATCATTTAATTCAGTAAACAATCTTTTTTGTTGATTCTCCTGGTTTACATGCGTATCAAAACTACCAAGGCTTAAGTAATAAACTTTGGTATTGATATCGCTCAAAATGAGCGAAGCAATCGTTTTTAGATTTTTACCGGTTACCGTAGAGGGATAAGTTTGCGAGGAGGGATGCAGCTTACTTTGTTCAAAAATATAATCTGCACTGCTAAGTGTTTCACTTAAAGTTTTATAAAGATAGTCAACGGTTTCCTCGCCGGGCTCGTGTGCGGCATTTATTTGTTTGAAATATTTTTCATGGCTGGTATTATAGAGATGCTTTGGATCTTTTACGGCTAGTCCCTTGTTGTTCTCCCCTTTTAATGCAAGGCTTAATACATCATCTACTTCAAGCGCCTGCGTTGGCTTCGCACATCCACTACATTGCGCATCAAGATACCGGCCCAGCCAACCCGTATAAATATATTTATCGCTGTCACTCCCACTTTGCCATATATCCATGCTTCTAAAATGTGAACGATCAGGATTAGGATAACCAACGCTATTTATTATGCCAAGATTTCCGTCATCAAACAACTGTTTAAATGTCGCCAATGCAGGATTTATTCCTACTTCGTCAGTTAGAGACAAAGCTTTATCTTTTTCAATTCCAAGCCTGGGACGTGATTTATAATAAATATCATTTCTTACAGGAATTATAGTATTAAGCCCATCATTACCTCCGCTAAACTGCAAAACAACCAATACTTTATTCCCCGGAGGAACCATCACTTTGCCATCGAAAGCTTTCAAAAATTTTGGCAACATCAAAGATGCAGTTGCCAAAGATCCTGCCTGCAAAAACTCCCTTCGTTTGAATAACATTTTAAAAGATTGAAAATTAAAACTGTTTTATCATTCAAGCTGCTCGCTAACATAATTGATATTCCGGGGTGCTCATTAACTCAACTATTGTCGTTTTGATATAGGCATCCCTTGCATTTCTGTCGACATACCTTTCAAGGATATTTGGGCTAATTTTACTTTTTGTCTGCAATACAACGTCACTTATTTTATCTAAAAGATTATCTTTTGAAGTTGTATCAAAAACCTTTGTAACTGAATCCCAGTCGACTTTTATGTTTACTTGTCTTTCTTTCGGCCTTGTATCTACACCTTCCATGCCCATCATTGTATCGTCATCATCCTTTGGCTTAATTACAAACTCATCAGCATCTGTGAGAATTTGAGGAATTCTCATTCTCAACATCAGTGCACTGCTGTCTATCCAGTTCTTTCCGCCTGGCCAGCCGGCAACATTCGGAGGATAAAATAATATTTGCCCAAGTGCCCGTTCAAATAGCAATTGCATTTCAGGTCTTTCGAGTTCCATAGGAATAAATCTTCTTATACCCACCAATAATTCTATCGGTGACTTAATGCGATTACCTATATTTTTTTCACTGTAAAACCAATCACTTGTATATATATCTGTCAATAATCTTTTTACATCATATCCACTTTGGTAAAATCTGTCGGAAAGCAATTCTGTCTTTGACGTATCAGGTGTGTCATTTACAAAATACCTGTATATCTTTTGCGTAATATATTTTGCCGTTTGTTTTTGCTCCAATAAAATATCTATAATGTCGTCCCCGTCAAAATTTCCTCTTTTACCTAAAAAAATTTTGGTGCCTGTATCATGCTGAAAAGGCCGGTTAAGAAATTCTCCTTTCATATTAAAACCCCATCCTGTAAATGCTCTTGCCCCTTCTTTCACATCATTTTCACTATAATTGCCGTGTCCCATTGTAAAAAGCTCCATTACTTCTCTTGCAAAGTTCTCATTTGGGTGTTGCTTTTTATTTTGTTGATTATTTAAAAACGAGAGCATCGCCGGGCTTTTGCTTACTTCACGCAAAAGATCTCCAAAGTTGCCTAAGGCATTGTCGCGAATTATATTTAAAAGTTGCTGCTGAAAAAATATGTTAATAACACGACAAGCAAAATGTCCATGCCAGAAAAGGCTCATCTTCTCCCTCAACTGGTCTTCGTTGTTAATCATTTGGCCAAGCCATTTGAGATTGAGGTTTTTGAGATCTTGTACCGATTGTTTCCTAAGCATTTTTTTTTGATCCTGCGAAAGTTTTTGCATCATCCCTACATCCTGTACACCTTTTACAAGGCCGTCGAACAGATTGTTAGCTATACCAAACTGTTCCGGGTTTTTTGATGAAGTCTTTATAAGAAGTTGGTATAGGTCTTTTTGTGAAACATCCTGGAGTTGGTTTACATTTTGTGCCATTGGACCAAATGCAGCCCTCCACAACAAATGCTGATTTTTCAATTGATTAGATACTGACATTGAAATTTGTCTCGTTTAATTAGAAAAAGCCTTATAAAGCTGATCAGTAAAATTTTTAGACTTAGCTATAGACTCAAAAAATCACAGCCGGTTTAACCTTGCTATTGCTCTTTAAAACTAACAATATCAAAAGAAAATTATTGCAGAAAAAAGTTTTTTAACTACAAATTAATCGTGCGGGCCAAATGGTTGAGGGAGTCAATTTATTTCTTTTGATGCAAAATAATGATGCAAAGGTTGTGGTATCCGAATGCCGCCTTCGTATTGATTATTTTCAAGTAGGGCGGCAACGATTCTTGGCAATGCTAATGATGAGCCATTAAGCGTATGAACAAGCTGTGTTTTCCCCTCAGTGGTTTTAAAACGTATCTTCATTCGATTGCTTTGAAATGTTTCAAAGTTACTCACGGAACTTACTTCAAGCCATTTTTGCTGTGCAGCGCTATATACTTCAAAGTCATAAGTAAGCGCAGATGCAAAACTCATATCACCGCCGCATAACCGCAGAATACGATAAGGCAGGTTAAGAGTTTGCAAAAGCTTTTCAACATGACCCACCATATCCTCTAATGTATCATAGCTCTTTTCAGGATTCGCTAGTTGGACTATTTCAACTTTGTCAAACTGGTGCACGCGATTTAATCCACGAACGTCTCTTCCATAACTGCCAGCTTCCCGCCGAAAACACGGGCTATATGCAGTCATCTTTAATGGCAGATCATTTTCCTTTACTATTTCGTTGCGATAAATATTAGTAACCGGCACCTCGGCAGTTGGTATCAGGTACAATTTGTCTTCATTTACAAAGTACATCTGGCCTTCCTTGTCTGGCAATTGCCCGGTACCGTAGGCGCTCGCTTCGTTAACCATTAATGGAGGCTCATATTCTGTGTAACCAGCCGCTGTATTATAATCCAAAAAATATTGGATAAGACTACGCTGCAATTTTGCCCCTTTATTTTTGTAAAACGGGAAACCACTTCCTGTCACTTTATTGCCTAATTCAAAATCAATAAGGTCATATTTTTTTGCAAGCTCCCAATGGGGCAATGCTTTGTGATTCAATTTAGGTTTATCTCCTCCTTCTCTCACAATTTCATTTTCTTCCGGTGTTTTGCCCAAAGGAACAGAGGCATGGGGAAGATTGGGAATTAAATAAAGCAATTCCCTAATCCTGTTTTCGGCCTCTAATCCGTCTGGAAAAATAATAGACTTTAATTCTTTTACTTCCTTTTTTTTTATTTCTGCTTTGGTGATCTCATTTTCTGCTATTAATTCACCAATTTCCTTAGAGACCAAGCGAATTTTCGCAAACAATTCTTGCTCTTTACGTTCGTATTCCCTTCTTTTATCATCCCAACTTAGTAATTCATCAATTAATTCAGGTTGCTTAAAATCTTTTACCTTCAACCTTTCTTTTACGAATTCAGTATTCTGCCTTATAAAAGCAAGCTGTAACATCTTTAAAAATTTTTGCGAAAATACTTCTATTTGCCTTTATACCCGGTGGCATTATATACCATGTATCTTTCAGGATTATTGATAGGAGTGAAACCACATTGCTCGTACAGTTTGTGGGCATCTTTCGTTGCTAATAATATTCTTCTTAATCCCCGCAGATCGGGATGAGCTAAAATTATTTCAATAAGCCATTTTCCCAAGCCCTTTCCCTGGTAGTTCTTATCAATAAAAACATCGGCCAAATAAGCAAATGTTGCTTTGTCTGTGATCATTCTTGCATAACCAATCTGCGTGTAGACAGGTTCCGTTTCGGTTTTAGTGGCATACATTCCAAAACATAATGAACCATCCATTGCCTTTTTTACAACTTCCATAGTTACACCCGGAGACCAATATGATCGGGATAAAAATCCATGTATATAATCAAGATTGATTTTATTTTTATCAGTGGAGATAAGGTAATTATCTTTTTCAATTGCATAGCTCATGCTTATTCATTTTAAAATCAAAGATGATAAATAAATTAAATTTGCAGCATATGAATCCAAATGATGATTTGCAATTAAGGTGGTGGAGACTCGAGGAAAAATTCATGAATAAATTTGGAAAGAAACCCGATGTTGAAGCCATACTCTTTTTAATTGGCATACAGGAATTGGGCAATGTCAAAAAGAAATTTTCCAAGGAGCAAAAGCAGGACCTGCTACATATAGCCGTATGCTCACTGCTGGCTCAAAGTGGCTACTATGAAGTTGAAGGACGTGATAACGAGGGCTGGCCACACTTTCTGCAGTTGAAGCCGTTACCACAATATAATATGATAGAACAGGAAAATTTTCTGAAAGATCATATATTGCTTTACTTTGAGGAAATAGGTGATCCATTTTCCAACCTATAAACTAATTCATGAAGAAAATTTTTTACATCCCCTTTGTTGCGTGTCTTATTTCCTGCTCTGCATCAAAAAAAGCATCTGTGAACGAAAGCCAGCAACATAGGGTAATGCTCACAACAGATTATGGCACGATGGTTTTAAAATTGTACAACAAAACCCCTTTGCATCGTGACAATTTTATAAAACTGGTAAAAGAACATTTTTTTGATAGCCTGTTATTTCACCGGGTTATAAAAGATTTTATGATACAGGGGGGTGATCCAGAAAGCAAAAATGCGAAGAAAGGTGAGCTATTGGGACAAGGTTCGTTGAAATACACAATTCCTGCAGAGTTTGACACGTCGTTGTTTCACAAAAAAGGAGCATTGGCAGCAGCAAGGGAAGCTGATGCTGAGAACCCTGAAAAAAGAAGCAGTTCAACACAGTTCTATATCGTGGAAGGAACAACAGTTACTGATGATGAGATGGATAGAATGGAGGAAAAGCTTAAAATAAAAATTCCGGAAAATCATCGTGAAATCTATCGCACCATCGGCGGCACACCTTTTCTGGACATGAACTATACAGTTTTCGGTGAAGTAGTAAGTGGCCTCGATGTAATAGATAAAATTGCAAGTGTACCAACTGATGAGAATAACAGGCCCTTAGATAATATAAGAATGAAAATAACTATGCTAAAATAGATTAGCGATAAAATATTAATTTGCACACCGAATCATCAACAATAAAAGAGCTTTATGAATTTTCCTGAAAATCTGAGATATACAAAAGATCACGAGTGGGTATCAATCAAGGGTGATATTGCCACTGTTGGAATTACTGACTTTGCGCAACATGAGCTTGGTGATATTGTGTATGTTGAAATAGAAACAAAAGGAAAAGCCTTAGCATCTGAAGCTGTTTTCGGGACGGTTGAGGCGGTAAAAACAGTAAGTGATCTTTTTCTTCCCATATCAGGTACCATTATCGAGATAAATCCAATCCTCGAATCAGAGCCTGAAAAAGTAAATAATGATCCTTACGGGGAAGGATGGATGATAAAAATGAAAGTAGATAATGTTGCTGATGTTGCTGGTCTTATGGACGCAGAAGCTTATCAAAAGGTAGTGGCATAGAATAATTTTTTAGATGCAAAAGATTCCAATAAGAAAATTTCTGCCAGGCGTTGCCTGGTTTTTTATTGTACTTATACTCACCTGCCTGCCTGGAAGCGACATACCCAAAGTGGGATGGCTTGATAAAATTTATTTTGACAAATGGGTTCATATTGGCATGTTTGGAGGACTGACTTTTTTATTTTGCTGGCCCTTTAATAAATCGCATTATTCAGCGCAGGAGCGTTTTAATTATTTTATTAAAATTGCTATGGCTGCAAGCATTTGGGGATTAACAATAGAATTTATGCAAAGGTATTTTATAACGAGCCGCAGCTTCGATTTATTGGATTGGGCCGCAGACAGTTTCGGGGCACTGATTGCTCTATGGTTGTCTAAAAAAATTTTTATTAAATCATCTTCCTAGTATTAAAAGACAGGAATCTTTTATCAGGCTTTGCACGCTAAAAATTAAATTAATACATTTGCTAATGGAAAATGTTGAGAACATGGAATACAATACAACCCGTAACCATCTTGAAATAAGAGAATATGGCCGGCATATTCAAAAAATGGTAGAATATGTTTTAGGAATAGAGGATAGAGAAAAGCGCCAAAAGAATGCTTATGCGATTATAGAGCTCATGGGGTTTTTAAACCCGCATTTAAAGAACGTAGAAGATTTCCGTCATAAATTATGGGATCATCTTTTTTTGATAAGCGATTTCAAGCTAGATGTTGACAGCCCATATCCCATACCCACACGCGAAACACTAAAAGCAAAGCCGGAAAGACTTTCCTATCCCAAAAGATATCCAAAATATAATCACCTTGGGAAAAATATCGAGATAGTAATTGATAAGGCCTTACAGGAAGAGGATAGCGAAAAACGCCAGGGATTTGCCAATGCCATTGCATACTATATGAAACTTACTTACAGCAACTGGCATAAGGAGTTGGTACACGATGATAACATTCAAACAGAACTTGCTTCTATTACAAAGGGGGAACTGGAATTTAACAATCGCCCGTTTGTAAAGCACCGTGTTGATAACAACCGGGACGAATTTGGAGGCGCTGGTAAATATCGTAAAAATTTTGGTTCACGCAATAACAACCGGAACAACCAAGGTAGAGATAACAGGAATAATAATAGAAATAAATACTCGAAAAAAAGATACTAAGTAGACTTTTAATTAAATAAAAAATAAATTGCAGCCCTGGTAATCAGAAATTGCCAGGGTTTTATTTTATTTTCAAAAAAACACGCAGGGTATATGGGCTCTTTTGAAGTTACGGGGGGAAGAAAACTGCAAGGTGAAATATCTCCGCAAGGTGCTAAAAATGAAGCGCTACAGGTAATTTCGGCTGTGTTGCTCACTAAAGAAAAGGTTATAATTAATAATATTCCTGATATAACCGATGTAAACCTCCAGATCGAATTGCTTGAGGGCCTTGGAGTAACGGTTGAAAGAATTGACAGGCATATATGCAGTTTCCGCGCCGATGATATAGACATTAATTTTCTTTCATCAATTTCTTTCAAAAAAATGACAGGGCGTTTACGCGGTAGCGTCATGATTGCAGGCCCTATGCTCGCAAGATTCAAAAAAGCTTATGTGCCAAAACCGGGCGGTGATAAAATTGGCCGCAGAAGATTGGATACTCATATCATAGGCTTTCAAAAATTGGGCGCTTATTTCGATTATGATGAGGACGCCTCTTTTTTTCTTTTAGAAACGGCTGAGCTCAGGGGAACTGACTTATTACTTGATGAGCCAAGCGTGACAGGAACTGCAAACCTGATAATGGCAGCTGCAATGGCCACCGGCACTACACATATTTATAATGCAGCCTGCGAGCCTTACATACAACAGTTGTGTAAAATGCTCAATAGTATGGGTGCAAAAATTTCCGGCATTGCCAGCAACATGATAATGATTGAAGGTGTAAATGAATTGAGTGGCGCTTCACATACGATCTTGCCTGATATGATTGAAGTAGGTTCTTTTATTGGACTCGCCGCTATGACCCAAAGTAATATTACTATTAAAAATGCAGGCATAAATCATCTTGGTGTTATTCCGGAAAGATTTCAACAGCTTGGAATAAAAATGAATTTTACAGGTGATGATATTCATATTCCTGAACAGGAAATGTATGAAGTACAAACTTATCTTGATGGCTCCATACTTACAATCTACGATCATCCGTGGCCGGGTTTTACACCCGATTTACTCAGCATCGTATTAGTAGTGGCAACCCAGGCAAAAGGCAGCGTGTTAGTGCATCAGAAAATGTTTGAAAGCCGCTTGTTTTTTGTTGATAAGATTATTGAAATGGGAGCTCATATAGTTTTATGCGATCCTCACCGGGCAGTGGTTATAGGGCTTGAAAGAAAATATTCTTTACGAGGAATACAAATGAGTAGTCCCGACATAAGAGCGGGTGTTGCTCTGCTAATTGCCGCTTTGAGCGCAGAAGGCAAAAGCATCATCCAAAATATCGAACAGATTGATCGGGGATATCAAAATATCGATGAAAGATTAAAACAATTAGGGGCGCAAATTGTGAGGATCTAATTTAATTAATAACAGACATACTAGTCAATTGACCAATTACCCGATGACTTATTAAAAGAATGGAATGACGAAGCAATACAAAAAACTTATTTTAATTACAGCACCCTCGGGAGCAGGCAAAACTTCCATCGTTAATTATCTTCTCAAAAAATTTCCGCAACTGGCATTTTCAGTTTCGGCTACTACACGCAAACCACGCCGTAATGAAAAGGAAGGAGCGGATTATTATTTTATTTCTGAAAATGACTTCAGGGAAAAGATTCATCATAAAGAATTTTTAGAGTGGGAAATGGTATATGAAGGAAAATATTATGGCACACTGAAAGAAGAAATTGAACGCCTTTGGTCATTGGGAAAAGTGCCTGTGCTTGATATTGACGTGCAAGGGGCCATCCATGTGCAGCAGCAATATCCCGTAAATACAATATCCTTATTTATACAAGCGCCTTCGTTGGAAGAATTGCGCAACAGGCTCCAAAGCCGCGGCTCAGAAAGTGAAGAATCCATACAGGCACGGGTAAGCAAGTCTTCGTATGAAATGACGTTTAAAAAACATTTTGAAAATGTCGTAATTAACAAAGATTTTCACACCGCCTGTATTGAAGCAGAAAAAATAGTATCTGCTTTTCTTGAAAACGAATAGTTAAACTCTTCATTTTCAATTTTATATTTTTGTAACATGGACTGGACGACAATAATAGCCATTGCAGCCTCATTATTATTGATAGGCTTTTTCGCCGGAATAGAAATTGCTTTTATCTCGGTAAGTAAACTTTCAGTTGAATTAAGAAAGAAACAAGGCAGTTATGCAGGAAAAGTATGGTCGGTATTTATGGAACAACCTGCCCGCTTTATTGGCACAACGCTTATTGCGTTCAATATTCTTCTGGTAGTTTATGGCTTGCTTTGGAGCGATATCCTCAACAGCGTTTGGAAATATTGGGGCATTTCAAATCCCTTTATAAAACTGGCCGCGGAAACGATCATATCAACAATTTTACTTTTATTTTTTGAATTTATTTTTAAAGCAATTTTTCGGGCTAAAAATAATGCTATCACCGGCAGTGCTGCTATTTCTTTTATTGTAAAGTTTTTTTATTCATTTTTTACATGGATTGCCGCATTTTTTGTAAACATTGCCGAGTGGATGCTTAAATATATTTTTAACGTAAAGCTGCAGAACAAAAGCGAAGCATTTACAAAAATTGACCTCGAGCATTTTATTCAGCAAAGCAAAATGAGCGATGCTGAAGACAGTGAGGAACTGAACAATGAATTGTTTGAAAATGTTTTGTCATTATCTGATGTAAAAATACGGGAGTGTCTCATTCCCAGGAAGGAAATAGAATCGATTGAAATCAATTCATCATTAACCGAAGTAAAAAGCCGTTTCATTGACACAAAACTCAGTAAGCTTGTAGTATTTGAAGATAATATTGATAATATCCAGGGATATATTCACCAACTTGATTTGTTTCGGAACCCTGAAAGCCTCAGATCAATATTGCTACCTATCCCAACAATTCCCGAAAGCATGAGCGCTACAGATCTTATTGATAAATTTACCAAGGAGAGAAAAAGTATTGCATGGGTGGTTGATGAATTCGGAGGCACCGCGGGCATTGTAACAATGGAAGATTTACTGGAAGAAATTTTTGGTGATATAAATGATGAATATGACGTAAACGAAGAGTTTGTTGATAAACAAATTTCTGCCAATGAATATATTTTAAGCGGCCGGCTGGAACTTGACTACCTGGTTGATAAATATAAAATGGAGTTCAGGCAAAATGAAGAAACAGAAACCTTATCAGGCTATATAATAAGCCAGCATGAATCGATTCCCCGGCAAAAAGACCGCATCATTATTGACGACTACCAATTCGATATTTTAAGCGTGAGCGAAACCCGTATTGAAACTGTAAAGCTAAAAGTGCTGAGATAATTTAATATGGGTTAAAAAAATTTACTTCTCTTCAACTTTGATTATAAGGTTACCTCAACCATATAAAATCCATAAATTAAAAAATGGTTATAGCCGTTAGCACGAGGCTTCTTGTAAAAGATGAACCGGGAGAGAAAAGCAATTTTATTAAGGAAGTTTTTTCAGCCATTACAAGATCTCATAAGGAGCATACTTTTATTTTTGTTTTTGACAAACCTTTCAGTCCTGAATTCATTTTTTCCGGAAATATCATTCCTGTGGTAACAGGCCCACATGTTAGAACGGCAGCTCAATCCTATATCTGGTACAATATTAAGATTCCCTCTATACTCAAAAAATATAAAGCGGAAATTTTTGTATGCACCGAAGGTTTGTGCTCGCTGAACACCAAAATACCTCAATGCCTTCTGCTAGACGATCTGGCGATTCCATATTCACCGGATGTGAAAAAAAGCAGCATGATTTTTTACAAAAGATCTACTTCAAACTTTATAAAAAAAACCAAGGTAATTGTTACGCTGTCACAATTCGCAAAGCAGGCCATTATTAAAAATTACAATACAGATGCTGATAAAATAGAAGTTGTTTATAGCGGAATAAACGAAATTTTTGACCGTATCAATATTGAGGAAAGAGAAACAACAAAAGAAAAATATGCTGACGGTAATGAGTATTTTATTTATACCGGCGAAATTGGCCCGGATAAAAATTTGGTAAACTTGCTCAGGGCCTTTTCTGCGTTTAAGAAAAGACAAAAGAGCGGCATGCAATTAATACTTGCAGGAAACTATGGGAAAAAATATGAAGAATTTTTAGACCAACTCAGGCTCTTTAAATTTAGAGAAGAAGTAAAAGTTTTAGAAAAACTAACACCTGAAAAATCTGCAAAAATAACAGCATCAGCATACGCGATGGTCTACCCTTCGCTTTTTGAAAATTTTGCAACTCAAGCGCTCCAGGCAATGAAAAGTGATGTACCCGTTATAACCTCACCAAATACAGCAATCCACGAAATATGTGAAGATGCCGCGTTATATGCCAATCCTGAAAACTTTAAAGAAATTGCCCTGCAAATGATATCCGTTTTCCAAAACGAAAACCTGCGCAGCAAATTAATTGAGAAAGGAAGAGTACAGGCCAAAAAATATAACTGGAATATGACGGCAAATCTTTTTTGGAAAGCTATCGAAAAAACGATGTCACACTAAATTGTGATGAAATTATAAACATCATTTTTAGTGAACCATGCAATAGTATTAATTTGCATCCCATGACAGAATCAAATATTAATATCAATGTTCAGCTTAATGCTGATAAAGTTCCGCAACAAATAAACTGGAGCGCTTCCGGGAGCACCGTGCAAAAACCACAAAATGCCAAAGCCATCATGATTGCCTTCTGGGACGGAGTGGATAAATCTGCTATGCGAATTGATTTATGGACAAAAGAAATGATGGTTGATGAAATGGCAGATTTTTTTTACCAGGTGCTGTTTACTATGGGCGACACATTTCAACGAGCTACAAAGCATGACATCTTGAGTGATGATATAAAATCCTTTGCAAAAGACTTTCAAAAAAAATTTGTTGACCTGGAAATGAGGAGAAGCAATGCAGGGTAATATTAAAGAGTAATTAACATAAACAGTCTAAAAAATCTCTAATGAGCTTAGAACAAAAAGTAATGGCCGAATTAAAAACGGCCATGCTTTCCAAAGATGAAAAATCTCTCCGGTCGCTACGGGCAATTAAAGCTGCTCTTATTAATTTGAAAACCTCTGAAGGCTTTAGCGGTGAAGTAAAAGAAGATGATGAAATCAAACTATTGCAAAAGCTGGTAAAACAACGTAAAGAATCACTTGACATTTATGAAAAGCAAAACCGTAATGATCTTGCTGAAAAAGAAAGAGAAGAAATTGCCGTTATTGAAAAATTTTTGCCAAGACAATTGACCGCAGAAGAGCTGAAGGAAGTTATTAGTTCTATCATAAAGGAAACTGGAGCTACTTCACAATCTGATATGGGCAAAGTAATGGGCATGGCGAACAAACAGTTGGGTGGGAAGGCAGATGGTAAAGCGATTGCGGCCATTGCAAAAGAAATATTGGCATCAAAGTGACCTTAAAAATGAATGTTTAATTCAACCCATATTTACCATATCAAACATTTGCATCATAAATCATACATCGTATGATAATTGATATTGCATTTTTTGTTGTAATGATCCTGGCCTCGTTTAAAGGATTAAGAAAAGGTTTGATATTAGGTATTTTTTCATTCCTTGCTTTTATCATTGGCCTTGCTGCGGCACTTAAATTATCAGCAATTGTGGCAGTTTACTTGCAAAAAAATGTTGTGGCTTCTTCAAAGTGGCTACCCGTTGTATCATTTTTTCTGGTATTTATCGCAGTAGTGTTACTTGTAAACCTGGGAGCAAGGCTTATTAAAAAAACTGTTGATATTGCCATGCTTGGCTGGCTCGACAGGTTAGGGGGTATGGTGTTATACCTTATTATCTACACAATTATTTTCAGTATTATGTTATTTTTTGCAGAAAAGCTTTTGATATTAAAACCAGATGTGATTACCAAATCAGTTGTATATAAGTATGTTGCGCCATGGGGACCAAAGGTTATAAACAATCTTGGAAATATTATCCCTTTCTTTAGGGATATGTTCATACAATTAGAGAGTTTTTTTGAAAGCATAGTGAAAAAAACTGTGTAGATTAAAGATTTCTTCAACATTATTCACTGTTTTTTTGCATAGAAACATTTATTTTAGCGTTATATACCTAACAGCAAAAAATCAAATACGCTAAAGAGCATCAATGGAATATTTAATTAAACAGGAAGGCAAATTTAAATTTATAGAAGAAGGCAAGGGGGAGCCTTTGCTGTTGCTGCATGGCCTGTTTGGTGCGCTAAGTAACTTCGAGCATCTTATCGAGCATTTCAAAGAAACAAATAAGGTGGTTGTTCCAATGTTACCGCTATTCGAACTTGATCTGTTACATACAACTGTAGGTGGTTTACAAAAATTTGTATATAAATTTATTGAAGCCCGCGATTATAAAAATATTCATCTTCTTGGCAATTCGTTGGGAGGCCATGTTGCTCTTGTATATATCTTAAAGCATCCCGAAAGAATAAAATCTCTTATTCTCACGGGCAGCTCAGGCTTATTCGAAAATGGTATGGGAGACAGCTATCCAAAACGGGGGGATAAAGAATATATCCGCAAAAAAACGCAGCTTACTTTTTACGATCCGGCTATGGCAACTGAGGAATTGGTAAATGAATGTTTTGAAATAACTAATAACCGCATTAAAGTCATTAAGATAATTTCATTAGCAAAATCTGCTATCAGGAATAACCTGGGCGAAGAAATAAGCCAGATAAAACAGCCTACTTGTTTAATTTGGGGGAACAATGATACTATTACACCGCCCTTCGTTGCCAGAGAATTTCAAAAACTTATTCCAAATAGTGAACTCCATTTTATTGATAAATGCGGACATGCCCCAATGATGGAGGTCCCGGGAGAGTTTAATAAAATTCTAAGCGGATTTATTTCAAAATTAAAAGTGCCTGTTGCAACAGTTCACTGATTTTCTCTGTCTTTATACTAATTGCTTTATTTTTTCTTTAATTAATCGAAAGTATATTTCATGTTAGCACAGGAACTTACTAATAATATTCTACCACAATTACAGTTATCTGATACTGTTGCAAAGGCTTTACAGTTGATGAACGACTTTAAGATAACTCACCTGCCTGTTGTTTCAGAAGAAAAATATCTTGGATTAATAGGTGAGGACGATTTGATTGATGAAGAAAATAAAAAGATAACGATCGAATTTTTTCAGAATGATTTTATTCCGGCATCTGTAAACTACAATAATCATTTTTTAAATGCTGTTTCTGTAAGTAATCACTACGAAACAAATGTAATTCCGGTTATAAATGAAGCAAATGAATTAATAGGCACAATTGCCGGCCAGGACTTGCTTAGAGCTTTAGGCAATTTTTCAGGCGCTAACGAAACGGGCGCTGTTATCGTGCTGGAAATGGAACGTAGCCAGTTTTCAATTTCCGAAATAAGCCGCATTGTAGAAAGTGACGGGGCGGTTATTCTTCATTTGAACATGACAGGCAAGAGAGATTCCACATTATTGCAGGTTACCATTCATTTAAACAAAAAAGAGATATCAACCCTAATCTCATCTTTCGAAAGATATGAGTACTCAGTTAGTTATTATTCCGGTGATGAATTGTTTGAAAATGAAATCGATAATAATTACCGCCATTTAATGAATTATCTCGACATTTAGCCAATTATTTTATTCCCTTCATTGCTCCATGTTTAATCAAATAGTTAAGCTTGCTTATACGTCAAAGACTTTGATTTCAATTCCGTTTCAGACACTTTCAGTGTTTAAAGACAAAAGGCTTTATTTTTACAACAGTTAATTCTCTTTTTACGACTCCTTTGGTAAGAACTTTAATCGTAAACATTTATGCGCATAGCCATTTATAGCCGTGGGTTGGAAGCCAATCAACAGGAAGGCTTAAAATTACTGCTCGCCGAATTGGCCCATTATAAGGTTGAGCCTGTGATTTACCAAAATTTTTTTAACCAGTTCTATACGTTTATCAATATCGGAAATAAATATTCAACTTTCAATTGTTCTGAGGACCTGGAAGATATAGATTACCTGATAAGTCTTGGCGGAGATGGGACCTTACTTGATGCAGTTACATTTGTGGGAGATAAGGAAATTCCCGTTTTAGGGATTAATTACGGGCGTCTCGGTTTTTTAGCGAGTATCGGTAAAGACGAGCTACATATCGCAGTTAAAGCTTTAGTGCAACGGACCTTTGTGCTGGATAAAAGAACACTTTTACACCTTGACGCCAATATGCCATTATTTATGGGAGTTGCTTATGCACTTAACGAATTTACGATTCATAAAAAGGATACTTCTCCAATGATTAAAATTCAAACATACCTAAATGGCGAATTTTTGAATACTTATTGGGCAGACGGATTGATTGTGGCAACTCCCACAGGTTCTACGGGCTATTCATTAAGTTGTAACGGACCAGTAGTTTTTCCTGAATCGGCTAGTTTTGTGATAACACCGGTATCCCCGCATAATTTAAATATACGCCCGCTGGTAGTGCCGGATAATACCATTCTTTCTTTTGAAATTGAAGGTCGCACAGATGGTTTTTTATGTACCTTGGATAGTCGCCGGGAAATTGTGACCAAAGAAGTCTTGCTCGCCGTACGTAAGGAAACTTTCAGCATTAATCTTGTCCGGCTTAATGAAAATAATTTTTTGCAAACCCTCCGCAACAAATTATCCTGGGGCCTGGATAAAAGAAATTAATTGTAAAGTTTTAACTTGGCTATATAATTAAAACGACGTTTCTTCGTTTTACCAAAAAAGTTTATTTTCCTTATTTTGCACCCATTATGAAAAAATTGTCTGCTACCCTGCTTATTTTCATCGCCTTTACCGGTAAAGTTGCAGCGCAATATGAAACGGTGCAGGAGGGAGAATATGGTTTTACTGCCGGTGCTGCCCATTACTTCGGAGATCTTAACAACAGGGCTGCGATTAACAGGCCAAAAATTGCATTGGGCGTCTTTTTCAGAAAACAATTTACTAATTACACAGCTCTTCGCATAACCGCACATTATGCACAACTTGGCTATAGCGACCAATATAGTCAAAATGAATACCAGCGCAGAAGAAATCTTAGTTTTAATACGAATATTTTTGAATTTGCATTAAGGGGTGATTTTAATTTTTTCAAATTTGTTCCGACAGATTTTCATTATTCCTTCACACCTTATGCAACGATAGGCGTAGGTGTCTTTAGTTATGACCCATATGCATATCTTAATGGTGAGAAAATTTATTTACGGCCTTTAAATACTGAAGGTGAAACTTTTTACCAGGGGCGAAAAGCATACGGCACTATGGCTCTTTGTGTCCCTATTGGCTTTGGTATAAAGTACTCTGTGACAGAAAACTTAAATATTTCTTTCGAAATTGCTCACAGGTTTACAAGTACAGATTATATAGATGATGTAAGTAAAACTTACGTGGGCCTGGATAAATTTAGTTCCCCCGGTGTTCCCCCGGTTGCTGCAATATTGCAGGACAGGTCTTTTGAAACCGGCGATCGCATAGGTATTGAAGGCCGTCAACGCGGTTTTAGCAAGCAAAAAGATCAATTTGCGATTGCTGAAATTGGTATATCGTTTAATATCATGTCTTACCGTTGTCCTACAAGCAGATAATCCTATTTGCTACAATTAATTTTTACATCCTGCGGAATTAATAAAGCCTTGGTTCCTAATATCGTTAGTTTGTTGCTCATTTATCAATACCAAATTAATCAGTTTTAAATATTTCTGAGATTATAGAAATTTCGGTTTGAAGTATTTTCTTACTTTTACAAACAAGTCAGGCCTGTTTATGCCTGACTTGCTATTTTAAAACTATAATGAGCCTTAAAGAAAAAATTAATCTTGAAAAGCTTCCAAGGCATATTGCTATAATTATGGATGGCAATGGCCGGTGGGCAAAGGAAAAGGGTGAGGATCGACTTTTTGGCCATTATAGCGGTGTTGAGAGCGTGAGAAATATTGTAGAAGGCTGTGCCGAATTGAGTATTGAATATCTTACTCTTTATGCTTTTAGTACAGAAAATTGGGACAGGCCGAGGGATGAAGTAACCGGGCTAATGGAGTTGCTCGTTCAAACCATAAAGCAGGAAGTGTCAACTCTCAACAAAAACAATATCAGGCTACATGTAATAGGTAACATTCAAATGTTGCCTTCTTCGGCCAGAAAAGAACTTGATGAAGCCTGCGAAGCAACCGAAAAAAATACAGGACTTAATCTTATAATGGCATTAAGCTATAGCAGCCGCTGGGAGATTGTTTATGCGGTGCAAAAAATTGCGGACGAAATAGAAGACAAAACACTTACACCGGAAGAAATTGACAGCAGGGTCTTCGAACAGCATCTATGTACTGCAAATTTCCCCGATCCTGAATTAATGATTCGCACCAGCGGCGAGTACCGCATTAGCAATTTTTTACTCTATCAGCTCGCATATAGTGAATTATATTTTACCGATACACTTTGGCCGGACTTTAGAAAGGAAAATTTATACGAAGCACTTTTCGATTTTCAAAATCGCGAAAGACGATTTGGAAAAATAAGTGAACAGCTTTAAAAATCCACATAGAAAAATCTTATTATTAACCACATAGCCTCATTATTTGCATGCCTTTAAATACGGGTGATTTAACAAATACTTTTAAATATTGCCTTTAACTTGCCGCCTTATAAAAACTGATTTGATGCCCAAAATCTACAAGATTTTATTCTTAGTAGTAGTAGCTGTTACTGCCAAAACGAATACAACTGCGCAGGTTGCCAATGATACGCTACCGTCTTCAGTAAACGTTGAACTCGAAAATATTTTCAATGCAAAATCGCCTAAGGAATATATAATTTCAGGCATTCAGGTAACGGGGACCAAATCATTTGATCCAAATTTGATCATTTCAATTTCAGGTCTGGCAATTGGTGATAAAGTAATGATCCCCGGTGGCGATAATTTTTCTAAGGCTATTAATAATTTATGGAAACAAGGCCTTATATCCGATGCACAAATTTATTTTACAAACCTCGTTGGTAATAAACTTTCAGTAGAAATTAATATTACCGACAGGCCAAGCCTGACAAATTTCAAATTTAAAGGTGCAACCAAAAGTGAAGCCGATGATCTTACTCCAAAATTGGGGCTCGCAAAAGGAAAGGTTACAAGAGTTACAGAAAATCTAAAACAGTCTGCAGTAAGAATTATTCAGAAATTTTACGTTGATAAAGGATTCAGGAATGTGGACGTGCAGGTGAATGAAACAAAAGATCCAAACGCAGCCAATTCAGTTAATATCACTTTTGTTATTAATAAGAATGGTAAGGTTCGCATTAATGACATTTATTTTGCCGGCAATGAATCTGTAAGTGATTTGAAACTAAAAAAACAAATGAAGGGAACTAAAGAAAAAAGCAGGCTTACTTTATTTCCATCTAATAGCGAAAATGTTTTCGATTCTTCAAAAAGCAACTCAATAACATTTAATGAATATCTTAGAACTAACGGCTATCTTATTCCTTCAAAAACAAAAGAACTGCTGGATCCTTATTTTCGTTTTAAATTATTTAGTTCCGCCAAGTTCAATGAAAAAAAATATGCAGAAGATAAAGAGCATATTTTAGATTACTATAATTCATTAGGTTTCAGAGATGCAGTAATTACAAATGACACTGTTTATAATGACCGGGGTAACCTTGACGTAGCCATCAAACTGAATGAAGGACGTCAATATTATTTTGGAAATATAACGTGGAAAGGAAATACAAAATATTCTGATTCTGTTTTGAGTGTTTTACTCGGCATTAAGAAAGGCGATGTTTACAATGCAGAAACGCTTAATAAAAAATTAGGAAAAATTCCATCGCCGGAAGGAGGGGATATTAGCAGCCTTTACCAGGATGACGGTTATTTATTTTTTAGAATTGATCCGGTTGAAACGGCTGTTTATAACGACACCATCGATCATGAGATACGTATTGTAGAAGGCCCTCAGGCCACCATTGGAAAAGTTGATATTACCGGTAATGATAAAACCAAAGACTATGTAATACGGCGCGAATTACGTACAGTACCGGGCGATAAATTCAGTCGCGAACTAATAATAAGAACACAACGTGAATTGTCACAACTGGGCTATTTCAATCCCGAAAAAATTAATCCCGGTATTGTTCCTAATACTGACCAGGGCACAGTTGATATCACTTGGGGACTGGAAGAAAAGTCATCAGATCAGCTCGAACTTTCCGCAGGATTTGGCGGTGGCATTGGCTTAACCGGAACGCTTGGTGTTACTTTCAACAATTTTTCCATCTATAATATTTTTAATAAAAAAGCCTGGGATCCCCTGCCAACAGGTGATGGACAAAGATTAAGTTTAAGGGCTCAAAGTAATGGTAAGCAGTTCAGGTCATATAATTTCTCCTTCACCGAGCCTTGGCTTGGAGGCAAGAAAAGAAATTCATTTACCATAAGTTACTATGATACCAAATATGCCAACGCATATAATCCCTCAGGCTTTTATGATCGTACCTATGCTGATTCATCCTATATTAAAACCACCGGCTTTAGTATCGCACTTGGTAAACAGTTAAAATGGCCTGATGACTACTTTTCATTGATTTATCAATTAAATTACCAGAGATATAGATTAAAGCAATATAATATCTTTCCAGGCTTAACCAACGGAATCTCAACCAATGTAAGTTTGAAGATAACATTGGCCCGTAATTCGGCAGGGCCTAATCCTATCTTTCCTACGAGTGGCTCTAATTTTGTCTTAAGTGGGCAATTTACACCGCCTTATTCTTTATTCAGAGATGCCTCTTATTATAAAAACCAGGAGCAGGCCGATCAGTATAAGCTGGTTGAATTTCATAAAGAACGTTTTACCGCAGAATGGTATGTGCCAATTGGCCAGGGACGAGGGCCTGATAAAAACAAACAATTTATTTTAAAGGCCGCTGCCAAGTACGGTTTCCTCGGGAGATATACTAACAAAACAATTACATCTCCTTTTGAACGCTTTCAGTTAGGAGATGCAGGCCTTAGCAACAATTATGGATTATTGGGATATGACATTATTGCACATAGGGGATATCCTGTATATGATAACTCTGATCCCAAGGTGAACCCTGATCTAAGCAGTGCAAGAGACTTTTTTACTATTTTTAATAAATATACGCTCGAACTGAGGTATCCATTTAGTACAAGCGCAAGCAGCACAATATATGGGCTGGCATTCTTTGAAGCAGCGAACGGATGGTATAGCTTTAAAGATTATAACCCGTTTAAATTGCGCAGATCAGTGGGTGTTGGTATGCGATTCTTTCTGCCAATGTTCGGTCTCCTGGGTTTCGACTACGGTATTGGTTTAGACAGGATAAACGCCAATACAGGTCTTAAAGGTGCCGCTAAATTTACGTTCATGCTTGGCCAGGAACCTGAATAATACAGCAATAAAAATATAATTTATGAAAAAAATTCTTATAACATTATTATGCATTGTAATCGTGGCCAGCTCGTTTGCACAACGGTATGCAGTAATTGATTCAAAATACATTCTCGAGAAGATTCCTGAATATAAATCGGCGCAGGACAAACTGGACCAATTTAGCCAGCAATGGCAGCAGGAAATCGATAAAAAAGCTTCTGAACTTGATAAAATGTATAAAGACTATGATGCTGAACAGGTAATGTTAAGTGATGATCTTAAGAAGAAAAGGGAAGATGAATTATTTAACGCCGACAAAGCGCTAAAAGATTTGCAAAGGAAGAGATTTGGGTATGAAGGAGATATTTTCAAAAAACGACAGGAGCTAATAAAACCAATACAGGATAGAGTTTATAATGCCGTTCAAAAATTGGCAGCTTCTAAATTATATGATTTTATTTTAGATAAAAGTGAGGGAATTACCGTTATCTTTGCCGACCCAAAACTGGACAAGAGCGATGATGTACTAAAAGAACTGGGTGTTAAATAAATGCGAAAGCACCACACCTGTGCAGCCTAAAAGATAATTTTAAACACTTTATAAAAAACAAATCTTAAAAATAAAAATGAAAAAGTTCATTCCACTGGTATTAATTTTAGCAGTATTAATTGGAGTTTCTAACACAGCAAATGCTCAAAAGATTGGCTATGTAAGCGCTGATGAAATTATACAATTAATGCCCGAAGCTACTGACGTCCAAACACAACTTGACCAATATCAAAAATCATTGTATCAAAATGCACAGGACAAACAAACTGCCTTAAATGAAGCCGTTCAAAAGTTTTACAAAGATTCGTCAACAATGAGTGCAAGTTTAAAAGAAGTGAAGAGAACTGAACTTCAAAAGCAGGTACAGGATTTAAGTGGTGAGGATCAAAAAATTCAAAATCAGTTTGAACAGAAAAGACAGGAACTGTCCTTACCGATACAAAAGAAATTACAGTCAGCTATTGAAGATGTAGCCAAAGAAAATGGCTACAACTATATTTTCCCAAGAGAGGCTTTGATATATATGCCTCCCACATCGGATATCGGGCCATTGGTAATAAAGAAACTTGGCTTAAAAGAACCGACAACCACAGCCCCTAAAAAATAAACTATAAATTATAAATGCAAGCCATCCGATAAACTGGGTGGCTTGTTTATTTTTGTGTAATGAGTAACTCATCTCCGATTGGTGTTTTTGACTCCGGCTATGGAGGATTAACTGTTTTAAAAGAAATTGTGAGCCGGCTTCCTTCCTACGATTACATTTACCTTGGAGACAATGCCAGGGCTCCGTATGGAACAAGGTCCTTTAATACTGTTTATGAATATACGTTACAATCTGTGAATTGGTTATTTAAAAAGAACTGTCCATTAGTGATACTGGCATGCAATACCGCATCTGCAAAGGCATTAAGGACTATTCAGCAAATTGATCTTGTAAAGCGCAATGACAACAGCCGGGTTCTTGGTGTAATAAGGCCCAGCGCAGAAGTAGTTGGCAATTATACAAAATCGGGGCAAGTAGGAATACTTGGCACTAATGGTACGGTAGAGTCCTTGTCATATCCCATTGAAATTGAAAAGTTTTTTCCGGATGTTCAGGTATATCAGCGGGCATGTCCCCTTTGGGTGCCCCTGATTGAAAACAATGAATACCATTCAAAAGGTGCTGATTATTTTGTAAAAAAAGACATAAACGGTTTATTGGCTGATTCGCGTGAAATAGATACCATTCTGCTGGGCTGTACACATTATCCATTACTCTCCGAAAAAATTAAGAAATATATACCTAAGAATATAGAGGTTGTTTCACAGGGCGAAATAGTTGCGGCCAGCCTGGAGGATTACCTTCACCGTCATCCAGAAATTGATGAGAAATGCAGCAAGAACAGCCATCTGCAGTTTTTTACTACAGACTCCACAAAGGACTTCGACAAGCACTCCAAAGTTTTCTTCGGCAGACAAAGTGAATTCTGTTCACGTTGACCTGTAATCAATTCAGAAAAAGTGGTGCAATTCTTATAATTCGCGGGATTTGGGATTCAAAATCTAAAATCTTTTCTTACTTTTGCTGCCCTTTCACAAACAGCAGGGATGGTGCCCGGCTGGAAATTGAAAAATAATTTTTAAAGGAAAAATTCTTAAATAATGCCAGGTAAAAAACGTACATATCAGCCGCATAAACGCCGTCGTAAAAGTGTACATGGTTTCAGAGAACGCATGTCAACAGCCAATGGCCGCAAAGTATTGGCAAGCCGCAGGAAGAAAGGACGTCATAAGCTCACGGTTTCTGATGAACACGGAAGTAAAAAATAATTTGAAATGTTTATATAAAATAGCCTCCTTTACGAGGCTATTTTTTTATTTTTAGCCGCATATAAACTGTTTAAAAAAATCATTATCAGGCAAAGTTTTACTTTAAAGAAGAATGAAAGATTAAAGCGCACCAAATTAATTGAGCAGCTTTTTAAGGAAGGGAAAGTTTTTTTGCATTTTCCCCTGAGGATAGTTTATATACAGCCCGAAAAGAATAATTCTTATTTACAAACAGCATTTTCAGTAAGCAGTAAAAAGTTCAGGAAGGCGGTTGACAGAAACAGGATTAAGAGACGGATGAGAGAGACTTATCGTTTACAGAAATCTTCGTTGCAAAATGATCTTGAAGAAAACGGGAAATATCTTGCCGCTTTTATGATTTACACCGGAAATGAAATACCCTCATTTGACGATATCTTTGAAAAAATGGGATCTGCCCTTTTTCGACTCAAAAAAATTATCCAGGATAGTAATTCGGATAAAACCAGGTAACTTATTTTATAAAAAAAGATCAGTATATAATTTATTACCAGGGGATATCGCATAGCTTTCCAGGTCTACAATTCCTTCACTGGCCAAAACTTCTTCATCTATAAAGCAATTCCCTGTACATTCTGCTGAGGGTCTGCTCAAAACATAAAAAGCAGCATCCGCGATTATTTCAGGGCTTCGGCTCATCTTAATGAGATTTTCCCCACCAAGTAGATTGCGAACCGCGGCAGTTGCTATAGTTGTTTTTGGCCATAAAGTATTCGCTGCAATATTATATTTCCTTAGCTCTCCCGACAGGCCAAGAGCAATCATTGTCATATTGTATTTACTTATCGTATACGCGACATGGTTAGTGAACCATTTGCTATCCAGGTTTATAGGTGGTGACAAATTTAAAATATGAGCATTAGCCCCATTTTTTAAATGCGGAATGCAGGCTTTACTTACGAAAAAAGTTCCTCTTACATTTATGTCATGCATCAGTCCAAAAGCCTTTATTTCTGTCTGTTCAACATTTGATAACGAAATTGCCGAAGCGTTATTTACCAGGATGTCGATACCACCAAATGTTTTTAAAGTATTTTCCACTGCCTGTTGTATCTGGTCTTCGAATCGTACATCGCATTGAACAGGCAGCGCTTTTCCGCCTGCGGCTTCCACTTCTTTTGCTGCAGTAAAGATAGTTCCGCCTAGCCTGGGGTTTTCTTCTATCGATTTTGCGGCTATCACAACATTTGCCCCGTCTTTCGCAAGCCTTAGAGCAATAGCTTTTCCAATTCCTCTTGAAGCGCCCGTAATGAAAACTGTTTTATTTTGAAAACTCATAAGCTTAATATATGATGATGTAGCCGCTAATATTACAAAACAATTTTTAATTTATGTGCACTACCCACATAATTCGTCTTAAATATCGAAACCTTATTTAACTAATGCTACATCTTTAACTCTGCCGGTACGTTTCAATGCGCCCCATCCCTGTAGTTCGCCCTTTATTGCCTTATTGAAAGATTTTATGAGAATATAATACATAAGTTGGCGATAGATTAATCTTTGCGGAAGCATCCAAATGAGTTTTAAATGATTTTCTTTTTCAAAAGCAAATGCAAGTGCTGCACCCGCAATATCGATAAAAGTAAAGATTATGTAGTAAAAAATAATGTGTGGTATACTGGCCACGATGATTCCGAAAGATGCCGCAACAAGACTTAAAACTAAAATTATATCAGCAAGTGGTGCAAGAAAGGGTAGTATCATCTGATAAATTAAAATATTAGGCATTGCAATCATCCCAAAATTCTTATATCGCGGATTAAGAACAGTGTCCCGGTGTTTCCAAAAGCATTGCATAATACCAAAGCTCCACCTGAATCTTTGTTTTAAAAACTGCCTGAATGTTTCAGGAGCTTCGGTATAAGATATTGCGGGGGTACAATTCCTGATAATATAATCGTGCCGCAAAAGCCGCATGGTAAGATCACAATCTTCCGCGAGTGTATCTGTTGTAAAGCCGCCAGCTATCAGAATAGCATCCTTGCGAAAGGCTCCTATAGCGCCCGGAACTACCGTGATGCAATTCAATAGATCAAAAGCTCTGCGGTCAAAATTTTGGGAAGTTACGTATTCGATACTTTGCCAGCGTGTAATCATATTTACCTGGTTACCGACCTTTACATTACCGGCAACAGCTCCCACATTTAGCCCAAATCTTTGCATTAATTCTGTTACAGCATTGGTTTTAAGTTGTGTATCTGCATCTATACATACCACAAACTCCGCGTTAGATTTTTGAATGCCGAAATTTAAGGCAGATGCCTTACCCCCATTTGTTTTTGTATAGACCCGAATTTTTGAATTGACTAAAAAATATTCTTCAACTTTAGCGTATGTCTCATCTTCGCTTCCATCATCAACAAAAATAATTTCAAGATGTGGATAATCCTGTCCCAGCAAACTATTTACAGTTCTTATTGAGTTTACCTGCTCATTATAAGCGGGTATTATTATACTTACCAGAGGCCACTTATTTTTATCCCCCGGTAGAAATCCGGCAAGGCCTTTTGCGGTGGACTTAATCTCCTTGTTTTTTTGGATACTTGCTAAAACAGCCATTAAAATAATGCGGGCTACTGATAATAAAATACCAATTAAGAAAAGTGAAAACAATATATGCCCGCTCCAGTAGCCTGCTTCGGCAAGAAAGAAATTAAATCTCCTTGCCCAGCGGTCGCGTGAGGATGCAACTCTTGGCATCACCTCATTTTTGGTTCTCCCCATAAGATTAGCCACAGTGGCGAAAACATAACCGCGTTTTTTAAAATAATCGATTATGCGGGGCAAGGCATCAATAGTAGCCTGTCGCGTATCGCCGCCTGCATCATGCAAAAGAATAATGCTGGCATTTCTGTCCTCAACCTGGCTCACGACCCTATTAAAGATCGAATCTGCACTTACTCCGGGAGCCCAGTCATTCGGATCAATACTTTCATTAACAGTTAAATAATTCTCCCGACGGCTTCTTTCAATTGGTGCAAGCTCTTCATAAGTTTGTGGCTCGGAGTCAGCATTATAGGGTGCCCTGAATAATATTGTTGAATGCCCCGTTATACTTTCAATAAGAAGCCTTGTTAATTTCATTTCAAGCGCAGCCCTCTGCAAACTCATATCGGCGATGTTATGATGAGTGAAAGTATGATTGCCGATTTCAAATCCATCTCTGTATTCTCTTTGCAGAATGGGAATATTCTGTTCTGCGTTTATCCCTACAATAAAAAATGTAGCCGGGACATTTTCACGTTCGAGTATGTCAAGAATTTTAGGTGTCCATTGTTCGCTGGGTCCGTCATCAAAGGTTAGAATAAGCTTGTGCCCTTTTCCCGGAACTGTATCCTCTGCAAATTTTCTTATCACATATCCTGACGGAAGCTGCAGATAATTCTGCTCAGCTATTAATTGATCCGTGCTGTCAATTTCAAGATTAATTTTCCCGGGTTGTGGCGAATAAATAATATCAAGAACCTCTCCCTCACCTTCAAACCCAACATTATTTAAAATAACAGGAATTGTTTTAAGTGAATCAAAATTAAAAGGTTGTTTTTGCAGCGAAGTATTGCTTAAATTACGATTATAATATTTCCACATTCTCTGATCTTCGCTGCCAAGTCTCCACAATGCAGTACCTGCCACCGGAAACTCATCGCTAAACCTAAGAATATTAAAAGTAGTAGCTGCGTCTGTAAACCACACTTCATGAATCGTTGTATCAACATTTCCTTCCGCATCAGCTTCCTCATATCCGTACTTAAATCTTAAATTATAGGAATCATTGTCGTATATAATCTTAGCATTAAGTGCTTTCGCTTTGTTAATGGCATCATTATAAGTATATGTTATTATAGTATCATGCTTTACGTTCGGCCAGTCGTACCCAAAGCCGGCAATGCCAAGAATTATTTTTGATGGATCAACTTTTTCCGCGGTCCATGATACGGCATCTTCAATCCATTTTTGCGAGCTGATTGGGCCCGGGCCGGTAGAATTATTGAATTGATCATAACCCATAAGAACAACATAGTCGTTATAGTCAGAGAGCTTTTTATAATCATAGTCATTATTTTTCGGAACCACATCGATACTTACAAGCATATCTTTTGAATGGAGCGTTTCATATAATTTTTTCTGAAATAAAGTGAGCGGCTCATTTGTCTTTTCAATTAATTCTTCAAAATCAACATTGATCCCATTCAATCCGTAGTACGTAAGAGTATCCGCAATTTGCAGGATAAAACCGTTTTGTAATGCGGCATCATTTAATATTTTATGGGCAAGTTTGCCGTCAAAGTCGCCAATAGACGAGTTGAAATTGGAAAGCATCGGCATTATCCGCAATCGCTTTTGCTTCATTAAGGCGAGTCCTGCGCTGTCAATTCTTGTTTCGAGGCGATAAGTTGTGGTGTCAATAAAAAACCATTCAGGAAAAATTGTGTTGAGCTTATCGGCATTCTTTTTTAAGTCAGGATAAGATGTATTGCCAGTCCACGGAGTATAAAATGCAGCTCTTATCACAGAAAGCGAATTGGCTCCAGAGACTGAATTACTTTTTATTTTTTTTAAGGAGTCTTCCTTCAGTTTGCTAAACAGAAAAGTTTTAAAACCTTTATACTTTTCGTTTTGTGCATTTTTTAGTGTCAGTGGATTCGATGGATCAAGTGTTGTTTCATACTCTTTTGCTTTCGCTTCCAGGTTCGGCAGGTTAGGTAATGAGCCGCTGTAAAGAGCGATCCCCAGGACCACAAAAAAGAAAATTGCTATAATGGCAAGTATCCTCGCTGTCCATTTTACACGTTTCCACCTTGTAGCCTTATTTGTTTGAAAAATTTGGGAGGTGTTATTATCCATAAGCCTTATGATTGTTCATCAATAGCTTTTGAATGATAGAAGTCATTGATTATTTTGTAAGCAAAGATAGATAAGCACCTGTATTATTTTGTCCTGGCTAATCAATTCCTATTTAATAAATATGTAAAATTCAATGCTGAAAATAAGAAAGGCCCCTGTAGAAACAAGGGCCGTTTACCAAAACTAACTGCTTATGAGAAAATTGACTTTTAAACTTATTGCTTAATATGTTTCAAATCACATGCCAAAAGTAAAACAGGATTTGTTAAGATAATTATAAGGGGTAGTAGTTTTAATGTTAAATGATGTTTGCACCCCATGCTAGCTTGTTTCAAAAGATTAGTGCTGTGCCAGCTTTTCTGAATTTTCGGCGAATTGCAACGCATCAATAAATTCCTGCAAATCCCCATTGAGAACCTTATCTAAATTATACAGTGTCAATCCTATGCGATGATCAGTTACCCGCCCCTGTGGATAATTATACGTGCGTATTTTGGCAGAACGGTCTCCTGTACTAACCAGGCTTTTTCTATGTCGTGAAATTTCTTCTTCCTGCCTGCGCACTTCCTCTTCGTACAATTTTGTCCGGAGCATTTGCATTGCCTTTTCCCTGTTACCTAACTGGCTTCTTTCGGTCTGGCAAACAATTACAAGGCCTGTGGGAATATGTGTAAGCATTACTTTGGTCTCAACTTTATTTACATTCTGGCCTCCTGCGCCCCCGCTTCTTGCAGTTTCCATCTTCACATCACTTTCTTTTACTTCCACGTCTACTTCTTCGGCCTCAGGCATCACTGCAACGGTGGCGGCGCTTGTATGAACACGACCGCTACCTTCTGTATCAGGTACACGCTGTACCCTATGGACGCCACTTTCAAATTTCAATGTTCCGTATACATCATCGCCCGTAACCTCTATTTGAACTTCTTTATAGCCTCCGACAGTGCCTTCGCTTTCACTTAGCAAGGTTGTCTTCCATCCTTTTTCTTCACAATATTTCAAATACATTCTCATAAGATCTCCGGCAAACAGTGACGCCTCATCGCCACCTGTACCCGCTCTTATTTCGAGTATACAATTCTTTTCATCCTGGGGATCTTTTGGAATAAGCAGGTTTCTTATGCGCCTTTCGTATTCTTCCTTTTTTTGATGTAAACCAGGCAGTTCTTCTTTGGCAAGATCCCGCATTTCCTCATCGTCGCTATTGATCATCTCCCGGTTAAAGCCAATATCATCCAACAATCTTGCATATTCATTTCTTACATTTACAACTTGCTCAAGACTACGGTATTCTTTACTCAGTTGCCTATATTTTTTGTTATCATTCACAATCTCAGGATTGGAAAGTGATATACCCAACTCTTCGAATCTTGCTTTTATCGCTTCAAGTTTTTCTAACATGTGGACTTCGATTTTTTATGGATAGGTCTATTAACCTACTTATAAGAGATAATGATTGCCAACACAATATCTTTGAATTATGGGATGCAAAATTAACTATTAGTTTTTTAGATGAAATACCGAAAATTTAAGGCTGATTATATCTTCAACGGCAGCAAAATGCTGCACAACCAGGTGTTAGTAGCCGATAGCCGAGGCAAGATCATAGACATTATAAATGAGAACGAAGCTGGTGAGAACGTAAAAGTTTTCCGCGGTATTCTTTCGCCTGGCTTCGTTAATACACATTGCCATTTAGAATTGTCTCACCTAAAAAATGTTATTCACCGGAAAACCGGCCTGGTAGATTTTGTGGCTAACGTAGTCTCAAAAAAAGATTTTTCGCAAAATGAAATAAACGCCGCCATAGAAAAAGCTGAAATGGAAATGTTGAATGCGGGCATTGTTGCAGTGGGGGATATATGTAATAATTCTTTATCAATCTTACAAAAAGAAAAGAAAAATCTCTGCTATTATAATTTTATTGAAATCAGTGGATGGAACCCGGATGTTGCGGAATCAAGATTTGAAAAAAGCAAAAAATATTACCAGGAATTTATTCAAAAAAAAATGCTGGCAGCTTTAGTACCTCATGCGCCATATTCTGTATCTGACTTATTATGGGGAAAAATCGCCCCTTTCTTTTCCCAAAAGGTTGTAACAATCCACAGCCAGGAAACAAAAGATGAAGATGAGTTTTTTGTAAAAGGCTCGGGCAAATTCCTGAATATGTATAAAATGATGAATATTGATAATTCGTTTTACCAGCCAAAAAAAATAAGAAGCGTTCAAACCTATTTTAAAAAATTCTCTAAGGCTGCATCAGTTATTCTTGTGCATAATACTTTTACAAAGAAGGAAGATATTAATTATATCAATCAAACTAAATCGTCAAACCAGGTTGTTTCATTTTGCCTTTGTCCAAATGCAAATCTTTATATAGAAAATGCATTGCCACCGGTAAACTTGCTCTTGAAAAATAATTGCAATATAGTAGTTGGAACAGACAGCCTTGCATCCAATCAAAATCTCAGTATTCTTGAGGAGTTAAAAACTATTTCTAAAAATTTCCCGGGTGTGAAAACCGAAGTGCTGCTACAATGGGCAACAATAAATGGTGCCCGGGCTTTACAAATGGATGACAAATTGGGAGGTTTTGAAAAAGGAAAAGCACCCGGAATAGTGTTAATTGAAAATATTATTAACAAAAAACTGGTAGCGACTTCCTCATCAAGAAAAATTTTATAGGAAATAATTATCCAAGCAGCTCATGTAATATGGGAAGTGTTTTCATTGTTCCAAATTCACTAATATGGAAGGCGTAATAATTTTCCAGGATTCCCAAAATTGATTTGCGAATATTTTTATTTAGCTTAATTTCTACAAGATCATCCGGCCGTAGTGCTTTAAGAAGTTGGGAGATATGGGAGCTTATATTTGGCTCCGCTAAAGAATCCATGCCAGGTAATTTTTCTGTGAAACTTCCTTCATTTATATCAAAATGATTTCTTTGGATAGAATAATTATCCTGTAATCTCAGGCCAAAAAAATGTGTTAGTTGTAAAGCGAAGTAAAGAGGGAAATTAGCGGTCACTTCTGCCCCGGATATATCAAGCCCAACAAAGGCATCTTCACAAAAATTGAAAAGGTCAGGATTAGGCTCAGGCTGTTTGAGGCACTTGTGCAAAAGCTCCACCATATAAAGAGCCACCGCATTTTTCGTTACATCGCTTAAAACATTTTTATAAACTTCGCTCCAGCTTACGTCTTTAATGCGCTGTAAGTTTTTCAGTTCACTGTGATACACCTGCATATCAAGCAATGATGAAGGCTGAAAAAAATGTGCTTTTGAATTTTTGCCTTGGGTGCGAACGCTGTTTACAATGTAAGACTGGATGCCAAACATTTCGGTAAAAATACTCGCAACTATAGAGTTCTCGCCATATTTAATGGTCCTGAGTACGATGCCTTTTGTAGAATAAATCATTTTTTCAGGAAAAGAAATGAGTAGGGTCTTTTTCCTATTTCTCTAAATTAAAGGCTTTTTATTATAACGAAGTATAAACCCCATGAGCCAACTTATCACTAATTTGCGTAAAGCATGTACACATTAAAAAAATCACTCGGACAACATTTTTTAAGAGATGAAAAAATTGTACAAAAGATTATCGATGCGTTACGACAAAACTCTTTCAAAAATTTACTCGAGGTAGGTCCCGGTGCGGGTGCTCTTACCCAATATCTCATCGAAATACCAGGAATACATTTTAAAGCCGTTGAATTGGATGAAGAAAAGATTAATTATCTTATAAAACAATTTCCCCCTTTAAAAACCAGCCTTATACATAAAAATTTTCTTTCTATTGACCGGCCCTTCGATGAACCATTTACCATAGTCGGCAACTTCCCATATAATATTTCAACACAAATTCTGTTTAAGGTTTTGGATTGGAAAGAACATGTGCCCGTTGTAATAGGAATGTTTCAAAAGGAAGTCGCTGAAAGAGTTGCTTCAAAAGAAGGCAGTAAGATATATGGAGTATTGAGTGTGCTGATACAATATTATTACCATGTGGAATATTTATTTTCTGTAGGAAATGAATGTTTTACGCCACAACCAAAAGTGCAAAGCGGTGTTGTCAGGCTAACCAAAAGAAAAACCTATTCCCCTGTAAAGAGTGAAAGGGCTTTTTGGGTGCTGGTAAAAACCGCATTTAACCAAAGGCGCAAAATGCTTCGAAATGCAATAAAAGGTTTGATACCTAAAGAAATTCTGGAAGATAATTTTTTCAATCGCCGTGCTGAAACATTGAGTGTTGATGACTTTGCCGCGCTTACCTTTAAAATGATTTAATGAAAATAAATTTTCTTTTGTTCCTTATTTCTATAAGTTTTTTTGCCTGTTACTCTCCGCGGTATGTTTATAGCCCAGCTACACAAAATATTCCTCTGCTAAATAAGAAAAATGACATTGAGCTTTCTGCATTCTATGCAGGTTCCATAAATGTTTTCCGGGGAAAAGGAAATTATAACAGGGGTTTTGATTTACAAACTGCCTGGGCAATAACCAATCATGTTGCTTTTATGATCAACGAAAGTGCCAGGTGGGAAAAAAACGGAGGCAACGATAGTTTTTTTCCTGCTGACAGTTCGCTTCTGTCGTACAAAAGAAATTTTACTGAATTCGGTGTAGGTTACTTTTCGTCGGGGAAAAAAAATACAAAATTGCAAATCCAGGCTTTCGGCGGTGCAGCCTTTGGGTCTTCAAAAATTTTCGATGATTTTATTTCAAATAATACTCATGAGAATAAATATCACCACAGTAATGTCACAAAACTCTTCGTTCAACCTGCACTAATATACAGTCCTTTCAAAAACTTTTACACTGCGCTTTCTTCCCGTTTTACTGAAGTTGTATTTACCCATGTAAGTACTAATTATAATCAGCAACAATTGAACAATTATTTGTTGGACAATATAACTGTTTCTCCGGTCTTTTTCTGGGAGCCGGCAGTTTCTTATCTTTTTGCGTTAAAAAAAATCCCTTTAAAATTTCAGTTACAGGCGTCACTAACAGTTTTACTGAATCATCGTTTTATTGAACATCGAAATTCAAACATAGGTTTAGGCATAACTTATAATTTCAAAAACAAAAAAGGTTACAAAGAAGGCAAACCCAAACAAAGAACAGCTTTAAATTTCCACTCCTTTAGTTGTAATTTTACCTGCACTTATAGCTGATAGGGTTAAAAAATAAAATGATATTATGCCGCATACCAGCGCACATACGGTGAGGATTGTAACCGCAGCTTCATTGTTTGACGGACATGATGCAGCTATCAATATTATGAGACGCATTATGCAAAGTAAAGGTGCAGAGATCATTCATCTCGGGCATAACAGGAGCGTACACGAAATTGTAGAATGTGCTATAGAAGAAGATGCTGACGGTATAGCCGTTACGAGTTACCAGGGTGGCCATGTTGAATTTTTCAAGTATATGAAAGATCTGCTTGATGAAAACGGTAGCGGACATATAAAAATTTTTGGCGGCGGGGGCGGTACGATTCTCCCTGCTGAAATCGAAGAATTACATGCCTATGGCATCACAAGGATTTACTCACCCGATGATGGAAGAACTATGGGCCTTGAAGGGATGATTGAAGATGTGGTAAAAAAATGCGGCCTCCCTATAACCCAGCCGTCAAAAAAAGAAAGCTTGCATCCCAACGGGAATGGTCATAGTGGAAATGGAAGGTTTGCCCTGGGAGAATGGAGGGATATAAAAAAAATTGCCCGGTCTATTTCAGAAGCGGAAAATGAAGAGCCTGTTGCTGTTTTGAAGGACGATAATTCTATGGGTGATCATTTTTCGCCTGTTCTTGGAATTACAGGCACCGGAGGTTCAGGAAAGTCATCAATAACCGATGAGATTGTAAGACGTTTTCTGAATTTCTATCCGGATAAAACTATTGCAGTAATCTCAGTTGATCCCTCCAGAAAAAAAACCGGTGGAGCATTATTGGGCGACCGGATACGAATGAATTCTATCCATCATCCACGTGCCTATATGCGCTCGCTGGCAACGAGAGAAAATGATAAAGCACTGAGCAGCCATGTTGAAGAAGCGCTCAATATTTGTAAAGTCTCGGGGTACGATTTTATCATTTTAGAAAGTGCTGGTGTTGGCCAAAGCGATGCCTCAATCCTTAAATATTGCGATATAAGTATTTATGTGATGACACCTGAATATGGCGCTGCGTCTCAACTTGAAAAAATTAATATGCTCGACTATGCAGATATTATTTGCATCAATAAATTTGACAAATCCGGTGCAATGGATGCCCTCCACGATGTAAAAAAACAATACAAGCGCAATCATAACCTATGGAATGCAAAAGACGATGAATTGCCTGTGATCGGCACTGTTGCCTCAGTATTCAATGATCCGGGTTGTAATGAATTATTTAATAAAATAGTTGAGATCCTTGATAAAAAGAATAATACCTCCTCCAAAAAATACAAAGCATCACCCAGGAATGAAAGCATCGCAAACCCGGTAATTCCCGCTAAACGTGTAAGATATCTTGCAGAAATTGCCGATGAAATTGCAATCTACAACAAACACGCTACCCAACAGTCAGAGATTGCTTCACAATTATATCAATTAATTGGAACATCAAAAATTTTAAAGGAAAAGTTATCTGAAAAACATGATTCTTCAATATTTGAAGCAATCGAAACAGCCGCAATTGATTTGAATGAAAAACTATTTCCTTCGTCAAAAAAATTAATTGATGAATGGGAAGAAATAAAAGCGTCTTATCAAAAAGATTTCTTTGAATACAATGTGAGAGGAAAGACTATAAAACAGCCGCTATACTTTGAAACTCTTTCTCATACTAAAATTTCAAAGATAGCCGTGCCCCGCCTCAAAGATTGGGGAGATATTTTACGCTGGAGACTGCAGGAAAACTTTCCCGGAGAATTTCCTTATACAGGAGGCGTATTTCCCTTAAAGCGATCAGAAGAAGATCCAACCAGGATGTTTGCCGGCGAAGGTGGACCCGAAAGAACCAACAGGCGCTTCCACTATGTAAGTGTCGGGCAGCCTGCAAAGCGCCTGAGCACTGCATTTGACAGCGTAACGCTATACGGTGAAGACCCCGACATCCGACCCGACATTTACGGGAAAGTAGGTAATAGTGGTGTTAGCATAGCCTCGGTAGATGATGCAAAAAAACTATACAGTGGTTTCGATCTTTGTGATTCTAAAACATCCGTAAGCATGACCATTAACGGGCCTGCCCCGATATTGCTTGCTTTCTTTTTGAACGCAGCTATTGATCAGCAATGCGAAAAATATATCATAGAAAATAACTTACGTGAAAGTATAAACGAACTTATTGAGTCAAAATATAAAGTCAATTCACTCCCCAAATACATTGGTATAAATGGGGAAGCAGTGCATCCGGAAAAAGGAAATATGGTTGGGCATTTACCAAAAGGCAACGATGGTCTCGGCCTTCGCCTGCTTGGATTATCAGGCAAGGATGTTCTTGATAAAGATGTGTATGAGCAGATAAAAGCAAAAGCCCTGGCCACCGTCCGCGGCACCGTACAAGCCGATATTTTAAAAGAAGACCAGGCACAAAACACTTGCATTTTTTCTACCGAATTTGCATTAAAATTAATGGGCGATGTTCAGGAATATTTTATACAGAACAAGGTGAGAAATTTTTATTCAGTTTCTATAAGTGGCTATCATATTGCGGAAGCCGGTGCTAATCCCATAACCCAGCTGGCATTCACTCTTTCCAATGGATTCACTTACGTGGAATACTACCTGAGCCGCGGAATGCATATTGATGACTTTGCTCCTAATCTCTCTTTCTTTTTTAGTAATGGTATGGATGCCGAATACAGCGTGATAGGCCGAGTGGCACGTCGCATATGGGCTAAGGCAATAAAATATAAATATAAAGGCAATGAGCGATCACAAAAGTTAAAATATCATATTCAAACAAGTGGCCGCAGCCTGCACGCCCAGGAAATTGATTTTAATGACATAAGAACAACTTTACAGGCCTTGTATGCTATTTACGACAACTGTAACAGCCTTCACACTAATGCATACGATGAGGCTATAACCACACCAACTGAAGAAAGCGTACGTCGTGCTATGGCAATACAGTTAATTATTAATCGTGAACTGGGAACCGCGAAAAATGAAAATCCAAACCAAGGCAGTTTTTTAATTGAAGAACTTACGAACATTGTGGAGGAAGCTGTAATGACAGAGTTCAACCGTCTATCAGAAAGAGGTGGAGTGTTGGGCGCCATGGAGCGAATGTATCAGCGGAATAAAATACAGGAAGAAAGTCTTTATTACGAGACGCAAAAACATACAGGAGAACTTCCTGTTGTTGGTGTAAATACTTTTCTGAATAAGGCGGGATCGCCAACTATACTACCGTCAGAGATTATACGCAGTACAAACGAAGAAAAGGATTTGCAGATAAAAAATCTAAAAGCATTTCATGAGCGGCATAAAAACGAAAGTAATAATATGTTAAAGAAGCTGCAGGAAGTAGCCATAAATAATGGAAATCTTTTTGAAGAATTAATGGAAACAGTAAAATATTGTTCTTTAGGACAAGTCACTCATGCACTGTATGAAGTGGGAGGTCAATACAGGAGAAATATGTAGAAATTCTTCACAGTTTCTTTTTTTAAAATTCTTAACTTCCCTATAAAAATATTGTTATGGAATTTGGGAGAGTACCGGCAAATCAATTGGATAAAATTGATTTCAGTTTACCAAAAGAACCTTCATTTAATAAAAATGTTTTACCTGGTAAAGAAACGGTAAACCCAAAGGTTTATGTAGGATGTGCCAAATGGGGAAGAAAAGAATGGGTAGGTAAAATTTACCCTAAAGGAACGCCTGAAAAAGATTTTCTGAAATTGTATGTAGACAATTTTAATTCGATAGAACTGAATGCTACAGGATATAAAACACCCTCTCCCGGACAGGTGAAAACATGGGGAGAAAAAGCCAAAGGGAAAGATTTTCTTTTTTGCCCAAAATTGGTACGCTTTATTGTACCGAATGCCAATTTGAATTTGCAAAAAGAGAGCATTAACCAATTCCTTGATTCTGTAAAAAATTTTGGGCAAAATCTCGGCCCGGTGTTCCTCATGCTGCAGGAAAATTTTTCGCCGGTTAAATCAAAACTATTATTTGAATTCCTGCACGAGTTCCCCAAAACAAATCAATTATTTCTTGAGCTGCGTCATCCTGATTGGTTTAACAACACAACTGTTTTTAATGAATTGATCAAAGAACTTGCAATAGAAAATACAGGCTTAATTATTACTGACACAGCCGGCAGACGTGATGTTTGCACGATGAACCTTACGATTGCTAAAACGTTTATACGATTTGTGGGCAATAGTCTTCACAAGTCAGACTATAGCCGTTGTGATGAATGGGTTGACCGCATAAAACTCTGGTTAAGTAAGGGTTTAGAAGAACTATATTTTTTTATTCATATGCATGATGAGGCACACTCCCCGGAAATTGCTGTTTATTTTATTAAGCAACTAAATAAGAAATGTAATCTCAGTTTGCAAAACCCGGACTGGACAAATAATTAGTTTATTTGGTAAATTTTTCGCGAGTTAAAAAAGCACCGCATTGGCGGTGCCACGAAAAAATATTTTACT
Organism: uncultured Chitinophagaceae bacterium; assembly: GCA_963798665.1. Lineage (GTDB taxonomy): Bacteria > Bacteroidota > Bacteroidia > Chitinophagales > Chitinophagaceae > Ginsengibacter. The sequence goes on along the minus strand of CAWCUN010000017.1, from coordinate 51,711 downwards.
ATTTTTTATTATTAATGCAATTTCCTGGTGTATTCATCCAACCTGATGATTTTTCCGTCCTTTAATTTAAGATCATCTATAAAGTCCGCGGAATCTTTTTTACCTTTTGCATCTTCCCATTTTTGCCGGTACCAAATCGTAACCCATTCTTCTTTTTTATCTTTTGAAATAACGGATTCCCAGTCATTCATTTTTACATCCATGCTCTTATAATCGTTTCTCATTGATGTAAACATTGCTTTGGCGCTGTCTGCGGCCAATGTTTTATCAAAACCATCAAATTGAAGGTGTATCGAATCACCAAAATATTTCATTGCTTCGGCTACGTTCCCATTTTCAAACGCTTTTAAGGCAGATAAAGCAACCATCGTATTATCCGGGCTACCCATTTCCCAGTTGTCTGGCTGATCGATTGTATAAGGATAATTCATTTTTGCAGCTATGGGTTCAACAGACGTTGAATCTTTTTCTGCTTCCTTTGATGACGCCCCCTGGTCGTTACATGAATAAATAACAATGGTAGTTAAAAAAAATAAAATCAATTTTTTCATAATAAAATTTTTTAAATGATAAATAGCAGGTGAATTCCAGGTAGAATAAACGAAGGGAGCCAAGATAGTGTTTTGAGAATTGAAATACAAATCAGATATTGAATCATATCTTTCACGGGCTTATTTACCTTTACCAAAAAATATGGATAAAACAATTCTCTATGTTTTTATTACTATTGCATGTGTATTTTCGTGCACATCAAATAAATATGCTGCGACCAACAGGGCTTATAAAAAACAGGCAAAGGCGTTTGGCAAAGAGATAGCGAAATCCCCTTCCACGGATATTTACAATACACAGTCCGGCTGGGTTGGAACCACGAATTTCGGACTCAGAAAGCCCAATTTTGTAATTATTCATCATACTGCACAAAACAGTTGCGAGCAAACTCTTCAAACATTCACCTTACCACGTACCCAGGTCAGTGCGCATTACGTGATTTGTAAAGATGGATCGGTGCATCATATGCTTAATGATTATTTACGTGCCTGGCAGGCGGGAGTAAGCTCCTGGGGAAATGATAAAGATATTAACTCTTCTTCTATTGGGATTGAACTGGATAATAATAGTTTCGATTCGTTTCCCACGGCACAAATAAACAGCCTTCTAACAGTATTGGCTACACTAAAAATGTCATACAATATACCCACTGCAAATTTTATAGGTCACGCGGATATTGCACCGACAAGGAAAAATGATCCGAACGTTACTTTCCCATGGCAGCTGCTGTCATTAAATGGATATGGTCTCTGGTATGATGATACTACTTCAGTTATTGTACCTGATAATTTTAATAGCATGCAGGCGTTAAGAATCATCGGCTATTCTATTAACGATACTTCAGCCGCCATCGTCGCTTTCAAACGCCATTTCGAAATGCAGGACAGCAGTACAATTTTCAATGATGACGATAAGAAAATATTATACAATCTTATGCTTAAATACAGGTAAACCCTTTCAGATTGAAAGGGTTTATAATTCTTGTAATAGATCAGAAGGTATTATCTTTTACAGGTCTATTAATTTAGAACAGCTCTCGAATGCACTCCTTCACCTATCTCCTCAAGCATCTTTTTATTGAACGCCTCAAGATCTTTAGGGCTTCGGCTTGTAACGAGACCTTTATCTACAACAACTTCCTTATCTTCCCAGGTTGCACCCGCATTTTTTATATCGGTTTTTACTGAGGGGTACGACGTCATCTTTTTACCTTTAAGAAGGCCTGTTTCAATAAGCAATTGCGGACCATGACATATTGCCGCTACAGGCTTTCCACTTGCAAGAAAGCTTTTTGCAAAGGCTACACAATCTTCATTAGCTCTCATTTTATCAGGATTAAGAACACCACCAGGTATCATAATGGCATCATAATCATCAGGATTTGCATCCGCAACATTTACATCAACTGGTAGTTCAATTGACCAATGGTCGTGATCCCATGCTTTTACCTTATTTTCCTGTGGCGATACAATGTCTACTTTAATTCCTGCATCTTCCAGCGCCTTTTTGGGGCTTTGTTAATTCAACTTCTTCGAAGCCATTTTCTGTTAATATAGCTACCCTTTTTGATTTTAAGTTTGGCATAATTAATATATTTTTATTGGTTAATAATTATTTATTTTTCGTCTTCTTCTCAGGGACACAGTTAGGAACCTGTTGATTATTTTTCTTCTTAATTCCCACCTGTTCATCGCCATCCCGGCATGGATCTTTAGTAGTTCTCCGGAACTCTTTTGTAGATGCTTGTTTTCTTTGCCATCGAGAAGTATTTAAAACTATCCCGTTAAATTACACTCATGAATGTTTGTTCATCTGTATTTATACAACTTAAACAATAAACATGCCTTTATAAACTGCAATGTATTTTTACAAACCATTTTTAAAAAGTGTGGTTTTTTGGCAACAAAGTTTTTTGATTGTACTTTCCATATAATTTATGCCCTGATGCAGCTGGTTAAAGTTTGTGACAAGAATACATCCCGGGAATTCTTAAAGGTTCCCTTGTTAATTTATAAAGATGACTCCAACTTTATACGTCCCCTTGATAAGGATGTAAATAATGTTTTCGATCCAAAAAAAAATAAGGCATTCCGTTTCGGTACTTGTACCCGGTGGATTTTAAAAGATGATGATATTCTCATCGGACGCATTGCTGCTTTTGTAAATAAGAAATATAAAAATAAGGGAGATGAGCAACCTACCGGTGGAGTGGGTTTTTTTGAGTGTACCAATAATCAACAGGCCGCAGATATGTTATTTGATGTTGCCAAAAGCTGGCTTATACAAAATGGCATGGAGGCTATGGATGGCCCCATAAATTTCGGTGAGCGGGACAGATGGTGGGGATTGGTAATTGAAGGATTCAAGCCTCCTATTTATTTAATGAATTACAACCCGCCCTATTATATTGAACTTTTCGAAAACTATGGGTTTAAAAATTTCTACGACCAGATATGCTGGCATTTATTTGTTCAAACAGAATTGAATGATAAATTTTATGAGCAGGATGAAAAATACAATTCAAACCCTGAATATAAAGCGAGTCGTATAAATAAAAATCAATTGAAAAAATTTGCAATTGATTTTAGTATTATTTATAACAGTGCGTGGGCTAAACATGAAGGTAACAAGCAACTGACAAAGAACGTAGCGTACAAAATGTTTGAAGCGATGAAACCGGTAATGGATGAAAATCTTATCTGGTTTGTATATCATCATGATGAGCCTATCGCCTTTTGGGTAAACCTTCCTGAGCTAAACCAGATTTTTAAATATCTTAATGGCCGCTTCGATGTCCTGGCAAAACTTAAATATTTATGGCTTAAGAAAAAGGGTGTCTGTACCAAGTTTACAGGAATCGTTTTTGGAGTTGTCCCTGAATACCAGGGAAAGGGAATTGATTATTACATGATAGTTGAGGGCGCCAAAGTAATCCAGAAAAAAAAGCAATACAATGAATTGGAACTGCAGTGGCAGGGAGACTTTAACCCAAAAATTTTAAATATCTCTAAAAACCTGGGGGCCAAACAAAGCAGGCGACTCGCAACTTATCGCTACCTTTTTGACAGAAGTAAAGAATTCAAAAGGCATCCAATTTTAGATTAATAAAACTTTTGTGCAAATATCTTATACCTATTCCAACGTTTCATCAATAAAATTATCAGGACTAAAAATCGTAAATTTGTCCCTTTCGTTATGGATAAATTTATAGTATCAGCAAGAAAATACAGACCACAAAACTTTAATACAGTCGTAGGACAATCTCATATAACCACTACGCTTAAGAATGCTATCAAAAATAACCAATTGGCGCATGCATTTTTGTTCTGCGGCCCCCGTGGAGTGGGCAAAACAACATGTGCCCGGATACTGGCAAAAACAATAAACTGCGAAAACCGCACCTCCGAAGGAGAAGCTTGTAACGTTTGTAATTCCTGCGTTTCATTCGACAATGGCACTTCACTAAATATTCATGAACTGGATGCTGCCAGCAATAATTCTGTTGATGACATTCGTACACTTGTAGAACAGGTAAGGTTTGCGCCGCAGGCGGGAAAATATAAAGTATATATTGTTGACGAGGTTCATATGTTGAGCGCCGCTGCATTCAATGCGTTTCTTAAAACGTTGGAGGAACCCCCGCCTTTTGCGATTTTTATTTTGGCAACTACAGAAAAACATAAAATACTTCCTACCATATTATCACGTTGCCAGATTTTTGATTTTAAAAGAATCACTAACCAGGATACCGTTGATCATCTGCTGGAAATATGTAGCAAAGAAAACATAAAGGCCGATAAGACTGCCCTTCATGTAATTGCTCAAAAAAGTGAAGGTTGCCTACGCGATGCTTTAAGTATTCTCGATAAAATTGTAAGTTTTACAAATGGGGAGCTTACTTATACGAATACACTTGAGCATTTAAATATACTTGATGAAGATTACTATTTCCGCTTAATTGATGCTATACAAAATGAAAGTATAAGCGATGCGATTTTGCTATACGATGAAATAAATCGTAAAGGGTTCGAAGGTGATTTGGTATTAAATGGCTTTGCAGAATTTATCAGGAACCTTCTGGTAAGCAAAGACGCCAAAGTAGCTATGCTTCTCGAAGTATCAGAAGATTTTAAACAACGGTATCTTGATATAGCTCTAAAAGCAAATACTGCCGCGTTAATAAGTGCATTAAATATTTTGAATGAGGCAGAAATTAACTACAGGCAAGCACGAAATAAACGGCTGCATGTTGAACTTACCTTAATAAAACTATGTTACCTGCAGCAGGCATTAGAGTTGATAAGTGAAGGTGAACACCTTCATAAAAAAAAACAACTTGAAAGCATAAGGCCTGTGGCATTTAAATCGATTTCTCCCGTTTCAATTAAGAAAAATAATTCAGGGACTGCCGGCAAGAAGTTGACCGATTCGCAAAATGGTAATGGGCAGTTGCAGAAAGATAGAGCTGCGCTCGTAATTGAAACGCAGCCGGAACCGCCCAAAGCCGCTCCGGATCATACTTTAGTAGCTAACGTTAAAACATCAACGAAAACTAAAAAACTGAGATCTCTTGAAAAGATAAGAGAGCAGGTTGCCCTTGAAAACAAAATCAACGATAATAATATCAAACAGCTTACTGAAGAAGAATTATATGTAGCATGGGGAGTTTATATTGAGGAACTTCGTAAAAATAATAATCACTCCGGGGTGTCAAATTTTAAATCAGCAAAGCTAAACATCATTGATAATAATTGCATCGAAATCACCACTGAAAACAATATTCAGCAAAAATTTATCGAGGCTGAGCGGGCAGCGTTAATAGAACATCTGCAGGCACATTTCAATAACCGGTTCTTAACCTACCGGGTAATTATTATAGAAAACAAAAACAATAATTTGGTTGAAGAAAAACACTTAACAACCAAAGAACAATATTTAAAAATTATCGAAGAATATCCTTTGGTAAAACAACTGAAAGACAGGCTGGGATTGCAACTTGATTACTAAGCGTTATTCACTAAAATACCCAGTCGGTTGTAAATCTGATTTATTATGTATACAATTCTGGGAGCCGGTGGCGCTATTTCCAATGAACTTTCAAAGGTACTTTCTCAAAACAATATTCCTTATACATTGGTGAGCCGCAATCCCAAACCACGGAATGGAGAACTAACAAAAGCTGCAGACCTAACGAATTCTGCTCAAACCAATGAAGCAGTAAAAAACTCTACAATAGTTGTTTTGTGTGCCGGATTAAAATATGATATCCGTATATGGAACAGGCAGTGGCCGGCAATTATGCAGAATACAATAAATGCATGTAAAAAACATCATGCTAAACTAATATTTTTTGACAATGTTTATATGCTTGGCAGAGTTTCCGGTGCCATGACTGAATCGACACCATACAAGCCAGTCAGCAAAAAAGGCGAGGTGCGTGCAAAGATTGCTAACCATTTAATGGACGAAGTGAAAGCAGGAAACATCACGGCAATGATTGCGAGAGCTGCAGATTTTTATGGCCCGAATTGTACTACAAGTGTATTAAATACATTAGTATTTGATAAAATGGCAAAAGGTAAAAAAGGTCAATGGTTGATTAATGACCAAGTTGCCCACTCTTTCACCTTCACTCCTGACTGCGGTAAGGCTTTATGGCTTCTTTCGCAAAATGAAAATGCGTGGAACCAGGTTTGGCACATGCCTACCGCAGCTCCGCCTCTCACAGGAGAGGAGCTTATTTCAATGGCGGCAAAAATTTTTAAGGTCGCGGAAAAGCATACAGTTATTGGCAAAGGAATGATTTCGTTCCTGGGAATTTTTATGAGGATTATGAAAGAGATGAAAGAAATGCTTTATCAGTATGACTCAGACTATGTTTTCGATTCTTCCAAATTTAATAAGGCGTTTAATTTTCAACCCACTGGCTATAAAGACGGCATTGAAATCACCAAAGCCGCCTATCATTAACTATTATTCTGTCTCCGCTTTACGTGCTTCCTGTTCATATTTATTTTGATGATATCCATGTCGCACACTTTCCCATAAATATTTTAAAATAAAACCAACGTAGCCGTGTTCCTTAAATTGTTTGAGATGACATACTTCGTGTTTCACCCATTTATCATTTTCCAAAAACTGCTGTTTTGATACATTGTGAAGATGAATTGTGCGTCCGATAACAATAGCAGCTTTTTTAGATTGCAATTTTTTTGCAGCTAGTTTTGCTATCCATGAATTTTCTTTAATGTTTAGCTGCATTGTGTAAAAGAAAAGATGATTTATGCAAGCTCTTTGAGAATTTCATCGCTATGGATTTTTGACTTGGGCTTTTTAAATATTTTCCGGATAATGCCTTTTTCATCGATTAAAAATGTGGTGCGATGCAAACCCATATATTTACGGCCGTACAAGTTTTTTTCGCCCCATACGCCATATTTTTCAATAATCTTTTTTTCAGGATCGGCAATAAGTGTAAATGGAAGCTTATATTTTATTTCAAATTTCTTATGCTTTTTTTCATCATCCGGACTCACACCAAGGATTACCAGTCCTTTTTTTTGAAGCAGCTTGTAATTGTCACGAAGATTACATGCCTCTATAGTGCAGGTAGGTGTATCGTCTTCAGGGTAAAAATATAAGACCACTTTTTTCCCCTTAAATTCTTTGAGCGAAACAGGTTTTCCATCCTGGTCTTTTGCTCTAAAATCCGGAGCTTTATTGCCTTCTGCTAACTGTGTCATCGTAATAGTTTTTTACCTGGTAAAATGATATGTTTTTTCTGTTATATTTCCGGCCTCATCACTCACTGATATTTTTAATTCATGGGTTCCTTTGCCACACATTTCATCAAATTTATAAATAAATAAGCGGCCCTTATCATTAGTGAACATAAGCCACTTCCCATCTAGTTCGGCTCTGAAATTTTCGATTTCGTCATTATTGTCTTTCGGAATAAAAACAATTCTGGACACCTTCGAGAGATTTGCATTTTCGTGAAAGCCACCGGTAATAAGGGGCGGCTGATCATCGGCAATTAATTCAAAATTTCCAAAATTTCTAAACCTGGCTGTAAACCATTCCCCATCCGCTGTTGCTTTAGATATTTCTGTTTTACCGCCCCAGGATCTCTTAATAAGCATCCTGTCTCTAAGTTCAGGAGGCACGGGCTTATTCGATTTTATCCGTATTATAAAATTGCTCTGCACCGGCACCAGCCCGGATTCTACAGAACATAGTTCCGAATAAGAAGCGGGCAAACCAACTGTTTTTGTAGAATGGACAAAAGCAAACGAATCGTATATAGCCTCCGGATCTAAAATCAATTGCAAATCTTCACTTTCAAAAATATTTACAAAGCCGGGATGAAATTCCTGCTGGTTATGAAATGAAGAATCTTTTTTCAAACCTTTTTCCGTGATTAGGCCTTTTTTAATCTTAAATTCAAGATTTGAAGTGTTTCCATCAGGATCTTTTACCACAATTTTTATTTCATGTATGCTGTCGTCCGGGAGCTCAATTACACCATTCCCCTTGAAATCTTTATACACTCCTTCTGGGTAACCGGGTAATCTTGAAAGATGCTCAATATATGGGCCTCCGGCAGCTCTTGTTTTATAGTCGATGTGTGCATTTACATATCTCGTTTCATCATAAGAAATGCTGTCAATTTCAAACCCGGAAATTGCACTTTCATCCATGTATAATATTGCCTGGTAAATACCATTTGGATTTGCAGAGCCCGAAACCTTATCATTAGCTGAAATTCCAAAACTTATTTTATCAGTATTTACGGTTATTACAGGTTGTATGGTCGTATAGTTGCCGCTTACTTTTTTCAAGCTAAATAATTTTGGTGACTGGCTATACGTACTAACGCATCTATCGTACATGGCTAAACGCAAAATTGTTGGGGGAACATTATCAGGAACCGGTAATCCAAATAAAAGCGGGTTTAAAACCTTATCCGTTTTGGTATCGCGGATTTCAAAGTGACAATGCGGCCCTTGAGAACCTCCGGCATTTCCGCTATATGCAATAAATTGTCCCTGTTTCACCGGGAATGCTTCCGGGGGAATATCAAGATAAACCTGCCACGATTCCAGCTTATATTGCTGTTCTTTAACATACTTTTCCAGGGCCGGATAAAAATCGTTCAAATGGCCATACACAGTGGTTAGGCCATTTGGATGATTAATATAAATAGCTCTCCCAAAACCAAAAGGTTCCACCTTAATATGTGCAATATATCCATCAGCAGCGGCTTTTACCGGTTTGTTTTGAACCTGATCAGTCCGGCAATCAAGCCCCATGTGATAGTGGTTGGGACGTAATTCGCCAAAGTTTGCAGCTAATCCAATCTTTGCATCCACGGGATAAATAAAATATCCTTTAGGATAATTTTTTTTAGTAAAAACTTGTCCATTTGTAGAAAAACCAATAAGTGAGGAAAGAAAAAACAGGAACGATTTATGTAATATATTCTTTTGAGGAAAATTCCATTTCATATAATTGCAAATCTAAGACCTAAAAAATATAAAATTATTTAAATGAATAAGTCAAATACAATTGCGGCCATAATTCTTGGAGCGGCCGCGGGTGTTGCTCTTTTGAGATTTTTTAGCATGCCTAAGGAAGAAAAGGATGCTTTCCTCGCTCATTTAAAAGAAACCACTAACGATTTGCTTGATAACGCTGAAGATACTGTGGAAAAAGTTGAACATTATATGTCACAAATAAAATCCCGGGGCCAAAATCAGTTGGTCGATAAATTATTTATTTTAAAAAATATGTTTAAGGATCTATATGGCTCAGAACAACGGTTTTTGCTTTAGATAGTAACCTTAAAAACACCCAATAACCTAAAAAGCAGACTGAAAAATCGTTCTGCTTTTTTTGTCAAATCACATCATTGGTATTGATTTACATTTTATTCCTTTTCATTTCAACATTTACATTTATTTTTGGCGGCCACAGATTTTATTTTTCATGCCGCTTGACAAATCGATTACATCAGTTTTAATTATCGGATCAGGACCTATCATTATTGGACAGGCCTGCGAATTTGATTACTCAGGAACCCAGGCTGCACGCAGCCTTACCGAAGAAGGAATTAGCGTCTTGCTTATCAATAGTAATCCTGCAACTATCATGACAGACCCCATGATGGCAGATAAGATTTATTTGCTTCCTCTCACTATTGAAAGCATTGAAACAATACTGGAAGAAAATAGTGTAGATGCTGTGCTCGCAACTATGGGGGGACAAACTGCTCTTAACCTTTGTAAAGAAGCAGATGAATTGGGGATTTGGCAAAAATACAATGTGCGACTAATCGGGGTAGATATAAAAGCAATTGATAAAGCCGAGGACAGGGAAAAATTCCGGCAGTGGATGATTCAAATGAAGATACCTGTAGCGCCGGCTAAAACAGCTAATTCATTTTTAGAGGGGAAAGAATTTGCGCAAGAGATAGGATTTCCCCTGGTTATTCGTCCCTCGTTTACCTTGGGCGGCACAGGTGGCAGTTTTGTTCATAGTAAAGATGAACTGGATGAGGCATTAAACCGCGGTCTTACAGCATCTCCCATGCATGAAGTATTGGTTGAAAAAGCAATGCTTGGTTGGAAAGAATTTGAGCTTGAACTATTGAGAGACGATAATGATAATGTTGTAATTATTTGCACCGTGGAAAATTTTGACCCGATGGGAATTCACACAGGTGATTCAATAACAGTTGCGCCGGCAATGACCTTAAGCGATACTGCGTATCAAAATATGAGGAACACCGCCATTGCAATGATGAGAGATCTTGGAAATTTTGCCGGCGGTTGCAATGTGCAATTTGCCTTAAATCCACAAACAGAGGAATTAATTGCGATTGAAATAAATCCCCGTGTAAGCAGATCTTCAGCATTGGCAAGCAAAGCCACCGGGTATCCTATTGCAAAAATTGCTGCCAAACTCGCTATTGGTTTTACCTTAGACGAATTAAAAAATCAAATCACCAAAACCACTTCGGCATATTTTGAACCCGCCCTGGATTACGTAATTGTAAAAATACCAAGATGGAATTTTGATAAATTCAAAGGTGCAGATGACACACTCGGTCTTCAAATGAAATCCGTGGGTGAAGTAATGGCTATAGGCAGAAGTTTTGCAGAAGCAATACAGAAGGCTTGCCAGAGTTTGGAAAACGAAGCGGTTGGATTGGGCTACTATGGTAAGAGCCTGATGTATGCTGAAGAAGTAATTGAGTATTTAAAGGTCGCAAAATGGGATCGTATTTTCAGAATAAAAGATGCACTAATGATAGGTGTAAGTGTTCGCCGCATTTGTGAATCAACGGGAATTGACAGGTGGTTTATTTATCAGATACAAAAAATATGTAATTGTGAAAAAGAACTTGCAAAATCTTCTCTCGAAACAATTACACCGGAGCTACTCACACGTGCCAAGCATCTGGGCTTTGGCGACGAACAGATTGCAAGGATTTTAAAGGACGGAAGCACTGATGAAGATATTTATGAAAAAAGAAAAGAATTTGGAATTACCAGAGTGTACAAAATGGTAGATACCTGTAGCGCCGAGTTTGAAGCGAAGACACCTTATTTTTATAGCACTTTTGAATAACGGGCATCTAAAGAAATCATGAAGACTGATATTATAAAAAACGAATCAACCCCATCATCAAAAAAGAAAATAATAGTTTTAGGCAGTGGACCAAACCGTATAGGCCAGGGGATCGAATTTGATTATTGCTGTGTACATGGTTTACTTGCAATAAAGGAATGCGGCTATGAAGCCATCATGATCAACTGTAATCCTGAAACAGTATCTACAGATTTTGATGTTGCTGATAAATTATACTTCGAGCCAGTTTTTTGGGAACATATCTGGGAAATTATCAACCTTGAAAAACCTGAAGGTGTTATTGTGCAATTAGGTGGGCAGACAGCTTTGAAACTTGCAAAAAGGCTGGATGAAAAAGGTATAAAAATTGTCGGAACATCTTTCGATAATATGGATATTGCTGAAGACCGTGGCCGTTTTAGCGATATGCTCAAGGAACTCGGAATTCCATACCCGAAATACGGAACTGCGTTCAATACTGATGATGCAATAGAAGTTGCGAAAGAAGTTGGCTATCCTGTTCTGGTAAGGCCAAGTTATGTATTAGGAGGCCAACGCATGCGCATTGTTTTAAATGACGAGGAACTTGAAAAAGGTGTTCTCAGTTTATTAAAGCATTTGCCTAACAACAAAATTTTAATCGATCACTTTTTGGACCGTTGCCAGGAAGCAGAAATTGATGCGATATTTGATGGTGACGATTTTCATGTAATGGGTGTAATGGAACATATAGAACCGGCGGGTATTCACAGCGGCGACAGCAATGCTGTACTTCCGGAATTTAATTTGTCCCCCCTGATAGTTCACACGATGGAGGAATATGCTGAGAAAATTGCAAGAGCATTGCATATAAAGGGATTAATTAATATTCAGTTTGCAATTAAGAATGGCGAAGTATTTGTAATTGAAGCAAACCCGAGAGCATCTCGAACAACACCTTTTATTGCTAAGGCTTATCAAATTCCCTATTTGAATATTGCAACTAAAATAATGCTCGGCGATAAAAAATTAAAAGATTTTACTTTTGAAAAAAAGCTCACCGGATTTGCCATAAAGGAACCGGTTTTTTCTTTCAATAAATTCCCAAATGTAAATAAAGAGCTAGGCCCGGAAATGAAAAGTACCGGTGAATCTATCCGTTTCATAAAGGATCTGCGTGATCCTTATTTCAGGCAACTTTATAAAGAAAGAAGTATGCATCTTAGCAAATAATCTTCCTAAAAAAAGAACCTGCCTTTTTCAAAGCAGGTTTGTATTTACCCTCAAAATAAACACTAAAATTACCAGTTACTTAATCTTATTCCAATATTGTAAGGCATAAAATTAAGTCCCTTTTCGAAAATAGAATTCGGGCTGTAAGAACCATATAAGTGTGCCGGGCCTAATCCCAACTCTGCTACATATGAGAATTTCCATTTTTCCAGGTCATAATCACCCCGGTTTTTATGTTTACCACGTTCATCACTTATTTGCTTATTTCTGCTGCTATATAAATAACCAACACTTACACCGGCACTTAAGCTGAGTCCTTTATCGGAATAATTCGGATTAGTCCTGAAGTTTAACATGAATGGAATTGTCACATAGTCTGCCGCAAGTTTATTTTTTGAAAACTCAATAGAATCTCGGAAGATAAAAGGATGACTAATATTTTGCAAAGGATTGTATGGATTAGCTCCCACCTTCGTTAAAACTTACGGCAGATTTAAAACGGTAATTATTCAGCTCAATTCCCAAACCGTATTTAAGATTTACATAATGCTTAATCAGGTTAAGTCTTTGCATAAAAAACCAGATGTTTACATTTACTGATTTTACAGTTTTTAATTTAAAATCGTTTTCTGCTAAAGCATCATGTCCCGGCTGGTTTATGAGATAGCCATCGGATGTTGCGGATGCGTAGTTTGTTTTATCTGTCCAATTGGCAAAACCAAGATCAACTATCCATGAGGCGGTACTTATATTGGAAGACTTTGGTTTTCGCCTGTTTCCAACGGTAACGGTAACCCGCTTTTTATCATTTGGATCTCCTTTCTTTAAAATGATCATTCCTCCAATCCTTATGGTATCATTTTTTCTTTGTACTTCTACTGAATCCGTCTGGGCCATAGATGTAAGGGCAAACAAAATTCCTATAAAACCTAACGCTGTCTTTTTCATTTTTTGTAAAATTTTAGAGTATAGATATATTTTGGTGATCAATTGGATGCAACCTGCCCGTCATCAGGCGACAAAAGGCGGGCAATTGGATTATTTCTTTGTATAACACGCTTTACTTTTTTTAAGAAACCACCGACTTTTGTTTTTTTAAATTCGTCAGTGGTAATATCATAAAATACATAGTTTTCATTATTATCATCCTGGATGTAAGAAGCATTTTTAGCAAAGGTCACCGGTTCCGTTTGCTCCTCGCTGTTTAAAACATTTTCAGGCAATTTCTTCACAGGTTTAATTTTATCTAATGCGGTAATTTCATCTGCGGACGCATCGGTAGTTTCCTGGTTAGAAGCAATAGCTTCATTACTTATCGTTCCCGGGACGTTGATTGTTATTATTTTCCTCTTCTTTATTTTTCCCTTCCGGCTCTTTCTCACCTATCGTATTAGCTGGTTTTATAACAATATTATTATTATCTTTTTCGATCGCATCTTTTTGTTTCTTTTTCTTTTCTTTCTCCGTTACTACATTAGCAGCCGGTGCAGGTTTACGACTCGCAAATTGATCAACATCAACTGGTTTTTGCTTCACAGGAATATTTTTTCCCTTTCCAGGTAAAGAATTTTTTGCAGGAACTGTAGTAACTATTGTTCTCGATTCATGCGGCTTTTGCAAATAAATAAACGAGATCCACAATCCAAAGCCGATAAAAAGTGCCGCCGCAATCATTCTCAAAAACATCACCGGAACAACTCTCCCCGATTTTTCTTTTTTATATAAACGGCTCTTGCCACGAAAAACAACGGAAACTTCAGGTGTAAGTCTCGCCAACCCAATTAAATCAAATTCATTTTTTAACTCTTTATGTCTTGATATAAATTTTTCAGTTTCAAGCTTTTCGTTTGGGGTTAATTCATTATCATGATATAGAACAAAAACCTCTTCGTAATTTTTTTCATTTATAAATGATGAAGGACTACTTCTATATAAAAATGATTTATCATTCAGTTCCACACCTGTATCTGGCCTGGAAATAGTGTAATGTATCATCTTGAATTCATCTTCCAGGTCCCGGTTGTTTTTTACAAAAATTAATACTTCCGCTTTTTCAGAATCTGTTAATTCATTATCAGCATAAAGCAAAAAATATTCTTCATAATTATCTCTGTTGATGTTCATTTTAAATCACATTTTCAGGTTTTACCAAATAAGTTTTAAGCTGTATTCTGGCACGATGCAAATAAACTTTTACCTGGCTTACACTTAAAGCGGTAATGGTTGCTATTTCATCGTAAGAATAACCTTCATAATCTTTCAATAAAACAAGGCTTCTTTGTGTTTCACTCAACCTGTTTAACGCCTCATTTAGTATTTTGTTGATGTTATGATGCGGCTGTTTGGTTGTTCTTGTTTCAGCGGAAAAATCTTCCTGCAATTTTATACGTTTATTTTTTCTTATATGATCAATCATTTGATGATAGGCTACTGTAAATAAAAAAGATTTACTTCTTTCATTCTCCACGGTTTCCCTGTTAATCCACAATTTCTCAAAGGCAGTTTGTACAACATCCTTGGCATTTTCTTCATGCTTAAGATTTTTTACAATAAAACGGTAAACATTATCGGCATATAAGTCTACACATTCATTATATTCTTTCTCAGTCATACACTTAATGGTAAATTTGTTTACTTCCCTCTATTTGACAGTTAAACGAACTCGAAAACAAAAAGTTACAATTTATTACTACGGGTGCCATATCCAATCTGAAATTTAATGATTTCATGTAGGTTTGCGTGAGAAAAAAGAGACATATGAATGAAAATTTTGTAAATAGAATAGGAAAAGAGCTTGAGGACATAAAAACTGCCGGCCTTTATAAAACCGAAAGGATAATTACAAGTGAACAGGGAGCCGAAATTGAAGTTGGTGGCAAAAATGTTCTAAACTTTTGTGCCAATAATTACCTCGGATTATCTTCCCATCCAAAAGTAATAAAAGCAGCAAAAAAATATATTGACGACCGTGGTTATGGTCTAAGCAGTGTTCGTTTTATTTGCGGCACACAGGAAATTCACAAAGAGCTGGAAAAAAAGATTGCAGATTTTCTTGGAACGGAAGATACTATTTTATACGCTGCCTGTTTTGATGCAAATGGTGGCATTTTTGAACCATTATTTGGAGAAGAGGATGCAATTATTTCCGATACCTTAAATCATGCAAGCATCATAGATGGAGTGCGCTTATGTAAGGCCCGGCGGTTTCGTTATGAACACAACAATATGGAGGATTTGGAAATTAAACTAAACGAAAGCCGTCATCTTCGCAACCGTATAATTGTAACTGACGGTTGCTTCAGCATGGATGGCACAATTGCGCAACTTGATAAAATTTGTAACCTCGCCGATCGGTATGATGCAATTGTAATGATTGATGAATGTCACTCCACCGGCTTTTTAGGTAAAACAGGGCGGGGAACACATGAAT
Organism: uncultured Chitinophagaceae bacterium; assembly: GCA_963798665.1. Classification (GTDB taxonomy): domain Bacteria; phylum Bacteroidota; class Bacteroidia; order Chitinophagales; family Chitinophagaceae; genus Ginsengibacter. The sequence continues at coordinate 35,885 of CAWCUN010000017.1, read as the reverse complement.
ACCGGGGCGTGATGGGAAGAATCGATATAATTACAGGCACATTAGGAAAGGCTTTGGGAGGAGCCAGTGGAGGATTTACAACAGGTAAAAAAGAATTAATAGAAATGCTCCGGCAGCGAAGTCGTCCATATTTATTTAGTAACAGTGTAGCTCCAGGTATTGTAGGCGCTTCCATTGCGGTTTTTGATATGTTGAGCGAAACAACGAAGCTTCGTGATAAGCTGGAAAAAAACACAAAGTACTTTAGAAAAAAAATGAGTAAAGCGGGTTTCGATATAAAGGCCGGAGACCACCCGATTGTGCCCATTATGTTATACGATGCCGTATTAGCCCAGAACTTTGCAGCTAAACTTTTGGATGAAGGCATTTACGTTATTGGTTTTTTTTTCCCCGTTGTTGCCAAGGGGCAGGCAAGAATAAGAGTACAATTAAGCGCAGCACACAAGCAAAAGCATCTTGATAAAGCTATTGAGGCTTTTATAAAAATAGGAAAGGAATTAGGAGTAATGAAGAATTAAAAACAAGAGTTATAAATGACTGAATCCGCTTCAACATTCAACGCAAAAAGCACGATCAAAAGTGCAGACCTTGAACATCGTCAAAAAATAAATTTCAATATAGGCAAATACAATTCAGTAGTGCCGCAAGCAAAAGAGCAGTTTGTAAATGCCGAACTTGTAAGAGAACGGGCGAAAAATATAAAATGGCGCTCGCTAGAAACACTTGACCAACAACTGGAAGAATTTGAAATGAATTTTACGAAAAGGGGCGGCAAGGTAATCTGGGCAGATAACTCACAGGAAGCATTAGACGCAATCCTGGCTATTTGCAAAGAAAAAAATTGCAGGACTATCGTTAAGAGCAAAAGTATGGTTACTGAAGAAATTCATCTGAATACTTTTCTTACAGAAAATAATATCGAAAGTGTAGAAACTGATTTAGGAGAATACATTCAGCAGCTTGATGGTGAACCTCCTTACCACATTGTTACCCCGGCAATGCATAAGAGTAAGGAAGATGTTGCAAAGCTTTTTGAAGAAAAGCTCCATGCACCTTCCAGGTTATCGCCGGAAGAGTTGACGCTGTTTGCCCGTGAAAAATTGAGAGAAAAATATACCTCGGCTGAAATTGGAATTACCGGTGCAAATTTTATTATAAGCGACATTGGCGCCATTGCAATTACAGAAAATGAAGGAAACGGCAGGCTAAGTATGGCATGGCCAAAAACTCACATTGCTGTTACCGGAATTGAAAAAGTAATTTCTTCGGTTACTGATCTGGCCTTACTCTGGCCATTGCTTGCAACTTACGGAACGGGTCAAAAAGTTACTTCTTACAGCAGCATTATTTCAGGACCAAAACAGCCCGGTGAAACAGATGGACCTGAAGAAATGTATGTGATATTATTAGATAATAATCGCTCCAATATTTTAGCAAACCCCAAACAACGTGAAAGCCTGTATTGCATAAGATGTGGTGCGTGCCTCAATGCGTGTCCTGTCTATAAAAATATAGGTGGACATAGCTATGGAACTACTTACAGTGGCCCTATCGGAAGCGTAATCACACCTCATCTGCAGGGGATGAATGAGTATAAACATCTCAGTTTCGCATCTTCTTTATGTGGAAATTGCACAGAAGTATGTGCAGTAAAGATTAACCTGCATGAGTTATTATTACTAAACCGGAAAGAAAGTGTTGATGAGGGCCTGGCGACTTTTGCTGAAAAGACGGCCTGGAAATTATGGAAGATATCATCGCTGAAAAGACGATTTATGAACGTGGGCAGCGGAAACCTGAAATCGAAAGTGGTTAATAAATTATTTAAAGGCTGGAATAAGGAACGCTCAGACCTTGAGTTCAGTAAAAAAACTTTCAACGAAATGTGGAAAGAAACGTTTAAAAATGTTGAATAAACTTCGGTTATTACCTTTGAAAAGAAGTGTAGGTATTATTAATGTTTGAAGTGCCTTAAACCTGTTAATACCATTACCAAATTATTTTCTTTACAATATTCAATAGAATCTTTGTCTCTTATAGAACCGCCCGGTTGTATAAACCCCGTTACACCAGCTTCGTGTGCAATTTTTACACAGTCGTCAAAAGGGAAAAAAGCATCACTTGCAACAACTGAATTTTTTAATTCGAAATTAAACTGTGTGGCCTTCGCGATTGCCTGTCGCAAAGCGTCTATACGTGAGGTTTGACCACAGCCTTTTCCTATTAGCTGTCTGTTCTTTATAATTGCAATAGCATTGCTTTTTAAATGCTTGCAAACAATATTTGCAAAAATCAAATCGGTTTTCTCCTCTTCGGAAGAATTTTTACCTCCCGTTTCGTTCCATTCCGCAAAATTCCCGATATCAAAATCCTGTAACAATATGCCCGTGAGGACAGTTTTTGCCATCTGCTTTTTCTGGATAAAATCTTTTGTCTTTAAGAGAATCCGATTCTTTTTTGATTGAAGAATTTCTAGTGCATCACTATCAAAACCGGGAGCAATTAATACTTCAAAAAATAAAGTATTCAGAGTATCCGCTGTTTTCTTATCTATTGGTGCATTGGCAATAAGTACCCCGCCAAATGCGCTTTCGGGATCCCCGGACAATGCCGCATTAAAGGCTTCATAAACATTTTCCCTTTGAGCAATACCACAAACGTTTGTGTGTTTAATAATGGCAAAGGTTATTACATCATTTTTTTCTTCATGAATAAACTCATTCATAATTTGAATGGCTGAATCTATATCTACAAGATTATTATAGGAAATCTCTTTCCCATTCAGTTGTTCAAAAGCATCAGCTATGCTTCCTGCAAAGAAGGCCTGCTGATGTGGGTTTTCTCCATAACGCAATACCTTTTTTTCAGCAGCAAATGGATTTAGAAATGACGTTTTATTAAAATAATTTGAAATGGAGATATCGTAACCTGTGCAGATATCAAACGCCTTTGCAGCAAATTGTCTTCTTTCCTCCAAAGAAGTTTCCGCGTTATTTTGTGATAGTATATTTTCAAGTGCGCTATAATTATTTTTATCAGCGATTACTAATACATTAGCAAAGTTTTTAGCGGCTGCTCTTATCATTGAAGGTCCGCCAACATCTATCTTTTCGATAATTAACTTTTCATCGTTAGTTGCTTGCAAGGTTTCTTCAAAAGGGTATAGATCAACAATAACCAAATCGATTTCTGGGATATTATACTGCTTCATCTCCTGTAAATCACTTTCAACGTCTCTTCTGGCTAGAATTCCACCAAATACAGAGGGATGCAGAGTTTTAACCCTTCCTCCTAAAATGGAAGGAACTCCCGTAAGCCATTCCACTGAAACACATGGAATACCGGCATCTTCGATAAACTTTTGTGTTCCCCCGGTTGTATAAATAGTAATATTTTTTTCTTTTAAAAGCCGGATAATATTCTCTAACCCATTCTTATAATAAACAGAAATGAGCGCAGACCGTATTTTTCTTTGCATAAATGTCTCAGGAAAATGAGCTTTAGAAATCAGTTACAAATGCACCCTGTTCGGGAACAGAGTGGAAGCGCAAATGTAATTCTTCGCAATCTTTTTTCCATTTATCAATTTTCCACATAGGATTGGAAGCGTCAAAAATATAAACAACGCAGTTGAAAGCCTCCGCAAGCTTAGGTATAAAGATTCGAGGATTTTTTGAGATTATGATGTAATCAACGTTTATTTTTTCTTCCAGTGGCATGTAAGTAATTGCTGTATCTATTACTAAAACTTTCTTATTATAAAACTGGAAAAAATTCTTCCTGTCAAATAGTGGAAAACTATTCCCATCCTCTTTATGAAGCATCAGGGAAATCCGTCCAGGCTTTAAATGAAAATTTTTTAGTAAGCCATCAGCCACTAAATCTGAATCTCCTATAAAATGATATGCATTTCCGCTTACAAAATCAATGGCCTTGTGGGCAGGTACATTATAAACAATTACCTTTTTCTGCTGTGAAGTTTTCCACTTCTTTAAGAAATTGATTGCAACAAAAAAGAGAATAATATAACTGCTCAATTTAAAAGCTGTCATATTTTTTTTGATCAACCAGTACAGTAATGAAATAATAATAGCGTATAATAAAAATGTTTCTGCTACTGATACAGATATCCCATCCCACAATGAAAAAGGTAAAGCATTTATAAAAAGAACACTATAGTTTAAAGTCCAGATTACAGCAGTAAGAATTTTACCAAGGTATTCGGCAACGAAATGAAGCGGCGAAACAAATACAAGGACTATACAACCAATCAGTGTAAACGTTGCAAGAGGTATTGCCACAAGGTTAGATAGCAAAAACAGTAGTGGCATTTGATGGAAATAGTACATGCAAACAGGTAAGGTAAAAATTTGGGCAGCGAGCGATACCGAAGCAAGCTGCCAGGCTCTCCTTAATAGTTTATTGCGGAAGTAAAACCAGTTATAGATGTATCGTTGTGAAATAACGATGCCGGTAACTGCAAGATATGAAAGCTGAAATCCAACATCCCACAACATAAATGGATCGTAGCAAAGCAATAAAAAAGCTGATGAAGCCAAAGAATTATAAATTGATGATCTTTTATTGAATGTTACACCCATTGCAATAAAACTGAACATGACAGCAGAACGTAATACAGAGGCTGATGCACCGGTAAGAATAGCAAAAAACCACAAACAAAATAATATCAAAATAAGCCGGGTAATTTTGAATTTCCGAAAAACTGAAATCTTAGCCGTTATCCATACAAGCAATGTATAGATTAAACCGAGATGTAATCCTGAGATAGCAATTAAATGAACAACGCCGGCATTACTGTAAGCCTGCACTAAATCTTTATCAAGGTCAACCTTATACCCTATAAGTAAAGCTTTGGCAAGAGCTGATTCATCGTTTCCCTTGATGTATTTAGAAATCACATTTATCACCATCGATCTTGTTTTAAAAATGGCGGAGTTATAGGTTCCCGCATCTTTGTCTCTTAGCAAAATCCAATCGTTCCTTTTAAGATAACATTGGTGATAAATTTGTTGAAAAGAACAATAACGTTTATAGTTAAATGCAGCGGGGTTTCCGGAGTTTTTAATTTCAGAAATCTCTTTACTTATGATGATTTCATCTCCATATCCCGGACATGGCTGTAAAGAATCTTTGGCAAAATAAATAAGAAGGTTGCCTCCTGTGTTATAAAGTGAATCATTTTTAATAATGGCTCTAACGGAAGCAAGGGCTTTGAAGGATTTATTTTTTTCAATCGGCGGCTCAATTATAGTTGCAATAAGAAAAGAACCGGTGTCGTAATTATTACCGTACCAATGCTGATGATGCCTTACATTTTTATTCCAAGTTATAAAAGCACCTGTATTAATCATTACGAGCGTAATAATTATGCCAGGCAAAAAACGAAATTGAAAACGATAGGCAAGTGGAAAAAATCCGGAAAATATATAGGCTACAGCAAGTATTGAAAATATGATACCAATGGTATAAATTTCAAGATTGAAATAGAACTCGAAAATAATTCCGGCAATAAGAGGAAGCAGCAAACGTAGAAATGGTGCCTTTTTCCAGGTATATATTTTATACGCCTTTGCCATTAATTGCAGATTAATTGCAAAAGGGGTATTTTCAAAAAATATTCTTATGTCGGGATATTTCCCAAAAAAGAATAAATGGAGATTTTGAAGTTATAGCTTTAATCTATAACAATAAAAAAATATAGTCTATTTTTTCATTCATCGGGTAAGTTTAATTTCGCATTCTATTTATTCATCATTTCTAATACGCCGGACCAATTTTCCGGAACACCTTTTTGAAAATACGATGCTGCTTTGTCAAGGAAGAATTGAGTAGTTTGGTCTTTAGGATTTACGTCAACTATTGACTGAAAAGCTTTTACAGCGTCTTCAAAAGATTTATTCAGGTATTGATACATTCCTTCATTAAACAATGAAAGTGTTTGTTCCTTTTTATTTATCTGCTCATCGTCATTGCTGCCAAAGCATTCATATATGCCAATAGCCGATTGTTTGCCCTTAACCTGCACTTTACCCAGGTAACGCAAATGAAAAAGTTCAGGCTGCACTATTTGATTAAAAGTAAACTCACTCAGTAATATTTCTGCCTTATAATATTTTGTCAGGCTTTCAATTCGTGATGCCGTATTTACGGTGTCGGAAATAGTTGTTGCGTCAAGGCGATCTTTATCACCGGTGATACCCATAATTAACGGCCCGGTATGCATACCTACACCCATTTTAATTTCAGGCAAATGGTTACCTGAACCTCTGGAGTTATAATCCCTGATACTTAGTTGCATTTGAATTGCGGCATGTAAAGTATCTTCTATACTTCCTGTAAAAAGAGCCATTATAGAATCGCCCAGGTATTGATTAATGAACCCTTTGTGGCTATGAATCACAGGGCCCATTATTTCATTGTAAGAATTTACAAATTGAAAATTTTCTTCAGGGGTCATTTGTTCCGACAACGAAGTATAATCTCTTATATCGGTGAAGAGAACAGTTACTATTTTTTCTACAAAGTCGCCAAGTTTTACGTCAGTAATTACATTATGGCCAAGTGAACCAATAAACTGGTAGGGAACAAATTTTGCAGTCACATCAAAAATGCGTCGCATGGCTTCCTCCTTTTCACGTGCCTCCCTGATATTTTTTTCATATAATAAAGCACTCTCAATTGCCGATGAGGATTGTAGAGCAAGGGTGGTGAGGAATTTGAGATCAGAAGCCGCATATTGTCCGGGCGTGCTTCCTGCAAGAATGATGGCCCCCATTATACGGTGTTTTACTTTTAAAGCTGCATAAACAATGGATTGTACTTCCGCTGTTATGATACCGGACTCCCGCAGGTTAGTGAGGTCACTCAAAATTTCTGATTGGCCACTCAACCCGATTTTAAGTAACACGTCGGCATGCATAGCCAAATTATTTTTATCAAATAAATTTTTCCCGGCTGCTGCAGGAATTTGCAACTGCTTACTGTTTTCATCCCATAACACCACTACTCCGCTAACCGAATGTATGAGATGCATTGCTTCCTCAACCGCAATTTGTGCAATAGCTACCGGCCCGATTGCCTGCGCCAGTTTATCAGAAAAATTGAAGACCATGTTCACTTCCTGGTACAGCAGCAAAACCTCGCTACCTAGATTTTTTCTTTCAAAATCTTTTTGCGCTAGTAAAGTGAGAAGTGACGCAATATGAATTGCTTTTTCATCGCCTTTAACCCATCCGATAGTTTCTTCCTGGAGCTTTACCGGGTATTTGTATTGGCCTGGCTCACCTGCATAGCCGGCCATGTATTTTTCATTTTCATCAGTAATACTTATTTGAGCCTGCATCTGCTCTATCAAAGACAATAGCAATAATTCCGCACCGGTTTTTTTTGAGATAATACTTTTAAGACTGATCCTGACCATAGCCTGAAAATGATTTTTTTAACCTGTTATTCATTTCAAATCCAAAACTTCCCGGGCCTTATTCAAAATTGCCTCGGGATCAAATGGCTTGGTCATATAAACATCTGCACCCACCTCGTGTCCCTTTTGCCGGTCTAGCTCCTGTCCTTTTGCTGTCAGCAATACAACAAACACTTCTTTAAGCTGCAGTTCTTTTTTTACTTTTCTGCATACTTCCATGCCATTCATTTTAGGCATCATCACATCTAAAAAAACCAACTGTGGATTTTCTTCCTGGATAATCTGTAAAGCAATTTCTCCATTTTCCGCGGTTAGAAATTCTACGCCTTCATCCTCCAGTTCTTCAAGTGTTTGTTCAATTAGCATTCTTATGTGTGGTTCATCATCAACAATCAAAATTTTCTGTTCCATTAATTCTCTTAGTTTTAAATTTTATATTCAATATGTCTCTTACTGGTATATCAAAAACAGTACGTTCTCCAATCCTTTCTCGAAACGCAACGAATGAACAATTTCGCTTTTATCTGACAAAACAGAATTAAGAATGATAATATCCGGCTGTGTTGAAATTGCTTTTTCCACCAATTCTTTCCCATCCGATTCAACAACGATATATCCCCTGGCTTGCAATACTTCAGTTAAAGAACGTACTGCAGAGCTATCTTCATCAACTACCATCACTTTTTTCTTAGACTTTCCCTGTTCCAATAAACTTCCTACTTCTTCAAATAATTTTACAGTATCAATAGGCTTGGTGAGATAACGATCGACACCAATTCGAAAGCCTCTTGCTTTATCCTGTACAATAGATAAAATAATAATCGGAATATCCATGGTATGCGGATCATTCTTTAAAATGGCCGCCACATCAAAACCATTGATTTCAGGCATCATTACATCAAGAATAATCAGGTCCGGACGATTTTTACGAATACTCTCAAGAGCCATTTTGCCGTCCTGAGCTTCTTCGACAATGTAACCCGCATCACTTAATTCCTGGTGTAATAAAGATCTTATTGAATCATCATCATCTACTACAAGTATAGTTGCATTTTTACCCTCTAACTTTAATTTTGAAAAAACCATCTGTTCTTTCAATTGTTTCATTAATTCATTTAAATGAATTGGAGTGTCCTGGCTTTTCTTTCCCGACGGAAGGATCGGTATCGCAAAAGAAAAAGTACTTCCTTTGCCAACTTCACTTTCCAGCCAGATACGTCCGCCATGATGCTCAATTATTTCTTTACAAATAGGCAATCCCAGCCCGGTGCCTTTTGGTTTATCAGTTAGTGTGTCGCCGCCTACCTGCTTAAATTGTTCGAAAACTGCCCCAAAATCTTCCTTAGCGATCCCGATACCAGTGTCACTGATATTTACAATTACTTCATCATTATTTTGAGACAAGGTACAGGTAACAGCACCAGTGTCAGTAAATTTTACAGCATTGGAAAAAAGATTAATAACAACCTGGATGAGTTTATCGGTGTCACCAATAATGTTTGGAATATCTGCATCAATGTGTTTTATGAGTTTGATTTCCTTGTGCTCAAAAAGAGATGTAGTGGCGGCAATAGCTCTTTCAATTACTTCAGCAAGAGACACGTTTTCCCGGTTCCATTCCATTTTCCCCGCTTCAATTTTTGCAAGATCGAGTACATCGTTTATGAGGTGCGTTAATCTTTCCCCTTCTGAAATCACTACTTTTAAATTTTCAGAAACCTGGTCTATCGTTTTATCTGTTTTTGTATCTGTTTTATTTACAATAGGGAAAATTTTCTCTTCCAATCTTTTCTTAATTATTTTGGCAAAACCTAAAACAGAAGTTAATGGTGTACGTAATTCGTGGCTTACTGTTGAGAGAAATGCGCTTTTGGCTTCATTAGCTTTTTCCGCAGTTCTGCTGGCGGTTTCGGCTTCCATTTTAGATTGCTGAACTTCATTAAAAAGTTGCGCATTTCTTAAAGCAACACCCACAGAGGCAGCAATTGTAGATAAAAGCCGTAAATCATTTTCATTAAAACGGTTTTCTTTTTCAGTGCTTTGTACGCTGAGTACGCCAATAATTTCTTCTCCTACCGGAATGGGTACTCCAAGATAGGAAGCCGCAGGTATCCCTATTTTATGTATCCCCATTTGTAGTCTCAGTTCCTGAACATCCTTATTAATCAATAAGGGCTCACCGGTTAAAATAATTTTTGAGGTAAGACCTTCGCCCAATTTCAATGGCGCCATATTGTCGCCAGATTGATAAGGGAAATTGATGATCTTAGTTTTTTGATTCAATAAAGCCAGGTAAACAATGTTTGCCTTGAATAGGTCTTTCAATTGGTCTCCAACCAACTTTATTAAATCATCGATATCTAATTTTGAAGCTAACGCTTTACTAATCCTGTTCACTGTGGTCAGCTCCGTCGCCCTCTGCTTAGCATCTGCAAGAAGATGAGTTGTTTCATCAAAGAGCCTTGCATTTTCCAAAGCCACACTCATACTGTTAGTAAGTGTTGTGAGCAAGCGCAAATCGTTTTCACTGAAAGCATTTTCTTTCTCTACATTTTGCAGGCTTACCGAACCTCTAACCACATCACCAACAATCATCGGAACAAAGAGAGCAGATTTAGGTGGCAGACCCTTACTTACCCCTGTGCCACCATATTGAGTTGCATATTCAACATAATTTTCATTAATCAATATTGGCTGTTTAGTTAAGATAAGCTGTTTATTAGCCCATATCAATGGGCGCGGATTACTACGCAATCGCTCTCCCCTTTCAATTGCAAACTGCCATTCTTCGTTACCGGTTTTATGATTGAACGTTCTGATGACTACGGTTTGAGTATCGAATAATTTACAAATGCGATTCCCAACCAAATCATAAATTCGTTGCATATTCATTTCCCGTACAAGATCATCCTGCACACTGTTTATTACAGCGAGTTCACTCGTTTTTTGTTCAGTTTCTTTTAGCAGGCGATTGGTTTCATCAAACAACCTCGCATTTTCAAGGGCCACACTCATGCTGTTGGCAAGGGTTTCAAGCAGTCTTACATCAGATTCACTAAATGCATTTTCCTGATCTATATTTTGAAGGCTAACATAACTCTTTACTTTATCACCAATTATAAGAGGTACAAATAATAATGATTTTGGATGTTTTGTACCAGGTAATACATTCAGGCCAAACTTTGCTGCCGCTTCTTCAAAATTGGTATTTACAAGTATTTTTTCTTTTGCCTCAATAAGGTGTTCCCTTAATTTATCGTAAGGCCTGGGTTTTAAATTAAATCGCTCTCCTTTTTCAACCACATAATTAAAATGTTCTGTTTTTGTTTCGGGGTCAAGCGTAGCAATTATCATTGCCTGGGCCTGGAAAACATTACTGATACGCTGGCCAACGAGATCATAAATAGCCTGCATATCCAATTCCTTTGCGAGGCCTTCCTGCACGCTATTAATTACAGACAGTTCAGCTGTGCGTTGTTCGGTTTCTTTTAAAAGCCTGTTGGTCTCATCAAATAAGCGTGCATTCTCCAGCGCCACGCTCATGCTGTTAGCCAGGGTACTTAATAGCCGAACATCAGAAAATGAAAAGGCATTTTCCTCATCAATATTTTGAAGGCTAACATAGCCATTAACTTTATCACCAACTTTCAAAGGCATAAAGAGAAGTGATTTTGGCATTTCTGTTCCAGGCACCACTCTCATTCCGTATTCGGCAACGGCTTTTATAACATCCTGATTAATCAAAATGTTTTGCCCGGTTTCAATGAGATGCTTTCTTACCTTGTCAAAATGCCGCGGACTGGGGTGAGATATTTCTCCTTTCTCGAAATGATAATTAAAATACTCCAGCTTATTTTCATGATCAAATGTTGCTATTAGTACTACCTGGGCATTAAATAGCTTTTGAACCCGGTCACCTACAAGATTATAAATTCCCTGCATGTCAAGTTCTTTTGCTAATCCATCCTGTACACTGTTAATTACAGCTAGTTCGGCAGTGCGCTGTTCAGTCTCTTTTAATAACCTGTTGGTTTCATCAAAAAGCCGTGCATTTTCTAAAGCAACGCTCATACTGTTAGCTAATGTTTCCAGCAATTTTACGTCTGACTCAGTAAATGCGTTTTCCCTATCAACATTTTGAAGACTGATATAACCGGTAACTTTTTCACCAACCAGTAATGGCATAAAAATTCCTGAAAGCATCGGCTTGGTTCCCGGAACAACTTCTTCTTTAAACCATAGAAAAGCTTCTTCTTTGTTTGTAATAAAAATATTTTGCCTTGTATTAATAAGTTGTTTACGTAAATTGTCAAATGACCTTGCTTTGGGGTAAATCCGTTCTCCTTTTTCAATCACATACCGAAATTGTTCAAGTTGGTTCGGGTGATCAAACGTAGCAATGCCCACAACTTGTGCATCGAATACCTTGCGAATTCTATTTCCTACGACATCATAAATGCCTTGCATATCCATTTCACTCACCAATGCTTCCTGCACACTATTTATAACCGCAAGTTCTGAAACACGCTGGCTCAATTGCGATGTTCTTTCTTCAACCGTTTTTTCAAGTTCACGGTGTTGCTTTTTCAATTTTTCGGTGCGCCATTTGAGTATTAAATAACCGGCCAGCAAAAAAATAACAGCATACAATAGATAGGCCCACCAGGTAGCATACCACGGTGAGAGGATGGTAAATTCATAAACTCCTTCATTACTTTCTTTTTTATAAACATTGAGTGCTTTTACATGAAATTTGTATTTACCTGCCGGCAGGTTGGTGTATTCTTTATAAGAATTATTTCCCCATGCTGACCAGCTTTTTTCAAACCCCTCCAACCATGTCCGGTATTGGGTTTTATCTTCCTGGTCAAAAAACGGGGCGGCATATTCAAAACGCAAACTGTTGTTTTGATAACTCACTTCCGCAATTCGGTCCTTATCCACAACCGGATCGATGCTTAAAATATCATTTCCTGCTGTTATGTGGCGTAATAAAGTTTGAAAGCGATAGTTGCTATCTGCTCCAATGCTTTCGTCGTATCGCACAAGGCCATCAGTAGTGGCTATCCATGTTATCCCGTTTTTTTCAGATAAAATATCGCCAAATGTCCTTTCATTTATTGATTGTAATACATTACTAACATTATATCCGCCTCCCGGCTTTGGCACCGCAAGCCTGGTTTCCTTACCAAACCTTAGCCAAATTCTTCCCGTACTATCTTCCCTTATAAAACCATCTGCAATCCCGCCCCCATGTTCGAATGTCCCAAAAGTTGTATCCCCAATAAATCGTTGCTGCTGTTTATTAAAACGATATAAACCCGAGTCTGCCATGAAAAATACATTGTGTTTAGTTGGGTAAACAGTCCCACCAGCATTCACTAACCCCTGCTCAGCACCGAATTTTTCCACCGTTGGTTTCATCAGGTCCGGGGTTCCTTTAGAATCAAAAGCAAATGTGAGCAGGAATGTGTATCCACTTTGTGTTCCCGCCCACAGTGTGCTGTCTTTATTCCAGGCAAAGCTCCATATCTGATCGTGAATCCCCGGAATATATCCTTTAAAATCCCATGAGTTTTCAACGCTTAATGAAGAATTATTTTTTTGGAAAAATGCTATGCCATTTGATGTACCTCCTAATAAGAGATTTGGATAGTCGGGTAACTTATACAAACTATTTATTGTCAAATTCCCACCTAATGAGCTCTTTACGGTATAAGAGACATCGTTTTTAATAGCAAACAGCCCGTCACAGGCAATTAATAACTCGTCATGGTCCTTCAAGAGAGCGAATACCTGGTTTTGAGGGATGGTTTTGTTAAGCTCAAAAACACCTTTAGAGTCATTGTATTTCAATAAGCCATTTGTTGTACCTATATATAGTGAACCTTCAAACCTTGCAATGGAAAGAACAGATGTATTAATACCCGATTGAAGTGAGAACTGTGTTAAAGGAGATGCTGTTTCTATTCTTGAAATTCCATTATCAAGGGCAAGCCAAAGAGTGCCATTGTGATCTACATATGCTGCGTAAACAGATTCATCCTGTAATCCAACGCTCCTGTTTATCTTCCTGATTAATTTTCCCTGTGAATTTATTATTACAAGACCCTTGCCGGTTGTCGATAACGCGAAATTTCCATTTTTTAACTTAATCCCCTTGTATAATACTAGCCCCGATTTTATAAGAGGGTCTGCTTCTGATTCGAAGGCGCTGAATGTTTTACCATCAAAAAGATACAGGCCGCTGTAAAACATTCCAACGAGGTATTTTTTCGGTCCATCAGAATTTTTATCGACTGTGAAATTATAGGGCAACATTATTTGCACACGCTCTTTTCCAAGAAATTCACTACCTGGGATTAACTCCAACGAATCATTCACCATTTGGAACATGCCTAATCCCTGCTGATGGACATAATATTTATCGTCAGGGTAGAACGCATACATAAATTTGGTTTGAGCTTTCCAGGTTTTTACCTTCCAGCTCTCTTTTCCGTTTATTTCTACAGGTTGCAATCTTATTATTTCTTCCCTTGATTGAAAATATATTCCCTGGTCTGAAATATTTACGGTCCATACATCAAAAAAATGCCTGTCGGCCTCTGGTACATATTTTAATAATGACACAGCAATTGCTTGTCCAAGGCTGTCTTTTTTCAGGTATCCTAAATCTCCGTAGTCTCCATAATATATCCGTCCTTTTTTATCTTTACTAAAAGCCCTGACTACTGTAGATTGATTGCCTGAAGCGAAAAAAACCTTTTTCCATTTCACCCCGTCATATTCAAGAATGCCACTTTGGATACCGAAATACATTAACCCACTTGTATCTTCAATGACAGACCATGCCTGTGGCGGCGCATTGAAATCTTTCGGGTAGTAATTTTTAATAAAAGGTAATCCTACTTCGGATTCATTTTGTGCGAACGATGTAAAAAAGACGGCGATAAACAAAATACTTAATAACCATTTGAAACAAGTAAGCTTTTTGTTTTCGCAGATTTTATTTTTAAACATACTTATTGACAGTTATTAAAATGGCTTGGCTGGTGTAGGTCATTCCGCAAATGTTGCCGGCATTAAAGAGGAATTGATTAGCAGTTTGATACGCCAAGTAAATATAAAGTTCTTTTTAGAAACGGAAGTAAAATAATTGGTAAGCAATTTGGCGCTGTTACCGGGACCTCATACATTTTCTTCCATTTAATTCTTCCATCTAAAAAAATGCAATAATTAAAGGCAATACTTACGGTTGTTACTATTAACATTTCCTGTTTCTACTTCTTCAACGAAATTCCATCCAACATTCTGAAAACAATTTTTCAAACAATTAAAATTTAAATTATGAAAAAGATTTTTACACTTTTATTTTTTGTTGGAGCTGTTGCAACTTCCTTTGCACAAAAGTCCGTTGACAGAAAAGACCAATATGCTGTAAACAAATCCAGCATAGATTTTAGAAAATTTACGTCGCCTCATGAAAACATCTATTCTTTTAGTGCAAAAGAACGGGACCACCAAATTGACAAAATCAATAAAGCTTTTGGGCTCAAGATAAAATCAATTAAAAGCAACCGTCGTATTAATCGTCGTGAAAAGAA
This sequence comes from uncultured Chitinophagaceae bacterium, assembly GCA_963798665.1. Taxonomy (GTDB): domain Bacteria; phylum Bacteroidota; class Bacteroidia; order Chitinophagales; family Chitinophagaceae; genus Ginsengibacter. The sequence goes on along the minus strand of CAWCUN010000017.1, from coordinate 20,840 downwards.
AGAGTCGATTAAAAAGGCAAAATTGGAGCAAGCACAGCAAATCCAGGCTGTTAATGCGAAATTCAATAGTCAATATAACAACGCTCATAACGACCATGGAAAACAATATGACAACCATAGACATTAATTTTATTTTCCAACAAAACGAAGGCCTGCATTTCATGCGGGCCTTTTTTATCACACAATCACTGCGCTTTTTCTTAACATTTTTTATTCAGCGTATTAACATTCCCTTGTTTTACCTGGCGGCCAAAATGCCATCTCATAGACAGAAACATTTTATTAAACAATTTAAAATTTACAATTATGAAAAAACTTATTACGCTTTTATTTTCCTTTGGCGCCATGGCAACTTCATTTGCGCAATACAACCACGGAAATAATAACAGGAACGATGACTACGTATATAATCAGAGAGATCGTTATGATAGAGGTTATAGCTCTGAACGGGAAAAAGCATTCATGATCGCAAGAATAAATCGTGAATTCGATTACAAAATCCAATCTATAAAAAATGATCGTTACCTCAGGCGCCATGAAAAAAAATCAGCTATTAAAAATGCAGAAAGAGAAAGGGCAAGGCAAATACACATGGTAAATGAAAGATTTAAGAACAGGAGGAATAATGATCGTTATCACAAAGACCATAACGATTGGAACAATACCTGGAATCGCTAAGCGATGTAGTCCAATAACCCGGCCCCGCTTGCGGGGCTTTTTTGTTGCCAAATGGTGGTTAAAAATTTAAAGAAGCTAATTGCTACCACTTTCAGGCTTTCTAAATCAATCCGTGCTTTTTATGTTTCTTTTACCATCTTTGCCAAATAGTATATTGCCGCAATAATTGGTTTTAATTTTGAGTGCTAATGAAGCAATTATGAGCTTAAAAAAACCGGGAGAGTATTTTATCGCAAAAAGATTTGGCAGTTTTTTCCTGGATTTGAACAGCGCTTTCCAATTTATACTGCGATTTTTCAAAGAAGTATTTAAGCCGCCTTACGAAGTCAAAGAAATTATTAAGCAATGCTATGAGGTAGGTTACAAATCTCTTTTTCTAATCACGCTCACGGGTTTTATCACCGGCCTGGTTTTCACCAAGCAGTCGCGTCCTTCACTATCAGAGTTTGGTGCTGCCTCCTGGTTGCCATCCCTTGTTGCTATAGCAATCATACGTGCATTGGCTCCGTTAGTAACTGCATTAATCGCAGCGGGAAAAGTAGGTTCTAACATTGGAGCTGAATTGGGCTCGATGAAAGTAACGGAACAGATAGACGCAATGGAAGTCTCGGCAGTTAATCCATTTAAATTTTTGGTGGTGAGCCGTGTACTGGCAACCACACTTATGGTACCAATGTTAATGTGTTATACAGGTTTCGTAGGCATGCTGGGTGCTTACCTGAATGTGCATCAAAATGAGCTCACGAGTTTTATTTCGTTCTTCCAGGCCGCGTTTGATAAAATTTCTTTTCTTGATATTTTTTCTTCGCTGATAAAAAGTATCGTTTACGGATTCACTATCGGTATCGTGGGATGTTATAAGGGATTCAATGCCACCAACGGAACAGAAGGAGTAGGCAAGGCCGCCAATGCATCTGTAGTACTTTCAATGTTCCTGATATTTATTGAAGAAATTCTCATTGTTCAAATAACCAACAGTATCAGAACGTAAATGAACAGTGAGCATAAAAATATTGAGGAAAAGGAATTGATGATTCGAATACGCGACCTGTATAAATCATTCGGTGATAACCATGTTTTGCGTGGAGTTGATCTCGATGTTTTCAAAAAAGAAAACGTAGTGGTGCTCGGCAGATCAGGCACAGGTAAATCTGTACTAATAAAAATCATTTGCGGCTTATTAAAACCGGACAGCGGCCTGGTAAATGTCCTCGGGAAAAAAGTTGATGAGTTAAATACTAAAGAATTGAGAGAACTTCGTTTACAGGTCGGATTTTCTTTTCAAAACAGCGCTTTGTACGATAGTATGACGGTAAGGGAAAACCTTGCTTTTCCTTTAGTGAGAAATGCCCGGCATTTATCTAAAAAAGAAGTAGCTGTTGAGATTGAAACGGTTTTGGATGATGTAGGATTATTGCATACAATGAATCAAATGCCTTCAGAACTTTCAGGAGGGCAGAGGAAAAGAATCGGAATTGCGAGAACTTTAATTTTACATCCTCAAATAATGTTATACGACGAGCCAACATCGGGCCTCGACCCGATTACAAGTATTGAAATCAACAAACTTATCAACCACGTAAGGCATAAATTTAATACAACGTCAATTATTATTACCCACGACCTTACATGCGCTAAAAGCACTGGTGATAAAATCGCGATGATGTATGACGGAAAGTTTATAAAGCAAGGTACTTTTGATGAAGTTTTTAATACCGATGATGAAAGAATACAACACTTTTACGATTATAATTTTATTAACCAATAGTGAATTCCATCTAACCAATGAATAAAAAATTTACAAATGAAATCTACCGGTAATCAACGAGCAGTAATAGTTGGTATTTTTATCTTCCTGGGGCTTGCTATCTTCATCATAACCATACTCACTTTGGGTTCGCAACGTCGAACCTTTGAAAAAACCATAACCGTAAAATCATACTTTGGAAATGTAAACGGACTTCAAAAAGGAAATAATATCTGGTTCTCCGGTGTGAAAGTAGGTACAATAAGAAACGTTATACTTAAAGGGAACGGCAACGTAGAGGTGGACATGAATATCGAGACACAGTCTGTTAAATATATTCCTAAAGATGCTAAGGCTAAGCTCAGCACCGATGGTTTAATCGGTAATAAAATAATAGAAATATATGGAGGCTCGTCAAATGCAGCAAGAATAGAACCCGACGATGTGCTCAATAGCGATACGCTACTCAGCACAGATGATATAATGAAAACTCTGTCAAAAAATAATGATAACCTGTTTGCAATAACCAGCGACTTTAAATTAATAAGCAGCCGCATTGCCGAAGGAAAGGGTTCTGTTGGAAAATTACTAACAGATGAAACGCTCTCTGACCAATTAAATGCAACAACACTTGTTTTAAAACGAGCGTCAGAAAACCTTGAAAAGCTTTCTTTAAACGTATCGGCATATACGGCTAAACTAAATGACAAAGGCTCTTTAGCCAACGATCTTGTTACTGATACAGTGATTTTTTCAAAATTACGATCAACGGTTTCCCAATTGCAGGTGGTTGCCGATTCATCCCAAACGGTTATCAATAATTTGAGTTTGGCAGGCAGAAATTTAAATACAGGTTTAAATACTTTAAACAATGGCCTGAGCAACAAAAATACGCCGGCAGGTATGTTACTAAACGATGAGCAATCTGCAGGCAACATAAAAATAACCTTACAAAATCTGCAATCTGCAAGTAAAAAGCTTGACGACGATCTTGAAGCCGTTCAGCATAATTTTTTATTACGCGGATTTTTCAAAAAGAAAGCGAAAAATGAAAAAGACCAATCAAAAATAGTCCTTGATACAGTTGTGCTTAGGTAATTGTTTTCTTCTCCGGCAAATCAAAGGCGGTTGCTTCGTGCTCAAAATGCCCCTTATGCGATCCATCACAAAATGGCTTATTCTGAGACCGGCCGCAACGGCAAATTGAAACAAGTTCCCTGCCGCCAAGACCATATACATTCCCTTCCCGGTCAACAATTTCAAAATCACCTTCAACCCTTAATGAGCCATTGTTGTTAACTGTAATCTTTGTGGTAGCCATTTCTATTTTTTTATCTGCGTTAAAATTACTGAATATATAGCAGGGTTATTTAAGTTATCACTTAAGTAAAACTTCTGAAAAAATTTAAATTAAATTCATACACTTAAATGCCAGCTATTGACAAAATTTTTTAAATACTTCCTTAAGTCCATCGGATTACTTTTCTGTATTTTATTTCTTCTATATGTTTTTGTGTTCATCTATGTTTCTGTAAATAAAAAATCCATCATACGGCAGGCTACAGAAGAAATTGGTAAAAAGCTTAACGGAAATGTTTCAATGGGAGATGTTGAGTTAAGTTTTTTCAGAAATTTTCCGAAAGCTTCTGTATTGCTTCAAAGAGTTACAGTAACCGATACGATGTTTACACATCATCATCACACATTTTTTCGGGCAAATAAAATATTTGCAGAATTGAGCATTATTAAACTAATAAAAAAAGAATCTGCAATAAACGGCATAAAAATAGAAAGTGCAGCAGTGAATTTATTTACTGATTCCAGCGGTTACACCAATACATATTTACTGAAAACCAAAAAGGATTCATCTGCTGACAAAGAGAATAATTTGAGAAAAAATGAATTAAGATCCGTCACACTTAAAGATGTAAGAATAACTGTTGATGACAGGCAAAAAGTAAAATTATACGATGCGACAATTAATAATCTAACTCTTAAGCTTGGCGATGATGATACTGAAACTGTCTTCTCGGCAAAGGCGAATATACTGGTTCATGATCTTGCGTTTAATTTACCCAGGGGCAGTTTTATCAAAGAAAAAAAATTTGAGGGAAATTTTGATTTCAGGCTTAATAAAAAATTGAACCAATTGCAATTTGACAGTATCGATATAAAAATAGCTGATCATCCTTTTAATGTAAGTGCCAGGTTTGATCTTGACGAAATCAACCCGCAATTTGCGTTAACGATACATACACGCAAGATACTGTATGAATTTGCGAAAACTTTATTCACCACAAAAATAGCAAGGGCTTTGTCTATTGTTGATTTAAATGAAAAGTTAGATGCAGACGCAATTCTAAATGGGCCATTGAAAGGTGGAGATCCTTTTATCTATGCAAACTGGATAGTAAAAAAATCCCACCTGATTACCCCGTTCCTTGATTTTGACGATGCTTCTTTCTCCGGATTTTATACAAATGAAGTTATTGCCGGAGAGCCACGTCGCGACCCGAACTCTAAAATTGGCATTAGCAACTTTTCTGCAATGTGGAATGGGCTTCCTGTTTCTTCTGAGAATATTGAAATTCTTAACCTATCCCAACCCTTATTAACATGCGATTTCAAATCAACCTTTTCACTAACAACCTTAAACGATCTTATTGGAAGCAATGTGTTGCAACTCCAATCCGGGGATGGCACATTTAATTTAACTTATAAAGGACCCGTTGAAAGAAACAACAGCACCAATTCGTTTATCAACGGGGTTGTCTCATTCAAAAATGGGAATTTACTTTATCAACCAAGGAACGTTGAGATGAAAAATGTAAACGGGAGCCTGGTAATTAAGAACTCAGACGTGCTTATTGAAAACCTTGAATGCGTTGTTTTAAATAATAAAATATTTATGGAAGGCAATGCGAAAAATCTTTTAACTCTGATAAATACAGAACCGGGTAACGTCAACATCGACTGGAATATTTTTTCCCCAGCTTTAAACTTATCCTCTTTCATTTATTTATTAAAACCAGGAAACTTTTCAAATGCTAAATCCCGAAAAAGTAAATTGGCAAAGGTAGCTGATGGCATCGACGCAGTACTGGATAAGGGAAGGGTAAACCTGGTGTTAAGAGCTTCAAAGCTATCATATAAAAAATTTGAGGCTACTGATGCAATAGCTAATATTTCGTTACTACAAAACAAATATGTTATTAATAATGTAAGTATGGACCATGCAGGTGGGCATATTGGTTTTACGGGCTCACTTGTTCCAATAAGGGAAAATTATCATGGTGCAAAAGTGGATGTGGTAATGGACGATGTTGACGTAAGTAAAGTTTTTGCCGCTTTCAATAATTTTGGCCAGGATGGAATAAAAGCACAAAATATTGAGGGGAAGTTAGATGCGAAAATAAATACTTCACTGGAACTGAACAATGACGGACAAGCCTACCCGAATAGTATAAAAGGTATTATAGATTTTTCTTTGAAGAAAGGCGCTCTTAATAATTTTGAGCCTGTGAAAAAAATACAATCATTCCTTTTTAAAAAAAGAGATTTTGATAATATCCGTTTTGCAGAATTAAAGGACCGGCTGGAGATATCAAACCAGGAAATCAAAATAAACCGAATGGAAATTGAGTCTACGGTCTTATCAATGTATGTAGAGGGAATTTACAGCATGAAAGGCAACACCGATATGAGCATACAGATTCCGTTGAGAAATCTTAAAAAACGCAGAGAAGATTATAAGCCCGAAAACACAGGAGTTGACAAAAAGGGAGGATCAAGCATTTTTATCAGGGGACGACCCGGAGCAGATGGAAATATCCAATTTAAACCAGACCTTTTTCACACCTATAAAAGGGATAAAAAAAGAGAGAGTCAATAATTTGATTTTAAAATTCGGAGTACTGTGTGTCACTTCTAAAGGTTGACGGCAACCTAACAGTTATACGCTCCTATTTGTATAAATTAATGAAGTCCTTCATACTACCACGTTTCCTTAAAAAAAATTAATTTTATAGTTCTTACTCCTCTCCCTATTACAACTCGTTTTCCGAAATAAGATACACGGGAAATTCACCACTCTTGTTTGAAAACAAAAAATTTATATTTTTTCAAATTTCAATTCAAAAAATAATTTTATGAGAAATGCAATTACTCCCAGCAAATTAATGGCACTTCTTTTTGCATTATGTATGTTAACCTCCTGTAAAGTGACATTAGTGCCTGAATACAATGCGCAGTTGGAAGACCAGATCGCAAACGCTGCAAAGGCAACTGATAAGCTTTACATCGACATGCTGGACGCACCGCAAACCCAGCGTACTTATGATGCTGTACACGAAAGATATAATGAAATTGAAGCAGAAATTAATTCTATCGAGCTCAAGAATGAAGCCAGGCCTAAGAATGAAGACTTTCTTATAATCATTAAAAATCTCAAGGATGCATTTACGGAAGCAAAGAAGTATCATAAAGATCACGCAACACTTTTGGATGGGGAAGCCATTGCATACCGGGCAACATTAGCGGGATTTTGGAAACCGCTGTATGCTGCAGAAAGAGGATTAAAAACTGCCAGGTAATTCGCCACATTATTTTAAAACATAAATAGAAAATTATGGCATTTGATATCAATGAAGTTCTGGCACAAATGCTGGGCTCAGTTAAAACTATAACAAAAGATAACTGGAATAATGTAAAAGATACTGCCAACACTTATTTCCAGGACAGGAAATTAAGGCTTGAATTATTAGCAAGCTTAAGAATTCAAAAACAAATAAGCAATGAATTTTTTCTAAAACTGGTAGCAGATGAACAAAAAATATTGGAGTCGGAATTGCATTCTATAGCCATTATTGCAAAGGCTGTTGCACAAAAAGCGGCAAATGCAGCAATTGATATTTTTCAGAATGCAGTTATGAAAGCTTTGGGATTATAAATTAAATTTTGTCAAAATGCCTCTAATCCTGATCGTAAGAAATTGAGCCATCTCATAACGGGTGAGTGATTATTCTTTTTTGAATTACTTTTGCCTTTACATCTTTATCAAAAAACCGTCTATGAAAAAAATTAGTTTGATTAAGTATTTACTGATCACCCTGGTAATATTTGGCTGCAAAAATTCTCCTGCTCAAAATCCCCAAAACTGGACTAGTAAACAATTAACAGAGCCTTCCGATTTGGCAGTAGTTCTAAAAGAAGATAAAGATGTGCCTGTTATATTTAGCGTTGGACCAGGTGCTGTGATTCCTAATTCAATTGACATAGGAATGGTAAAGGACGCAGAAAATCTTGCTAAATTTAAAGAGCAGGTGAGTAAGCTCCCCAGGGAATCCAATATCTTAATCTATTGCGGTTGCTGCCCGTTTGAACGCTGTCCTAATGTACGCCCGGCGATCTCAGTGTTACAAAATTTGAAATTTACTAATTATCACCTGCTGGATTTGCCGCATAATATAAAAACAGATTGGATTGATAAAGGATACCCAACCTCTGAATAATTATTGTCCGATAGTTTTCTTCAGTCTTATATCTTCATCCTTTGCTTTTAAAAAGACATTTTAACCAGGTTGCCTTTTTAAAAAAAATCATTGTTCAAATACTTTGGCAAAAGAGATTTAATGAATTAAATTTATAGTGATATAATCCCGTTGCGGTTATCATTAGCTCTTTATTTTAAGTAAACATTAAAAGCTTGATATCATGAAAAAATTAATTTTCTGTTTAATAATCCTAACAGCCATCAGTTGCAACAACAAGAAAGAAACACCTCATATGCCCGGCGCCTACTTAATGTCATCCCAGGTTGTTAACAATGGTAAAGCTGATACCAGGTACACAACACTTAAGCAGCTTAAAATTTATACGGATAGCTTTTATATGTACACACAGGTAAATCCCGCTGATTCTGTTTCGGGATTTGGCGTTGGCACTTATACCACAGATACCGGAACCGTGATTGAGCATGTAATCTTCAGTGCAAGAGATTCAACCACCGATACTTCATCTCCAACCTATCGGTTAAATATCACGAAAACCCCCGATGGATATGAGCAAATAATTCCGGAAATTACTATAGACTCTCAAAAATCCAGGCTTACAGAGGAATATCATACTGTAGGAATAAGTAAAAAAACTCCTTTAGATGGAATGTGGAAAGAAATCCGTTCTTACAGTTATAAAGGAAATGACACTACGCAAAATAACCGGATACAGTACAAGGCCTTTTATGACGGATATTTTATGTTTGGCCATTCGGGAATAGATTCAGCGTCCCGGCATTTTACCGGTATCGGATTCGGAACATTTGAAATGGTCGGCGACGATAAAATTAAAGAAACAGATCTCAATTCCACCTATTCAATAATCGCAGGCCAAACCTGGGATGTTTCCATTGAGATGAACGGCGCAGATAACTACAAGCAAACCCTTACTAACGCGGACGGATCGATAGGTGTTGAATATTATGAGCGATTAAAAAGATAACACAATACTTTTTCAATACTCAAAAATCGAGTTCTTCCTGTTTTACAGTTGGAAAGATAAATTCAATATTAAAGGCAGCTTATTTTCGCAGGCAACAACCAACGCCAAACAACTCCTTCGCCCGGGAGTTCTATTTGGCCCCCAAAGCTGAAGCCCAGCTTTTTTAAAATCCTTACGGAAGTATTTTCTTCCCGCAAAGTATGTGCTTTAATACCGGCAATTTTTTTTGCAAATGCAAAATCTACCAATCCTTTTGCAGCCTCTGTACCCACGCCAATATTTTGAAACTTTGGATGAACCTCGTATCCAATCTCTACATAATTTTCATTGTCGGGTTTCCCTTTAAAACCACAACTGCCGATAAGTTTGCGTTCTTTAGGTAAAACGATAAAATAACTGCCCCAACTTAAATCATTACCAAGCGATTCAAAGAAGCCGATAAGTGCAGGAATAGCTTCCTTGGCATCTTCATACACAGTCCAGCTTTCGGGGGTTACAACATCGAGCAGCTTACCCAGCATAACATTGTCATTTGCTAAAATCGCATCATAATGTATGCGAGTAAAAGGAATTAATTTCAATCGCTCCGTCTCAATCATTAAATATAGATTTACGATGTGGAGCAAATTACTTTAAACTGGCTTCGTTTTTTCATAATTTTTATTTTTCTTAACCTCGTTTCTTTTACTTTTAAGACTTAACGTAAAATGCATGAAAGCTTTTTTTGTTTCACTATCTGTATTGTATTGTTTGTGCTGCAACGCTCAACGCTACTATGAATACCAGGATACCCGCAGAAAAAATGAATCTTTTGCAAAATTGCCGAAGGCGGAAATCAGGGCCGACCTTTCCACATTTACTTTATCCGGTATAGACGAGGCGGTTGGAAAAGAGGAATTACAAAAAACTCCATTCACAACCTTTAGTTCTGATTATATGAACTTTGAAGGAAATGCTATTAAGGCCCTAATTCAACTTTCGCCATTCGATCCGGCGAAACATAAGCTTGACTACGACGAAAAATATTTAATAAGAATTGACAGAAAAAGCTATTATGGCAATTACGGAAGCATGCCAAAAACATCCATAAGCAATATTACCCTTGTTGTTAGTGGCGATAGCATTACCATCCCTCCGGCTGCATATGCCGATCTTCATAACCTCAATCTAACGTATACGGATAAGGGTACATTAAGATCCCGTAACGGAATTTATAAATCAAAAGATGGCCACAGAATTTACTTATATCTCTTTTGCAAGGACGCTACAGGTAGTTATGAAGTGACCTGGATAATTCAGGATAAAAATTATTTGCGACGTGTACTTGACTACGGATTTATGTAGTGTCCTTATACATCGCTTATCAGCCGTTCTTCAATTAGAAACAATTGGCTTTGGATTATATAAATTTCAATGGGCGAAAGTGGAACGATTTTAGTGATGATTTCTTTATGTTTAAGAAACCAAATCTTATTTATTTAAGCCGGTTTGCTATAGTTTCTGCTGCACTATACTGTATCCCTGTCATATTTTTTTTGAAAGATGAAAAATATTCGCAAAGTTGGTTGTTGTACCTGGGCAATGCAATTTTCCTTCTAAGTATTTTTATATTTGGAATTATATATGCCTTTAAAGAAGGCAATTCTACAAAGACATATAATGGATTTACTGTTACCCTTTTAGGAGTTGTCTTTTCCTGTGTGCTGGTTTTTTTCCTGATATTTATTTTTGCTCCAGGCATTTTTAATATTGGTTCTTCAACGGATGTGCTGCAGCAAACACCTGCCTCGATTGCCAAAAATAACAATCATGGAATCTTATTCTTTTTATTTGCGGATGCCACTATTGGCAATTTTACCGCCGGGTCGTTTTCGGCTATATTAACAAGAAGTAAAGCCGAAGAAAAAAAACTTCCTACTTAATATCGTGCTTGTTCTTTTACCTCATAATAACTGTATGTCACAAATCATAGTAAAAAAAATAAATTTTCACAATGAATAAATTTATCAGGGCGTTAATTGCAGGCTGGGGCGCAAAAAAAATAGGGGGAGGATGTATAAGTACTATTATTGTATTTATTATTATTTATTATGCGTTGGGCACTTGTAATTCGCACGCAGCCCAAGTCGTTCCGCAAAAACATTCAAGTATAAAAAAGCCCTCAGGTGGCCCCGCAAATGCTCTTTCTTTGAATATGAGGAAATGATGCGGTTAACTTATAAGTTAATTCCACCGGAGACCTCAATCCTTTGGCCAGTTATCCATCGTGCATCTTCTGAACATAAAAATGCAATTACCCCACCAATATCATCAGCCTGCCCAATTCTTTTTAGGGCCGCCAGCGATGCCATCATCTCTTTCCTGCCTGGATTATTTCGAATAGCAGCATTATTAAAATCCGTTTCAATCGGCCCCGGCGCCACAACATTTGCGGTAATACCTCTTACGCCTACATCTTTTGCGAGATACCGTGTAAATACTTCTACAGCTCCTTTCATGGAAGCATAGATTGAGTATCCCGGAACACAAAACCGCGTCGTTCCTGTCGATATATTTATAATTCGCCCGTTATCATTTATAATGGATAACGCCTGCTGAGTAAGAAAATAAACGCTTTTGAAATGTATAGTCATAAACTTGTTGAAATCATTTTCTGTAACGTTTTCAAAAGGAATTGTAGCGCCTATTCCCGCGTTGTTCACCAAAAAATCAAGCTTATCTGTATGCCATTTATCTTTCAATAGCCGGGATATGCGTTGTAAGAAACCCGGCAACGATTCAAAGTGAGATACATCCAGTTGCAATGTGGCAGCATTTTGTCCCAGGTTTTCTATTTCTGCGACTACACTCTCTGCCATTTCTCTATTGGAATTATAGGTAATAATTACGTCATGGCCTTTCTTTGCTAAAGTTGTCGCCATATCCCGTCCCAGACCACGGCTCCCGCCGGTAATTAATGCAATTTTATTTGTTGACATAAATAAATTTATAACACTTTAAACAAAAGTAAGAATCGAAGGTTTAGTAAATTTATCCGGGTCGGGATTTATTGTGAATAGTTTCGCACATGAATACGCTATCGAATAAAATTAAAATTGTTACAGGAGATATAACACAAGTTTATGTCGATGTAATTGTAAACGCGGCTAATTCATCGTTGCTTGGTGGCGGTGGCGTCGATGGTGCAATACATCGTGCAGGGGGAAAAGCTATCCTTGATGATTGCAAAAAGATTATCGCAAAGCAGGGAGGCTGCAAAACGGGAGAGGCAGTAATTACAACAGCTGGTAATTTACCTTCAAAATTTGTTATTCATACTGTCGGTCCTGTATGGTTTGGCGGTAAAAATAATGAAGCAGAAAGGCTTGAGGACTGCTATAGAAATTCTTTAAAGCTTGCAGAAGATTACAATTGCCGGACCATTGCTTTTCCCGGTATAAGCACCGGTGTTTATAGGTTCCCCCAGCATGAAGCGGCAACCATTGCAGTTCAAACTGTTTCTAAATTTCTTTCTGTTCCGGGTAAAATTGAAAAAGTTGTTTTCGTTTGTTTCGATGATGAATATTATTCATTGTTAAGTCGCCTTGTTTAGCAAATCACATTAAAAAGGAGGTTTCCTTTCTTTATTAAAAATAAGCTGGAACGATACTTTTTTTAATTGTTGTTTCAACACTTTGTTATTCCATGCTTTCCCTATTTTACTTTTACCAAAAAAGCCCTGTGATATTTTTGTTGCGAACAATTCTTTTAATTCGTAAACCTGGCCTGCGTTTGTCCATTCCTTAATTCCTGCGTGCCAGACCGGCGTATCTCTTTTTATTAGCTTGAATTTTAATTGCTGAACGGTAAAGGGGCCGGTTTCATTATCACCTTCTTTGATAAAGTAGTACGTCATAAAATTTATTGTAGTTTCTGGTAACTATCATCTAACGTAAATTCCGGCGATATTATTTCTTTTTACAACCTTATGATAGAATAGGCCGGAGCAGAAATTAATAGGTGTTAAAAAAACAACTAATAATCAAACCCTTCTGGCTTAATTTTGTTTCTTCTAAAATATAATACCATGAATTATAAATTAACGACCATAGGTTTATTGATAGCCCTTACTGTAATTATTTCATGTAATAGTCAAAACAGCAATACTGAAACAACTGCTACAAAAGATTCGGTGACCGTACAACCCGTAGCTATAAAAGAAGAGCCTGTAACATATAGTGTAGATGGTAAAAATTTCAATGGTTACGTCTCTTACGATTCCAACCAGGCGGATAAGAGGCCGGCCATCCTGGTGGTACATGAATGGTGGGGATTGACTGATTATCCGCGTGACCGAGCAAAGCAACTGGCGGGACTCGGCTATATTGCTATGGCGGTTGACATGTATGGAGACGGCAAAACGGGGGAAGATCCAAAAACCGCTCAGGAACTGGCTACGCCTTTTTACAAAGACCCCACTCTTGCCAAAACCCGTCTTGATGCGGCAATGGAAAAGTTAAAGACCTTTCCACAAACTGATACTTCCAAAATAGCTGCTATCGGCTATTGCTATGGCGGATTTATAGTCTTAAATGCCGCCAAGCTTGGGGCTGATTTAAAGGGAGTTGTCAGTTTTCATGGAGACCTATCTGGTGTGCCGGTAAACAAGGATTTGCTAAAAGCAAAAATTTTAGTCTGCCAGGGAGCCGCGGATCAGTTTGTAACTCCCGCCCAGGTCGCTGCGTTTAAAAAATCTATGGACTCGGCAGATATAAATTATAATTTCAAGTCTTATCCAAATGCAACTCATGCTTTTACTAACCCGGCAGCTACCGAAAAAGGTAAGAAATACAATTTGCCCATCGAATACAATGCCGCCGCTGATTCTGCTTCGTGGAATGATATGAAAGAGTTTTTTAAGGGCATTTTTTAGTTGTTTTATCCAGGTCGCATTTTTCACACTTGGTGAGGAGTTTAAGATTGTTCGGAAATATTTTAAGGGATAAAAGCCATTGCTTGCCGGTTTGAAAAAATTGAGATATTTGATAAAATTACCTTGAGAGTCACCACCTTAGCAAGCATCGCTGTAAACGTAAAAAATTTGGGCCAACGCTATATTTAGTCTTATAACGAATTGAAAATAAGCCATATAGAATTTTTCCACATTTAGGTCATTTATTTAATATCTCTTGTTTTTGTAAAATTGAAAAGCTATTTTTACATACAACTTACAAGTAAATCTCTCCTTATCCTCCTGATCCTTTGAAATACATTTGATTCCAAAATTTATATTTTTGATTGTGTGATATATTTATATATCGGCTTGTAAATTTCTATCCAAATCCGCTGAATTACAGTTTCGCTGCTTTTTAATCCTCTTGGATTTTAAATCCAACCATCTTAAAAAAAACCATTAAGGATTTAAAACGCGTATGTATTAATCCGAACTGAATACATAGCATTTCCACCTGTCCCTGTAAAAACCATAATGACCAATTCGGTATCCATGCTTATTGGCACGCAAAATGATAAACCAATAAAAAAGTAAATACCTCACCGCAATAAAGAATCAATTATGGAAAATTTTTACACAGCCTACACAAGAGTTGTTCAGAACACAACTTTTTACTTCGTCAAAAAGTATGTAACATTCCCCGAGTATAAAGATGTACCCGGAGTATTGGAAAGCTATGGAATGCACACTGATTTTAAACGGGCGTGCCAGATAGCATCTGTTAATGATACCGAATTACAGAAACAATTATTTGAAAATTTGCAAGGCAATCAAAATAGCGCTAAAGTGATTCATATGAATACCGTGCAAAATATAAGCGCTGCGCAGTGACATATTGATTGTTGCTTTTATCACTTTACGATAATTGGGAATGCCATCGGCTTAAACCGCTCATAAATTTGTCCTAAATCAAGGAATAGAGTTATTTTGGATACAACTGATAACACCTGTATTGTTTTGCTGTTATCCCGTTGGTCTAAGTTGGGAACTGATGATGCGTTTGGTGATGATAGAAGCATTAGCTGTGAGCATTCCAAAAAATATCCAGGCAATTTCTGTGGCCTGGGTTCTGGCTTTAATTTTATTAAGCAGGTAATGATTTTTTTCATTACCAAAACTTCCTTCGAGCACGGTAGCTCTCACGGTGTTTAATACAGATCGCATCACAGATTTCTGTTCTTCCAGCTTTCCTTGTTTACCCTTGGGGATAAAACTTGTTGCGATGGCCAGGCTATTGCAGTATCTCCTGTTTTCATTGGTGGCATAAATAGCGTCTGCTGCTAACTGGCTGCATCTGCCAAAGTATTTTTGATGAAAGGCAACCGATTGTTTTAATCTTGTTCCTTCATTAAAATTTTCATAGCTAAGGTGCTCTATAAAACTCAGTCCCCCTACCTGCACTTTATGAACCTTAGCTCCAAACTCTACCGGCTTTATTTCTTTGCCTCTTATAATGGCTCTTACATGCGGCTTGTGTAACGATACGATCCTTTGTTTTACATTTTCTCTATTGCCATAAAGGAGTTCGTGTTGCTGGCTGTATATGGTTTTGATATGGCTGACCAGCTTTTTTTCTTTATTACTTAGATTAAATTCATGGCCCTTCTGCAGATCCTGTAACCCTTCGAGTAGCCGTGACAGATATTTTAGTAATTGTTTGCGGAGCTTTTTATCCTGGCGCCTGCTCTTTTTGCGATTTCTCTGGTAACCCAGGTAATTTTTCTTATGCTTGTGGTAATTACTGCGGCTGCTTCGCAACTTCAATAATTTACGCTTCCCTTGTAGGAGCTGATACACTTTTACATTGCTTTCCCACAAGAGCTTTACATCGGTAGGATAACGGATATTACTTTCATACACCGTGGCATCCATCATGGTTACATGCGTTTGTTCCATGTAAGGCTTCCACGACCTGATCAACACCCCTTGCTTATATATATACTATTTATTTATTTGTTGAGCGGCGTATCTGTGAACTCTATTCAACTATTCAATTTTTTAAAGGCAACCATTACAAGGCCTGCTGTTTTTCTTACACCGCTGTCTCAATAAGTTTTTGCCTGATACCTTCAACCGTTTCCGGAGAACCATGAATGTGCGTTATTAAGCATTCTCATTTTTGCTCGCTGATCTGTGCGACAATATTTAGCCTATTAAATTATTTAATCAATAATCCAAACGTTGCTATTTGCAAGATATTCTTAGGTACTCTTTCAATAAAAAAATCCATTTGACCCCAAATAAAATATAATATTTGTACAATCATTAAAATTCAAAATAATGAAACGTTCTATTCTTATTTTTTTATGCTTCCTCATCTCGTGGGTTAATATCACAGCTCAAACTTATACTCCAACGGCTGAAAACTTAAAAGCCAGGGAAACTTTCAAGAATGACAGGTTTGGCCTTTTTATTCATTGGGGTCCATTTAGCATTCCCGGCGCAGGAGAATGGGTGATGAATAACAGGAACATCACTGTAAAAAATTACAGAAGACTAATGAATTTTTTTAACCCGATTGAATTCAACGCTGAAGAATGGGTGAGCATGGCCAAAAACGCCGGTATGAAATATATTACATTAATTACAAGGCATCATGATGGCTTTAGCATGTGGGACACCAAGTATTCAGATTTTAATATTATGAATACACCCTTTAAAAAAGATGTGGTAAAATTGATTGCCGATGAATGTCATAAGCAAGGCATCCAATTATTTTTATATTATTCTTTGCTTGATTGGGGACGGGAAGATTATCCGCATGAAACCGGTAGAACCGGTCAGCACAGCGGGCGAACAGGTCAGGGAAATTATGCTAGCTATCTTCAATTTATGAAAAATCAATTAACAGAGTTACTGACGAACTACGGACAAATTGCCGGCATATGGTTCGACGGGCACTGGGATCAAACACCTCCCGAGGGTTCTGCAGATCGAACTTCACGAATAAACTGGCACTACGATGAAATATATGGATTAATTCACCAACTGCAACCCCAATGCCTTATTGGAAATAATCATCATCTAACTCCATTCGCCGGTGAGGATTTTCAAATGTTTGAAAAAGACCTTCCCGGTCAAAATAATTCCGGCCTAAGTTACCAGGAGCCTTCACAACAAATGCCATTGGAAACATGCGAGACCATGAACAACTCATGGGGATTTAATATTACAGATACGAGTTATAAAAGTGTAAAGGAATTAATTCATTACCTGGTGAATGCTGCAGGACGAAATGCAAATTTTTTATTGAATGTCGGTCCGATGCCCAATGGAAAAATTCAGCAGGAATTTGTTGATACATTAAAAGAAATTGGTAGATGGTTACAATCATATGGGCAAACGATTTATGGTACAAAAGGCAATATTGTCACCCCTCAAAAATGGGGAGTAGTGACCGGTAAAGACAAGACCTTGTATGTACACATCATGGAACTGCCCTCTCAGCAGCCGTACATTTTCATTCCGGAATTAAAAGAGAAGGTCATTTCAGCTTCGTTATTATCCGATAAAAGCAAAATCAATTTTAAACAATTACCTGAAGGAGTTTTCATTTATACCAGCGGATTGCAAAAAGGTTCTATAGATAATATTGTTCAATTAAATGTACATTGATAAAGGCTGATTAGAACACAGAAACAGGTTTTGCTTTTGTTGATTTGGGACGTTTGGTAGCAGAACTACCTTTTTGTGAATCCAATAAATTTTTCTTCAGCAAATCATATTGTTCCCGGGATATTGAACCATCGTCTAAAAGCTTTTTCAACCTGGCTAATTCCTCTGACACATTCGCAGGGCCTTTCTTAACTTCTTCGTCTTTTACCTGCATCATATTATTCTCACTAGCTGTTATTTGAATTTCATGGTTATTAAAAGCATTTACAACATCGCACCAATACTTTTGCCCTTCCGGCATCTGCAGGACAATAATGTTGTAATTGAATTCCTTTTTATTGTGACCTATTTCTTTTTCAAATTTTATCACTTTGGATTTATAGCCTTTGTACCTTGGGGCAAGAAGTTTTTTTTTCCGATCGCTTACAATTTTTTGAAAGCCGGTGGGCGCTTCATAAATATAACTATAGGATTTATTGGGCATCGTCCCCTGGCCGAAAACCACTTCTTCATTTATCCAAAACTTTGCCTCGTTATTTAAAATAAGTGTATCGCCCTTTATTGAAATTTTGTTTTGGGCCTTTGCACTTTTTGTCGAAAAAAAACCAACAAAAATCAAAATTACAAGTGCCAGATAAATTCTTTCTCTTTTCATACTCTTTGCATATTATAATCCTTCCTGTTTAGGGGTTTTAAAAGAAAAAATATAGCAGCCAGGATGAGTAAAATGCCAACGATATTATTCCAGGTGAAATAAGATGCCAGCCCTGCTCCGGCATCGTACTTAAATATTGCTTTTCCAAATTCATCGGTTGTTTGTGTAACATCACTTGCATTCCGGGGAAAATAAATTTTAAAGATCTGCTGAACAAGGCCGTTTCCGATAATTGCATTGCCGGTAATCATATAAGCGTTATCAGTAAGTTTGGTTACCTGGGGATCTTTTGAATCTATTTTCAAAGACCAATGACCGTTGCCTTTATATTGTGCATAGCTTTTTACTTTCATGCTAAGTTTTACCGAACGATTCATTTCATCAAGCTCTCTTTTAAAATCTTCTATCGCATAAGTTGCCATGCTTCTTTCCAGGTCACGTTTTGTAATTGAAGGGTCATTAAATATGGCGCTTTGCTTAAAATATTGCCACTGGCTTGCTGTCATCTTCTGGGTTAATTCCATGCTGGCATCTCCGAGTTTATCAATATTTACCACGAAATCCTGCACAAGATTCGTTGGATCTTCAGGAGTAACTTGGGCTCCAGAATTCAGGGCTGCAACAATTAATGAAAAAAATATTGTTAAGCGTATTGATAAATTTTTATATGTTGCTTTCATTGCTTTAGTTTTTAATATATGGTGTTCATAATTTGTTTGTGGATACCGGAAAGTCGTGAATTACGGGCGGAGCCTACAACAACTCCCTCTACTCCTCCATTAACCCTTTTTAGAAAACTTTCCCAGTAAATAGTAGATCCGTTTGCGGCAGACATACCGCTATAGCGAACGAGACCATTTTGTTCACCATCGGGTTGATATCTTATTTGCACTCCCAGATCTATAAGGGATTGACGGATATATTCCATTGCCTGTCCTGCACTTGCGGCTCCGGGCACCTGGTAAATTTCAACAGCACCATTTCTTGAGTTTGGTGAAGTAAACATTGAAACCAATATTGGCAACTGCGGTACAGGGCTATTCTGCTGAGCCCAATTTGCCGGATATTGAAAATTAATATTTCCATTATGGGTAGCCATTGCAGTGGTATTGGAAGGCGTATTTTTAGTAACATTGACTTCGGGAACAGTTTGATTCATTTCATTCTGATTAACCTGTATTGGTTGTGCATCAGTATAATTTCCCTGGAAATTTTGAGCGAGCTGATCTACTTTTTGACGTAAAAACTGGTCATCTTTTAATTCCATTTCTTTATATCCTTCATTATTCAGCTCATCCAGGTCAAGCAAATAATATCCGGGTAAACCCTTTTGCAACGCAGCAAAAAATTCATTAGCCTCCTTCATCCCGGTCTGCAATGCCTGGTCTGCTGTTTGCACACCACCAATTCCCTCTCCACCAATGCATGTCGCTTCCAACGCATAATAAGAATTCCCTAACTTAATGCCGGGATAAGCATGCCCGGGAATAAGAAAAAGCACGACATGGTTACCCGCTGCCCTTAAGACACTTGCATGAAGTAATGCAAGCTCAATGCATAAACCTGTGTTGCCGGTAACTACTTCCCTTGCAAGCCTTATGTGTTCAGTGCTTGTTGTATTGTCCCCAAATTTTGAAGTACCAGCAGAGGTTTCACTATACACCATTTTTGTACGGAGTGTTGCCTCATACACTCCCTTCATTACCCGCAATGCTTCGTTAACCTCCTTCTCGCCCACATTGCCACCTGTTCCAACACCTGCAGCTGTTTCACCCTGCAATACTTTTTGCTGAACCTGCTGTGCATAATATTTTATAATAGGATCCTGGGAGGCTACCATACACGCATATAATGCCAGGTTCGTTGCGTAGTCTGAATTATACGCCTTGTCTTTATCATTCATGTCTGTAAAGACTATATCATTTACAGAAGTCATATCAAAAACGAATGATTCATCTTTTTCCGTAGGATTAGACTTACCTCCGTAAAAAAATCGTATTTCGGCTTTTTCGCGTGACGACGTATTTTTTTCGGTAATATTTTGGTTAAATACCGGAAAACAAGTCACGACTGCTACCTGCCCCGGTAGTAAATCAGAAGAAGTGGGAACGTCTGTCCAGTCATCGATGAATTTGGGCACACGATATTGTACTTTAAGATTATGAATTTCCGATGACCCAGTGTTTTTTATGACAGCTTTAAAAAGATTGTAACGTCCGCCGGCAACGTCAGGATTTGCGTAGACTTTGTAAGCGGCTGGCATAATAAATGTAGCCGGTTGTATCTTCACTTCAATCGAACCTGACGAAAATAAATACGGGACTACAATAAACATTACTCCTGCAACCAGCAATATCGCTGGCAATAAATACTTTTTCATTCGAGTTTATTTTACTGGTTAATTTAATTCTGTAATTCCTAAGGCAACCACGGATTAAGCAATTAGTCGGATGATCATTGCTCAATAAAATAAAATTGCAGAAAAGAAAAAACTTTTACAATACTCAATATGGAGTAGTAATTAGAGAAGAGGCAGAAGGCTTACATTAGAAGCTATGTCAGCGACTTTAAGACAACCTTAATCTCTCTTTTTTTGTTGCTTAATAAATATTAGACAAAATAAAAGGTCTCAAAAATGTTGAGACCTATTGTTAGCT
>CAWCUN010000016.1:0-20840 GCA_963798665.1 uncultured Chitinophagaceae bacterium | reverse complement strand
CCGATCGCGATAATGATGGGATAGTAGATAGCCTTGATGCATGCCCCGATGAAGCCGGTGTAGCTGCATTGCAGGGATGCCCAGATAAAGATGGTATTCCAATGATGAAGAAGACAAATGTCCCGGGGAGGCAGGTATAGCTAAATATGGTGGTTGTCCCATTCCTGATACAGACAAAGATGGTATCAATGATGAAGAAGATAAATGTCCCAATGAACCAGGAACGGCAAAATATAACGGTTGTCCGATACCCGATACAGATAAAGATGGTATCAACGATGAAGAAGATAAATGTCCGAATGAAGCAGGGCCAGCATCCAACTTTGGATGTCCTGTAATAGATGTAGTGGTGGTTGAAAAAGTGAATAAGGCAGCCCAAAATATATTCTTTGCGACAGGAAGTTCAAAACTGTTGGCAAGATCGTACAAATCATTAAAAGATGTGGCTCAGATAATGAAAGACAATCCAACTTATAAAATTGACGTAGATGGTCACACAGATAATACGGGAGGCGCCGAACTTAACCAGAAGTTATCAGAGAGTCGTGCTAATTCAGTAAAGCAATATCTTATCGAGAATGGAATAGATGAGAGCCGTATAGTTGCGACGGGATATGGCGAGGACAAGCCAATAGCAGATAACAAAACTTCTGCAGGCCGTGCAAAAAACAGGAGAGTGGAAATGAGGCTGAGAAATTATTGAATCGGGTGTAGAATTTATAATTTTAGAAACCCTGCAAAAAAATATTGCGGGGTTTTTTTGTTAGATAAAATGATTAATCTAAAATCTATAAATAAAATGAAAATATTGAATTTTGAATTTAAGGCAATTGCCAGCGACCTGGATAAACTTGAAAAAAAACTCATGGAATTAAATCCAAAATTTATAGGTGAAGACGATCAAACTGATACTTATTTTGAAATAAATAAAGGCCGGTTAAAACTGAGAGAAGGTAAAATTGAAAATGCGCTCATTTATTACGAAAGAGAAAACACACAAGGAGCCCGGCAATCCGAAATATTATTGTATAAACATGAACCAGACAAAACATTGAAAGAAATATTAACCAGGCTGCATGGTATTAAAACCGTTGTTAATAAAAAAAGAAAAATTTATTTTATTGATAATGTAAAATTCCATTTCGATACCGTAAGAGGATTAGGAACATTTGTTGAAGTAGAGGCTATCGATAATACGGGAGAAACAGGAATTGAAAAATTAAAAAAGCAATGTGATTTTTATTTTTCCTTTTTTAAATTGAACGAAGCCGATTATGCAGAAAGTTCATACAGCGATTTACTGCTTCAGAAACATTTGACAATTGATGAAAAAAAATAGCAATCATTTTTCAACACGATAGGCGACTCTAAAATTCATATTACCCTTCGTAGTCTTATTAATTTGGTAAGAAGTTCTTCCAATAAGTCAAGTTTTAGCATATTGGCGCCGTCACTTAAGGCACATGAAGGATCGGGGTGAGTTTCTATGAACAATCCGTCTGCACCGGTTGCAATAGCGGCTTTGGCAATGGTCTCAATCATTTCAGGATTACCACCGGTGATGCCACTGCTTTGATTAGGTTGTTGTAAACTATGTGTGCAATCCATGATAACAGGTACGCCTTGATTTTTCATAATAGGAATGTTGCGGTAATCAACTACGAGGTCTGTGTAACCAAACGAGTTTCCTCTTTCCGTGAGCATTACTTTTTCATTGGATGTTTTTCTGATTTTTTCAACAGCAAACTTCATAGAATCGCCATTTACAAACTGGCCTTTTTTCACATTCACTATTTTTCCTGTTTCTGCTGCCGCGATAAGAAGATCAGTTTGCCTGCACAGAAAAGCAGGAATCTGCAAAACATCCACATACTTCGCAGCCATCGCTGCTTCTTCATGGGCATGGATATCTGAAGTAGTTGGTAAAGAAAATCTCTTGTTCGCTTTTTGTAAAATTGCCAGTGCAGTCTCATCGCCGACACCGGTAAAAGATCCGGCACTCGTTCTGTTTGCTTTTCGATAAGATGCCTTGAATATATATGGGATGGCTAATCTTTTACAAATGGTCGATACTTTTTCAGCAACTTCCATAACCAGTTCTTCGCTTTCAACCACACAGGGACCTGCGATCAGGAAGAAATTTTTTTCATCGTATTGCTGATTGATAAATAACTGCTTTAAAAAATCCTGCATTGTATCAATTTAAAAACAAAGATATTTTAAAGTGATGATGTCTATGATAGAAAGTAATAAATGAAGGGAAGGTTAGATATGCAATATAACAATTAAAAAAAAATCCGCAAAATTACCGGCCAACTTATGATTGAGCGGCAAAAGGGGTTCGAACCCTCGACCCTTAGCTTGGGAAGCTAATGCTCTGCCAACTGAGCTACTGCCGCTTGATTACCTTAAAATTAAAAAGAATTTTCATTAAAATAAATTAACTATAAATACCGATATTGTGTAACCATCTTTAACAGGGGCGTATAATTTTTATTTCAAAAAGATTGCATAATTTTTTGTCTTGTTCCTTTTTATGATTGGTTAACAAGTTTAATTATATTTTCGTATTACAACTATCTGCCAATGAAATGTTGCTGTCGGTCCGTATCTACCTTTCTCTTAATTCTTTTAATTCTTAATAAAATAAACGGACAGGCTCCAGGCTCTGACTCTGCACAATTGGCTGCTTTCAATTACGCCAAAGATTACTTCCATGACAAAGTAGCTGAAGATGCTCATTTATATATAGGCAGAGATTATACGCACTATAAAAAGAGTAGTTTAACAGGTCATCCTTTTTTTGTTTCAGGGCAAATGCAAAACAGTGAACTTTATTATGATGGGGCTTTATATGAAAATGTCCCTTTATTGTTTGACATAGTAACACAGGAAATTTTGATAAATCGCTACCATCAAAATGCCAGTATGAAACTGCTTAATGAAAAAATACAGTATTTTATTCTTGATAATCATCGGTTCGAAAAAGTAAGCCAGGTTGATAAAGAAGGCAACGTGACGGTTGGTATTTATGATGTGGTTTTCAATGGAAAGGCAAGTGTATTGGTGAGGCGGGCAAAACGTATCCATGCCACGTCAAATTTAAATGAGCCATCCACTTTTGTTGCAATAGATGAATTCTTTATCAGAAACGCCAATAGTCTTTATAATGTTGATAAAAAAAGTTCCATAATACAGGCATTAAACGATAAAAAGGAGATGATAAAAGCATTTATAAGAAAAAATAAATTCCGGTTTAAAAAAAACATGGAAGAAGAGCTGATTGCCACAGCCGCTTATTATGAAACTTTAAAAAAATAATCATGCGGGATTTTGTCCGGTACCTGACTGCAACTTTTTGTTCATTGCTTTTTAGTTATTCTGTAAAAGGGCAACAACCTGTTGTTAATGGAGAGTTTCATAATGTACCTTTTCCAAAGTTTGTGCAGCAGGTTGAAGCAGGGACATCTTTACACTTCTACTATAATGAGTCAGAGCTTGATTCATTTTTGGTTAATGCAACAATCGTTAATAAACCCATTAGCGAAGCGCTGAAGCAGGTATTCGATAATACTGAGTTCCATTATTCTATTGATCCAACAAATCACATCTTTATTACAAAAAACAAAGTACTTCAAACAAGTCTTGCCCCAGATTTTTTTAACGATGAAAAATCTGGTATTTCCCCGGAGCCCGAAGAAGTGCAAAATGAAATTGTAAAAAAAGAAAAAATAAAAACTTCATTTGCTGAAAATAAATTATTTGAAATCGGGTCAAAATCTTCCGCAAAAAAAAATAGCGCAATCCTTACAGGTTTTATAAAGGATGCAAAGAATGGAGAGGCGATTCCTGCAGCATCATTATACGTAGACAGCACTTTTACGGGTGTTGTAACCGATCAGTTTGGATATTTTTCTCTGACTATTTCACCCGGCAACCATATTTTGGAAGTTACGAGCATTGGCATGAAAAATACCCGCCGCCGGCTTCTAATATATGGAGATGGCAAATTAAATATAGACCTGACCGATGATATACCTACTTTGAAAAATGTGATTGTTATTTCAGAAAGGAGATCAAATGTAAGAAGTACTCAAATGGGTATTGACAGGCTATCTGTGAAAACAATAAAAGAAGTTCCGGTTGTGTTTGGGGAAGCAGATATTTTGAGAGTAGTACTCACTTTACCCGGCGTTACATCTGTAGGCGAAGCCAGTACAGGGTTTAATGTTCGTGGAGGCGCAGCAGACCAAAATCTTATTTTATTTGACGATGCTACTATCTATAACCCGTCCCATTTATTCGGATTTTTTTCTGCATTCAATCCTGACATAGTGAAAGGCGTGGAACTTTATAAAAGCGTAGTACCTGTAAAATATGGAGGCCGGCTTTCATCCGTTCTTGATGTAAGTACCAAAGATGGTAACGATAAAAAAATATCAGGCAATGGCGGAGTCGGATTGCTTACGGGTAAGTTCACAATTGAAGGGCCTTTAAAAAAAGATAAAACTTCGTTTATCCTTGGCGGACGAACAACTTATTCGAACTGGTTACTTAAAACAGTTCCGGATCTTTCTTATAGCAATAGCAAGGCATCGTTTTATGATGTGAATGTCCACGTCAGCCATGCAATAAACTCCAAAAATGATTTATACTTTACCGGGTATTTAAGCAATGATGACTTCAGGTTTAATAAGGATACGACCTACAGCTATGGTAACAAAAACCTGGTCCTTAAATGGAAGCATATTTTTAATAACAAATTGTACGGGCTTATATCGGCGGGCATCGATCACTATCAGTATAATGTAAGCAGCAGTTCAAATGCAGTAAACAGTTACAACCTTAAATACGATATCAATCAAAATAATTTTAAGGCAGATTTTACTTACAGGCCGGATAATAAACAGTCATTTAATTTTGGCTTAAACGCTATTTATTATAAACTTCATCCCGGAAGTCTTCTTCCCAATGGAAATCAATCTTTGGTAAGTCCTGATGTTTTGCCTGCCGAGCAGGGAATTGAAAGTGCTGCTTACCTGGGCTACCAGTATAACGTTTCTTCAAATTTTTCATTGAATGCCGGAGTCCGTTATTCGATGTTTAATTATCTTGGCCCGCATGACGTTTACAATTACGTTGATGGATTACCAAAAGAAACTGCAACAATTACCGATACAGTTTCTTATGGTTCCGGCAAATTTATAAAAACCTACCAGGGACCGGAATATCGTCTTTCATTGAGATATGCTTTGCCGGGCGACGCTTCCATTAAAATAGGATATAATACTTTAAGACAATATATACAACAGCTATCGAATACTGTTTCAATCTCACCAACTGATATCTGGAAGATGAGTGATGCAAACATTAAACCGCAAACAGGTCAGCAGGTTTCACTTGGGTTTTATAAAAATTTCAACTCAGATAATATTGAAACATCGGTTGAAGTATATTATAAAGAATTGAAGAATATCATAGATTATAAAAGTGGCGCTTCACTCCTGTTGAACAAGCATATTGAAACAGATGTGATTAATACAAAAGGCAAGGCATATGGCGTGGAGTTTTTAATAAAGAAACTTTCGGGCAAATTAAATGGATGGCTCAGCTATACCTATTCGCGAACATTACTCAGGCAGGATGATAAACTTGCGGGTGAAACGATAAACAAGGGCGACTATTACCCCGCCAGCTATGATAAGCCCCACAATATAAACTTTATCAGCAATTATAAATTTTCGCACCGGCTAAGTCTTTCTTTGAATGTAGTATATAGTACCGGAAGGCCTATAACGTTACCGATTGCTGTATTCAATTCCAATGGTGCACAGCGAATATTTTATTCGGAAAGAAATGAGTTTAGAATTCCCGATTATTTCAGGTCAGACATTTCTTTCAACCTTGATGGTAACCATAAGGTGAAACAAGCGCTTCATAACTCATGGTCCTTTGGAGCGTACAATCTCACTGCCAGAAAAAATGCCTACTCGGTTTATTTCATCCAGGAAAATGGTTTTGTCAAGGGTTATCAATTATCAATTTTTGGTACTATTATCCCATATATCACTTATAATTTCAGATTTTAAAATGAAGAATCATTTCATATTATTTACCTGTTGCCTGGGATTATTAGTCTCAATAAGTTGCAAACGGCAATATGAGCCACCTGAAATAAAAGTTGACTACAACTACCTGGTAGTTGATGGGGTTATGGCCAATAATGTTGATTCACCTACTATGTTTGCTATTAGCCGCACAAGAAAATTGACAGATACTGTTTTAAATTCGCCCGAAAGAAATGCAAACGTATCCATTGAAGGCAGCAATGGAGAAAATTTTCAGTTATCAGAATCATCTCCCGGCAATTATAGCATCAGCCATCTTACATTGAATACGTCGTCCACTTACCGGTTGAATATTGTGACAAGCTCGGGTGCACAATACCAATCTGATTTTGTGGAAGTAAATCAAACTCCACCGATCGATAGTGTTAATTACCTTCGGCCCGGCGATGTTACGATTTATGTAAACACTCACGATCCTACCAATACTACAAAATATTATCGGTGGGAATACGTGGAAACTATACAATACGAATCGCAAAACCAGAGTGACATTGGCGTTAACGGCAACCTAATGTACTTCCGTGATTCAACTAACCAAATATTTAATTGCTGGCACATTGTTCCCTCTACAGATATTTTTATCGGATCCACTACTGCCCTTACTGAGGATAGAATCAGCCAGTTTCCTTTGATCACAATTCCAAAAAATTCCGAAAAATTAGGCATAAGGTATAGCCTACTCGTAAAACAGTATGCGCTAACACAAGCAGCTTATTTATATTTCCAGATTCTAAAAAAGAATACGGAGCAACAGGGTTCTATTTTCGATGTACAGCCTTCACAGCTAAAAGGTAATATTCATTCGGTAACAAATCCGGATGAGCCGGTGATTGGATACGTAACGGCCTGTAATGTTGCCCAACAGAGACTTTATATAAGAAACTTTGACCTTACGGGATGGCCACGCCCGGTTTTGACCGGATTGTGCGATGCGATTCAGCTGCCAACAAATCCCAATAATTATTTAATCTACACATATCCGGATCCCCGTTATGTTCCATGGTATTTTACAGGCATGGGATCTATTCTTGTGGTTACGCAGGAAGCTTGTGTTGATTGCAGATTACAGGGTGGTACTAATCAAAAGCCTTCATACTGGTAGAAAGATATGGACTAAAAAGTAAAAATTATCGCGATGAGTTATAAGAGTTGTATCGGCACAATTGTTTTTTTGTTTTTTGTTACTAATGTTTTTTCGCAGGACGGGATTGAAATAATTAAACAAAACTTTGAAAAATATGCAAGCCGCAATTACAATGAAAAAATTTTCCTTCATACTGATAAAACAATTTATGCAACCGGGGAAATCATTTGGTACAAAGCCTACGTAACCGATGCAGTTACCAATAATTTTTCTTCACTAAGTAAAATATGTTATGTTGAAGTTATCGGGTCCGATAACAAACCTGTTTTACAGGCCAAAACGGATATTGATTCCGGAAAAGGTAATGGCTCGTTTGTAATACCTTCCTCCATCCGTTCTGGTAATTATTTAATAAGGAGCTATACCAACTGGATGAAAAATTTTGATCCATCCTTTTATTTCGAACAGCCTCTTACAATAATTAATCCTGATAAAAAACCTGAAGTAATTAAAAACACCATATCGGATGCTGATACCTCCGATTACCAGGCCATCCAATTCTTTCCCGAAGGAGGCAACCTCGTGTACGGGTTGCGCAGTACCGTCGCTTTTAAAATCACGGATATATATGGTAAGGGCATAGCAGAAAGCGGTTTGATCTTAGACGAAAAAAGTGATACCATCGTAAGTTTTAGTACTGAACATTTTGGTATGGGTACGTTTTCATTTACTCCATTAAAGAGTCATAGATACCATGCGGTCATGCAAATAAATAATAAAACATTTAAAAGTGATTTGCCGGAAAGTTATGCTAACGGTTGGACCTTACACGTAAATGATGAAGACAGTACACTTTCTATACGTGTGGCAAGTAATGTTGCGGTTGAAAATTATTTTTTCTTTTTAATTCAAAACAAGGCTCGGGTGAAACTGGCGAAAGTACAATATCTAAAAAATGATACTGCAGTTATTATAGTAAATAAATCTGACCTGGATGACGGCATTTCCCAATTAACTGTTTTTAATGAAAAAAGACAACCGGTTTGTGAACGGCTTTATTTTAAAAGACCTACGCAATCATTGCAAATTAAACTGACTGGTTCGCAAAAGAGTTTTAAAAAAAGAGATAAAGTAAATTTGAAACTTACTGCTGGTAGCGCTAACGGTCAATCGTTAAACGCAGAAATGTCAGTATCTGTTTACCTTGCTGATTCACTGCAGCCACAGCAGGAAATGAATATAGTAAATTACCTGTTACTTACTTCTGATCTGAAAGGCCCCATTGAATCACCTCAATATTATTTTGATAGCTCGGGTGCTGATGTTGACAGAGCGGCCGACAACCTTATGCTCACACAGGGTTGGAGAAGATTCAAATGGGAAGAGGTTCTTAAAAGCACAGCCCCATCCTTTACATTTTTGCCGGAGTATGAAGGCCACATTATTACAGGGAAAATATTGCCTTTAAAAACCGGCCTGAGAGATACGGCTGTCGATGTTTTTTTGTCCGTACCGGGCAACAACTTCCGGTTTTCCAATAGTGTTTCCTTTGCATCTGGCGACATAAGATTTAATGTTGAAAAATTTTACGGGAAACATGAGATAATTGTGCAGCCGGGTATTGCAGACAGTAATTACAGGGTATTTATTGATAATCCTTTCTCAGACAAATTCGATGAATATAAAATTCCGCCTGTAACTATTCAATCCAGCCTGGCAGATGAAATTTTATTACGCAGTATAAATGGGCAATCGGACAATATTTATCAGCCTGCAAAAAATGAAAATTTTTACTTGCCACATTTTTATGATACAACGGCATTTTTTGGTCTGCCATTTAAAACGTATTACCTGGATGATTATACACGATTTCCTTCAATGGAAGAGGTAATGAGGGAATATGTAAAAGAAGTGCATGTGAGAGACAGGCAGAAATCCTTTCATTATGAAGTTCTTAATGGGGTTGGAATAAATTATTTTGAAAAAGACCCGCTTGTTTTAATAGATGGTGTTGCGGCTTTTGATATAAATAAAATTATAGAAATGGACCCTTTGAAAATAAAAAAGATAGATATTGTAACGACTACCGTCTTCCAGGGCCGTCGTCAATATGATGGAATTGTAAGTTATTCCACCTACGATGGAGATCTTGAAGGATACCAGATAAACCCCGCCTCATTGGTACTTGAATATGATGGATTGCAATTTGAAAGAGAATTTTATTCGCCTCAATATGAAACTGACAAGCAGGTTTCAAGTCGACTGCCTGATTATAGAAATGTCTTATACTGGGCACCCAACCTAAAAGTGGTAAACGGTAACCGGGATTTTTCTTTTTACACATCGGATATACCGGGAAAATATGTTGTATTGGTACAAGGCATTTCAAGTTCAGGGCTTCCGGGATTTGCAACAACAAGTTTCACTGTCACCGATTAGAACCACTTGTTCTTATGCGCCATTTGAATGATCTGGGCCTTGCTTTGTACCTGGAGTTTTTGATAAATATTGGCAATATGTTTTCTTACAGTGAGCGTACTTATGTTTAATGTTGCCGCTATTCTCTTGGCATCCCAGCCGTTAACGGTATATTGTAAAATTTCCTTTTCCCGCTCTGTAATGAAAGAAGGCAAAGCATCGCCTGGGGCAATAGCTTCGCCTTTTTCAGCCTGACTCAATAATTGTAATGTTTTCCGCGCTATCGCAGGACTCATAGGTGCACCGCCGTACTCCAGTACATTCACGACTGACTCATGTAAAAAACCGGACGGCTCGTGCTTAAGCAGGTACCCTGATGCTCCTGCCCTGATCGCATCAAAAATTTTATCATCATCATCAAAAACAGTAAGTACTATAAAATGAATTTGAGGATAGGTTGATTTAGCAATGGCAATGGCTTCTATTCCTGTCATCACCGGCATCTCAAGATCCATAAAAATTACCTGTGGCAATTTGTAATCCGGCAACCCCTTAAGTTCCTCAAGGCACTCATAGCCATTTAATGCAGTGAATAAAACCTCATAGCCTGATAGCTGATCTATCTTTTGCAGAAAAGTGTTTCTGTTAATGATGTTATCCTCCACAAGTGCCACTGTATATTTCATAACAAACTAAAATTTCACTTTTTAAAAACAGAATACAATAATTAATTTGTAGTAGGTGAAATGATTACTGAAGTGCCGCCGGAATAATTTTGCTGCCATAGAATTTTCCAACCCGCATGTTCCGCTCGGCTTTTCATGTTAGTTAATCCATTTCCATCTTCGGTATTTGATTTTTTCGCTCTTATGCCTTTGCCATTATCTTCTATAATGATTTCCCATTGTTCGTTCGCTTCTACAGAAATGTTGATATGGCTGCCTTTACTGTGTTTCAATGCATTGTTAATGGCTTCCTGTATAATCTGGAAAAGATCAAATGCATGAGATGGAGATAGCAAATGATCAGTTTCTATTTTTTCATCTACGTCAAATGTTACTTCCGGGTAATTATTTTGCATTCTTTGAATAACAATTTTTATTCTGTCACTTATCGCTGTTAACGACAGCGCATCTTTTTTTAACGCCCATATCGTATCGCCCAGTTGAGAAACTATTGACTGCGAATTATTCTTTAGTTGCTGCAAAGCAAACTGGGTGCGATTATTTGTCTCGGAAATATTAAGATGATCAATATTAGAAGCAATAGAAGCAGCATAAGCCCCAAGATTATCATGCAGGTCCGCAGCAATTCTTTTTCTTTCTGCTTCTTCAGCTTCGGTAACTGCCTTAAGTGACAGTTGTTTTTCCTCCTCCTGCATTTGATTCAATTTTATCTTTTGCCTTCTCCTGTATCCTTTAAACAAAAGCCATGCGACAATCGTAATAAACAAAAGCAATAAGAGGAGTCCATAAAAAATATATTGTTGTCTTGCCAGGTCAAGGCGTTGAAGAATAATAAGGTTTTCTTTTTTTTGAAGATTGTATTTTGCCTGCATTTCGGCGAGGGCGAGGGCTGAGTTTTTTTGATAAACGGAGTCTTTCAACATTATGATATTTTCTAAAACTTCGGCATATTTTTCGGTGTTGCCATTGGCTTTATAATTCTCTGCCAAAGTGCTGTATAAGAAGAACAGCTTCGTATCAATTTTATATTTTTTTGCTATGTCAATACCTTCATTGCAAAGCGTAATTCCTTTTTCCGGCTCGCCATTATGGGCATAAAAAAGACCAAGCTGTGCCATATCTGACACTATATAAAAAGGATCTCCGATGAGTTTACGGATAGCAACCACTTCCTTTAATGGGTCTTCAGCCAGCTCGCTTTTACCGGCACTTACGTAAAGTTGAGCCTCGATAGCAAGCGAGTTGGATAGTGCAAAAAGGTTCTCATATTTACGGGAATAGGTAATAGCCTTTTTAATAAAATACATTGCAGAATCTCTTTTGCCAATGCCATTATAATTCAGGGCAAGGTTGGCAAACAATATCGAATACTTTTCAAGCACTGAATTATTTTTAGGAGTGTTATATGCTTTGAGGTGCCATTGAAGCGCTTCATGTAACTGACCCATCTCCAGGTATGCCCATCCTACAAGGGTTTTTCCTTTTATTTGTAATAAAGTGTCGGCAATATTTTCTGCTATTACAATTACCTGGTAGCCCATACTTATTGCTTCCTTGTATTGATTTTTGCGCATGTAGCACCTGCCTTTTTGATTAAAAAGATCAGCCTGTAGTTCCGGATTATGTATTTTATCTTTGAGCATAGAAAGGCAATAATCGGCCACTTCCAGTGCTGAATCAATAAGCCCCTTGTTTGTGAGTGCGTATGATTTGTAGTACAAAGCCTTTATTTGATCACTTAAATTATTTTGCTTTTTGGCCATCTCTTCGGCAACAAGACTGTAATACATCAATGTATCGGGATGAAGAGTATAACCCTGCTTACATAATGAAAAAATCGCAGTTAGTTTTGCCATCGCGGAGGGCGCCGCATCAATGTTGTGCTTAAGATTATTAATTATCTGCGTTTGACCTTTTGCATAAACGGAAAGCAGGATAAAAATCCATAATACAGCCAGTTTTGATTTCTGCATATTTAAATATTCAAGATCAAAAATAGTTTTGGCGATTTTATTTATCGCAAATGTGTATCGAATCAGTGTGGTTATTGATTATTATTTTCACTAAAATATTATTTTAGAAAATAAATTGGACCTTAACAAATTCGTACAATAGTTTAAATTAACGAATACTACAAATTGAGTATTGTTGTGCCTGGTTGCATTTCAAACCTTTACGTTAATCGTCTCCACATTTCCTGATGAACTAACTAACCTTGAAGGTTGTATTTTAATTTTCTTTCAATAAAATTTGCATAATTGAATTTTCAACGCCGGATTAATCTGCCCCTTCTACTGAGTGCAAAAGAACTATTTGTTCTCTTTCGCAAAGTATCCGCCGGCATACTTACCTATTTATCAAACGTTGCCTGTAAGCAAAAGTCTGTTTCAAAAATTTACCAAACAATCGATATCAGATTCGGAACATAGTAAGTTAGGGTTTATTCACGTGGTGTCCCCCGGGTTTTTTAACCCGGGGATTTTCTATTTCTAAAACGGGTCCATGGAAGTATCACGAGTTTACGTTGCTAATCTTTTTGCAAACTTACCAATCGTTAACCCCTGCACTACAATTGAAAATAAAACAATGATGTAAGTGATAGAAACAAATATAGCTTTGAAGTTTGAAACCGGTAATGATAGCGCTAATGCCACCGAAATTCCTCCCCGTAATCCACCCCACGTTAAAATAGGTATAACATTTTTTTCAAAGGTTCTTTTATATTTTAAAATTGAGATAGGAATGGCCACGGAAATAAATCTTGCTAACAATACAATGATTATTGTGATGCATCCAAGCCATAGCAAAGTGAAATTGAAAGGGATGATAAGCATTTCAAAACCGATCAATACAAATAAGATGGCATTTAAAACTTCATCCATCATTTCCCAAAATTTGTCAATATATCCTCTTGTTACATCGCTCATTCCTTTTTCCCTGCTTTTATTGCCGGTAATTATGCCTGCCGCTACCATAGCCAATGCGCCACTTATGTGCAGGTTATTTGCAAGTAAATAACCTCCCATTACTATAGATAAAGTAATAAGCACTTCAACAATATAATCATCTATTGAACGTAAAATCCAAAAACCCAGGTAACCAAGGATCACTCCAAATAAAATTCCGCCACCGGCCTCTTCTATAAACAGCCAGGAGACATTCAGGAAAGTGACGTTGTCGGTACCTGTACGGATAACTTCTGATATCGTGACAAAGAGAACGATCGCAACCCCGTCATTAAAGAGGCTTTCACCACTTATTTTTATTTCCAGCGAAGATGGGATTTTGGATTGTTTTAAAATACCTAATACAGCTATAGGATCAGTTGGAGATATTAGTGATCCGAATAACAAACAATATATAAAATAGATATGTATCCCAAACCAGCCGGCCACAAAATATAATAAAAGACCTACAATAAAAGTTGAAATCATGACGCCGATTGTGGCAAAAACAAAAATTGAAACCCCTTCTTTTTTTAATTTATTAATATCAATATGTATAGCGCCGGCAAATAACAAAAAGCTTAGCATCACCTTCATCAACGCAGTTTCAAAGTCAATCGTGCTAATTACTTCTGTAGTTTTTCTAAAAAACTCCCGGTCAAAAAAGCCAATAGCAATTACCGTGAGTGATGCTATAATTGAGATAATCATTATGCCAATTGTTCCCGGCAGCTTTATGTATTTGCTGTTAATGTACCCAAACACTGCGGTGATAACAATAATAATGGTAATAAGATTATATACTTGCAATGCAATTAATTTTATAAAAACGCAATATAAGTTGATTAACAGAAAAGCTTACCAAATATAAGCAGGAGATAATTTTTAGGTATTTAAAAGCTGCAAATTATCCCGCAAAATATTTTTCGTAAATTAAGTTATTTATAAAACTGTAAAATAGTTGCAGTAAATTAAAAAAAATATCGCGAGGTAAAAACCTATTGAAAAATAAAACATGTGGACTAAACTTAGAATATGGATTGCCAACAGGTACCAAACGGTAGTGAATAGTATAGCGTTTTATCCCGCACTTATAGCACTTTTATTCCTTGTTCTTTCTTTTCTTTTTATTGGGCTTGACTTTTCTGATACAGGTAAGCAAATAAAATCTCAATTGCATTGGCTTAGCTTAAAAGATGCTTCTACTGCACGCAGTATTATTTCAGCTATTGTCAGTGGTATTATTTCCCTGGCGGTTTTCAGCTTTTCAATGGTAATGATAGTATTGAATCAAACGGCTTCTCAAATGAGTAATCGTATTTTGGATAACCTGATAGGCAACCGTTTCCAGCAAATTGTATTAGGCATTTATATCGGCACCATAGTTTTTGCCCTTTTTCTATTAAGTACAATTCGGGATATTGATTCTGGTATTTATGTACCGGCATTGAGCACCTATTTGCTTATTGTTCTTACAATCATTGATATTTTTCTTTTCATTTATTTTCTTCATTACATTACCCAGTCAGTAAAGTACGAGGTAATAATCAAAAGAATTTTTAGACAAACGAAATTGAAAATGGAGAATTATTGTCACTCAGGAGATCAACTTCCAAATGATTTAATACCAGAAAATCAATATCCGCTATATACTAATTCTGCAGGTGTTTATGAAGGCTTTAATAAACAAACATTGCTGCGCATATGTGATGACAATGATTGCACTGTTCACTTTTTGAAGGTTCCGGGAACTTTCTTGTATAAAAATACTCCAATAGCAAAAGCTTCAAAAAGTTTATCACCTGATATTGCAAACGAAATCATCGATACCTTGTATGTCAACGATGCCGAATCCATTGATAATAATTTTTTTTATGGTTTCAGGCAACTAATGGAAGTTGCTATAAAGGCCTTAAGTCCTGGCATAAATGATCCGGGAACTGCGGTAGAATGCCTGCGGGCATTGTCCGAATTGTTTCTGCATAGGATTAAATATGCCCCTTGCAATACAATTAAAAATAAAAATAACCTCGTAGTAATTATTACAAAGGAGATAACGCCGGAAGAGATTTTTGCAATTTGTTTTTTACCAATATGGGATTATGGAAAAAATGACCGGATGATTCAAAACGAATTTTTGCAAATGCTTACCCATTTCCGTTCTATTACAAATTTTTCCTTGCTAAATAAATTATTTGAAGAAGTAAATATCGTGAGTAAAAAAAATGCGGTTTAGATCACAACTTACTTCTTCAAATAAATTTTTGAAGACGCGGGTATCAAAAGTTGGCTCTTAAAAAAAATAATAAAATACTTAAAGCGATATGCAAAAAATATCAGGTGCTTTAATTGTATGAGACGGGTTCAAATTATAATCAATATCGCAATTCCATCATTATGAGGACGAACCCCCGGATAGACTTATATTATGCTTCTTTTTTTGCAGCCTTCTTATAGCGTCCCATAAGAGACCCTTTGCCAACGATATAGGGCTGCATTGCATCCTGTAAAGTTTTTTTATCTGAACCACCAGCCAGGTCAAGACTATTGCTCAAAGCATACACATGAAAAAAATACCGGTGAAAACCAGATGGTGGACATGGCCCGTGATACCCTGTTTTTCCTGCTCCGTTGGTGCCACTAATTCCGGAAATTCTGTTTTCTTCCAAAATACGCCCGGGCGGTACATTCCATACCAGCCAATGATCAAAAGTTCCTTTTGGAGCGTCGGGATCTTCCACGATAATTGCGAGGGTTTTTGTATTATCAGGAATATTATCTATCGTTAATGGCGGATTAATTTCTTCGCCGTCACAAGTATATTTGGCCGGTATGATTCCTTCCTTTTCAAATGCAGAACTGGAAACAATCAGGTTTGTTATTTCTTTCGTTTTCATAATTCAAAATTTTAAGTGAATAAAACTTATGTCATGGAATTATCTTTTTTGATTGTAGAAATTATGCGACGTTTAGAATTTATTCCTCATTTCTTTCCTAACTAAACTCACTATTTTTTTTCGTAATAATTTTTTATCCTAAAGCAATCACAATGTTTTCTTCAACTAATATGCCATTATGCTTTCACTGAAATGGCTCATTAATGCTTAAGCAAAAATGATTACATATGGCAATAACCAAATATCAATTGTATTAAAAATATTTGAAGAAACTTTTTTGGATGTTGTGCAAATTCTCTGGCATAATTTTTCTACCCACTAAAACAAATTGTTTCATTGAAATATTTTTTAAAAGTATTTGCTGAAACATCTAATCAAAAAAATTATTTCTAACCTGTCTGTCAAATCAGGCACCTAAAAAATGTAAATTATGCAAACAGAAACAATGAAAAATTCGAAGCTTCATGAATTTTTCTTAGATCAGCTACAGGATATTTATTGGGCTGAAAAAAAATTAGTAAAAACACTACCTAAGCTTGAAGAGGCTGCTACGACACAACAATTAAAAAATGCTTTCTCTGATCATCTTAAACAAACAAAAAACCATGTTACCAGGCTGGAAGATGTTTTCGACATCATTGGAGAAGAAGCCAATGCTTCTAAATGCGCCGCAATGGCGGGTATAGTAGATGAGGGCTCAGATATAATAGATGAAACTGAAGAAGGCACAGCACAGCGTGATGTCGGTTTAATTTTCGCCGGACAAAAAACTGAACACTATGAAATAGCCACATATGGCGGTTTAGTACAACTGGCAAAAACACTGGGCTACAATGATGCAGCAAGTGTTTTATCTAAAACATTAAGCGAAGAAAAAAAGGCAGATGAATTGCTAACTCAAATTGCGGAAAAAAATGTAAACTACAAAGCAAGTCATGAGCCGGCTGAGGCATAAACCTTAGTGCCCGGAAATTAGATGCAAGATTATTTCCAAAGAAATAGTCTTGCATTTTTTCTTTGCAAAAAATGAGTTGGTTTATAAGTTCTAGAATTTGAAACTATAACAAACTAATTGTTTGAAACGATAGATTTAGATTCATGTTCTTCCATTTTTTCATTTTTAACCTTTCTTCTTCTAAAATAGATAAATAGAAAAACACCTAAAATCATAAAGCCGCAAAAACTTAAAAATATAAATGTGCCCATAGGTTTGTTGCTAATTATTTGAATTCATAAAACGTTTTACAAAAACCATGCTTAAAAGAGTTGCTGAAATATAATCCGGGAAATAAACAGTATTCAAAAAATTTTTGATGGAACTTGCGTGTACTTGTAAACGCTTAAAGAAGATTAATGAAGACCGAGTTTGATGCAATTGTTGTGGGGTCCGGGCCTAACGGGCTTGCCGCAGCTATAACCCTTCAACAACCTGGGTTATCAGTATTGGTAATAGAAGCGAAAAGTACAATCGGTGGAGGCATGCGTTCATCGGAACTTACTTTACCGGGCTTTATCCATGATGTTTGTTCTTCCGTTCATCCGCTCGCAATTGATAGTCCTGTATTTGAAAAATTTTCGCTTGACAGGTATGGACTTGAATTTATCCATTCGCCATTTGCTGTCGCTCATCCTTTTGATGATGGCTCTGCGGTGATAGTGGAGAGACCTATCGAAAAAACCGCAGCTCAATTTGGTAAAGACGCTGAAAATTATCAAAAATTATTTGCTTCTTTACTTGAAAAGTGGCCTTCAATACGCTCTGCTTTTTTAGGACCTTTACACATTCCTCACGCTCCTTTAAAGACTGTGGAATTTGCATGGAACGCATTATTGCCTGCTTCAAAATTCATAAAGAAAAATTTTTCATGTGAGCAGACACGGGCATTATTTGCCGGTATGGCCGCACATTCTATGCTCTCGTTGCGTAAGATAACCTCGTCTGCAATTGGACTAACACTTATGCTTGCAGCCCACAATAAAGGATGGCCGATCGCAAAAGGCGGTTCACAAAAAATTGGAGAAGCACTTGGTGCCTGTTTCATTGCGCTGGGTGGAAAAATCGAGACGAACTATGAAGTTACTTCACTCGAACAATTGCCTTCATCAAAAGCTGTTTTATTCGATACATCTCCACGCCAGTTGTTGCAAATAGCCGGGTATCGTTTATCTGAATTTTATAAATGGCAACTAAAAAGATATAAGTATGGCATGGGAATTTTTAAGATAGACTGGGCATTATCGCAGGCAACTCCTTTTGCAGCATTGCAATGCAGGCATGCTACTACAATACATCTTGGCGGCACTTCCGCGGAAATTATAGAAAGCGAACAAGCAATTTCAAATGGAAAATATGCAGAAAATCCCTTTATAATATTTGTGCAACCAACGATAATTGATTCATCAAGGGCACCTGCCGATAAACATATTGCCTGGGCTTATTGCCATGTACCAAATGGCTCCTTAAAATTCATGACAGAAATTATTGAAAAACAAGTGGAGCGTTTTGCTCCGGGTTTTCGGGATTGCATTCTTGAACGGCATGTTATGAACACATCAGATCTTGAAAATTATAATTCAAATTATGTGGGCGGGGATATTAATGGTGGCACGCTTGATCTTACGCAACTTTTTACAAGGCCTGCGTTGCGCTTATCACCCTATAGAACTTCGGCGAAAGGCATTTATATATGTTCTGCCTCAACGCCACCGGGCGGTGGCGTACATGGAATATGCGGCTATTATGCGGCACGGCGTGCACTTAAAGATATTTTCAAAATTAACTTACCGATGTTGTAGTGTCAGAAATTCACTGTGTAAGCAGATTCTCTTAAAAAGAAAGTAGGAAAATAAGATGCTATTTTTCCGCTCTTCCGAAGAGTTTTCTCAATTCTTCTTTTGATTTGTCCAATACTTTTTTTTGTGCATCCGAAATATTTTTTCCACCGCGGTTCTCATAAAAATTTATCATCGACATTGCCGATTGAAATGGTCCTGCCTTTCTTCGTGTACTTTTTTCCGCAGATTTTTTTACAGAGGAAGCTATCTTTTTTGGATCTTTTGATTTAAAAATATTTTTTTCAAGGTCCATAGCGTTACTGGTTTCATTCACTTTCTTCGACCATTTCTTTGATGTTGATTTCTTTGTCTCTCTTTTTTTTGTCTCTGAATTTTTTGTCACCATAATTGTTTTTTGAAATTTATTCAGCAATCATAATACCATTTTGTAAAAAATTATTTTATGCAATTCATTTCACCCGGTAAAGAATCGACTTATAAAAATAGGGTAGGAGCGCTTTATTATCTTTACAGGATGCAACAAGAATTTTCAAGCTGGGGTGACACTATTGTGGCGATTGCTACACCACCAGGTATAGGCGCAATAGGTGTGATTCGAATAAGTGGTACCAAATCATTTGACATTATCAATAAACTTTTTCCTTCAAAAGATATTACACTTCAACCACCAAATACAATTCATATTGGATATATAAAGGATAATGATACGATATTGGATGAAGTAGTTGTTTCAATTTTTAAAGCTCCGGCTTCATACACAGGGGAAGATGTTATAGAAATAAGTTGTCATGGTTCGCCTTACGTACAGGAGCAAGTATTGAATGCGCTTATTCGCAACGGGGCAAGGCTGGCAAAAGCAGGTGAATTTACACAAAGGGCTTTTCTTAATAATAAACTTGATCTTACGCAAGCCGAGGCTGTAGCTGACCTGATAGCCAGTAATACCGCTGCGTCGCAAAATGCTGCATTGAAAAACATGAGGGGAGGATTTTCTCAAATTCTGAAAGAAATGCGGGAACGCCTTATTCAATTTTCTGCATTGATTGAACTGGAGCTTGATTTCAGTGAAGAAGACGTAGAATTTGCTGACAGGAAAAAATTCCTGGATCTTATAGAAGAGATAAATTGTACTGTAAAAAATTTGTTGGAATCTTTCACGTTGGGTAATGTAATAAAAAATGGCGTGAGTGTGGCAATTGTTGGTAACCCGAATGCGGGTAAATCAACTTTGCTCAATACACTTCTTAATGAAAGCCGGGCGATAGTGAGTGAAATAGCAGGAACTACACGGGATACGATTGAAGAAGTTATTAATATAAATGGAATTTTATTCAGGCTTATTGATACTGCCGGTATCCGGGAACACTCGCAGGATATTATAGAAAATATGGGCGTTTTAAAAAGCAAAGAAAAAATTCAGCAGGCCAATATTGTTTTGTATTTATTTGATATAAACACCGTGAACGATGATGAACTTTCTTCTTTTTTAACTGAAATTAAAAAGCAAAATACCAATGTAATTCCTGTGGCAAATAAAACAGATTGCGCAGGTGAAAAATTGTTGCAACATACAAATGACATGTTTCCCGAAAGTATTTTTATTTCAGCAAAAATGAATAGCGGGATAGAACTGCTTAAAGAAAAATTATTTGCTACGGCTGCAGGCAATACTACTTTATCTGAAAACATAATTGTAACAAATGCCCGTCATTACAACGCTTTAAAAGAAGTTCAAAACTCACTTATTGAAATTAAAAAGGCAATAGAAAACAATATCTCCGGAGACTTATTATCGCCGGATATTCGCAGTTGCCTGTATCACCTTGGTGAAATAACCGGTGAAATATCAAATGAAGATATGCTCGATTATATTTTTAGTAAGTTTT
>CAWCUN010000015.1:0-182314 GCA_963798665.1 uncultured Chitinophagaceae bacterium | reverse complement strand
CCCGCTTTGGGGTTTTTCAACAAATCAACAAGTCACATGTGCCGCAAAAATAAATGTTGAGGATTTACCGGATACGCCGATTACAGGATATTGCGGCACAACCACCCATACAATAACTAATCATATTCCAAATGATGCGAAGCAAAACAACGCATCATTTTTATTTAAGCCCGTTACCATAAAGTTGTTATCGGGAATTGACAATTCACTTCTACCTCTTCACCTCCCGGGAGTCAACGGGATTAAAAAAAACTCTTTTATGATGACATTTGTACGTAAATCCGGTGTGTTCGCAGTACTATTTTTATTTGCGAATTTATTTTTATTGAGTAATTCAATTGGACAAACTACTGTAACATTCACTTCAAGTGGACCCTTTACCGTACCAAATGGGGTAACCAGTGTAACTGTAAGGGCATGGGGCGCTGGGGGCGGAGGAGGTTCACAAAGTAGTAATGGGATAGCCGGAGGTGGTGGTGGCGGTGCTTATGCAACCAGCACATTAACTGTAACTCCCGGCAACACTTATAATGTCGTAGTGGGCTCAGGCGGTGGACCAAACGGTGACGGAGGTAATTCTACATTTGGTGGTACGTCAGTAGTTGCGGCTGGCGGGACCGGTGGTACAAATAATAGCGGAACAGGAGCAGCGGGTGGTACGGTAGCAAACTCAATTGGCACAACAAGATATGCTGGTGGAAATGGAGGAAATGCTGGTGGCAATTCCGGGGCCGGTGGTGGTGGCGCAGGAACCACAGGAGCAGGAGGGAATGCTTCAGGTTCAACCGCCGGAGCAGGGACAAGTCTAAACGGTGGCGACGGAGGGTCGGGTGTTGGATCGTTTTCAAATGGAAACTCCGGAAGCAATTATGGTGGAGGAGGGAGTGGAGGAAACAGAGCTTTTAATTTTGGCGGCACTGGCGGCAACGGCGCAGATGGACTAGTGGTTATTACTTATACGGTTCCTGTTACTTCACCTCACACTATACTTACCTCCGGCACTTTTACAATACCTACAGGGGTCAACTGCATTCAGGTAGAAGCATGGGGTGCTGGTGGTGGTGGTGGTGCTGTAAACGGAGGTAATAGTGAAAAAGCTGC
Source organism: uncultured Chitinophagaceae bacterium (assembly GCA_963798665.1). Lineage (GTDB taxonomy): Bacteria > Bacteroidota > Bacteroidia > Chitinophagales > Chitinophagaceae > Ginsengibacter. The sequence continues at coordinate 181,213 of CAWCUN010000015.1, read as the reverse complement.
GGGTGGAGGAAAAGGTGGCTCTTTTGTACGAACAAATGCGTTTTCAGTAACTCCTGGCCAAACTTATACAGTTACAGTAGGCGCAGCGGGTGCAGCGGGAACAACAAGTTCAGTAAATGGCGGTGCTGGCGGCACTTCCTCATTTGCAGGCAATGGAATTAATATTGTTGCTGCAGGGGGCAATGGCGGAAACGGATCAACCGGTGGCGCTGCTGGCGGACAAACTGGTTCTAATGGTACCAATACTTTCACCGGTGTTACGCAGAATATAAGCGCAAGTGGGGGCAATGGTTCCGGCGGTTCAACAGGAAGCAACTATAGTGGCGGTGGAGGTAGTAGCGCCGGACCCAATGGTGGTAATACTGGTGCGAATGCTTCCAATAATAATGGCGGAAATGGATCTGCAGTAGGTGGTGGCGATGGAGGTGATGGAAGGTCAAACACAACAGGTACTGGCTTTGATGGTAGCGATCCGGGCGGTGCAGGTGGCGGTGCCCGCACTACAAGTAGCAGCGACTATAATGGTGGAGCAGGTGGTCAAGGCCAGGTAGAAATTATCTGGGTAGATGTATCAGATTTCAGTACATCAGCTTCATCTCCAATCTGTGCAGGCACTAATACAACTGTTACGTTAACATCTACAAGCCTTACTGCAGGTGCGTATAATGTAAATTATACAACGACGAATCCGGGTAATACGACAAACGTTTCGGTAACTTTTAGTGGTACTACAACCAAAACGGGAACATTCATGATCGGTGGATTAACAGGTGCACCTTCTACAATAACAATTAATTCAGTTGGCTTTACCAGTACTTGCGGCAGTCCGCTATCGAGTGGTAATACTGCAAATGTTACAGTAAATGCTTCGCCAGCCATTACAGGTCAGCCGACAAGTCCAGCTGCAGTGTGCGCAGGTACTAATAGCAGTACATTTACTGTTACTGCTACGGGCGGCGGATTAACTTATCAATGGCAGCGTGGTATATCAGGTGTATATACGAATGTTACAGGGGCTACAACTCCAAATGACGGAGCCACATATTCCAATTTTACGACCTCGACATTAACGGTCGCAAATGCACCTGCCAGCATGAATGGATATACTTACCGCTGCGTCGTTAGCGGCACATGTAGTCCTTCAGCAACTTCTAATGGAGCTGCTATACTGACTGTTAATGGGCCTATAGTGGTAGCGAATAATGGAACTAAAACAGACGTAACCTGTAACGGCACATCAACCGGCTCCATCACTTTAGGAACGGTAAGTGGCGGTAACGGAAGCTATACAATAAGCTGGGCTGGTCCGGGTGGATATTCAGGAAGCGGAGCAAACATTACGGGTCTTGCTGCCGGAACTTATAATTATTCAGTTACTGGTGGAGTTTGTTCGCCTGCAACGGGCAGTGTGGCTATTTCAGAACCCTCATTACTTACAGCCAGTGCAAGTCAGGATGTTCCTGTTACCTGTAATGGAGAGAGTAATGGTTCGGCGACAGTAGTTGCTTCGGGTGGTACCGCGGGATACGGTTATTTGTGGGATGATGGTGAGACAACGATAACGGCGACAGCTTTGAATGCAGGAATTCATAGTGTGACGGTGACAGACAGCAAAGGATGCACCGCTTCTACCAACGTAACGATTGCAGAGCCAGCTATACTTGCAGCCAGTGCAATACAAAATTCTGCTGTTACCTGTAATGGTGCAGGCAATGGTTCTGCAACAGTAAGCGTAACAGGAGGTAATCTCCCTTACTCTTATTCATGGGATAATGGAGAAATAACTGCAACGGTCAATAATTTAAGCGGTGGCCTGCATGTGGTTGACATCACAGACAATAAAGGATGTACCACCTCGGCTACTGTAAATATTGATGAGCCCGCTATACTTACAGCCAGTGCAATACAAAATTCTGCTGTAACCTGTAATGGTGCAGGCAATGGTTCTGCAACAGTAAGTGTAACAGGAGGTAATCTCCCTTACTCTTATTCATGGGATAATGGAGAAATAACGGCAACGGTAAACAATTTAAGCGGCGGCCTGCATGTGGTGGACATCACAGACAATAAAGGATGTACCACCTCGGCTACGGTAAATATTGATGAGCCCGCTATACTCACTGCCAGTGCAATACAAAATTCTGCTGTTACCTGTAATGGTGCAGGCAATGGTTCTGCAACAGTAAGCGTAACGGGGGGCAATACTTCCTTCTCTTATGCATGGGATGATGGTGAAACAACGGCAACAGCTACCGGTTTAAGCGGCGGCCTGCATGTGGTGGACATCACAGATGATAAAGGATGTTCTACATCAGCAACAGTAAATATTGATGAACCCGCTATACTTACAGCCAGTGCAGTTCAGAACTCTGCTGTTACCTGTAATGGTGCAGGCAATGGTTCTGCAACAGTAAGCGTAACGGGGGGCAATACTTCCTTCTCTTATGCATGGGATAATGGTGAAACAATGGCAACAGCTACCGGCTTAAGCGGCGGCCTGCATGTGGTGGACATCACAGACAATAAAGGATGTACCACATCGGCAACAGTAAATATTGATGAGCCCGCTATACTCACTGCCAGTGCAATACAAAATTCTGCTGTTACCTGTAATGGTGCAGGCAACGGTTCTGCAACAGTAAGCGTAACAGGTGGCAATACTTCTTTCTCTTATGCATGGGATGATGGTGAAACAATGGCAACAGCTACCGGCTTAAGCGGCGGCCTGCATGTGGTGGACATCACAGATAATAAAGGATGTACCACATCGGCAACAGTAAATATTGATGAGCCCGCTATACTTACAGCCAGTACAGTTCAGAACGCTGCTGTTACCTGTAATGGTGCAGACAATGGTTCCGCAACAGTAACGGTAACAGGGGGCAACCTTCCCTACTCTTATGCATGGGATGACGGTGAAACAACGGCAACAGCCAATAATTTAAGCGGTGGCCTGCATGTGGTGGACATCACAGATAATAAAGGATGTACCACATCTGTTAACAGTAAATATTGATGAGCCTGGTGTGCTCACTGCTACTGCAGCACAGGATAATCCTGTATATGTAATGGTGCAGGTAACGGTACTGCAACAGTAACGGTAACAGGAGGTAATCTTCCTTACTCTTATTCATGGGATAATGGAGAAACAACAGCAACGGCCAATAATTTAAGTGGTGGCCTGCATGTGGTGGACATCACAGACAATAAAGGATGTACCACATCGGCTACAGCAAATATTACAGAACCTGGTGTACTTACCGCCACTGCAGCACAGAATAATCCTGTAACATGTAATGGTGAAAGTAATGGTACTGCAACAGTAACCGTAACCGGGGGCAACCTTCCTTACTCTTATTCATGGGATGATGGTGAGACAACGGCAACAGCCGGCAATTTAAGCGCCGGGCTTCATGTTGTTGACATCACAGACAATAAAGGATGTACAACATCGGCAACAGTAAATATTACAGAACCTGCAGTTCTTTCAGCAACTGCAGTACAGGATAATCCTGTAGTCTGTAATGGTGAAAGTAACGGTTCTGCAACAGTAACTGTAACAGGAGGTAATCTTCCCTACTCTTATTCATGGGATGATGGTGAAACAACTGCAACAGCCAATAATTTAAGCGCAGGCCTGCATGTGGTTGACATCACAGACAATAAAGGATGTACAACATCGGCCAGTGTAACTATTACGAGCCTGATTTCTTGCAGCAACTGCAGTACAGGATAATCCTGTACTCTGTAATGGTGAAAGTAACGGTATTGCAACAGTAACAGTAACAGGAGGTAACCTTCCCTACTCTTATTCATGGGATGATGGTGAAACAACTGCAACAGCCAGCAATTTAAGCGCTGGCCTGCATGTGGTTGACATCACAGACAATAAAGGATGTACCACATCAGCCAGTGTATCTATTGACGAGCCTGATGTGCTCACCGCTACAGCAGTTGAGGACAACCCTGTAGCTTGTAATGGTGAAAGCAATGGTACTGCAACTGTAACAGCAGCCGATGGTAATGGCGGCTACAGCTACCTGTGGGATGATACTGAAACAACGGCAACAGCCACTGCATTAAATGCAGGCACTCATACCGTAACGGTAACCGACAGTAAAGGTTGTTCAGTTATAGCTTCTGTAACTATTACCGAGCCTGATGTACTCACTGCCACAGCAGTTGAGGACATTCCGGTAGAATGTAGCGGAGACAGCAATGGTGGCAGCAACAGTAACAGCCGACAGGCGGCAATGGGGGCTATAGTTATGACTGGGATAACGGAGAAACAACAGCGACTGCCACTGCATTAAATGCAGGAACACAAGCGTAACAGTAACTGACAGCAAAGGATGTTCAGTTGTAGCTAGCATAACCATTTCACTGATATCTCTACAACAAAAACTACATAGAAACCAGTAGTTTGTATTAATGGAAAAGACACAAAAACAAAAACAGAAGATAGTAATTACAGAAACTAATAAAGAAAAAGTTAAATTTGAATAATAATAATAACATCAGACAGTAAAGGATGTACAACATCTGCCAGTGTATCTGTTGATCGAGCCTGATGTACTCACTGCCACAGCAGTTGAGGACATTCCGGTAGAATGTAGCGGAGACAGCAATGGTGGCGCAACAGTAACAGCCGAAGGCGGCAATGGGGGCTATACTTATGACTGGGATAACGGAGAAACAACAGCGACTGCCACTGCATTAAATGCAGGACCACATACCGTAACAGTAACTGACAGCAAAGGATGTTCTTTTGTTGCAAGCATAACCATTTCACAAAAACCCGATCCAACCATCAGTCTTTCTTCCGGTCCGGATAACCAGGTAGTTTGTATTAATAATGCTATCGCCCCGATCACCTACGCAGTAGGTGGCAATATCACCGGCGCTACAGTTGGTGGATTACCATTTGATGTTAGCGGCACTTATGATGGTAATACGGGCTTGTTCACCATCAGCGGTACACCCCATGTATCCGGCACCTTTAATTTTACAGTTAGCACTACGGGGGTTTGCGCTAATCCATCTTTAAACGGAACGATAATAGTAAATAACAATTCAACCATTGATCTTTCTTCAGCTGCAGAAACAACAGCCCAGACAATTTGTACCAATGAGCCCATTGCTGACATTACCTATGCAATAGACGGCGGTGCAACAGGGGCAACAGTTTCAGGATTGCCGGATGGGGTTACAGGGACTTATAATGCAGGTGTATTCACCATTAGCGGCACACCTGACCAGACAACTCCGCAGTATGGCCAGTTTGATTATACTGTAACAACCGAAGGGCCTTGTATCAACCCGGAACTGACCGGATCAATCACCATCAATCCAATTGCAACTGTTAACCCGGTAAGCAACCAGGTGGTTTGCGATGGTATCTCTACGGCAGCAGTGGCCTTTACCAGCCCTACTGCCATTATAACGGGTGGTGTAATTACGTATAGCTGGACCAATGATAATACATCCATCGGTCTTGCAGGCAGCGGAACAGGCGACATAGATGCCTTCACCGCCACCAATACCGGTAACGGGCCGGTTACAGCTACCATAACGGTAACCCCGCATTATACTACCAACTCAGTAACCTGCGACGGTACCCCGGTAAGCTTTACCATTACCGTAAATGCCAATTCATCTATCAGTCTTTCTTCGGCAGCAGAAACAACGAATCAGACGGTATGTATCAATAATGCTATCACAGATATTACCTATACAATCGACGGCGGTGCAACAGATGCCGCTGTCAGCGGCATCATTGCCAAACGGGGTTACAGGCTCTTATAGTGCAGGTGTATTCACCATCAGCGGTACACCTGGTGAGCCGGGTACATTTAATTATACCGTAACTACCATAGGCCCTTCCTGTGTGGAAGCTTCTTTAAGCGGTACCATAACCGTAAATGATAATTCAACGATCAGCCTTTCTTCAGGGACAGGAACCGATGCACAAACTGTTTGTATCAACAGCCCGATCTCTTCTATTATCTATACCATCGGAGGCGATGGAACGGGTGCAATACTTGCAGGATTGCTGCCATCAGGGGTTACGGGCTCTTATGATGACGGTTCACATACCTTTACCATCAGTGGTATTGCTGCTGATGCGGGTTCATTCCCTTATACTATAACCACAACAGGGCCTTGTGTCAATCCTGATATCAGCGGAACGATAACCGTTAATCCTTCTCCTGTTGTAACTCCAATAGGCAATGCTTTGTATTGTAATAATACACCCGGTGCGGCTATTGCCTTCAGCAGCCCGACAACCGGCGGAACAGTTTCCTATAGCTGGACAAGCACTGCCAACGTAGGCTTTGGCTTAAGTGGCAACACCCATATAGGCGCTTATACGGCAACCAACAGCGGCAACTCACCGGTTACTGCAACAGTAACAGTGACCCCGCACTTTACCAATAATTCGGTAACCTGCGATGGCTCACCTATAACGTTTACAGTAACTGTGAACCCTTCTCCTGTTGTAAATCCAATGAGCAACCTTACTTATTGTAATACTAACCCGGGCACCATTAACTTTACCAGCCCGATAACGGGTGGTATTTCTTATAGCTGGACAAGCACCGTGAATGTAGGATTTGGCCTCAATGGCACCGGTAATATCGGCGCATTCACGGCAACCAACAACAGCATCAATCCATTAATAGCCACTGTAACGGTAACACCGCTTCTTGACGGTGGTTGCCTGGGTTCTTCCATTACTTTTACAGTCACCGTTAACCCGGGTGCCAATGCAGGAACTATCAGTGGATCTCCAACTATATGCACCGGATCAACCGCCCAGCTAAGCACCAATGGTGGCGCAGGGGGCACATGGAGCACCAGCACACCGTCTGTTGCAACAGTGGATGCCACGGGTAAGGTAACAGGTGTAGGCACAGGAAGTGCAACCATCTTCTATACTGTTACCACTATTTGTGGTGGTTCTACTGCCTCATTCAATGTATCAGTAAATCCGGTGGCTACTGCGGGAACTATCAGCGGGCCCAATACCGTATGCTCCGGTTCATCCATTGTACTCTCTACCAATGGTAATGGCGGCGGTACATGGTTCAGCGGTAATACCGCCCTTGCCACCGTTAATTCTTCAGGGGTAGTAACAGGTGTGTTACCTGGTGTTGTACCCATTTACTATTTTGTTTCCAATAGTTGCGGTAACTCAGTTACTTCTTATTCCGTAACTGTTAGTCCCGGCGCTAATGCAGGAACTATAATCGGGTCTTCGTCTATATGTGCCGGGGCTGCCACGCTCTTGTTCACTACCGGTTCCGGTGGAACATGGGGCAGCAGCAATCCATCCGTTGCATTCATAGATGGCGTCAGTGGATTTGTAATAGGTATGAGCGCCGGAACCGCTACTATAACTTATACGGTTCCGGGAAACAGTTGCAGCCCGGGTGCAACAGCTTACTTTAATTTCACTGTAAATCCGGGCGCCAATGCAGGAACGATTACAGGCCCGGCAAATGTATGCGCAGGCTCCTCAGTGCTGTTAAGCACCAATGGCAGCGGCGGCGGTACATGGTACACCGGTAATCCTGCCCTGGCTACGGTAAATTCTTCCGGCCTGGTAACAGGTGTAAGTCCTGGTGCTGTAACGATCGGCTATTTTGTTAACAATAGCTGTGGAACGGCAAGTACCACCTTTAGTATACTCGTGAGCCCCGGCGCCAATGCAGGGACTATCAGTGGTCCTTCATCAGTATGTGCCGGCTCCACTATAAACCTTACCAGCAATGGTACCCCGGGAGGCACATGGAGCAGTAGTAATACTGCTGCAGCCCAGGTAGATGTAAACGGGGTTGTGCTGGGTATAGGCGCAGGAACTACGACCATCAAGTACGAAGTAACCTCTGCCTGTGCAACGTCATCAACTACAACAACCATCACGGTGAACCCTGCTCCGAATGCAGGCACGGTAAGCGGTGCAGCATCTGTTTGTGCTGGCTTATCCACTATGTTTACCAGCAATGGTACCGGTGGTGGCTCATGGAGCAGCAGTAATACGGCAGCAGCAACGGTAAATTCAACTACCGGGGTAGTTACAGGAGTGGCTGCAGGCAATGCAACCATAACTTATACTCTTACCACCGGCTGCGGAACGGTAACGGCATCTGCGCCGATCACAGTAAATCCTGTGCTGAATGCAGGTACAATCAGCGGTGGTCCATCTGTATGTATGGGATCAACTCTTAACCTGAGCGCCAGCGGAAGCAGCGGCGGGTCATGGACAAGCAGCAATACCGGTGTTGCATCAATAGATATAAGCTCCGGGGTGGTTACCAGTGGAACACCCGGAAATACAACGATAACTTATACCGTATCCAATAGCTGTGGTACTTCAACTGCAACAAAACTGATTACGGTGAACGCTGTTGCAAATGCGGGTACAGTAACCGGGGCAGCAATGGTATGTACCGGTTTATCCACCACATTTACCAGCAATGGTACCACCGGTGGCACCTGGAGCAGCAGTAACCCTGCAGCGGCTACAGTGAATGCAACAAGCGGCGTGGTTACAGGGGTAGCTGCCGGCAATGCCACCATCACTTATACCGTGACAACGGGATGCGGAACGGCAACGGCATCTGCACCCATCACGGTGAACCAGCTTCCCGATGCGGGAACTATAAGTGGTCCTTCTGCAGTTTGTGTAAGCTCCTTCGTTAATTTAAGCAACAATGTCAGCGGCGGTACATGGGGCAGCAATGCCACCTCAATTGCAACCGTTAACTCTGCCGGTAAAGTGTCTGGTATAACTCCGGGAGTGGCCACCATAACTTATACGGTTACCTCCGGATGCGGAACAAATACATCCACCTTTACCATAACGGTAAATCCTGTTCCTAATGCGGGAATAGTGGACGGGCCAACCTCTGTTTGTGTCGGATCATCCATCTTCCTGACCAATATCGGTGGAGACATCGGTGGCCTCTGGAAGAGCACCAATACAGCAAGGGCTACGGTTAATTCTGCAACAGGTGAAGTAACAGGCCTCTCAGCAGGTAATACCATCATAACTTACAGTGTTACCAACAGCTGTGGCTCCTCAGTAGCTTCAATAGTGATAACAGTTAATTCTCTTCCTGATGCAGGTACCATCAGTGGTGCATCTGCCGTATGTGCCGGGGCAACTATTAATTTAAGCGCCAGCGGAAACAGCGGTGGCACATGGACCAGCACTACTCCTAATGTGGCAACAGTAAATGCATCCACAGGGGTAGTAACGGGTGTGGCACAGGGAAATGCAACAATAATTTATACAGTAGGATCAGCAGCTGTTTGTGGTACATCAAGTGCAACCCACCTGGTTACCGTAAATCCACTGCCTGATGCAGGTACGATAAATGGTACCACCACAGTCTGCGCCGGGTTATCCACTACGCTTACCAGCAGTGGTAGTGTGGGAGGTTCATGGAGCAGCAGCAATCCTGGTGTGGCTTCAGTGAATGCAACAACAGGTGTGGTTATAGGGGTTGCGGCAGGCAGCGCCACTATCAGTTACTCGGTTTCAAATATTTGCGGTTCAGCAACCGCATCTGCAACAGTTACCGTAAATCCTGTTGCTAATGCAGGAACCATCAGCGGTGCTTCTTCAGTATGTATCGGATCCACCATTAACCTGGGCAGCTCTGTTGCCGGGGGTACCTGGAGCAGCAGCACGGAATCTGTGGCAACGATAGGCCTGAATACGGGTATAGTAACAGGAGCAGGTGTAGGAAACACTACGATCACTTATACAGTAACTACGGCTTGTGGTACGGCTACTGCTACTTATACAGTAACAGTTAACCCGCTTCCCAATGCGGGTACTATCAGCGGTACAACATTTGTATGTACAGGTTCAACAACTACATTGGCCAGCAGCAGCGGAGGCGGCACCTGGAGCAGCAGCAATAACTCAGCAGCTACAGTAAATGCAACAACAGGTGTGGTTACAGGGGTAGCAGCGGGCAGCTCAACTATCACCTATACCGTTTCTTCGGGTTGCGGCCTGGCAACTGCACAGGTGGTGGTAACAGTGGGTGATCTTCCGGCGGCAGGTACAGTGAGCGGTGCATCCACATTGTGCACAGGCTTAACAGCCATCTTTACCAGCAATGGTACGGGCGGCGGTAGCTGGAGCAGCAATAACACCACGGCAGCTACAGTAAATGCAACCACCGGTGTGGTTACGGGGGCAGCAGCAGGTTCGGCAACCATTACTTATACAGTAAGCAGTACCTGCGGAAGCTCTTCGTCTTCTTCCAATATTACAATAAGCGCCCTGCCCAATGCGGGTTCAGTAAGCGGTGCAGCGACACTTTGCAGTGGCTCGGTAACTACATTCACCAGCAACGGTACACCCGGAGGCAGCTGGAGCAGTAATAATAACCTGGTAGCTACAGTAAATGCAACAACAGGGGTGGTTACAGGTGTGGCAGCTGGTTCGGCCACCATTACTTATACGGTTACCAATACCTGCGGAACAGCTACTGCATCTGCCAACATCACCATAAACGCTCTTCCTAATTCAGGAACAGTAAGCGGGGCTGCTACATTATGTGCAGGCGCCAACACTGCCTTTACCAGTACGGGTGATGGCGGTGGCAGCTGGAGCAGCAACAATACTGCGGCAGCTACAGTAAATGCAACTACAGGGGTAGTAACAGGTGTAGCTGCAGGTTCGGCTACCATTTCTTATACAGTAAGCGGAACCTGCGGAAGTTCAGTAGCTTCTGCCAATATTACCATAAACCCGGCTCCTGATGCCGGTACCCTAAGCGGGGCCAGCTCAGTATGTGCAGGTTCAACCACCACGTGGACCAGCACAGGTATGACTGGTGGAACCTGGAGCAGTGATAATACTGCTATAGCTACAGTAAATGCAACAACCGGGGTAATAACCGGGGTAGCTGCAGGATCAACAACCATTAATTATACAGTAACCAATGGCTGTGGTACAGCCGTTGCAACACAGGTGATTACTGTAAATCCACTCGCCAATGCGGGTATAGTCAGTGGTGCTTCCACATTGTGTGTAAGCTCAACAACTACTTACAGCAGCGATGGCCTTGCAGGGGGCAGCTGGAGCAGTTCTGCTCCGTCTGTGGCCACGGTCAACAGTGCTTCCGGTTTAATTACGGGTGTCTCACCGGGTGTTGCCACCATCACTTATACCGTTACCACTCCTTGTGGTACGGCCACAGCATCTGCTGACATCACCGTGATCATCCTGCCTGATGCAGGTACGGTAAGCGGAGCGGCTACTGTTTGTGCGGGCTCAACAACCCCATATACCAGTGATGGCCTCGGTGGCGGTACCTGGAGCAGTGATGCTCTATCGGTTGCCACAGTGAATGCCACTACAGGAGTAGTAACAGGGGTATCTGCCGGTAATGCTAACATCACGTATACCTTTACCAATGGCTGTGGTACTTCTACCGCTACCAAAATGATCACCGTAGATCCTCTTGCAAATGCAGGCACAGTGAGCGGGGCAGCTACCCTTTGTACAGGCTCCATCACCACATTCACCAGCGATGGCCTTAGCGGAGGCAGCTGGAGCAGCAGTAACCCTGCAGCAGCTTCGGTAAATGCAACTACCGGGGTCGTTACAGGGGTGGCTACAGGTAATGCAACAATTACCTATACTTCCACCACGCCTTGCGGAGTAGCAACGGCATCGGCTCCTGTTACAGTGGTTACCATCCCGGATGCGGGTACAGTGAGCGGGGCGGCCACAGTATGTGCAGGCTCAACGACCACTTATACCAGCGATGGCCTCAGTGGCGGTACCTGGAGCAGTAATGCCCCATCGGTGGCTACAGTAAATGCCTCTACAGGGGTAGTAACAGGTGTAGCTGCAGGTAGTGCAACCATCACCTATACTTTTGCAAATGGTTGCGGCTCTGTAAGCGCTTCCAAAATAATTAACGTTGATCCTCTTCCCAATGCGGGTACGGTGAGCGGGGCGGCTACTGTTTGTGCAGGCTCAACTAGTTACATTCTACCAGCACTGGTCTCATGCCGGTGGCAGCTGGAGCAGCAGCAACCCTGCGGCGGCTACGGTCAATGCAACTACAGGGGTCGTTTCTGGTATTGCGGCAGGAAGTGCAACGATTACTTATACTTCAACAACTCCTTGCGGCACCACCACTGCATCGGCCTCCATTACAGTTAATCCTGTCCTGGTTACCGGCACAGTAAGCGGATCTGCTACTTTATGTACCGGGTCTACCACTACCTATACCAGCAACGGATCGGCTGGCGGCAGCTGGAGCAGCGCAGCTCCTTCGGTGGCAACAGTAAATGCTTCCACAGGCGTGATAACAGGGGTGTCAACAGGAAATGCCACCATAACTTATACTGTCTCTAACGGTTGCGGAACATTCACCGCTTCCAAAACAATTGCCGTGAGCCCGGCAGCTAACCCGGGTACTTTAAGCGGTTCTTCTTCTGTTTGTACAGGCTCTTCGGTAACCTTCACACGCTCCGGCGGTACCAGCGGTGGTACCTGGAGCAGCAGCAATACTTCGATAGCTACCGTAAACAACTCCGGTACAGTGACAGGGGTCGGCGCAGGAACGGCAGTGATCTCCTATGCTGTTACCAGCGGTTGCGGAACTACCAGCGCTACAAAATCTATTACTGTAAGCCAATCGCCTTCTATTACCGTATCCAATATCACCGCTTCAACAGATCCCAATAACTGCAGTGCTTCAATAACCCTGGGATCAAACGTAACGGTGACGGGCGGACCGGTAACACTCCAGTACAGGATCGGCTTCTACTGGCTTTCTTACCCCATCTCTTCAACTCATACCTTCTACAGGGGGACTACACCGGTAACGGTGATAGCTACTAACTCCTGTGGCATCACGGCAAGGATATTCCTGGTAACGGTTAATGATAACCAGGCGCCAACTATTACCTGCAAGCCTAATGCAACAAGATCTGCTAATGGATCAGGGAAATACTCAATACATGGCCACGAGTTTGATGCAACAGCAACAGATGGCTGCGGAATTGCTTCTTTGGAACACAGTTTAAGCGGGGCAACGGTAGACCACTTTGAAAGCAGCCCATTAAGCAGTGAGAAATTAAATATCGGCACTACCACCATTACATGGAGGGCTACGGATGTGAACGGAAATGTCTCTACCTGCTCTACACAGGTAACCGTAACAGCTGCGCATGGCGCCGCTAACCCGGCTGACTTCGCTGCCGCTAACCCGCAGCCCCTCACCGTAAAAGTAGCGCCTAACCCTTCGTCTTTTTACTTTACTCTCGCTGTCAACAGCGAAAGCCCGGAAAAAGTGGCGCTATCCGTTACTGATCTGCTGGGAAGACCTGTTCAGAAAATAGATAACATCACCCCGGGTTCTACTATACAAATAGGTGGTAAATACCGACCGGGTATCTATATCGTTCACCTCTCCCAGGGTCAACAATCTATTTCACTTAAACTTATTAAAGAAGGTAAATAAATTTTTAGTCCGTTCTCAAAGGTGGTACCCAAAAGGTACCGCCTTTTTTTATTTAAATTATCCGTTGAAGTACTCCTCTCCAATTTAAGAATTGATAGTTCGAGTTATTCCACTATAGCGCAGGACTGAAAACCATTATTTATTATCTAAGAAATTTTTGCGTTTGCAAAACCATATTGCAAAATGTTTCGTATGTGTCAATGGAACTCTTAAAAAGTTATACTTTCTGATACATATCGGCCGTGGGTGATAATCCGTACCCTATTTTTCACCTGGTTCTAATGTAAAATGTTTATATTTTTTTTGAAGTAGTTACTTATACGAATCAGCACCTATGAAATAAGTTATCCTGTTCTACTCAATTTTTCTACTATCTCTACGGTCGAGCTTTGTAAAAATTTCGCGTACCAGTTACCCGAAGATTTTACGGTTCTTTTTTGCGTTTCAAAATCCACATGCACCAATCCAAAACGCGGATAATAGCCTTCGGCCCATTCAAAATTATCCAGGAATGTCCAGATAAAATACCCGGTTACATTCACCCCTTCCTGTTTTGCACGAAACATTTCAGAAATATTATCCTGTAAATATTTTACTCTTTTGGTATCATGCACTTGTCCGTTCACCAAAATATCCGTAAAGGCAGCGCCGTTTTCCGTCACCTTTAATTGCGGCATGTTTTTATAACTGCCATATTTCTTTAAAATATTATATAACGATTCCGGATACACTTCCCAATTCATTAAAGTAGTTTCAACATTTCTTTTATTGGCTTTTATAATTTTTGCTTTAATAAAAGGCATAAACGTGGCATGGCTTACTAATTCCCTCGTATAATTTTGTACGCCGATAAAATCCATATTGAATGCAAGACTCTTTTCGTCGCCCGGCTTCACAAATTTTTCAATCCGCTGCAATATTTTTAAATCATTTGTTGGATAACCCAAACCCAGAAGTGGTTCAATAAAAAGGCGATTAAGCAATGCATCAACTTTGGCTGCCGCAAGCATATCTTTATCACTATTACGATGAGGTTCAATATAAGAGCACGAAAATGTAGTGCCCACATTACTGCGTGGCTGCAAAGATTTTATAATTGCTCCTCCCCTCGCCTGGCAAAGTGCGGCGTGGTGTGTTGCCGCTAAAAAGTTATTCAATCCTTTCTTTCCCGGTGCATGTACACCAAGAAAGTATCCGGCGCCGGTAAAAACCATCGGCTCATTAAGTACCATCCAGTTGGTTACACGATCTCCAAAAACTTTTACACAACATGAAACATACTCTTCAAACCAATAAATAATATTTCGATTTACCCATCCACCTCTTCTTTGCAACTCGTAAGGAAGATCCCAATGATACAGCGTAACCCATGGAATAATATTCAGCTCCAGGCAAAAATCAATCACACGATTATAAAAGTCGATCCCATGCTGATTTTTAGCGCCGGTGCCCTTCGGAAATATCCGGCTCCAGGCGATTGAAAACCGGTAGTTGGCAATATTAAGATCAGCCATAAGGCTGATGTCTCTTGCATACCGGTTATAAAAATCGCATGCAACATCACCCGTATGATTTTGAAAAATCTTTCCCTTTTGCTTTACAAAAACATCCCAGATCGATTTCCCTTTTGAATGGGTATCACAACCGCCTTCAACCTGGTAAGCAGCAGTTGCAACGCCCCAGGTGAAGTCTCCAAAATCTTCTTTATTCAACAACATATCAACCGGTAATTTGATGAAGTATATTTCCCAGGCGTATTTGTTTTATTTTTTTTCCAGATGCAGGCGAAGCAAATATTGATAAAGGGTGATGTGCCGCGGTGACATGCTTTTTAAAAACTTCGTCAATAACTTCTGCAGTAATATCCGGATAGTTAACAGGGATAATTTTGCCGCTGTTCACCCATTCGGTTATGTTTTCGACTTTTGATATTTTTAGTTTTTTCAAAACGGGCACGCCCATTTCAGCAAGGGCGGCTGCATTACATTGTTGTTCATATTGACCCTTCATTGGTATTACCAATAGTTTCTTTTTTAAAAATAAAGCCTCCGCAGGTGTCTCGAAACCTGCGCCACATAGTACTCCTGTACAACTTATAAGGCTTTTAATAAAAGCACTGTTGCTGATCGGGCAAATACGAATGTTTTTTTCCGCATAAGTTTTCTTCGTGTGTTTTGAAAACACTTCCCATTCTACGTTTTTAATTTCTTTAAGTGTTTTGATAATCTTTTTATCATCATATGCAGGTAAATAAACAGTGTAGTGCGGAAGCTGTATGTTATCGGCATTTCTTATTTCATTGCGTATTACGGGTGTAAAAATATTTTTATCATACGCTTTAAAGTGAAAGCCGAATTTATCAGTAACGGGTGCATAATTTTTTAGAATCGATCTACCCACCATGTCTTGTTCAGCGGGCTTAGGACTTTTTTTATTTAATACCGCCGCCTGGTGGCTAAGCCCTATACATTCTTTATTTTTAAAACGGCATGCCCATGCACTCACCGGTTCAAAATCATTTATAACTAAATCATAATCTTCAACGGGAAGATTTTTTATCTCTTTATAAAATCTCTTAAGCTTTGCCTTTCTATAAGTTGATATTAAATCGACTCCTCCTTTTTTTCCAAAAACAAAACTCATTCCTTTGAATTTATATTTTACAGGAAATCCCAAATCAACATCCGCTTCAGTGCCGCTCACCAGAATATCAAGCCCGCCTTTTTTTTGCAGCAAAGGGATAATATCACGGGCCCGGCTCAAATGCCCGTTGCCTGTACCTTGTATGGCATATAATATTTTCATGGTGCGCTCATCATGTTGAATTCCTCCAGCATGTTATTGAAAAGCTGGTTATTATTAAGTTCTGTTTCTTCCTTCTTCTTCTTCTTTTATTTGCTTCAGTATCTCTGCTTCATCATATTTATAAATTGTCCAATTCCCATCGTTATATTCAAGTGCAGTTAAGTTTTCTATCCAGTCACCGGAATTTAGATACATAATAGAACCATGTTGATTGGTAATTTTTTTCATTTCAGGATGATGAATATGGCCGCATATTACATAGTCATATTTGTTTGAGATTCCAATATCCGCAGCCGTGCTTTCGAAGTTGTTAATAAATTTTACAGCGCTTTTTACACTATTCTTTATTTTTTTTGAAAGTGATAGCTTTCCTCTTTTAAATATTCTTTCTGAAATAAAATTGGCAAACGTATTTATTAGTATCAATGTATCGTAACCGATAGCGCCCAACTTTGCCAGCCATTTTGAATGTTGCATCGTAACATCAAAAACATCACCATGAAAAAACCAGGCAGTTTTATCATCACCCAGGGGAAGCACTACTTTGTTGACGATTCGTAATGAGCCCATTTTAAATCCTACAAACTTTCGCAACATCTCATCATGGTTACCCGTAACATAATAAATCTTAACGCCCTTACTCATCCAAAACATAATATGCTTTACAACTTTCATATGGCTCTTGGGCCAGTATCTTTTACTAAACTGCCAGATATCAATAATATCTCCGTTAAGTATTACGGTTTTCGGCTTAATGGTTTTCAGGTATGATACCAACTGTTTTGCATGACAACCATACGTACCAAGATGCACATCACTCAAAACCAGTATTTCAACCTTTCGCTTTTTTCTTTGCATTATAATTGCACTTTGAAAAACTTAAGCGGAGAATAAAAGGCTGATAAACGCCGGAGAAAAATGCGAATAGTAATTTTCTGAAAAAAATAAGAGATTGTTTTCATGACATGGAATTTAATGGTAAACAATAGTGTGTCAATAAAAGAAAACAGTGGTATCGAATAATACAAAGTAAATCTTTGAATGTAAACAAAACATTACGTTAGTATTAAGAGAATATTAAATTGTGTGAACCGGAATTGGCGGGATGAATGGGATTCTATACAAAGATTACAGGAGGATCATTTTAATAAAGTGAATGATGATTCTTTAACTTCATCACTATTGGTTCCGATAAAAATTTTGAAATCACCCGGTTCATAATTATACTCAAGCTTATTGTTGTAAAATTTTAAATCATCCGGGGTGATTTTAAAAGTAAGGCTCTTGCTTTCTCCTTGTTTTAAAAATATTTGCTGAAATCCTTTTAGCTCTTTCACAGGTCTTACGATTGAACCCACTAAATCTCTTATATATAATTGTACCGTTTCGGTTCCATCATATTTACCCGTATTGGTAACCACAACTGTAGCGGTAAGTGTTTGTGCCGGCTTAATGGAAGACGAACTTAATTTTATATCACTATAAGAAAAAGTAGTATAGCTTAATCCATAACCAAATGGGAACTTCGGACTGTTGGGTAAGTCGATATATGCAGAAACATAATTCAAATCACTATCATTTTTGGCCGGCCTTCCCGTATTGAAATGATTATAATAAATGGGAATTTGTCCTTCTGTCCTGGGAAAACTCATTGGTAGTTTTCCGGAAGGATTATAATCACCAAATAAAACATCCGCAATTGCATCGCCGGCTTCTGTTCCTAACCACCATGTATATACGATAGCAGGAACATGATCTGCAGTCCAGTTAAAGATTAATGGCCTTCCGGCATTAATAAGTACAACCACGGGCTTGCCTGTCGCATAGATCGCTTTTATTAATTCTTCCTGCACGCCGGGTAAATGGATATTGCTTCGACTTTTAGCCTCGCCGCTCATGTCTGCTGCTTCGCCTACATTCATAATTACCATATCTGCTTTCAGGGCCGTTTCAATTGCTTCACTAAAACCCGAACGGGATGTATCATTTATATTGCACCCCATGGCATAAGTGAGATTTACATCATTGCCCACCTTATTCTTTATTCCCTGCCAGGCGCTAATAATCCTTAAGGAATCATCCGGCCACATGTAGCTCCAGAAACCAAGATTATCTCTCACGCTTTTGATGAATGGCCCAATTAATGCAATCGTCTTACCCTGCACGTTAGCTTTGCTCAAAGGCAGTAACTCATTTTGATTTTTTAAAAGAACAATACTTTTTTCGGCCATTATTTTTTCTGCCTGCAGGTTTTGTTTATTATCCCATTGTTGTTGCTCCCTTTCCTTATTGGAAAATTTATAGGGATCATCAAACAAACCCATTTCAAATTTCTTTTTCAAAATTCTTTTTACCGCTTCGTCTATTATTTCAATTTTAACTTTTCCGTCTTTTACCAATTGCGCTAAATTTTGAATGTAGCTGCGGCTTTCCATATCCATATCATTACCCGCAGTTACCGCCTCAAGCGATGCTTCGTAATTATCTTTTGCAAAGCCATGGGGAATCATTTCTCCAACCGAATTCCAATCGCTCACCACAAAACCTTTAAAGTTCCATGTACCTTTCAAAACGTCTCTTTGTAAATATTTGCTACCTGTGGCCGGAATACCATTGAGTGTATTAAATGAATTCATAAAAGTGGCTGCTCCCGCCTCAGCCGCAGCCTTAAATGGCGGAAGATAAATTTCCCACAAGGTTTGCAAACTCATATCAACTGCATTATAATCACGGCCACCTATAGCCGCGCCGTATGCGGCAAAATGTTTTGCACAAGCCATTAGCGCATCAATATTCCCAAACCCTTCTCCCTGGAAACCATTTACCCTTGCTTTCGCAATCAACGAACCAAGATAAGGATCTTCACCTGCGCCTTCCATAACCCTTCCCCAACGCGGATCACGGGCAATATCAACCATAGGCGCAAACGTCCAGTGCACTCCACTTGCAGCCGCTTCTCTTGCAGCAATACGTGCCGATAATTCTATTGCTTCCAGATCCCAGCTTGCTGCTTCGGCCAATGGAACAGGAAATGTGGTGCGGTATCCGTGAATAATATCCTGGCCAAAAAGCAGCGGAATTTTTAGCCTCGACTGCATAGCGATTTCCTGTAACTTTCTTGTATGTTCAACGCCGGTAACATTCAGCATCGACCCCACCATTCCTTTTCTTATTTGATTTTGTTTATCACCGTCGTTAGTGATCGGGCCGGTTGCGTCCCAATCTCCATTGTATTGATTCATTTGACCCACCTTTTCATTAAGTGTCATTAGTTTTAAAACTGAATCAACTTTTTGATCAACAGTTTTCTTTTGCGCATTACTTGGACAAAAAAGAATCGTTCCAAATATTAAAAAGATAAAACGAACCAAAGAATGATTATTCATGAAATTTTTTATAAGATTTAAAAAGATAAAATTAAGCCGCTGGCAATTTAATTACCTCTATTTTTTATAGGTTAATTGCAGCTAAGCATAGTTGATAGTTTGGACTGATATAGTTAAAGCATCATAAATTACCTTTCTTCATTTCATCAATTGCATAGTTGCACGCTCTTGCCGTTAAAGCCATATAGAAAATTGAAGGGCTTTGATTGGCAGTACTTGTCATGCAAGCGCCATCTGTAACAAAAACGTTTTTACAATTGTGAAACTGGTTGTATCCATTCAGCAATGATGTTTTTGGATCTTTTCCCATTCTGCATCCTCCCATTTCATGTATATCTCTTCCGGGCGCCCAGTGATTATCATGATGTGTGATATTTTTTATTCCACAGGCATCAAGCATTTCACTTCCCTGGGTTAAAAAATCTTTCAGCATCTTTTCATCATTGTCGTCATAGTCAACATTCATAACCAACAAAGGAATTCCCCATTCATCTTTTTTATCTTTACTAAGCGCAACATAATTACTTTCTTTAGGAATAGTTTCTCCCTGGATATACATATACATTCCCCATGGGCCGGCTTCTGTCATTGCATCCTTATAAGTTCCCCCAATTTGTTCAGGAAGACTTTCCCCATTGTTGGTTGTGCGATAGCATCCGGAAAATGCCATATAGCCTCCTACAAAATCCATATCATGCGAATGTATATTTCTGAAATTCGGAACCATGCATTCCACGGTTCTGCGACCATAATAATATTTATCGAGATAACCTTCGATATCGCCGCCAACAGAGCCACGATAATTTTGAAAGCAAATATATTTTCCCAGCAATCCGTTATCATTTCCAAAACCATTGGGAAAGCGGCTGGATTTTGAATTCAATAAAATAAGATCAGTATTCAGCGCCGACGCATTCATAAAGATTATCCTGGAAAAATAATCTGTTGTCTTTTTTGTATTGGTATCTATAATTCTTACGCCAACCGCTTTACCTTTTTGCTCATCATAAATTATGGAATGCACCACGGAAAAAGGTCGTATCGTTAAATTTCCGGTTCTTGCCGCCCAGGGTAATGTAGATGAGTTTGAACTGAAATAGCCGCCAAACGGGCAACCACGCATACACAGGTCTCTCGCCTGGCATTGCGCTCTTCCCTGTTGAAAATGCACATCACCGGGTTTCGTTAACTGAGCCCATCTCCCCTGTATGTAGTAACGGTCCTTATACCTCGATTCCAATTTTTGCTTTATATCTTTTTCAGGGCAATTAAAATCGAAGGGTGGCATATATTCTCCATCCGGCATCGACTCAAGGCCATCCCTGTTGCCACATATGCCGGCAAACAATTCCACATGAGAATACCAGGGCGCTACATCATCATAGCTTATGGGCCATTCGATTCCATAGCCATATTTTGCAGGATTTATGAATTCATACCTGCTCCACCGGGGGCAGGCCCTGCCCCAAATCAATGATTTACCACCGACCTGGTAACCGCGAATCCATTCGAAAGGTTTTTCCTGCACGTATGGGTGATCGTTATCCTTTATAAAAAAATGAGCAGTTGACTCATCAAACCCGGCCGCCTGTGTAATCAAGGGATTTTCTTCCATGAATTTTTCAGTCATTTGGCCACGATGTTTAAATTCCCATGGCTTCATTGTCGCGGTGGGGTAATCTTTATTGTGAACAACGTTTCTTCCTCTTTCAAGTACAAGCGTTTTAGCGCCATGCTCACAAAGCTCTTTGGCCGCCCATCCGCCGCTTATTCCTGAGCCTATCACTATAGCATCATAAGTATTTTGTTGCAAACCACCGGAATTAATATTTACATCTAAAGAATCTCCTGGCATAACAAGCATATTGTTTTAAGAATGATAAATTGCAGGGATTAAAGTTATTGTATTTGCATTTAAATTTTAGAGTGGTTATGTTAATGCCGGTGTCTTACCCGCGTAAATATTTTCTCAAAAAAATCTTAATTTATATCTTCAATAAATAATAGAAAATTATGCAAAAAACTAAAGTTGCCATCCTGGGTGCGGGATTTATAACAGATATTCATGTTGAAAGCTATCAACGTTTTGTGCCGGAGGCGGAAGTGGTAGCGGCATATGCACGCAATGAAGAAAAGGCCAAAGCATTTGCCGAAAAATACCATATCCCTCAATCGTATAGCAACATTGATGATATAATTCAAAACTCCGGCTGTGAGGTTGTTGATATTTGTTTGCCAAATTTTCTACACTATGCAGCAACGATGAAGGCAGCTGCTGCAGGTAAACATGTAATCATTGAAAAGCCTTTGGCTGTTACGATAGAACAAGCCGATGAAATGATTGCAGCATGCGATAAGGCAAATGTAAAACTGATGTATGCTGAGGAACTTTGTTTTGCACCAAAATATGAAAGAGTAAGGCAAATGGTTAATGAAGGCGCTATCGGAGACGTATACATGCTGAAGCAGGCTGAGAAACATTCAGGGCCTCATACCGATTGGTTTTATGATATCAATCTTGCGGGCGGCGGTGTTTTAATGGATATGGGATGCCACGCTTTCGGCTGGTTTCGCTGGATGCTAAAAAATGCAAAGGCCAAAAGCGTTTATGCTACTATGTCAACCGTGTTACATAAAGGCCGCACAAAGGGTGAAGACAACTCTGTGGTAATTGTTGAATTTGAAAACGGGGTAACTGCAATCGCAGAAAACAGTTGGGCAAAGCACGGAGGAATGGATGACCGGAGTGAGGTGTATGGTACAGGTGGCGTTGTGTATGCAGATTTGTTTATGGGAAACGCATCGCTTGCATACAGTAAAAGCGGCTATGGATATGCGTTAGAAAAAGCAGATACAACCGTGGGCTGGACTTTTCCCGTTTTTGAAGAAGCCTTTAACCAGGGATATCCTCATGAACTAAAACATTTTATTGAATGTGTGCAACAAAATAAACAGCCGTTGGTAACAGGCGATGACGGACGTGCTGTTCTTGAAATCATTTATGCAGCATATGCTTCGGCGGCTGAGGGGAAGAAAATACTATTGCCGTTCACACCAAAAGTTTCCAGGCCGATTGATCTCTGGCTGGGAAGTTTGGAAAGCATGTAGCAGATTTGAAGAATCGAAATATTATAGGATACAAAGTTGCACCTTTGTTCAAATGTCATTTAGCGAAAAATGAAAAATTATGAAAATTATAGTAGGCGACACCTATGAAGATATGTCCCGCAAGGCTGCGCATGATCTTCTTGAAATAATTGACTCAAAAAAAAATCCCGTGTTATGCACTGCGTCGGGCGATAGTCCTGCCGGCATGTACAAAGAATTGGCTAAAGAAATCAATGAAAGAAAAATTGATATTTCAAGGTGGCTTTTTGTTAGCCTTGATGAATGGGCGGGCATGAATGGTGATGATGAAGGCAGCTGCAGGTTTCATTTAAACAACCAGCTGTTTAATTCACTGCACGTCACAGAAAATAATATTGCTTTTTTTGATGGAAAAAAAAACATGGAAGATGAATGTGAACGCATCGAAAGCTTTATTAATCAGCACGGAGGTATTGATATTGCTATTGTTGGCCTTGGAATGAATGGTCATATAGGAATGAACGAACCAGGTACATCCCCGTCCTTGTATGCTCATGTAGCAGATATAGACGCAATAACCCAGGAGGTGGGACAAAAATATTTTAAGAAAGAACAGCAGCTTACACACGGACTTACATTGGGAATAGCATCGTTAATGGATGCAAAAAATATTGTTTTACTGGTTAGCGGAAATAAAAAAGCGGCAATTGTTCATAAGGTATTGGAAGGAGAAATTTCAGAAGAATTGCCGGCAAGTTTATTACGCAACCACAAAAATTTCCATGTTTACTTAGATGCTGAAGCGGCAAGTTTATTGCAAAACAAATAAATGAAAACTACTACTATTATCGGGATTGACTTAGGCGGCACCAATATCCGCGGCGGCCTGGTAAGTGAAAGTATTTTATCAAATATCATTTCAAAAAAAGTAAGCCCACAAGGGCCGGTTGAAGAGGTTATGGACGAGTTATTTTTCGTAACCGATCAATTAATTGATGACTCCGTAAAGGCAATCGGAATAGGAGTGCCAGGGTTGGTAGATGCGAATGAGGGCTTTGTCTATGATGTTGTAAATATTCCTTCATGGAAAAAGGTCCCATTGCAAAACCGCATGGAAGAAAGATACCGAATACCGGTATTGATTGAAAACGATGCCAACTGCTTTGCCCTTGGAGAATTTTATTTTGGAAAAGGAAAAGGCGCCAACTCAATGATAGGCCTCGCCATCGGAACCGGTTTGGGTTCAGGCATTATCATCAATAAAAAATTATATGCAGGCAGGAACGGAGGCGCAGGCGAGTTTGGAATGATTGATTATCTCGATCACTACTATGAATATTATGCAAGCGGCCAGTTTTTTAAAAATATATATAAAATAAATGGTGAGAACGTTTTTAAGAGTGCTGTTGCCGGAAATGCTGAAGCAATTAGAATGTATGAAGAGATGGGCGCTCATCTTGGCAAAGCAATTAAAATGATGTTGTATGCATTGGATGTGGAACTTATTATTCTTGGCGGATCGGTGCGGCATGCATATCCCTACTTTTCCACAACCATGTGGCAGCAAATTAAAACTCTTGCATTCCAAAAGGCAGTCAAAAATCTGCGGATAGAAATTTCAGAATTAGAAAATGCAGGATTGCTGGGAGCAGCAGGATTATGTTATGATATTCTCAAGCTGGATTAGCATGGTACCATTACAAACTGTATAGGTAGAACGCCTAAGAGAAATTTGATACAAAACTGAAATTAATCATTGTGCAAACCGATTGGTTACTCAGATAGAAAAATTTCTACATCATATCCAACTACTACACTTAAACTTTTTCGCGGATAATATCCTTGTATCACTATCCTATGAAATCGTAAACCAGCTTTGAACTCCACAGAGAAAAGTGCAAATAGCAATTGTTATTTGCACTTTCATTTTTGGTACGATTGAATTTTGATAGCTCTGTATGAAGTTAAAAGTCGTTAAGCCGCTAACTATTTAATCTTCTAGCCTTACTGTCATAATTAAACGCTATTACAAAGGCGACACCACTGAATGCCAATGCCTCAAATACACTGGTTACTTCATTGCCCTTATCTACATATGGATCTGCAATTGCCCTGGGTATATGCAGTATTACAAACCAAAGAAAAAGCATGATCCCAAGAAGTATTCCAACTAATTTTAATTTTATTTTGAGAACGATGCAGACACCTGATGCAATAAGAGCTATGCCTGCAAAATAGGTCCAAAAGATGTGCCCGGGAATCCATGTAGGAACAAGCGTTGCAACAAATTGTGTATAAAGAAAATGATCAATTCCAAATACAATCATCATTATTGAAAAGAAAACTCTTCCACAAGAGATTAATACGCCAGTGAAGCGACGTGAACCCGAGTTGCCCTTATATACACCGCCCTCTTCGTAGGATCTGGCGATAACAAATGCTCCTCCCGATAATGCCAACTCTTTTAAGGGATCTGTCCATGAACCCAAATGGAAAGAATAAGGGCTAACAAATAACTGGTAGGTAACATGAAATATTACAAATAAAATTAAAAACCCAATTCCAACCGCGAGCCCCGTTTTTGTTGCTTGTTTACGGAAAACAATAATGAGGCCTGCAACAATTAATGCGCCCCCTGTAAGATATGCCCACACTAAAAGCCATGGAATCCACGATGGCCATTCCGGTATAAGCACGGGCCGGAAATCGGAATACAAAAATTGCTGAAATCCCATACCTGCTATACCTATGCCGTAGAAAACACAGCCAGCTTTGTGAAGATATTTCATATTTGTGCCTTAAGACCTTGAACGAATTTTCAAAGAAAAAAAACCACGATTGCATTTTAAAATCCATCTCCGTCTAATAAGTTACCAAGCCCACCCAAAATGCTGCCTTCTTCTTTTCGCTTTACTGTACCGTAGGTTAATATACGGCTTGCAAGACGACTTATAGGCAAAGTTTGTATCCATACTTTCCCGGGGCCTGCTAATGTAGCAAAGAATAAGCCTTCGCCTCCAAAAATTGTATTTCGAATTCCGCCAACAAATTGGATATCGTAATTTACATTTTGCGTTAGAGCAACAAGACAACCAGTATCTATTTTTATCATTTCCCCCTGTTTCAATTCCTTTTCAAATACATGTCCGCCCGCATGTACAAATGCCAATCCATCACCTTCCAGCTTTTCCATAATGAATCCTTCACCGCCAAAGATTCCTGTTCCGAGACGGCGCTGAAAGTCGATACCGATGCTAACACCTTTTGCGGCACATAAAAAAGCATCCTTCTGACAAATAACTTTTCCGCCTAGTTGTAACAAGTCAAGCGCAATTATTTTACCGGGATACGGCGAAGCAAAACTCACTTGTTTTTTACCCGGCCCTATGTTAGTGAATGCAGTCATGAACAGGCTTTCCCCTACCAAAAGGCGCTTACCTGCACCAAGCAATTTATTAAAGATGCCACCACTATTTTGCTGTTGGCTCCCATCGCCGAAAATTGTTTGCATTTGAATGCCGTCATCCATCATCATAAAGCTTCCACTTTCAGCAATCGCACTTTCATTAGGGTCGAGTTCTATTTCAACATACTGCATTTCTTCGCCATAAATGCGGTAATCTATTTCGTGGTTAGTTCGCATTATTGTATTGTTTAAATATTAAATTAGTTATCAACTTAAAATTATAACATCTTTCGGAGAAGCATAACCAGAGGAAGCCTGGCAAGGAAAAATTTAAATTATTATTTGCAGAAAAAAATTCATAAAGATGGAATGAGATATAAAATTATCTGAGGGTTGCAAATGCAAACTTTTTATTAATTTTTCAGGCATGATCATTAATTCATTTCTGCCTCTATAACTGTTTTTCTTTTACCAAAATCAAGACTTCTCATCGCTTCAATTGTAAGCTTATTATCGTGAAAACGACACATGTAGGTTTCTGTATGCGGACTTTCAATATACCGTAAAACCAGTTGCAGTGTATTGGTATCCTTCCATGTATAACTTCCGGCAATTTTAGCCGGATACAGCATGCTGGTATTTTCTATAGCAGTTGTAGTTAAGGAAGGCCCTCGCATATTAGTTTCAGCAGTCTGCCACTTACCAGTTCCAAACGTTATTTCATAATTGGCAGTATCCATTTGAAATTTTACACTGCACAAATTATTATTAAAAGTGAAAGAGATATTTTGCAAGTGCATTTCATTAGGTGATGCTGTAAAGGTTTTGCCGCTAATCTTTGTCGCAAGCCCATCGATGTGATTCAGAGGCAATGGTAATGCAAGCGAATTTATTTTTTTCTTCAGGCTTGAGAGAGCTGCTGCATCTTCCGGCAATTTTTTTTCTTTAAAAGCTGGTAGCAGGTATTGCCATACAAGATTAATTTCTTCCTGCATATCGGGAGTTTCGGCCGTAATGGCAATCACTGCATCCTGCTCAGGCATTACTATCATAAACTGACCGAAAGCCCCATCCCCACGAAAAGCATTGTGCCTGCAACGCCACATCTGGTAACAATATCCCTGCAACCAATCGCTTGAATCTTTCTTTGATTGCGGCGCATCCGGATCCTGCATAATCTTGACAGTACTTGCCTCTTTCACCCATGAAGGATCAATTATTTGTTTGCCGTTCCATTTACCTCCCTGTAAAAACAACTCTGCAAATTTTGCCATATCTTCTGTCTTGAGTCTTAGCCCCCAACCTCCTGTATTGATGCCTTGCAAATCCATCTCCCAGTCCATTCCCTGTATGCCCAAAGGATCAAATAATCTTGGTTTCAAATAATCCAAAGTTTGTTGACCTGTGGCTTTCTGCACTATAGCAGAAAGCATATAAGTGCCTAAGGAATTATAGAGGAATTGTGTACCCGGCTCATGTACAATCGGGGTGGCAAGAAAACCTTTTATCCAGTTGGTATCTTTTGCTGCTACCGCAAATGAAGGATCCGGTTCCTGCCCATCGGACATAATCAATACATCTTTTATAGTAAGCTCACCAAGCCAGGGACTCACCGTATCCGGCAAATCATTAGGGAAAAAAGAAATTACTTTATCGTCTGCTGAAAGCATTTTTTCCTGAACAGCAAAACCAATTGCCGTAGCTGTAAAACTTTTACTGCAGGAATACAGGCTATGTTCAAGATTTGCGGCATAAGGATTCCACCAGCCTTCAGCAATTACTTTTCCGTGACGCACCAGCATAAAACTGTGAAACTCTGTTTTACTTTTTGCAGTTGCATCCAGGAACTTTATAATATCTTTTGATGATACACCTTCCGCTTCAGGCACACTACGGGGAAGCATATACGCTTGTTGAGCGATGATATTTAGCTGCAGAAATAATAAAAGGAATGATGACAGAACAAAAGATTTCCGGAAGCTCATAAAATACCATTTATCATTTGGGTGATTTTGTACTAAAGCTAATTAATTCTTTTTTCTTTAGTATCTAAATTCTTTGAAGGGACAAGTATGATAAATGTAAAAAACCGGAGCATTAGACTTTACTAACTATGAGGCATACACGTGATTATTAACAATTACCGAAATTCATGCTTTCAGTTTTTATAATTTTAGGAGATTCGGAAACTGAAAGAGCAGACTGGGAAATTGCTATTCTCTGCTTAAATCGAACCCGCAAATTATTTTTTAACTGACAAATCGTGAAACTCTTATTTTTTTGTGTACATAACTTTCCATATCCGGCCGGCCTGGTCATCAGATATGTACAGTGAACCATCGGCATCCTGGGCTAAGCCACACGGACGATGAGTTGCTTCTCCTGGTGTTTTTTTAGTACCTGCAAAACCATCAGCAAAAACTTCATAGTCGCCGGAAGGCATGCCATCTTTAAAAGGAAGAAATACCACTGAATAACCACCCTGTTCCTGCGGTGCACGGTTCCATGAACCATGGAAAGCTATAAAAGCTCCGTTCTTATATTTTGCAGGAAATTGATCACCTATATAAAATAGCAATCCATTCGGCGCCCAGTGTGCAGGAAAGGCATAAATAGGTTTTTGTTTTGTTTCGCAACCCGTTGTTTTTTTACCATCTCCACCGTACTCCGGCGATTGAACTTTTAGTTTTTGGATCCCATCGTAATAACAATACGGCCATCCAAAATCATCTCCCTTTTTTACCAGGAACATTTCTTCCGCAGGCAATTCAACTCTTTGCGTTTCTGTAAACTTCTCCGGGAAGAGCCGGTCAAGGTCGTCACGGCCATGTTGAACCGCATACAGGTTATTCGCCTGGCTATTCCAATATAGTGCAACAATGTTCCTGATCCCGGTGCAATAGCGAACTCCATCTGCATAATGCTGGTTTGTTTTATCAGCCTTAAATTGCCACACGCCGCCGGCAGAGTCAAGAATGGAGCAAGGATTCATTCCGGGTGAACCGGCCTGCCTGTCGTCTACCTGGCAGGAATTAGAAGGAGCGCCGATATTTACATAAATATTCCCCGAATCATCCAACGCAATAGCTTTAGCCGAATGCTGGCCTTTATTTATCAGACCTGTAACAATCGTTTCAATCGAATTGGTATCAGGAGTTCCATCTGCTGCAAGCTTATACCGATAAATGTTATCATCGGAAGAAGCATACAAATAGCCGTTCTTAATCCCTACACCCGGTGCCTCCGAAACTACCGAAATCCTAAAAGCGCTATCAGCCACGCCATCGTTATTGGTATCTTTTAGACGAACAGTGCCGTGTCCATTTTTGAGTCCTCCAAGCCTCACATATAGGTCGCCATTTTTATCGAAAGCCAGGTGACGTGCACTACCAAGACTATCCGCAAACACAGACGCGGTAAATCCAACGGGCAGAGTAAGAGTAGAGTCTATAGCAGCTGTTTTTACACTTTGTTGCTCATTATTACACGATATAATTGTTGTGGCTACAGGAATAATAAAAAAGAGAATCACTTTCTTCATAACAAAATTTATCTTAAAGGTACAGGTTATACCAAAAAGATTCTTCCGCAAATAAAAGTCGACGATCTTCTTTATAGATACCGGCGGGTTGTAAAGCTAATGGAAACAGAAGTGTTACTGCTTTTCCATTACCACACTTGATATTGCCGATTCATTGAGATGAAAGATTACACCGGAATTTTCAAAAGCAGAATCCTTTGAAGCGGTTTGGGTGATCGTGAGCAAATTACCAGTAAAACTATACCGACCGCCACTTGCACTTAACTGGGTAGAACCCGTAGATCCGACACCCGATGTAATAGAACCCTGTGGAAAATAAATGGAGTCTGCGCCAATTAATTTGTATGCAGCCTGAGAATTGCTCTCAGGCAAGGTAAATGTAAATGGATAGGTCAAAGAGTCAATTAAATCGTTATCCTGGTACAGGTAAGATGATGCTACAGTTTGTACTGAATACGTGAGATTAGTAGCGGTGAGGTTGGAGTTATCAAATACAATAATTCCGTCGTTATTTATTGTAGTATATTCGGAAGTGGTCACTATTTTTTCACCATCGGTACCTGTTGCAGTGCTGTTTGTTTTTGAAGTAAGATACTTCAATTTATAAGTTCCTTGAATTGCAGCGGTATTATTGTTTGTAGTATTTTCTTTTTTGCATGAAGCCAATATTAAAATAAAAGTTACCAGGCTTAGGATGATGTGTTTTTTCATTGTTTGTTTTTTAGCTAATGATTCATTTCAAAGATATGTTACAAATCTAACGATACTGATAGAAGGCCACTATTCCTTTATAAACTTAATAACCTCACTTCCCTTTATCCTTAACAGATAAAGCCCGGAGGGGATACCATCAATATTCACCCTCATCCCGTCATTAACAATGAAATTCATATAGTTCCTGCCCTGCATATCCGTAATCTCCGCAGATTTACCGGAGTTCTTTGTCCTCACAATGATAAAATCATGTGCCGGGGAAGGAATCACCTGCGTTAGTTTTGAAGCTGAACTCGTAACGCTTACGATATGACTGAAATCGTATTGATTGGCTGAAATCATGCGCAAGCGATAATAGCTGCGGCCTGTCAACGGATACATATCGTGAAAGCTATATGAGTACGATGACGTGGCATTTACATAGGCAATAGCTTTGAAGTGCATGGCATCGTCGCTACGTTCCACAACATATTTATCTGAAGGATTTGAACTTGCCACCCTCCATTGAATCAGCACATCATTATCGTTTATCAGGTTCGCATTAAATTGTATCAATTCAACAGCTAAGAAACTTGATGTTCCTGGCAGACTAACTTCATTACCAAAAAAACTTTCCACTCCGTTGGCATCTTGCGATGCAACGCTAACATCATAATTTAAATTTCCACTTACAGGCATCTGCAAGGTATCTACCAGCCTGGTGAAAGTATACACGCTGTCGAAATCGTAGCTGGTAGTTCTCACACCAAGCCTGTATGCGGGATAACCTGTTTGAGTGTTAATAACAACCCTCAGTTTATTATTGCCAATATTAGTAATAGTATAAGTGGGAGTTCCAGGTGCAATAGAGGCCATGGCCACCGCATTACCGTTTACCTGGGCGTTGCGTTTTAAAAAAGAAAAGCTTACAAAAAATGAATCCATGTTGCCATCCGGAATTAATTTGGTATCCACTCCCCCGCTATCAAGACTCAAATGCTCCCGCCCACTGCCATATCCATCGCCGGGTTCATTAAAGGAACACAGTCTCGCTGCCCTTGCACCGAGATTATAAAAAGGAACGTGATCCCCAGACCGGCCCTGACGATCGATATCTGTCATTATATTAATAACGGAAGGTACGGGCAGTAAATGCTCCAGGTTCTCATGATATTCCAATTTAATATAGCGGGCCCATCCCTTGGAAGTTGAATTAGTTCCTCCACCGGAAAAAAGCCGGACAGTTGTAGAATCTACTCCGTTATTTATCGAGCAACCGACAGGGTTAGTAGGTAAAATACAATAAAGAGATCCGACAATATCATTATTAAGAACGGCCTTTACCGGGATATGTGTATTATGCAAAAATGTGGCAAATGCATTTGATCCATACAAACCCTGCTCTTCGCCGGTAGTTATCATGAAAACTATAGTTTGCTTATAACTAAACTGGCTCATTACCCTGGCCAACTCCATCACCAGGGAGACTCCTGTGGCATTATCTTCCATTCCCTTTGCCGACGTGCCTGATGGTGTGCAGGAACTTGATGCCCTGCTATCAGCATGTGCTAAAAAGATAAGTACTGAGTTATCGGATAAACTGTTGCCGGGCAAGACGGCAAAAGTTTCTTTGTGCGAGTTAGCTGAACAGATGGTTTGATTAAATGTAAAATCAGAAACCACCAGCCTGTTACCGTTTGCTGCGCTGAATTCCTGGAACTTTGCGCTCACCCAGTTAAAAGTGGCAGTGATTCCTTTTGTAGAGGAAGCAAGTTGGTTTCCGGTGTTCCGGTTATAGAAAGTGCCTAACCTGGCCCAATATTTTTTTATTGAATCCTGGTTTATATCATCTTTAAGTCCCTGGATAATGTCACCAGGTAGTTGTGATACGCCTGGCGGATTATAGATAAGGGGATCGTAAATACCCTTTAAAATGTTTAACGCAGTTGGGTTTGTGACGGTTAGGTTAGATTGTGCCAAGATGAAAAGAGGCGCAATAAAAAACCCCATTAGAGAAATTTTTTTCATAGAATTTACGAATGGATCAATAATTCCCTATAACGTTTATTTGCTTGTGATGGTATACTGGTATAAAAACTATCTATTTTAATAGGATCGCTATGGGTTCCATTCATCGTTGTGTAGGACCCGAAACACATCTTAGCATTGAGAAAATGGAAGAAATTTTTGCCCAGAGATTAACTTAAAAAGCTATACGCGGGAAAGCAGGATTATTTATTCAATGGTTGATCAAGAAGGGCGAAAAATCATGACCGATTTTGCTAATAAAAATTAAAAGATGGTAGGATAAGCTCCTGGCAGTTATTAAACAAAAATAGCCACCTTCCTATCGTAGAATCAGGTACCGCTATATACCCATAATGCTGATAAAAATCCGGCGGTAAGTACTACAAGGCCGATAAATACAGTCCTTAAAAACTTGTGTTTTTCAAAAAAATACATAGGTTAAAATCTTATTTCAGTTATTGTTTTATAACGAATATTATATAATTTTTATTTTGTTTCAAGGGTAATATTGGTAAAGCAGATTTGATACGACTTCCTTCTTTACAAATTTTGCTTAACAAAATATGGATTGACAATCTTATATTAGAAAATCGTGCCAGACTTCGCAGAATTAAGCCTGATAAATGCTAAACAATTTTCAAATCGATTACAAATGCCTGGGGAAATGTGAGAATCCAACCTCTGCGGAAGTTTACGAATCTGTAATAAGATTTTATGGTAATACAGTGACAAAAGTTATGGGCTCCGATCAACTCATAAATCTTTCTATTCCCCTATTTGGTATTTTACAGCTTTGGTAATACTTGTCCACTCATCAGTTCTAAAAGGTTCTGCCGGAAAACCTTCTTTATTAAATAAGTTATCCTCTCCTGCATCATCAGCCCAACCATAGTGAACGGCAACAGGATTATTCACACTGTCACTGTACACGACAACGGTATTACCATTTATATATGCCCTGGCATAATGAAATTTTCGATCCTCACCTGCAATTTCAAAACCTTTGATATAGCCATACTTATCATGTACTATAAGGCCGGTACCTATATTGTCAAAGCTTATTATCACCTTGTTACCTTCTACTCTCAGGGAGGCATAAGAAGGGCCACGATAAACATTTTTTTCACCATACAAATTATTCAAAGCAATAGCAGCAAGGCGTTTGCCAACCTCTTGTTTATTCTTGGGATGTATATCGGATGAATTTCCTATATCGGTTGTAACAGCCATTCCGGTATTTGGAAGGGATAAAGTTTTTGCCTGGGCTTCTCGCAATTCAGCCCAGGTACTTCCTTCGTTACTATTACCATCAGCTGCATTAAACGAAGCCAACTGTACAAAATAAAAAGGAAAATCTTCTTTCCAGCGTTTACGCCAATCCGTTATCATTAATGGAAATGCCTGGCGATATTGGTAAGCGCGGCCTGCATTTGCTTCACCCTGGTACCAGATTACTCCCCTGAAAGCGTATGGAATTAATGGATACAGCATTGCATTGAACAATAAAGTCGGGTAACTGTTGGGACCTATCGATCCGGAACCCCCGGTTATTCTTTCAACTTTAAACTTCCATTTTCCCGCCAGTGACGTTACATGATTGGCAGTTGCTAATTTCATCTCAGCACTATCGCCATAAATGCCGCCTCCACCACCTGTATCATCCACACGCACCGCTATTACATTTTTCCCTTCTTTTAAAACACCTGGTGCAATAGTATATTTTCTTTTTACATTATAACCGTCTGTGCTCCCCGTCTTTACTCCATTCACATAAGTTATATCGTTATCATCAATCATTGCTAATTCAAGTGTCGCCGCTTTACCGGCGTCTTCTGGTGAAATAGTAATTGTTTTGCGAAACCATACTATGCCATCCAAATCTCCCAATTGCTGAGTTTCCCAAAGACCAGGCAATTGCATCACGGGCCAATTGCTATCATCCGTACTTGTTTCATTCCATGTTACGCCACCGGTAGTATTGAGAGAACCTTGCAGGGCTTCTATTCTTTTAATACTTGCCTCTTTCTTAATTTTTGCCATAGAATCAAGATTAAGTGAAGGCATGCCTGCTATCATCTGTTTAAATTCATCACTGCTTTCAAAAGCCTGGCGACTTATCCACGTTTCTACCATTGTACCCCCCCACGAAGTGTTGATTAACCCTACAGGTACTTTTAATTTATTGTATAGCTCTCTTGCAAAAAAGTAACCTGCTGCAGTGAAATCTCCTGCAGTTTCAGGGCTGCAAATTTTCCAGCTTGCTTCAGGAATGTTATCCTTTGGAACGGAACTAATTGTATTAGGTACTTTTATATGACGTATGAGTGGATAATTGGCTCCGGCAATTTCCTGCTCATAGTTATTTATTTTCCCCCAGCCTGCAATTGGCATTTCCATATTCGATTGCCCTGAGCAAATCCAAACTTCGCCCACCAATACATTGTCGAAAGTAACGGTGTTCTTTCCATTAATGGTGAGGGTATAAGGCCCTCCTGCAATTTCATTATCTAATTTAATCATCCATTTACCTGTCTTATCGGCCTTCGTAGTTTTCGTTTGATGATTAAACTGAATGGTTATTTTTTCATTTACATCTGCCCGGCCCCAAATGGGTATGGGCTTATCTCTTTGCAGAACCATATTATTCCCAAAAAAATTTGGTAAGGTTACATCTGCAAATACTGAATAGCACGCCGATATGTGCACCAACAAAAAATAGATCCTTTTCATAATTTCTATTTATGATTTTTACTTTTCTAAATTTTAGTCCACAGGATTACAAAACAAATGTAAAATGTAATAGGCTGAAAACACCTGGTTTTAAAAAATTACGAAAATAAAGGCTTGATTACTTTTGAAGCTGGGCGAATAAAGCATTTCTTAAAACTTCGAATCATTGCTATCGTATGAAGGAATTACGATGATATCAATGCGTAATAAAGGCACAATTTTTTTAAAATTGACGAACTAAAATTACTATTATCCGTATGCGTTATATAAACAAGCTGTATCTTAAGGCGTGCAATGCCAGTCCATACCCTATAAATTACAACACTACGGGGACAGTATAGAATTTGTTGGTTCTTTACCTTGTAAACACTTAATTCACAGAACTACCGGAAGCGGGCTTAGCTGTGTAATCGCGGCCTTTTAACTGTTCTGCAGTTCTTACTTCCAAATGCTCTTTACAGAGTGTGTGAAGCGGAAGTGCTTCATTGCCACACATTTCACATTTAAGTTTTTTACCAGGAAGGGAAGTGTTTTTATTGGTTGTATTTGATGGCATTACTGATAAACTAATACGGAAGCCAATTTATTGTGTAAAACCAAAAAGGAATAAGACATCGAAAGCGCTTCACAAACATAAAATTCAGGACTGCCTGACGGCAGGGTAAGGGCTGGCAGCAGATTTATTTCATTTCCTTTATCAGCTCCTTTAAATAGGTAAGATGTCTGCCAAACTTGTTCTGCAAAACCTTCGGGCTTAGAAAATATTGTGCAACGAATAACACAGCATAAAAGCCAATTCTTATGAAAGGCGAAATCAAATGCCACCTGTCAAGCATATGATAGTGCTGAAAGTAGGGGAGAATTTCTGTCAACAGGACAAAAAATAACAATGCTATCCTTAAACCAATGATCTTCCATTGAAGCCTTTTCTCCAGCAAGGAAATTTGTTGCTCAATGTTCGGCATGACCATTCCATTCATGTCTTGCATTTTTTCTGCTATACGATAATTGTAAAGTGCATAAACAATAACACCAGCACAAAAAACAACATAGCTCCAGTACATAACGCTCGTAAGCGCCTTTTCAATGTCATTTATATTGCTGAGCAATAAGATAAATGGCAAAAGGGCCATTACCACTATTTGTTTTTTATAACTCCTCTTTAATGCAGCTACTGGTCCATAGCTCTGGTGTTGAATCATTTCCATGATGTTTTTATTTACAGTTTTTTTAATTGTATTTTCTTTCCATGTTTCTTTAAGATCATCCAGTTCCATAACTCAATTGTTTTTTGTGAGTTCACGTAATTTTTCTTTTATCCTGCTCAGCTTTACCCGTAGATTGCCCTGGTTAATGCCCAGGATATCTTCCATCTCTTCATACGAACGGTCTTCCATATATAGCATTACTATCGCCTTTTCTAACTGGTTAAGTTTTTCTATTGCTGCATGTAGCAGCTGCAAACGCTCCTCATCTTCTATCGCTGCTGTATCATCTTTAATATCGGCATGAGGTGTTGCCGGGTCGTAAGAGGTAATGATATTTTTTTTCTTGCGCAGGCCGGTAATTGCCGTGTTGATCGCCACCCTATATAGCCATGTGCTGAATTTTGCTGCGCCCTTAAATTTTGGATAGCTCTTCCAGAGTTGTAGTATAATCTCCTGGAAAAGATCATCCCTGTCAGCGCGGGAATAAGCATATATGCTACATACTTTATGAATAAGCATTTCGTTTTCGGCGATATGCTTTTCAAACTGCCTTTCCGTATCCTGCTTTTGCAACGCTTAGTGATCTTTTGATATTAGTCGCAAGATGAAACGTTTTGTTACAATGGGATGAAATTTCTTTTTTAATATCAACCTGGAATAAACAGGAATGGGCATACCTGCGAGCGAAGTATCCAATACTCTATACTGGTATCGATACCAAAATGGTGTTCTTTATTATGAACCATACGTAGAAGAAAAATGGAAAGATTAAATATTGATCAAGCCTGCGACCATCCCGAGATATCGTTTATCTATATCATCAAAAAAATTATATTCTTCGCTATCTACATCTAAAACCGCAACTACCTCATTATTCTTTATAATAGGAATCACTATTTCTGATTTTGATAAACTGCTGCATGCAATATGCCCCGGAAATTTTTCAACATCAGGCACAATCAGCGTTTTAGCATCCTGCCAACAGGCGCCGCAAACGCCTCTGCCTTTTGTTATCCTTGTGCACGCAACTGGTCCCTGGAATGGAGCTAGCACCAGTTCATTATTTTTTACCACATAAAAGCCTACCCAAAGCCATTGAAATTGTTCTTTAAGTGCTGCGGCAACATTTGCCATATTAGCTATAAGATCAGTTTCGCCTTCAAGCAATCCTTTTACCTGCGGGATCAATGATTGATATTTTTCCTCTTTGCTTCCAGTTACAATAGCAAGGTCTTCAGACATGCAAAAAAATTTTTACAAAGGTAGGGACAAAGAAGAACGCAATGTTAGGTTTAGAAAATACCGCAACCTATCGCCAGTTAATCCGGCAATGAAAAAAATATTTATCTTCGGAAACATAAAAAAATGTATGCCAATTTACATGGATGTACATATCGTACCAGGGGTTAAATCTAAAGATGTAGCAGAAGCACATCGCATGGACTTACTTCACCAGGATGAATACGGCTGTAAATGCATGACCTATTGGATAGACGAGGAACGTGAAAATATATTTTGCCTTATAGATGCCCCTGATAAAGAGGCTGTAAAGGAAATGCATAGCAAGGCCCATGGGCTGTTACCAAATAAGATAATAGAAGTAAATAGTACATTAGTAACATCTTTTTTAGGCCGCATCTACGATCCCGAGGCCGTAGAGATTTCAGACGACGGATTAAGGGTTTTCAGTGATCCTTCGTTTCGCATTCTGTTAATAACAAAAACTACCGATCCCAACCTGCTCAGGTATCAACTGGGCGCTGAAAAAGCAAATGAATTTTTGAAAAGTCACAATCATATTATTCGGAAAAACCTTTTGCAACATGACGGAAGGGAGACAGAATATGAAAGCAGTGACTTTGTTATTTCGTTTTCCTCGGCGGCAAAAGCTGTTGCATGTGCTTTAGCCATTCAACAGGAAATGCAGGAAACTCATGCAGATGCATTGCATTTTAAAATAGGCATTAATGCCGGAGAACCCGTTGAAAAAAGCAGTCAGTTGTTTGGCGATACCATACAGTTTGCGGAAAGTATGTGCTTTATTGCCGGTAATTTTCAGATAGTGATTGCTTCGTCAGTTAAAGAACTTGTATCGAAAGATTTCTTTCAAAATAAAAAGAAAAATTTTTTAACGTTGCCTCCGAACGACGAAAGCTTATTGCAATTATTGTTCGCAAAGCTGGAAGAGAACTGGCATGATGCAGAATTCGATATTAGCGATTATTGCCATGCTACGGCAATGAGTACTTCACAATTGTACAGGAAAACGATCTCAATAACCGGTTTATCACCTAATTCACTTTTAAAGGAATTCAGGCTTGAAAAAGCAAAAGGACTCATAAAAAAGCAGCGCTATAACATCGCACAGATAACATTTGATTCCGGCTTTACCAGCCCCTCGTATTTTACCAAGTGTTTTAAAAAAAAGTATGGGCTTCTTCCCATGGCTTATATTGATATGCTGCATTAGTTTTAATTTTCCCCTGGCATAATTTTACCATTTATTGAACGATTTGTCTTATATCGTTTACCATTTATTGACTGAATTGTTATAGCCTTCCGCCTGTTGTCACTACTATCTTTGAGTATTCCTAAAACTTAAAAATTAAATGTATGAAATCGATTACCAATCGCATTCTGATTTTTGCTACCATGCTATTTACCGGGTATTTTTCCATAGCACAAACCAGCGCATCAAACAATTTAACAACCGCAAAAACAGCGACAATGAAAACTTATCTCATTGAAAGGGATATTCCAGACGCAGGTAAACTAACTCCTGAACAACTAAAGACTATTTCACAAAAGTCCTGCAGTGTACTTAAGGAGATGGGCCCGCAAATTCAGTGGATACAAAGCTATGTAACGGGCGACAAGGTATTCTGTGTCTACAAAGCCGAGAATGAAGAACTGATTAGAGAACATGCAAAAAAGGGTGGATTTCCTGCCAATAAAATCACTGAAGTTTCTACAGAAATCAGTCCGGCTACGGCTGAGAACTAAACAAAAATGGCATTCCTTATTTGTAAAACCTGCCTTCGGCGGGTTTTACTGTTTAGAAATATGCTGCGTATAATGGTTACAGTTATGATGAACGATAGTGTGTTTCAACTGCAACTCCTTTGGTGAGTGTTTGATACACTACACAGTATCTTTCGGTGAGTTTTTTAACACTGGCCATCTGTTCTTCGGTAGCATCCATATCAAGGTCGAATTGCAAACGGATATTTTTAAAGCCCACAGGAACTTCTTTTGAAACACCTAAAGTGCCTTTAAAGTCAAGGTCGCCTTCTGCAGTGACCGTTCCACTTCTTACTTCTACCCCAATGGCTGTGCTAACAGCCTGCAGCGTAACACCAGCACAAGCTACCAATGCTTCCAATAACATATCTCCCGAACAGGCGAGCATCCCCGTTCCCCCGGTGGCCGGATGGAGGCCGGCTTCGGCCATGGCCTTGCCTGTTTCAACTTTACAGGATATACCCTCTCCTATTTTTCCCTGCGCCTTTAATGTTATAATTGCAGATTCCGGCAACTCACGATACTGCTCTTTAAGCGGCGCCTGCAGGTTTTTTAGATCAGTAGCATTCATGTTTGCAAGTTTAGGGAAAAAAATCTGACAGGGAGTAAAAGACTTGTTCGTAAAGGTTTTACGAGGCAGTTTATTTAACTGTAAACTCCTTACCACGTCGGCTGCAGTTGTATCAACATCTACCGATAGGTCACCACAATACGAATGTAACAAAGTGAACAAACGGCAAGGGTGTTAAGAGACAAAAAACTGATAATAAATTGTAACTTGTAAAAAAATGAAAACATGAAAAAATTAATTTCCCTTCTCTTTATTACAGCATTTTGTTTTACAATTATTTCAACTAAGGCTCAAAGTGCATCAGCAAACAAAAAAGACATTACCGGCGCATGGGTGTCAGCAGACGGCAACGAATTTACCATAATGAATGATGGCTTTTTTTCCTCTGTATCAAAAGATTCTGCAACCGGTTCCTGGAATCAAACTCATGCTGGATCTTACACTCTTGACAATGCCAATACCATAACCTTTAAAGTTTTGTACTCTTCCTTCCCAGATCATATAGGAGCTTTAAATACCACTGAATATGATTTAAATGGAGATACAGTTACCATGAAATGGTTTAAAAAACTTGTTGACGGCACAGGAGCCGATATAACCAACCAGGTGCCACAAAATACGCAGACGCAGTACATGAGAGCAAAAAAATAAGTTTTTTGTTTGCGTAACTGGCTGCTGAAATTACTTCTTTTTCGGTCGGGTTTTCAATACCTCTCTATAAGCAGTATCTAAGGCATCTAACGCCAACTCGTACCCGATGTTTTTCAATTCGAAGACGGTCCACCCGTGGGTGCCCCATTTATTAGGCACGGGATAAACGGATTTATTTATTCCACAAAATACTTCCTGGTCTTTTACAGGTAATCTAATATTTGCCGATCCGCTCTCTTCATGCAATGTTGCAAATATCCTTTTAGTAATTACTTTAAAAGCGATTCGGTCAAAATGAGGTTTTTCAACTGTGCCCGGGAAAGAAAGGGCAAGGTTTTTAAATTCACATGTAGTCATTGATCTAAGATAAATTAAACCAGGCTGGTTAAAAGTAATAAGACCTATTTGCCATTTGCTATATTTCCCTAATTTTATTAAACCTAAAAGATGGCATAGGAATGGCTGCATAGATACAATGCTGCTCTAAATGACTAATATATCTGATTTTGGACGCCTTTCGGCCATTGTAACCTCATCTGCTGATGCAATTATCAGTAAAGATTTTGAGGGCATTATTAAAACCTGGAATAATGCTGCTACAAGCATTTTTGGATTTACTGCCCGGGAGGCAGTGGGCAAAAACATGTCCATAATTATTCCCGCCGAGCTTATTGAAGAAGAAAAAAATTACATTGACGAACTTAAAAAAGGCTCCCACGTAAAGAATTATGACACCATCCGCAAAAGAAAAGACGGCAGCATGTTTCCCGTATCACTAACCGTCTCTCCAATCAGGAATGCAGAAACAAATATTATCGGCGTTTCTGTAATTGCCCGCGACATTACGGAACGAGAAGTTAACGACCGAAATAAGTCTTTGCTTGCTTCCATTATCGATTCTTCAGATGATGCTATTGTAAGCAAAAGCCTTGACGGCATTATTACCAGCTGGAATAAGGGAGCACAAAAAAATTTCGGATTCAGCGCAGAGGAGGCTATTGGGAAAAATATCTCAATCATAATACCCGAATCTAAACGGGATGAAGAGGCGGAGATCATTTCAAAGATTATACGAGGCCAAAAAATTGATCACATTGAAACAATTCGAAGACGAAAAGATGGAAAAGAAATAAATGTTTCTGTTACGATATCACCTATAAAAGATAGAAATGGTAAAATAACCGGCGCTTCAAAAATTGCGAGAGACATCACTCAAAAAGTAGAGATCGAAAAAGAAAAGGAACTATTTACCAGGAAATTGCAGAAATTAAATGACTATAAGGATGACTTTATGATGATGGCGAGCCATGAGCTGAAAACACCACTTACCATCATTAAAGCCAACCTCCAGATTTTGCACCAGCTAGTGGCCAGCGGCGTTTGTGACATAAATTTCGTAAATAAATCTATGCATCATGTCGATCAACTGTCAGAACTTATATCGGAACTTCTCGATGTTTCAAAAATTCAAAATGGCAAACTGGATTTATATATTACATCATTTAATCTAACACAGTTACTCGAAGAAATTATTACAGATATTCAACAGACCTCTCCAACCCAGGAAATTGTTTTAAACCGTCCTCTCAGCTTGCTTGAAATAAGGGCCGACCGGAGCCGAATTAAACAAGTGTTGGTGAACATGCTTAACAATGCTTTAAAATATTCCCCTGCAGGAGAAAAAATAACTGTTGAAACATCTGTCAAAAAAAATGGTGTGATTGTAAAAGTTACAGACAAAGGAATTGGTATACCGAAAGAAGAGCTTGATAAAATATTTACGCGGTTTTACCGGGTAGGTGGCATCGCCTCTACCTATTCCGGGATAGGTATTGGTTTATATATATCATCTGAGATCATCAGGCACCACGGCGGAAAAATGTGGGTGGACAGCGAACCAGATAAAGGTTCTGTATTTTATGTGGAAATTCCGCAGCAATTCTCCAATGCACTTAGCAAAGCCATCTGATTGGCAAATTTTCCCATAAGTCACCTTCTAAAAAGTGTAGGTTAAATGTACAAGCCCCCTTGTTTTATATTGGGTTTGTCCCAGGGCATAATCCTGGGCAAAGGGCAATTGTATATTAGCCCCAACGGTCATTTTTTTAATGTTTACGTCAACACCTGCCGAAGCTAATGCTGCATAGCCTCCTGTTTCGTCAACTTTATTTTTATTAAGATAGTTTGCAGAAATGTGTTCATACAGCAAACCCACATTAGGAGCCACAAAAACGGATTTTTTTAACATGGCCTGGTAATATGCAAAACTATTTGCTGTGAGGCGGTCGCCGTACAGAAAGTCACTCTTATTCTTCGTATTTATTTTATAGTTAACCGTTGTATTAATACCCCAGCGGTTAAAATTCAGGTTATACATTGCATTGGCGATAAAATCGAGACTTCCGGTTCCCATCTCACTATTTACATCACCCAGCAATTCTTCCAGGTCCTGGGATTGAGAATTTTTAAAATCAACATTATGCTGACCTGTAGGCAACTTTAAGCCTCCACCCAGCCATAATTGTTGGCTAACCTGCTTATTCGTCTTATCCAGGCTGGTTGCTTGCCACACTTTGTAATTAGCGATAAAAGTTGCGTCACCAAGCCCGTTTTTTCTTTTAATTCCATCATCGGTATTTTGATAATTGAAATGATAAGGGATAAATCCAAGTATTTGCCATTTGGTGCCAATGGTGATTCCGCCATACAATTCCGCCAATTTGTAATAATCGTGTGAATATTGTTCCGGGTCACTTCTTAAACGGGTTTCATAATGGGAATACTGGTAACGAACTCCAAGAAATTTCCCGGTATAAGTGGGTAACAGCCCGATATAAAAGCCACCCACGCCGCAACCGCAAATGGGGCATGCAAAGGATGCAGACACTATGTATAACAATATAACAGATAATGAAATCTTCTTCATAAAATACAATTTTTAAATAGTAATAATACAGCCTGCAAGTAAATTTGAGGCATTTGGAAACAATGAAATACTATGTATAAAGCCTTTGCGGTGGATGGAAGAAACCAAACGCCATAGCAACTGTCATGTTAGTATTTCTGTTGAAGTAGCGAATTTTTGTCGAAAACCTGGAAAATATTTCAACTAAGGAACATAATGGCTTTACCGAGAGGACCTCATTCCGATTAACATTTTTTCTGTCCGGATTTTGTTTATCCCTGTTATCTTCCTGCCGGAGCTTTTTTTGTAACTGGCACTTGCCATTGCAATGCATTAAAGGGCGATCCCGATTCTCACATAAAGATTTGGCTATAAATTTTTGATTAGCGTAGAAACTAAGGGTAATAAAATTCTGGCTAAACGTTTGACATAAAAATATCAATATTAAAAATGATGCTATAACACGACTGAACAACACAGGCTCCAAAGGTAAATAGTTATGCCGGATTTCCCGGCAGATAAATCTTTTTAAATTAAAACTTACTATCGAAATATT
The DNA here is from genome assembly GCA_963798665.1 of uncultured Chitinophagaceae bacterium. Classification (GTDB taxonomy): domain Bacteria; phylum Bacteroidota; class Bacteroidia; order Chitinophagales; family Chitinophagaceae; genus Ginsengibacter. The sequence goes on along the minus strand of CAWCUN010000015.1, from coordinate 137,120 downwards.
GCGGGTCTGATCCTTGTCATTTCATTCGCCGGCCGGGCAAGTATGTGGCTGCATTTTGCAGGCCTGCAAACGCCTAACTGAAAATAAATAGAAACAAAAAACGTTAGTTGATTTCAGTACTCATCATTCTATCCAATGAAAAAATTATTTTTTGCTTTTTGTTTTTTGCCAGCAATAACCGTAGGGCAGAATTTTCATTTCTCCGGGCGGCTTGGCCTTGCCAATTACCAGGGCGATCTGAAAGCAAGGGCCGTTTCGCTTTCGCAGGCAAAATTAATGGGATCCATTGGCGCCCGTTACGATCTCTCTGAACATATAACCGCAAGAAGTTATCTAACGCTTACTTCACTTCATGCCGATGATAAAAAGGGAAATACTTTAATGCAACAACGCAATCTCAATTTCAGTTCAAAAATTTTCGATTGGGAACTCACCGGGCAATACAATTTTTTTAATCTTAACGACCACTGGTGGACGCCTTATATATTTGCGGGCATTGGTTTTTATCACTTCAATCCATATACAAAAGATACCAGCGGTAAAAAATATTTCCTACAGCCGCTAAGCACAGAAGGCGAAGGCGTCGTGGCCGGCATGAAAAATTATAAACTTATGCAATTCAGTGTTCCTATTGGGTTTGGTGCAGAGTATGCACTCAGCGAAGACACGCGGATAGGAATTGAATTTGGCTATCGTAAAATCTTTACCGATTACCTCGATGATGTTAGCAATGCATATGTAGACGAGGCAAGCCTGCTGAACGCAAAAGGAGTAAAAGCTGTTGAACTGGCATACCGTGGTAACGAGGTGCATGGCGGTCCTTATCCTGCGGCAGGCACCGTCCGGGGTAACCCAAATAACAAAGATGGTTATTATTACATCGCATTGACTTATACCGTCCGTTATTTCTTCGACAAGTACAAACAAATAGCGGGGATTCTGCCCGGCGGAAAGAAAGATAAAAGAGTTGGCTGTCCTGCCTCACGCCAGTAAGAGCCGCTGCGTGAAGTAATAATGAAGCCTCACCCCAACCCCTCTCCGAAGGAGAGGGAACCGGACTCACGAGACGGTTAGTTTGAATTAAAAAATATTATTAGTGTAATAAACAAACTTGTTCCGGACGTCGGGCGTTTTGGAAACTCTCAATGACCAACCAAATCTTTATGCCCCGCAGCTTCCTGATTACATTAAGTATCGAAACCGACACGATTACCTGTCACATAATTGAGAAATATATCTGGGACCAAAAACAAATATACCATGACGGCAAAATATTTTTAAATAATTTCAATTAATAAACTTGAATAAAAATTGTGTCTTAAAGAAAATAGAAAGAATCTGCGCAAAATTGTTTTGCTTGTTCTATTGTTGGCATTGTTGTTCTGTATTAAATGTACGAAAAGCAATGAGATTGTTACAAAACCAAGCCTTTTTATTACGCTGAAAGACGAAGCAGGAAAAAAAGTTTCCGGTGCAACAGTCCGGCTATATAAAAATGAACAGGATTCGGGAATTACTCAAATCTCCGACACAACAGGGTTTGTTTTCTTTCAAGATTTGGAAGCTGAACAATATTACTGGCTTGCGCAAAAAGGATGTAAGACTAATAGAAACAGTCAGAACACAACTAACCGCCCCCTTATCCCGGATGTAGTGCTCTATGGTTATTCAGTGCTGTCTGAAACAGGCACCTTGAAAATTACCAATATCGCGGCAGAGCCTTACAAGGTATCAGATTCACTTTTTAACATCACGGTATCCAGGGATACGCCCTATATAACATACCCGGCGGTAGGGTTGTATGTCATACACAGCGAAAAAGTCAACGCTCCCGGAACCGGGAAGGACACCTTAATCATGATACAGTGCGGCGACACCAGCAGGATAATCCTGCCGTATTAAGATCCCAATGTACCTCGTAAAAAGTATTTCGATTTAAATACCATTACCCGCAACGTCTTCAGGATGGCAAGGATATTTGCGTTTCCTTTTGCTAAATAAAAAACCTTCCCCGCACAATTCTACGCCTTATTCGTCCTGATGGCCATTAAATTCATTGGTATATGGATTAAATTGTAATAAAAGTGGAAACCTGTAGGAAGATGTTGTTAAAGCGTTGGATCACGCCAAGATTGCCGAAGGGCCAGGCGGTCCAACTGAAATGGTGCCCGGGCAGCATCACGTGCGAGTGCATATGTATATTGCCCAGGCAAATAACGGTGAGTTCAGGATTGTAAATGACCTGGGTGTTATTGATCCAAAAGAAGAGTTGGTGCAGGGAACCGTGTCAGCGAAAAAGCTTGCATTAACATAAATCAGAACTGCGGCCTGGAAATAAACCGACAGATATTACACCTTGAAGGAAGAAAAACCTGGAAGTCTTAATTTTTAAAGAACGATAAAAAATCAAAAACAATGAAAAAGTATTTAATTAAAGCCTCTTACAATTCAAATGGAGTTAAAGGGCTACTTGAAGACGGAGGTTCTCAAAGAAAATCAGCAGTTGAAAAAATGTTGACAGAACTTGGCGGCAAAATGGAATCATTCTACTATGCATTCGGAGAGCATGATGTGTACGCTATTTCTGAACTCCCGGATGACATCACCGCGGCCGCAGTTGGATTAAGAATTAATTCATCGGGACTGGTCACGGTTTCTACTACCGTTCTGCTTTCCGTTGAAGATATAGACGCAGCAGCAAAAAAATCTGTTAGCTATAGGGCACCCGGACAAAAATAAGTTGCGATAGCAATTATACAAAAAGCCTTTTCAACGCTTGAGAATTGAGAAGGCTTTGATTTTGGCAAGTTTAGAGAATAAGAGAATTCCATTGTAACCCGGTAAAAATTAGAAACTAACGTTACCGGCTACATGCAAAACCACCTGGAGTAGTCCCTGGCATTAGCCGGGTGTGGAGAGGCGTGCCCGAATGTATGACCGGCCCCCGCCGAGATAAAACCAAAGCGAATTCCCGAGATAAAACAAAAGTGTGACACGCCGGATTTTTTTCTTCTCTTAATAAAATCTACATTTAATTTTCAATCCGGTCTTACTGAATTCTCCTTAGCTCCCTACATTTATTTAACTTAAAAATCCTTCAATGAAGCAATTCAAATTATTGTCATCAGCAGCTATAGCCTTGCTGGTGTTATTTTCCTGTAACTCCGGTGGCACTGAAAGCACGGAGACAACCACAGAAGACTCTACCACTACTACGGTAGACAGCACCACACAAACGCAGCCCCAAACCCCGCCAACGCCGGCTCTCACCATGTTAGTAAGGCACAAAGTGGCCAACTTTGACAAATGGCTGCCGGTCTATGAAGCAGATGATTCTGCACGGATGTCTTATGGATTACACAATTTTGTTGTGGGCCGCGGTATTAACGACAAAAACATGGTATTGATAGCATTGCATATGGATGATACGGGCAAGGCAAAACAATTTGCAATGCTGCCTTCTCTCAAGGCAAGTATGCAAAAAGCTGGTGTAATTGGCGCTCCCAAAATCTGGTATGCAGAAAACCAGTGGCACGATACCAATACCGACACTACTACGACGAGGGTGATAATAGACCAGAAAGTAAAAGACTGGGATGCGTGGAAAAAAGCCTTTGACTCTCATAAGCAGGCAAGAATGGATGCAGGCCTTATTGACAGGGCCGTTAGCTACGCAGTCGGCGACCCTCATATGGTATCTGTGGTTCTTGTGGTGACTGATATGAAAAAAGCAACGGACTTTATGCACTCAAAAGACCTGAAAGATAAAATGACAGAGGCGGGAGTTGAAGGACCGCCGGATATTTTCTTTTACCATGTAGTGAAGCAATGGTAAACGCCTGACTGAAGTAGCCTCATCGCCACCGTGTCCTTATCGTTGTAATGCGTCATCGGCTTATAACGGTAAGGGTGCGCTGTACCGGGACGTTTATATACTCCACAACAAACCAGTGATACCGACAAGTTTACAACTAACGTTTACGTGTAGTTGAAGCATACGCATCAGTCCAATTTCCTTCTCCTTACAAAATGAAACCACGTGGATTACTGATTTTCATACCAATCTAAAATATAGTCGGCTACTTACATTTCTTTCTTGCTTCTTTTTCTTTTACCAGTCACAATTAAAAAGTGGAAAAACTTCCCTTCCTACTGGCTGAGGCCCCACCCAAACAGATTTTTAAACCGCTTCGGCCCATGACGGCATAATGATCAAAGATTATAAAAATAGATAAGGCCACCTGGAAAGGCGGCCCGGAAGTTTATGTAAACTTGATTATGAAAATCTTTATTTATCTATAAGTATTTCCATTTCTCCATCGCTGGCAACGATTTTAAAAGTCTTCGATGTTTTAGGATTTTTCAGGGTAAGCAAATAGATAGAAAAATCATGTACCTGGTATTCGGTGCAAAATTCAATATCGAAGTCATAATACTGGCTCCTTACCATATCACGGACCCTGAACGGCAATTTTTCTTCGGAATAAATCAATTGATTATACTGCCTTTTTCCCTTATCGTCATATGTTATGCGATAGTCAATTCCGTCTGAAAGAAAATTTGCGATATACCCGCCTGGAATTGAAAACCATGTTTCCCCGGTAACATTGCTAAATCCTTTTACAAAATCTCTTTTCGCCTTTTCGTTGATATATTTTGAATCAACCTTTTTTGTTCCGGTACTTGTTGTTGCTTTTGCTGATTTTGAAAGGTTAAAAGCGAGTAGGCTTTCGGTTTGGCTGTAGCCATAGTTGCCGGTTGCAAGAAATGCTATTAATGCAATTACGGGAATTATCTTTTTCATTTGTTTTAATTTTATGATGAATGATTTGTTTTGTCGTTTGTGATATAAAAGTATATCAGCGGGCAGCCCGGGAGAAGTGAAAATTGGTCGTTGCTTTTTAAGATTGGGTGATTGGTTGCACAGGCGGATAGTTGATTTGCCTATATATTTAAAAATGCGAAAAATTTGAACAGATGAATACGGAAGACTGATAGAAACGCGGAATTAAATCGCGGGAAATTAAAAAAAAACCAACTCTAATTTTTTTTACTGCCAAAACGCAGCAGCAAAGTTTCTTTGCGGCTCCTGGAAACATTGATAGATGAACCATCACTCATAATTACATTGCCTCCTTCTCCCTTTACATATTTGGTTGCCTCCTTAATATTGATGAGATAGGAGTGATGAGTGCGAACAAAATATCCATAGTCACTCAATTGCTCTTCCACTTCTTTTAGCATTCGGCAGGCGGTAATTTTCTTTTTTGACTTAAGATAAAAGAATGTGTAATTATCGCTGGCTTCACAGCTGATGATTTCATCGACGGGCACCAATACAAATCCATCAGATGTAGGCACGGGAATTTTAGGATATAGGTTTTCTTTGTTGTTCATTTTGCTTAGCAAAATCCGGAACTGCTCCTCAGCGGGCAATTTTTTTTGCGTTTCTACTTTGTGCACTGCTGCAATCAATTCTTTGGGATCAATGGGTTTTAGCAGGTAATCCAGGGCACTGAAGCGAATGGCTTTAATTGCATATTGGTTGTAGCTGGTTGTGAAAACAACAGAGAACGGAATTTCAGAGAACTGCTCGAGTAATTCAAAACCGTTCATTGTCGGCATTTCTATATCGAGGAATACAAGTTCCGGCTTAAGCTTTTCTATTGCATCAAGCCCTTGTTTTGCAGAAGTACATTGTTGAAGAATTTCTACCTGTGGGCAAAAATCATTTAATATGATACTAAGTGTATCCAGGCAATGTTCTTCATCATCTATAAGAATTGCTTTAATCATAACAAAGCATTTTAATGATCACTTCAGTGCCAGCTGCGTTGCCATCAGGATCAACAAGGTCGTTGATGATCACAGTGGACTCATGCTCATCCGTACGATTAAGGATTTTAATTCTATCGGCTGTGAGACGCATACCCATTGACTTATTCGTTGACGCAGACTTGCTCTTTAATTCTCCGGCTTTCCTTCGGCCAATACCATCATCGTTTATTTTGCAATACAAAAAATTATCCCGTTTATAAATTTCTATGTCAAGGCAGCCTTTATTTTCCTTATGCATTAATCCATGCCATATCGCATTTTCTGCATACGGTTGAATGATCAGCGGTGGAACTTTTATTACTTCCGTGTCTATATCATCTGAAACTGAAATTTTATAACTGAAGCGATTATTAAATCGCAAGGCTTCCAGTTCAAGATATAATTCCAATGCTTCGAGTTCACTTTCAAGCGTAATTAAAGCAGCCTGTGAATTCTGCAAAATCAGCCTTACCAATCTTGAAAATTTCGTAAGATATTCCGATGCCTGTTCTTTATTATTTTGAAGAATAAAACGGTTGATGGAGTTGAGCGAGTTGAAAATAAAATGAGGATTCATTTGTGCACGTAAGGCCTGCATTTCGAGTTCGGTAGCTTTGTGTTTTTGTAAAGTAATTTCGTGCTGCATACGAATTTTATTCAGGCGATACCGGAACAATGCGTAGATAAATGCTGCAAAGCCTAAAGCGAATGAGGTATAAGCCCACCATGTGCGCCACCACGGGGGCTTGATTATAATGGTCATGTAAATGCCCTTGTCATTCCAAATGCCATCGTTATTTGTTCCTCTCACTTTAAAAGTGTAAGTACCTGGATCAATATTTGTATAACCCGCATACCGTCTCGATCCACTGTATATCCAATCTTTATCGACACCTTCAAGTTTATAAGCATATCGATTTTTAGCCGGATTGTAATAGCTTAGAGAAGAGAATTCGAAAGAAAAATAATTCTGGCTGTGATCCAATACAATTTCTTTCGATTCATTGGCGCCTTTCATCTCTTCTTCGAAGAGTTTGAATTGTGTGATTACTATTGGTACGACATTGCTATCGGCTTTAATTTTATCCGGATCAAAAAAGTTGAATCCATGGTTACCTCCAAAGTACAAAGTACCATCGTTGCCTTTAAAATAAGAGCCACGTTCCCTCTCATCGCCTGCAGCAAAAAAATTCCCTTGCAGCCCGTCTTTATAATCGTAATTAACAAAAGATTTTGTAAGAGGATCAAAACGTGAAAGGCCGTTGCCAGTGCCTAACCATATATAGTTGTTGTTGTCTTCCAAAATAGAATACACCGTGTTATTTGGTAGCCCGCGTTTAGTTGTAAAGGTTGTAAATCTTTCTGTTTGGTAATTGAAGTGACACAAACCTCCCGCTGCAGTGCCAAACCAGAGATTTTCTTTGGAATCTTCATAGATGCAGTTCACATAATTAGAACTGATACTCCCGGAGTCATGAGGATCATGTCTATAGTGAGTAAATCGACCCGTTACTTTATTAAGTTTGTCAGTACCCTTACTACCATGGCCTACCCATATATTATCCCTTGAATCGGCAAAAACTATTAACGCTACATAATCGCTGATACCGCTCGAATCGGCGGGATCGTGGTAATAATGTTTGAACTCCGCTGTTTTTTTATTAAAACTTTTAATGCCATTTCCGGTTCCTAACCAGAGGAGTTCTTCGCGGTCTTCCGTAAGGGAATAAATTAGCCGGTGATCTTCCTCTGTATAATGGCCTTCATTGGCATGATAATGAGTGAATTCACCTGTTTGCTTATTTAATCGAGATAAAAAATCTCCATTTGCGATCCAAAGATGTCCCTGGCGGTCTTCTAAAATTGCGTGGACTGCATCGTTCTTCAATGATTTGGGATCAGTAGGATCGTACCGGAAATGAGTAAATTGATCGGCTTTTTTATCCCAGCGATTCAATCCCCCGCCATAGGTGCCTATCCAAATAATACCGGAAGAATCTTCTAAGATAGATGTGACCTTGTTACTGCTTAAAGAATTAATATTGTTTGGATCATGACGCTTCAAGCCAAACCCTTTTTGATTCAGATTGGCTTTATTAAGCTTTCCACTCCAGGAGCCGGCCCATAAAACTCCGGCCCGGTCAATTTGGAGCGACATTATCTGGTTTGAACTTAGACTGTAAGCATCACCGGAATCGTAAAGATAATGGGTAAAAATCGTCCGGTGTCTGTTAAGTTTATTTAGTCCTTTATCGGTACATATCCATAAATTTCCCTCCTGGTCTTCCTTTAAATGACTTCCAAACCAGAGCTCCATATTGTTACTGCTGATCGAATGAATATTATTAGGATCATGCAAATAACGTTTAAAAATACCTGTTTTTTGATCAAAACTATTCAATCCATTTCTGGTTGCAACCCAGATAATACCAGCCCTATCCTCTGTAATAGAGGTCACAACATTGCTGCTTAAAGAATTATTATTCGCGGGATCGTGCCTGTAATCTTTAAAGGTAACCTGGCACAGTTGGCCTGCTTTTCCGCCCGTTAAAATTATTTTGTGTAAGCCAGTATTATTTCCCACCCATAATGCACCTGCCAGATCTTTGTAAATACAATGTACATCATCTTTGAGACCGGCTTTGTCTCCCGGCAACTGATGGTAACCCAGGTCAAAATACTCGGGCAAAAACTTTCCCGTTCGCCTGTCGAACCGGCATAATCCACCAGAATGACTTCCCACCCAAATCATTCCATCGCTGTCTTCATTAATAACAGCAATATTGGGATCGGAGAATTTAGCATTCGCAGAAGGTTTATACCGGGTGAACTTCTCAGTGTTCCTGTCGAATTTGCACAAGCCTTCAAACGATGAAACCCAGATCGAACCATATTTGTCTTCGAAAATGGTGTAAATAAAATTTTGAGAAAGAGAGTTAGAATCGAATGGGTCAAACCGATATTTCGTAAAAGAATATCCGTCGTATTTATTTAGACCATCAAATGTGCCAATCCAAATATACCCTTTACTATCCTGGAATATTTGTGTTACATTTTCATTCGAAAGACCCTCTTCGATACCAAGATGTTCAAATCGCAAGCTTTCGATTTGGGCATTGGTGTTTGTACTAAAGCTAAGAAACAGAACCAGGCTAAAGACCAGATAAAAAGGCAGCTTCATTCTGAGCCAATATGATAGTGCTCTGGTGGTGAAGAATTTCATTTTAAAAATTCTTATTCAATGGCAATTAAAAAGTAGCACAATCTTTTGATGAAAGCGGTTTTAAAGAAACCCGATACCCTGCAAGACAGAAAGACTACAGGCACACAGAAAGATTGTTCTTAAAGTTAATAATTTTTACTCCCGGATTCTAATGACGTAATCTAAACTACGAGATAAAGAAAGGAGAACATGAATGGGTAAATTGCAGGCGGGAGTAGGTAGTTGGCAATAGAATTCTAAAACTTGTTACCATTTGGGTTTAATGAAATACAGAGCCGTTCCGTTAGAGTCGTTAGGTGCAGAAATTATTCTATTCATGAAATGTGGGGATGGCGAACACCCGCCAGGAAAATTTGGAGAAATTACATACCCAATAAAAAATTATACAGGGCTCGCTGCAACTGGCTCCAAAACAAAAACATTCACCGGCTCATGGATACCTTTCAAGTTGAGCAGTTTCGTTTCGCAACCGGGAAACTGATCACTCACCTGATTGTATACTGCCTGGGTTACTAATATTTCGCCGGAGCATGCCGCACCCTGCAGCCTTGATGCAAGGTTTACCACGGGGCCAACTGCCGTAAAGTCCTTATAAGATGTGCCCACCTCGCCTAAAAAACATTCCCCCGTACTTATGCCGACGCCGACACCAATAGTTTCGTTATCGGAAATACCGGCATTTTCTTTTAAGGTCTTACAATTTTTCTGAAGTTCTACCGCGGCTTTCACAGCTGCCTTCACATGATCTTGTCTCACCAGGGGAAAGTTAAAAATCGCCAACGCCGCGTCACCAATAAATTTATTTATAATGCCATCGTTCTCCCACACGGCTGATGAACATTGGTCATAAAAACAATGAAGTAATTCATTTACTTTGGATCCCTCGGTATGTTGCGACAGATCAGTATAACCGCGGAGATCTGCGAAAAGAATGGTTGTTAAAATAGCGATTTGCTTGCTCTTCTTAACCTTAGTAAACTTGCTTTCGCAAATGGTGCACAGGTTAGGATGCATCTGGCTTCTTTTAATTCCAAAAATTCTGAAAAGAGGTGAAAAAGGTCCCCGTATGGCAATAGGAGCATGCATTTGTTCCCAACATCCCAGGCAAATATTCGATTTTTCCATCAACAGAAACGTTTAGCTCGGTTTTGAGTTGCCGGTATAAATTTAGGGATTATTTCTGCCAACTTTGGGCTTCAACCATAAAATTTAAGAAGGTAGGAATAACGAAACAAAACGCCGTTATTGTGTGTTTTGGCACTGGCCTGGCCAGGCACGCAAACAAGAGTATTAAGTCATCCGGTGTGCTATGAGACCTCTCCTACCGGGTGTCCCGCACTGATATTCCTTAATCGCAAATTTATCCATTTAAATAAGTAAGTATTTTAAATCCAATAGCTACAGATTCAACTGCCCCTGTTTCGTAGAATTTTGCTGATAAAAACCTATAAGTGCTGAAAAATTTCATTTAATAATTAATGATTCTTTCACCTGAATCCTTAAAAGTAGCCTGCATACTGATCGGGATATTATTTTTTTTTGTTAACATATTCTAAAATGTCCCCCGGCTGGCAATTCAACACTTCACATATTACTTCAAGTGTACTAAACCGAATGGCTTTTGCTTTTCCCGTTTTTAGGATAGAAAGGTTAGATAGGGTCAAACCTACTTTTTCGGAAAGTTCGTTTAGCGACATCTTTCGCTTTGCCATCATTACATCTAAGTTTACTATTATGGGCATAGCTATATGGTTAAATCGTTTTCGTTTTGAATTTCTATTCCTCTTTTTACAATCTGTACGATTACAAAAAGTATAACCGCCATAAAAAGCCAAACATCAGCTCCTGCTATATGCAACGATTGCAGGTCGGCTGTTTTGACGCCTTGTTTAGTCAGCCACACGGAATATTTAAATCCAAAATGAGAGAACAAGCCAATGCCTAAAGAGAGATAAGACAGTTTTAAAATGAAACGTCTTAAATCCGGGCTAAATGGCTGCGATATATTCAACTTTTTGGATGTGAATAGTTTTACAATAAGGTAAAACATAATTGCTTTTAGCACGGCTACAATAATCATTGTGAGTGTGATGACAATAAAATGTCCTCTGTCAAAGCTGTAAAGACTTGATAAATATTCACTCCCTTCCCAAAAATTTTCAACGCCAGGTGGGTTTATGAACAGTGTAATAAAAGTATTGACAGCAATGCCGCCAGCTTCAATACATAAGCCAATAAAAATTATCCACGAAAGTATCTGCAATACTTTCAAAATCTGATTGGTTGTGATTTTAATTTCCATAATTATCTGCGAGTTTAAAATGAAGACGCAAATATAGATAAATATTTATTGCAAAACAATAAATATATTTTGATAAAAGGAAAAACTTGTTAAGCCCTTAAAATCAATAAGATAAAATCACATTGTCGGAAAAAGATTTTGGGAAGTTGGTTTTGAGGGTTAATGTGTGCAGGTGTTAGTGGTTACCAGAGATGTCCAAAGTCTGGCTGCTAACTTGGCAACTTGCTGCCATGGCGGAATTATATCGTTCAGCCCACAACGTTAGCCCATGTCCAAAGGACTCCTTCGGAGAAAGACTATTGATGAAGATATGTACAAAAGCTGATTAATGAAAGGCTTGCCCGGACTGTAGTTGAAAGCATTACAAAAGATGAGGATCTTCCATATGCAGGCACAAGATTGCTTACCCACAAAATCTGCGCTACCTTGCCGGGCCTCTTTTTCTATATGCTTGGACCAATAGGGGAAGATGTGTCGTGTCAAATTTCGCAGTCATTTATTCATCGCTTGCTTTACTTCAAAAAATAAAGTCCAGAAGTTTCAAGCCAGGTAGTCATTTGCGATTTACAATTGCCAATGTGCTGCCTGATAAAAATCAACAACAATCATGAAGCACACGGTCATGTACGATTACAAATGTCATCCATAACACGACCAGGATTGATAGCAAATTAATAATTGTGAGTGTCGTGTAATAATTTCTCTGAAAATCATTGGACTTGCTAATGATTTTTTTAGCGTAAAACTTAGAAGCAATTGGAATCAGAGCCACTAACAATAATACAATAATCCCCGGATAAAGACCAGTGATCGCAACACCAATAATGCTGAGTACTGATGCCGTAGGGGCTAACACCATTGATATGGAGGTAACAACGCTAAATGTTTTCGTTTCCATTTTGGTAAAAATTTAAGATTTTAAAAATTATTAGAGAACTCTAAAATATAAAAAGTACTTTGAATTACAAAGTAAATTAAAATTGTTTTTTTTCAAACTCTTAACCTAAGTTCAAGCGATATTGAGCAGATAAATTTGCAATGTTTAAGTTGTCAAATGACTATCCACTAAATTGAAACGTTCGGCATTTTCGGTTACCAGTGTTAGCGGCTGCCTCTCGTCGAATCCTGTTAGATTTTTTAATTGTTTAAAGTAATACAAAGTCAATTTTTCATCTTTCTTGGAACCATTTTTTCGCTTGAGGCAAGTGAATAAATTGTCCATGCCAGCATAACAGCATTTTTCATTATGTCCGGTTCACGTGCATACTCTGGCAAGTCAAGCGGCTTGTGGTGTGTAACCGGACGATAATCCAATGGGTCCTGGATGAATTGGAATGAAGGGATATTATAATAGTCAAACGTGACATGATCTGTACTCAACGTATTTTCAATGGTTACATAATATTTTTGTGTAGCAGAAAAACGGCGGAAGATATCTTCAAATACCGGCCGTGCAAATTCATTGCCCTGTAAATAAATGCCTCTTATTGCGCCTAAACCATTATCGAGATTAAGATAAGCCGTAACCTTTTCAGACGCACTATTGGGCTTGCTGTTGAATTCACCAAAATGTTTTGTAGCATAAGCAACCGAGCCATTAAAATCTTCCTCTTCACCACCCCAAAATGCAAGCCGGATGGTTCGCTTAGGTGTCAATCCACTTTCTTTTAAAATTCTCAATGCTTCCAGTAACACCATACAATTGCCCCCATTGTCTGTTGCCCCGGTACCACTGTGCCATGAGTCAAAATGCCCACCAATCATTACCACTTCAGCTTTCAGTTTAGCATCGCTCCCCGTAATTTCTCCAACGATGTTAACGTTGTTATCCGGCTCATTATAAAAAACTGTTTCAAGGTTGAGTTTTATCCTGGGCGTTATATGTTGCTTTAGAAGCCTGATGAGTCTACCCGCATGTTCCGACATTATGATAAAATATGGTAATGGTTTAGGGTCACTCTCCCGGTAAAAATAAGTTCCCCCCACATTCAGAATGCCTGCAGCAGTTGGGGAGGCTTTTAATACGGCGAGGGCTCCCTCACTTTCCACAAATTTAAGAAAGGCCGTATCTTCAAAATATTCGGCGTGCCATATCTCTAATTGTTTAGGTATAGGTATCGATTTTGTTTGAGGAACCAATCTTTCCTGCATCTCTTCTAATTCGGCTTTGGTAAATCTCTTTAATAAAGTATCCGGTAAGGATTGGGGCATCGGCTCTTTTCCTGTCAGTATAATTTTACCTTTCAATTTTCCGGCATATTGTTGTTTCACTAAATTCATGTCGGTAAAGCTTTCAATGTTTACAACATCTCCTTCTACAATTCCCCTGGTACTTTTTGTCCACGCTAATGGATAGGCTGAAATATGCATGTAATTGGGCAACTCCATTTCCACATTAAAATTCTTCACATTCCAACCAACACAATCAGTGCAAAAATTTTCGAAGTGCACATTTGTAAGGCCTGCATCTTTCATTTTACCTGAGGCCCATTTGGCGGCTGCAAGATATTCCCGGCTCCCGGTGAGCCTTTGTCCGTAAACATCGGCCAATTCATAGATCATCTGTTTAACCTCAGATTGCTGGTAACCAATATTCTTAATTCTTGCCAGTGTTGAATCATCAGAGTTGGACTGGGCATAGCTGTTTATGAAAATGCAACTAAATAAAGCCGTAATAAAAATTATTTTCATTTTCATAATTCCGTTTTTTGTTTCATGTGTCCAACTTGTCAAGATGAATGTAAATAATTGTTGTATGTCAAGGTTGCCGCTAACGTGTGTATTTCCGCTAAAATACGCTGCTTATTTCCTTAAAACAATTCGAATATAACCTATGTAATAAGTAGATAAATGAAAATACGCGGTTAATTCATAATAGCTCAAATACAACCTGGGCTAATTTCCCTGCGTATCCGTAGAATAACCATAGCCGTTAGCTTCGCAGGCACAAAGAGAGTTCAAACATCCTTTAGCAGTAAACTACATCGCCACTCTTTGTCCCGTACCAGCCGATTTATAAATGGCTTCCACAATTCTTATGTCGCGAAGGCCTTCTTCACCCGGCACCAGCATAGGCTGGTTCTGCATGATGGAGATCGAATCATCATCCATTTGCTTGGCCTGTTGCCAGGGAATATTGTAAGGATGGTTTATTTCACCTAAAGGACTTACAGCCCTTACACCTGCATAAGCCTGGTAAGGGGATACATGCAGGTCACCCTTTTCGCAAGTGACATCGAGGAAATTTATGTTCTCACCAAAACTGGTTTTAATCTCCGCCGTTACACCGCCCGGAAATTCCAGCCTTGCAACGGTTGTTTCATCAAGGCCATTTTTGTAAATTTCCGGCCGGGTTGTAGATGTTTTTGCCGAAATAATAGCCACCGGCTCCATTCCGGTTCCCAGCCGTGCCCCCTGTATGGCGTATACCCCCATATCGTAAAGAACTCCGCCGCCCATTGCCTTATTTTGCTTCCAGTGGTTGGTACGGTTTTCCACATAGCCTGCACCGCAACTTGCTTTCTTTACATTTCCAAGTAATTTCTTATTGATGATGTTCGTATACTCCTGTGTGTTAGGCTCGTGGTGCAGGCGATAGCCTATTGCCAGTTTTTTCTTATTGCTGTTGCAGGCATCAATCATTGCCTGGCATTCGGCAGCGGTTATAGCCATCGGCTTTTCGCACCAAACATGCTTTCCGGCCTTTGCAGCCCGTATTACATATTCCTTATGCATGGAAGGCGGAAGTACTACATAGATCACATCTATATCCTCGTTGTTGGCAACCTGGTCAAAAGTTTGGTAGTTGTAAATATTTTTATCGGGAATGTTGTATTTCTGTTTCCACGTTTCGGCTTTTGAAGGAGTGCCTGTAACAATGCCGGCGAGATAGCACTTGCTCGTTTGTTGTAACGCAGGTGCAAGCAGGTCGGTACTGTAATAACCCAGGCCAACGAGCGCTACGCCAAGTTTGTCTTTCTTTTTACGGGTTGCTGCTAATAAACTATTGGGTGAAAGCATTAACGCTGCACCTCCCGCTGCAAATGTTTTGATAGCATCCCTGCGGGAAGACAGCAAATTTGGTAAAATTTGTTTGCTTTTCATAGCTGTCATTTTATTTGTTCTTCAATATTATTTACCGCCCGCCGGTAATTCAACACCAAAGGCAGGTACGTGAAGTTAAAAAAATGCACGGATCATATTTTGAAAGAAACCGAAGGGCAACAAGGAATCTTTTATTAGAATACCCAACAACTCTATAATTTTACTGCTCACCTGCAATCGGTCCAATGCAATATAGTTTTAGTGATATACTTTTTACGCTGTTACTTTTTCTCCTGCTGTTTATATCAGTTTTCCTGTTTACTTCAGATAAAGGAAAACGCATCAGTAATATTTTGATTGGCTGTTTTTTCCTTGCTCTTTGCCTCAATCTTGCCGATAGTTTTTTATTGCTGAAGCAGGTTTATTTTCAATACCCCGAATGGGCTTTGTGGGGCAGCGACATATTGGTGCTTTGCGGGCCGCTTATTTATTTTTATACACAATCAGTCATCTACAAGGATTTTCATTTTACCAAAAGAAGAGTGTTTCATTTTCTTCCTTTCATTGTTTTATTTCTTATAACAGAAGTAAGTTACCTCTCTGCCGGTCACGACATGCAAATAAAAATACTCAAGGCAATCATTGAAAGAAAAATTCCTGCCACTGTGTATATGGTTTCATTCGCTATGTATGTATATTTCTTTGCCTATCTCTTTGCGGCAGCGAAAGTCGTGAGGCAATACGAAACTGCTGCATCCGACAGGTATTCAGATTCACAAAAAGTAACGCTTGGATGGCTTAAAACGATCATCTATTTTTTCCTTTCGCTGATGCTTTTAAGTGTTGTAAATGTTTTGCTCTCCTTCCAGGCTATGAAGAACGCTTATTTTATAGGATTAGCTATCATGATCCTGTTGTTATTGTTGTTCATCATTTTTGTCTTGTTCAAAGCCCTCCGCAATCCTGGTTTTTTTTCAGTGTGGAATGAAAAGGAAATTGGAGAAGCGGTACACCCGGACAAGTATGTTTCATCACAAATGCCGAGCCCCGAAAAGCAGCTTATCCTTGAGAAATTGTTGCAGCACATGCAATCCCAGAAGCCATATCTTGAGCCGGACCTTACCCTGGAAGACCTTGCCGCGCAAATAGCCATAAAGCCTAAACTTCTTTCACAGGTCATTAATGAATTACTTCAACAGAATTTTTTCTTATTTATTAACCATTACAGGATTGAAGAAGCCAAACGGTTGCTTGACAATCCAAAAGATAAAAAAATTACAGTTCTTGAAGTAATGTACCAGGTGGGCTTCAATTCCAAGTCTTCTTTTAATACACTTTTTAAAAAAGAAACCGGCATTACGCCAAGTGAATTCAAAAAGAATAGCCTCCAATAAAACGTTCGACTTTCTTCCTTCCTGCTTTCGAACTAATTAAATCCGTTCGACTTCCTGCTATCGGTCGACAACGGCTTTTTTGCTGCCCATCTTTACAAAAAAAATTAATCATGAAAACAAATTCAAAATTCGAAAATATGTCGGTGTCTAAATGGTTATATGTCGGCATTTTACTCTCTGGTGCTTTAGGGTATATTTTGCTCTCACCAAAATGGGCTATGCCTGTATTTGCCTGGATCGCACCAGCCTGCTTGTTGTTTTATTTTCGATATGCCACGCTCCGGTTCAGGGTAGGGTGGTTCCTGCTGGCGATGATCATTTCTCAAATGATTTCATCTTACGATGTAGCTCCTTTTCCTTTGCCGATATTAGTCATTGTTTCAGTGATCAGCATTGTAAAAATGCTGTTGATATTTCTGCTTGACAGGTGGATCGTAAGAAAAAACAGTCATTTCGTTACGACATTAATTTTTCCCGCGGCTTATGTTGCTAAAGAATTTTTCGACAACTCATTTAGTGGCGGCGCATGGTGGTCGATCGCAAATACCCAATATACCTTTAGTCCTCTTACACAGTTGGCTTCCGTTACCGGTTTAGCAGGCATTTCTTTTATTATTTATTGGTTTGCTGCGGTAGTCGTTTGGTGCATTCAAAAATATTACAATAAAGAAAATTATCGTAAAGGTGCGTGGATCTATTCGGGTGTTTTTGCTGTCGTTTTAGTATTTGGAGTAACCCGTTTTTATTCAAATAAGATAGACAATAAATCGAAAGTTAAAATAGCGGTATTACCAGTTCAATATTATCTTCTGAAAAATTTTAAAGTTATGTATATCATGAAAATTTTCCATAGATATGAAAACCTGTATGGTTTCAAAAGAATTGCAGCAGGTAAATACCGCACTGGTTCCATTTATTGAAAATCCTGAATCGTCTAAATTTATACAGGGATATAAAGCTTTGTACCAGGTTCATGACAGCCTGTTTACATTAAGCCAGCAAGCAGCAGATAATGGCGCCAAAATAATTGTATGGTCGGAAGCAAATGCAATTATGCCTTCATTTATGAAGACTGATTTTATACAAAGAGGAAAATTATTTGCTGCCAAAAATAAAGCGTATTTACTGATGACGATCGGAGCTTTTGAGCCCGGAAAAATTACCCCGGAAAAAAACTTTCTTGAAAATACTGCAACACTTATAGGCAACTGATGGAAAAATCTTAAATGAATTTCATAAGAATCACCCAGTGCCTTTTGTTGAACACAGTGCACCCGGCGATGGCAAAATTCCTGCTATCGCGACGCCCTATGGAATTGTGTCAACTTCCATTTGCTATGATGCTGATATGCCGTCGGACATGCGGCAGTTATCCAAAAATAAAACGGATGTACTGCTATTGCCCTCGGGTGACTGGTATGATATTGCACCTTATCATAGTTACATGGCCATGTTTCGTGGTATCGAAAATGGATGTACAGTAGTGAGGCAGGCAAGCGGCGGGCTCTCCCTGGTAACAGACTATCGGGGCAGGACACTCGCATCATTGGATTTCTATAAGCCAGGTAAAAAATTATGGCTCGCTGATATCGTGACAGGCCACGTACCAACCATTTATTCTTACATAGGCGATACATTTGCTTACCTGTGTATTTTTATCTCGATAGCCGCCGTCCTATATTTAATTGTGAGCTGATCGTCCGCAAGTGGTTTTCAAATCACAAGTTCAAATTTGGTTTTCAAAAACGGGATAGTGACAGCTGGAAGTTACTGTGTGATATATGGCTAGCGTTTCCGGCTTTGCTAATCGGCCGGAAACAAACTCTTGTCAACCATTGGCAGCAGTCGCAACGCATTTTTGTAGTATATCTTTTTCAATATTTCATCAGGCAGGCCCATACCATACATGCGCCAGAAAGCATGGTATTTTTTATGATAAGGAAAATATTCATCTTTTGTTTCCAGCACCCTGAAGTAGGTAGTGTATTCTTCCGGCACCCAGCTATCTTTTCCAAATAAAATTCTATCCTGGTATTTGGTAAAAAAAGCATTCGCGGCAAGGGGCTGGCGTCCAAGTTCTGCGATCACTGCGCCAAATTCCACATACACATTTGGCATATCATCCAGAAAGGCACTAAGTTTCGTTAGGTCATTTGCATACCATCCAAAATGTGCGGCAATGAAAGTTGTACGGGGATGTTTTTTAAATATATGATGTTGCTCATTTATTAAGGTTTGCCACGGCGCAGGATCGGTATCGCTTCTCTTACGGCCCGGCTTTGTAACGAGCTCGAGCCAGCGTTCATTGTTTTTATCCAACGGGTCCCAAAAGGGTTTGGGGTCAGCAGTGTGAATGAGTACGGGAATTTTCAACTCGCCGCATTTCTCCCAAATGGCATCGAGCCTTTCGTCGTCTACGGTTACTCTGTTACCTTTATTATCTTTTACAGACAGGCCAAGGTTTTTAAATATTTTTAATCCTGCGGCGCCGTGTTTTACATCTTCTTCCAGTTGCTTTACGGCATTTGCAGTCCAGTTGCTTTCACCGATACCATCAAAATTTATATTCGCAAATACAGTAAATCTTTTAGGGGCGGTTGCTTTAATGTTTTCAACAGATTGTGCCAAGTTTTTTCCGTAAGAACCACTAAGGTTATTCATTACAGCCATGTTAAGTGTGTCCATTACTTTCACCAGGTTAGCCAGGTTTTGGCTGCCCATATTCCATTGGTGGTTGTGTATGTCAATAAAAGGAAACTTTGCTTTGGTTACTATATGCTGCGGTACCACTAGTGTTGAAGGTGGATCGTATGTCTCGAAATCCATAGAAGGTCTTGACTGACATGCGCCGATACATGTTGTGAGAGAAAGCGAAAAAGCGATAAGTACTTGCTTCATGTAAATGATTTAAAACTGCAAACTAATGAAACTAGTGTAAGTGTGGGGCTTATGCAGCAGCTTCGATTACTCAAAGGTCGGACTTCATTCGTTTAAGTTTGGTCGGCAGCGGCGATTCATCCCATGGATCTGTAGCGTTCACCTGGATAGTTTCAAATTAATCTTCTCTCTTTAGATCAATAATCCTATATAATTTTCCTTTAGAAATTAAAGTACCATGCATTTCTTTACCGGTTATTTTGAATTCCCACTGAACTTCCTTCACGCTATCAATTAAAAACAGGACCTTCCGCTTTGGATCAAACAAAAAATTTAAACTTCCCATATTGTTTTCTTTCCCATCGACGATTTTGCTTGCATTTACCTGGTATGAATTACTGTCGCTATTCTCCGAAATGTAATAAACAACAATCTCATCATGGCAGGGAGAATTCTTAATTTGACATACAGAAGTTCCTTTCCAGGTTCCGCTCAAAGATTGTGCGCTTAAAATTTTCCCCAATGTTAAAAGAAGTGTAAGCAATAGCATTTGAAATTTCATATCATTTTAGATCTCGGGTGCGCTTGCCGGCCAGGGCCCCTTTGCTTTTTTTTAATAACGATTGTTACTTATGTTGCCACCTGTTTACAGAAACGGAATCACCAATGGAAAAGCTCATCAAATCTTCACCCATAATTATTGGTCCCGAATAATTAACTTTTGTACGTTGTAATATCTCTTCTTCAGTATGCCCATAAAGTTTTGAAATATGTGAATAAGCCGCAAGCTTTGGCTTTACTTCATTAAAGACTTTGGCAGCCTGCTCAGGAGTTGTATGATGGGCTAAGATCGGATATTTGGGATCTGATTTACTTAATGTGTCGGGAGCAACAACTACTTCATGTATTAATAGGTCAGCTCCTTTTGCAAACATGATCAAGTTTTCCGAATATCGTGTATCACCTGATAATACCACTGAATGTCCATTGAAATCTATACGGTATCCAAAAGCCGGTATATCAGGATGATGATCCACTTTAAATGCAATTACTTTAACTCCGTCTTTTTCATAAATAAGTCCTTCTTGTATTTCCTTAACTAATAATTTACTGCCTTCCTCTAGCCGTTTATCATCTCCCACTCTTATTGTAATATCAAAAGAAAATGCCTTTTGTAAATACTTTATCATTTCACCAGTACCTGTGGGTCCAAATACCTCCAGTGGTATCGACCGCTCTGATATCAGCCATCCTGTGAGCCATAAGTCGGGCAAGCCCACAATATGGTCTGAATGCAGATGCGTCAGAAACAACGCATTTATTTTATCGTAAGAAACATTTACCTGGCGAAGTCTTTGCAAACAACCACGTCCGGCATCAAATAGTAAAGTTTCACTGCCAGCCTGAACAAGGATAGATGGCCCAAATCGTTCCATTAAAGGCTGAGGTGTTCCGGTGCCGAGCAGCGTAACTTTAATACCAGATTTGTTCGCAGGAAGGCTGTCTTTTATTTTATTAGATTGCCCAAAGGAATAAAAGGTAATTAAAAAAGACACTATGGTTAAAGAAAATCGTGTCATTGCCTTGTGTAAGATGTGAATATACCGAGATTCATGCGATTTAAGATTTATTTGATTAGAGGCTCATAATGGCAATAGAATTCCAAATGTTGAAAGCTGTAGTTCAATTTCTTTTTTGCAAAGTTCTTTTTACAGAAGTTGTTAGCAGCCTGGCGAGTCATTGTCAGTTTGCCCGTTGAATAAACTTAATCCAGTTTCCATAGTTAATTGTTTGAGTGGTTGCGTCATTGTCAAAAAATAAAGCAAGCTGCTGGTTTAACCAATCTTCAACTTGCCCGTAAGTCGCTTGTTTTTTCTCAACCGCTGCAATGATGTTACTCTGTGTGGTAAAATATAAAGCAAGTTGCTTTTTGTTGAAGGTGATGGAGTTTTTAAATTTTTCCTCAGTTATAAAATTGAAATTCGTTGGGATCAGATTTTCATTTGTCCAGGAGTAGGTGTTGCGGGGTGGAGAAGGAAATTTTTTTAAATAGACATCCGGAAACCAATTGGTGAAGTTGCCATTGCCAAACATTTCAGCAATAAAATGATTCTCATAAAGTACAAGCCACGCCTTACTTTTTAAAAGCCGGTTCGCTTCTGCCAGGAACTTATCAATGTTAAACCAATGGACACCTGAACTAACCGTAATTAAATCAAATTTATTATCTGCAAAAGGTTGTTGCTCTGCAGGAGCAATTGAATAGTGAATTTTGCCGGACTGCGGTGCAAAATTCAACATCTCCTGCGAAGTGTCTGTCCCGTAAACATTTGTTGCAATTTCTAAAAGCGCTTTGGTTGAAAGCCCTGTCCCACAGGCAATGTCTAAAGCGTTATCAAGTTTTTTGTCGAGATGCATATAATCTTTGATATGCTTTATAGTGTTGCTGTGGAAGTGGGGTCGCCCTTTCGAATAACGTTCTGCTGCTGTCTTTGGATTAAAGTAGTTCATTGTGTGGTGGGGTCATGTTTTTGCCTTGCCGCTAACGATAGGTATTGCCAATGGTAGGAAATTTTATCTTCTTCACCCGGAACGCTGCCTGCCTTGACAAAGTTAAATATTAAGAACGAAGCTAGCTTATTCGTCAAGTCACGAATCACAGTACGGCAGAATTACTGCCGATTGTTTCAATGTCGAGCAGCACTATTGGGATACCAATGTTATAGACTATGTTTCTTTTTCGTCGCTCACTGTTTGTAGCATAAGTAAAACTTTATCAAATCGCTCATTAGTCGAGCT
Organism: uncultured Chitinophagaceae bacterium; assembly: GCA_963798665.1. Lineage (GTDB taxonomy): Bacteria > Bacteroidota > Bacteroidia > Chitinophagales > Chitinophagaceae > Ginsengibacter. Next base: position 114,664 of record CAWCUN010000015.1, on the reverse strand, counting down.
CGTCGTGAATGTTTGTGTTGCTCATGCCTTATATTTTAAGGTTTTATCTCTCAATTTATTTCAACCTTTCTAATTGCCCTTTTCTTTTCACTATGTTTTTGTAATCCCACTGAATATCTCTTGATTTACTTAACCAGCGTTTAAGGTCTTTTGTATTAATTTGTTCAACTGCAGTGAAGAAAATAGAAGCGTCTTTAAATTTATCACCTCTTATCTTTAAATTGTCTTCTTCAAAGTCAGCGCCACTCCAAAACATCAAACGCCAGCCTGCTTTCTGCTTACTGTAACCAACAATCGGGTTACCGTCTAAAAACCAAACGGGGTGGGCATGCCAAATTTTGCTGTCTGCCCCGGTCAACTCCTTATCAATAGTCTGAGCAAGCAAGTTGCAAATTAGTTTATCGTCCGAAGTTTGTTTGTCGTTATATGTTGCAATCTCTTTGTTCATTGTTGTTTAACTGTGCGGCTGTCTAACAGGTGGCGGCCACCCACTCGTTATAGTGTCGGCCTGCAACATAGTATCCCATACTTTTTGCCCTGGTGCAGCAATTTTGATTTTGTACTCACGCTTCTTCATTACGTAAAATTTTTATGGCAACTGTTGATTCTAAGCTGTAGCTGACATTCTATATCTATGCATTATTTTTTCATTTGATATACCTTCAGATGTGTTGAGTTTTTTGTTATACGTAATGTAAGAAATTACCAGTAAACCAAGGAATACCAGGGGAAAGAATGTTTGAAAATTACTGCCATCAATTGCAGCATGTGAAACTGCGGCAGCTATAAAGTCAAATGCAAAACCAGCATATGCCCATTCTTTAATACGTTTTGGTATTTGGGGAATGATTAATGCAAGAGTGCCGCATATTTTAAATACCACCAGCATATTGCCAAAATACAATGGATATCCGAGATGCCTTATACCTTCCTTTGCTAATTCGGTTTGGGATGTTAATGCGGGGATTACACCCTCAAATAAAAAAATAATGGTGGTAGTAACCCAGAAGATGATTTTTGTCTTTTTCATTGTAGTAAATTTTGTGAGTGAAAAAAATTTTGGTCGATTTTATTATCAACAACACAAAACTATAACAGCTAAAAGGCGTTAGTGAGGTGCAAAAAAGACAATAAAGGGGAGTTTTGCGACTTTTTGAAATTGCAAAGATTTATTTATTCAATATTGTCAGCTATACCGTGCATTGATTACACCCGCAGGAATAAAGGCAGGATTTTCCGTTCGTGAAATACCATTATTTTTCATAACATAATACTGAAGCCACGCAGCAGTTAGCGTAAAGCTTCCATGACCAGCCGGAATTTTGAACTGAAGCGCCTGGGCGGCTATTTCATTTTGATTGTAAGGCACCTGTATCCTTTGTGTGCTGCTGCCTGTCGGCATACCAGTGGCCAGTGTGCATCCGGCAACTGAGATTACCAGCTCTAAAATTACAGTTCCCGCTGGTGCAGTTACACTCAACACAGGAACAAATGCGTCTATGTTTACCACTATGGTGCTATTTTCGGCATAGCTAACGGTAACGGGTACCTTAAACCGCTCATTAAATGTGTAGCCATCACTAAAGCCAAAATTGCTGATACAGGATGTTACCTCACCGGCGGATAACTCATGAACATTTGACAATCCCAGCCATTTGGCTATAGCACCAGAGAACCGGCTTTGCATCTTCCTGTCCAAAGGGTTTGGAATAACTGCGGTTAATCCTCTCCGTAATGATGCGGCTGCTTTTGATGCAATACCAAAATTCAGGCTCCTTATTTTAGTTGCAGGTGTTTGTTGTATACTTTCCCTTTTCATGCGGACGCAATTGGTATCCATTCTCCTGTAAAGCACCAAATTCCCCAGGGTGCCACTTACAAATACGTCAGTTATTCTTGCCATTGAATTTTGTTTAATAGTTATGCAATCGTTTGTATATGTTGTTCTGAAAGCTCTTAGCTTAGGCTTTACGCTTATCGGTTTTTAGTGCGTTAACCAGCGCACTGATAACGCAGTGGAACACTTTTATTAACGGCGGAGATTCCTTCTTAGTATGGACAAGGGGTTATTTGATCTATGATGTGAACAGGTTTCGGAGAAAATCCTCTCCTGCCTGTCATACTGGAGTATATAACAAGAATGTAAAGCAATTATTGCAGTAAGTATCACGATCCCTGGCTGCTATCACGAGTGAATTGCGAAATCCAATCCGTAGAAAGAACAAATATTACTTCTTATAAATTAACTGATCCAGGCTACACCTGCCTGCTCCATAGGCTGCTAAAAACAAATAAGTAAAACAGAATAGCACTGCAGGCTCTCCATGATTTTGTATCGGCCATGATTAATACGCCCCCGGCCACTTCCAATATCCCTCCGATTCCCGCCTGCGTCATGATCTCAGCCCTTACCCCATTTGGAGGCATGCCACCAAACCATCCAAAAAGTTTTAAGCCACCTACTTGTATAAACATAATACCTGCCACTATTCTCAGCAGCATACCGTGATATCTCTTAATTGTTTTCTTTTTTCTGTCATGATAATAATCTTAAGTTTTAATAAATACACTCGATTAATTGCCGGTGAAAAAGAGAAGCAACCATTCGCATTAATATTGAAACTCATTATAACAAATTCAAATAAAAATTAATTGATAGTTCAAAATTTACCGAAAATATAGTGCCAGATATATAATATACTGGAACTTAATTCTGATGACAGGATATTTTTGAATAAAACTATATGTCGTTATTTATGTGCATAGTTTTTAAAAAAGCTTCCTCCCTCGTCAGGTTAATTGGTTAACTTTAGTTTGATCTTTAAAATGATCAGATAATGAGTCATCAGCGCAGTTTTTTCTTATTATTTATATGTCTGTTCTTGCCTTTAAAAAAAACGCTGGCGCAATCATGCGTGGCTGATTACTTTTTCAAAACTTACAAAGGTGATTACAGTCAAAAAATATCCGGAACTATCGTTACTCCTAGGCAGGAAATAATAACCATTGGCTCTGTTTTTTATCCGCAAAACAACATGTACTTCACAGATGGATGGATCACAAAGATGACTGTCCAGGGTACTGTTGTCTGGTCGAAAAGATATAGTATTCCCACCCACAATGTAGTTGCTTTTAGAGGGATTTTACCCGCTTCCGATGGCACTTTTTTTGTAACGGGAACCGTCAGCTATTTGTGGCCAATAGATACAATTCAATATACCCGTGACCATTGGGGCATTCTGCTTCATATCGATAACCAGGGGCGGGTTCTTTCATTCACTCAGCTAAGTGCCCGCTTCAATCCGTTTGCAGAACAGACCGGCCTGCAGAGTATCAGCACAACAAAAAACGGAGATTATATTTTGAGTGGGGTGGTCACAAATGAAATAAATTATCACTCATCCCAGATCATTATTAAAATGGATAAAAAAGGTAAGATAAAATGGACATCCACTTTATCATCAAATCTTTTTCTTTTCGATTTTGGGCTGACCAAAACCATGCAGTTAAGTAATGGGAATATAATAGTGGCCGGTCTTATCAATCAACGCTCGACCGGTCAAGTACCGAAAGTGGGATACTATTTTTGTGCATTAGACAATTCTACCGGGGCTGCACAATGGAACAATAATTATCTTTTCATTGATAAACCTTCATCGAGCTATTATGCCACATCAGAATCACTACGGCATATTGAAGAACTTCCTGGCGGGGATTTATCCTTTGTTGCATATACCACAGATGCCTCGGGCTTAAGTAATCCGCCCTATACATCGACCGGCATAAATATAATAACAAATAATATTGGTAAACTAAAAAAGGTTATCGCATATCAAAATAACCAGCAAGGCACCTACCCGGTTTCGACGCTAAGTACCGGGACGGGAAAACAATTATTATTAATTGACGATGGAAAAATGGCTCCGCTTATTCAAATAGACAACAACGGGAATATAGAATGGCTGAAAGGATATTCTACCGGAAACACCATTGCGCCGGTGTCGTTAAATTCGACAGGCAACGGTTATTATATATTTCTAAACGACCGCGGCCCTTATGGAGGTAGTTCCTATATAATGAAACTCGATGCCGCAGCCTCAATAGATTGCAAAGGTGATTCTCCCGATTTGACTGGAAAAGATGTAACATCGCTTTTGATACCCGAACCATACCATGCTTAATAATAAACCCTCTATTGAGGATACAGTTTTATTTTTCTCCTTTCCCGCTCTTTCGTATGATTACCCGGTACAATCGAGCCTGGAATGCATCAAAACCTGTTGCGAGGATATAATTGATACAACGGTTAACAAAACAATTTGTTCCGGTGAAACCTATATTTTGCCTGACGGATATGTAGTCAAAGATTCAGGCACTTATTATTCGTCTTATAAAACAACAAAAGGTTGTGACAGCATTGCCTCCTATCACTTTAATGTAATAAAAAACCCGGGCTTATTGAAACTCACCGGGAGCCTATGTTTCGAGGGCGTAGATTCAATTGTAATTAGCGCAACGGGTGGGTTTGACAAATACAACTGGAGTAATAATGTTTCGGATGATTCTCTTTCTATTATAACAAGACCTGGGATATATTGGGTGGAAGTAAGTAACGGTTGCGGAAGTAAAAGAGACAGTATAGAGATCTTTGAAAAATGTGATTTTCCCGTTTACATTCCCAATGCTTTTACTCCAAATGGTGATGGTTTAAATGATGTATTTAGAATCCCGCCGCAAAATCAGAACAAACTTATAAAATTAAGTATCTACAATCGCTGGGGAAAGAAAGTTTTTGAAACAACAGAAGAAGGCAGTGGATGGGATGGGAAGGTCAATAATGTACCGCAGCCAAATGGAGTGTATCTATATCTTGTTATAATGAAGGAATTAAGTGGCAAACCGATCAAACTAAAGGGTGAAGTTACATTGATAAGATAATGCTGTGACGAAGGCTGCAGTTCCTCACTGCTGTTATTTATTGCCCTCTTCATTGGATAGTCCTGTGGTAGTCATTGAGGATTCATAGCCCGGTGTTGCAAATTTATTCATAGCCTGCGTTTGCTGCAATTTATTGTTGTAGTTGATCTTATTCGCAACATCCCGCGGAAGCGCTTTTTTATTTACCAATACAGAGATGGTGTTTATGGCGAAATAGGGAATACTCACATATAAGTATCCGTGAAAAGGACCGATGTTACCCCATGAGTTTTTTACAACGAAATATTCTTTTCCATTGCCATCTTTCACCAGGCCGGTTATCTGCATGAGATGATTATTCTGTGTAACTTTTTTAGTGAAAAGCTCCTGTCGTATTTCTTCATTATAAGGCTTCTCCTCTCCATCCGGAAATATATTTGGATCTTTTTTCCCGTTTGCCCACATAGCAAATCCCTTATATCTCTGGAAGCCATCATTGGTTATATCAGTATCCCATATGAGGGTATATCCATTTTCTATACAACTTTTAACCGTGCTGATAAATTCACCAAGAGGTAAGTTATTATACAGGTTGTTGTTGTAATTGTGGGATACCTCTATCATAAATGGAGCGTAATAAGGATGATGTGTAAATGAGGTAAGGCCGATAAAATCCGATGAGCTGGTTTCAAGAAACGCCGAAGCAAATGTTTTAGGCGTATACAACTTGTCCCTGTAGGTAAAAGTATCGCATGGGGTACCTAAATAATGCCTGAGTATTTTTTCAAAGCCGGCCTTCCAGTTTGCAGTAATAACACCGGTGCCGGTTTCGATAATACTATCCATATAAGCTTGCAAAATGGGGAACATTTCATCTTCCCTGCTTATGATTGTATCACCATCAGTGCCTGGATATACATCCTCCGGCATAGCACCATAAAGGTCTATTGTGTTGAGCATATCCTCTCCTATACCTCCGGGTGAAAACATGGTGCGGCCATGGGAATCCAAATATTTGGTCGCTTTATCTATATAGGTATAGTACATGATAAATGTCTCGGATAAATCAAGATTCGTATTACGTTTTTCCAGCAGCTCACTTTCAATCATCGATGCACAGGCAAAATCCCAACAGGCGCCCGAACTCAATTGATCTTTCACGCTTGTCGTTGCATTAATCTTTATTGCAGTGAAATTAGTTTGTTGCGGGTAAGCAGATGCGGAGATTAGCAGGAAAAAGATAAAGGGAATACAAGGCTTCATAAGCAGCAGTCAGTTTTGGTTAAGAAGTGATCAACGTCCTGTATCCGGCCTATATCAAAGTGTTTAGTTTGGTTTAAGAAAGTGGATTTGGCGGCAGCATCCACGATCAAAGAATAAACGGATAAGGGTCGATTCACTAATAGCTAACGGGTATGTAGAGAATTTTATTTTATGGAGTCGAAATTTAATAAATGATATTAAACTATTATGACAAAAAACCATAAATAAGGTCTCTAATTAAACCAGGTTCATAACAATGTATTTTGAATAAATACGTTTATCAATCCTTTAGCTTTTTCGCTAACAAAGAGTTGGTTTATTAAACCTGTTTTTATATATATTTGGTTTGGCATTACCACAACTTAATTTAATACCATTACTTAAGTACTCGAAAAAGTAAATTAAACATCAATTTTGTTCCCGGTAAACTGCCAAAATTTCCATTTCGTTTCTTTGGTTTGATTGTTGAATTTATTGAGTAATGGATATTATTCAAACGGAATTTATTACCTCAACGGACAGGCAATTGCTGGATGCCTACTCAGCAACAGTTGCCGGCATCGTAAAAAATGCTGCACAGGCAGTTTTGCATATTAAGGTTACCAAAAAGGCGCAACATCCCCGAACCAGAAAAATTATAGAACAGCCGGGTTCAGGTTCTGGTTTTGTTATTTCCACCGACGGCTATATAGTAACTAATAATCATGTAATTGAAGATGCGCTTTCAATCAAAGCAGGCTTTGCAGATGGTATTGAATTGAATGCCGAATTAATCGGCGCTGATCCTTCTTCTGATATCGCTGTAATAAAAGTATATGACGGAGATTTAAAACCTTTACAATTTGCTAACTCTAATTTATTAGAACCGGGCCAGATAGCGATAGCAATCGGTAATCCTATGGGATTGCAGCATACAGTAACGGCAGGTGTTGTAAGTGCATTGGGTCGTACACTCAGAGCAAATAACGGCAGATTGATTGATGATATCATTCAAACAGATGCGGCATTGAATCCCGGCAACAGTGGTGGTCCCCTTGTAAATTCAGAAGGAAAAGTGATTGGTGTGAACACTGCAGTAATTGCTTCGGCACAAGGTTTATGCTTTGCGGTTTCGTCCAACATGGCAGCCCATGTCGCAGGCCAGTTGATTATGCATGGCAGAGTAAAAAGGGCGCAGCTGGGAGTGGCAGCTCAACCCGTAAATCTAACTCAAAGAATGATTGGCGCTAACCAGTTAAAAACAAAGACCGGTGTTTACGTTTTTGAAATTCTGCCTGATGCAAATGTGTACAACAATGCGATAAGATTGGGTGATATTATTATTGAATTTGAAGGAAAGCCTGTTGCAACAGTGGATAATCTTCATACATATCTTAACGAAGAAGTAATTGGAAAGAAAATATCAATTGGTGTTTTAAGAGGAGGAAGAAAACAAATGATTACAGTAATTCCCGGCGAATTGAAATAATATTATCTAAAAACTTAGTTAAGTTGTTTTGCCCCTTCGAAAAGCAAAGGGAAAAACTGTCCCTGCATCTTTTCTCCTTTTTTAACAACGGGGACACCCTGCAGTAAAGGCTCATTACTATCCGACACTACTCCATCAGCAAAAGCATTTATTACAAATGCCCGGCGAGGCTGGCTACTTTTATTTTCGCCTGAACCATGTAGTGTTAGTGAATGATGGAAGATAGCTTCACCTGCTTTTACCGGAGTAGGTTTCGGATGCTCCAGCCTTTCTCTCTGCTCAGCGTTGAGGAAATCTTTTATTCCATGCATTTCACCCGCAATCACGGGTTTTGGAAGTAAACCCCATTTATGACTTCCGGGAATATAATTAAGACATCCATTTTCAATGGTAGCATCATCAAGCGCAACCCAACAGGTAATGTGCGCTATTGGTTTTGTTCGTGTCCAGTAAGAATAATCCTGGTGCCATGCAACCACACCTCCTTTTTTTGCAGGCTTATAAAATAGCTGGTCGTGCCAGAAGCGCACGGGTTTATCACCAAGCAGTTGGCTTGCTGCCATTACGAATGCAGGATTCCACAACACATCGTGAAAGCCGGGTGTAATTCTCCAGCCACCAAGCGCATGAAATAAAATGGTTTGTGGATCGGTGGATTCGTTACTGTTATATTCATAAAAAAGGGAGTTGCCCGCATTGCCGGGATCAGCTAACTCCATTAGCTCACCTCTTAAAAAATTTATTTGTTCGCTATCCAACATCTTTATGCCGGCGAGATATCCGTTTTCATTAAAGAAATTTATTTGATCTTTCGTAAGGCGATAGCGATCCCATTCATTTTTTGATTTTGGCCATGGAAATATATTCTCCGCCTGCTCGTGTATTTCGCTATAATCTTTCATTAGAATAAAACTTATCTCAGATAAAAAATAATTTTTCATAAAGGTAAAAGTATTGCGGATAATTTTTGGATACGGTAAACAATGCTGGTTCCCCGTAAAAGACATTACAACTCATTTTTCTTTTTAACCTTTACATTCCACCAATAAGTAAGTTTAAGCATCAACGCCCGGTTGCGAACGGAAAAAGGAGCCGGTAAATAATTATCTGTGTAAACAATGAAGAGGTCAGATGCCGGCTTATATCTCCACTGAAACCTTGTATTCAGGTTGATATTATTAAGCTGTTCGTTATATTGAATAAAAGTGGTAAAAAATAATTTATTGGTCATGGTAACGTCGATCCTTGGGCCTATAAGCCAGAATTTTGTTTTATTCCATGGAGAAGGCAGACTAATATTATTGTAGGTAGTATGTATTGCGAGACTAACATAGGGTTGAAAACGATAGCCGATATCGAATGTAATATTATAGCGACTACCATTAGCATAATAACCTCCAAACCTTGTAGAAAAGCCATAAGTGAAAATGCTTTGCGGTTTTGATACGAAATCGGTTCCCCAGGAATACCAGCGATGCTCGGTACCGCGGGCCAAAGTGTCTTTTGTAAAATTAGTTGGATCGAAAGGTTGTTGAAGTTCTACATAATCATGCGCCGTCCATGCATCGAAAATACTCTGATTGCGGAAATTAAGCGTGTATAACAAAATCCCTTCATCATCTGTTCGACGCAGCGATTCATTCATATATAACGTGTAAATAATTTTAGGACCATGCGATAAAACTTTTCCGCTCCTTGGAAAAAAATAATATCCAGCCTGGGGATTTATTTTTATGTATCCGTTGCGGGGTACATATCCAACTTCTGCATTATAATTTTTACCGACATATTCATGCTGCCAGTAGAGCAACCATCTTCTGCTGAAATATTGCAAATGGGCAGCATGCACAAAATCACTGTTATTTTTGCCGGGAGAGAACGATTTAAGAAACATAATTTTCCCGGTCCAGATATTATTGGATGAGGCAAGGTTGTATTCAATTCCTGCATTCCTGTTATAAGTTGAGTATACCTGCTTGCCAGAATCTGCACCCGGATGGTATTGCAACGATTGTTTATTTATAAAAATCACGCCGATATTGGATCTTGAAAATACACGGCGCTGAATAGAAGCAACAGCGAAATTCTGAGCGGGCAAACCTATTGAGCTTACACTTCCTGTCTGCATGTCCATCGCTCCTATCCGCCAGTTTTTATCAGGCTTGCCACTTATTCGTGCGCCAAAATTGATTGGCACGCCCAATCCTATTCTTCTTGAAAAGAAAGGACGTATGGACGGATAGCCGAAGTTTGCAAACAAATCTCCATTCTCTAAAAAAAATTGTCTCTTTTCGGGAAAGAATAATTCAAAGCGATCAAGGTTGGTTACCTGCTGGTCAATTTCAACTTGCGAAAAATCAGGATTAACAGTAAGGTCTAAATTAAGTGAAGAACTTAAAGCAATCTTGGCGTCTACGCCAACATCCTTCCGGTATTTTGTATCTGTATTATTTTCATGGTCTTTGCTAAATCCTCCCAATGCATAAGGTATTATAGAAATATTGGTACCTGTGGAAGGTAGCGGCTGATCCCAAACCAGGTTACCCGTATAAGCCAACGCAGCCGTGGGAAATTGCCGTGGCATCGGTGCCCATGAACTTTTTTCTGAAGTTCTGAGATCATTGCGGCTAAAATTTATACCCCATGTACTGGTGCCCTTTTTATAGCGAATAGTCGAAAATGGAATGGCCATTTCAAAGATCCATTTGTCTTCATAATTTTTAACTTTCGATGTCCATTTATTATCCCAGTTTAAATCCACTTTGCTGCCTTCGTACATCGTGCCATCCCATTGGGCGCCTGCTGCATTGGCGCCAAACGAAAAACCATTAGTGAGATCGTTGAAAGGATCAATGAATACTAAAAAATTATCGTTTTTACCGAATACAAAATCACGGCGCAGTGACTCTACATAATACGGACCCGGAGCATTTTTATAACATATTGCAACAAGATAAATGTTATGATCATCATAACACATCATTACTTCGGTTTTCACTCTTGCAAGAGAAGTATCCATAGGCAGCACCATAAAAAAATCGTTAGCTACTTCAGCATTTTTCCATGCTTCATCATCGATAGCGCCATCTATTTTTACAGGTGAAGAAACTTTATGAATATGTAATTGAAAAGACTCATTCTTTTTTTGCGCTAATAAATTGTAAGAAATTAAAAAGAAAATAACCCATAAAAAAAATAGCTTTCCGGGAATGTTTGTCGGACAGGGTTTCAATAGAAAAATTTTAGAAAGTCAATTTCAATATGGAGATTAAAAAAATTATAGAAATGAAGTTAACAACAAAAGCTGATAAGAATGATCGCTTCGTTTTTTCATCGCTATATACTTGATCGAGACGTTATTCCGTCCAGCTGTTTAAAAAATTTTCATATTAACTGCTGTGCTTGATACTGTTCAAATCTGCACTTATCTTTTTTTGTCTTTATTTTCTTCCGTAATCTGCCGGAATTTGTCCCCAAGCCCCGGTATTCCACTTTAAAATTTTTGTTTCGTATTCATTATTGTTCAACCAGGATACTGCTCTTTCAATAATCTCAAATGTTTTCTTGTTACCTTCTGTTTGCTTAAATTTCGTTTTGCATTTTTTCTGTTTGATCCAGGAGATTGCATTTGCGCTATCGCTATAAATAATTCTAAGTCCTTTACCTTGTTGTTTGTAGAGTGCAAGCGCATGAACAATCGCCAAAAACTCTCCGATGTTGTTTGTTGCCTCGTCTAACTTTAGTTGAAATAGAATTTGTTTTGTTCTCGTATCCACGCCACGATATTCAGTTGGTCCAGGATTTTGGATTGATGAAGCATCAACACAAATGCTGTCAAGTATTGGTTCATCATCAACAACTTCTAAGGTTTCAACCTGTATTGTTTCGTCTCCTATAGTATCGAATAGCCCCTCGTCATTTTTGTCATCTGTTTTCAGATCAGTAGGAAGATTTCTTTTTCCCGTCATTGTTTTACTTAACCGGTCTGCAAGTTGAAACTCGAAAGAATACTTTACATCCTTTGAATGTTTGAAAGAAATTGAGTGGGAACTTGTTGAAAGTATTTGATCCAACTCAATCCAAAGGTCAGTATGCTTTTTCTTTTTGAATCCTTTCTTTTTCCATTTCTCTAACCAACCTTTCGTTAACGTGTCAATTACATATCCGTTTGAAAGATAAACAACGATATTACTGGGTTTACTTATTTTCTTCAGTCCTTCCGTTATGCCGATAATATCCATTCGTGCATTTGTTGTATTAAAAAAGCCGCCGGAAAATTCCTGTCGTTTTCCGTTAGTGTTAATCACAACCCCATAACCCCCAGTTCCGACCACTTCATCTTTGTCAAGTCGTTCAGAAACATGACACACGCCATGTACAAATATTTTTACCTCATCTTTCATTTTGTTACAGTCGATTTAAGCACACTCTTGATTGATGTTAGCAAGTCGCTATAGCATGGAAATAGAGCAATTGCCTACAGTTACTTTGTCAAATTTTGTTTCAAGGCCAGATTACCTTAACAAACCCTTTTTGTTACGTGGCATCTTATTCCTCGTCTAGTTTGATTCCATTGATATTTTTAATGCTTTCGAAAGTTTCTAATCGGGTTCTCCAGATTTCTTTGAACACTTGTCCGACCTTTTTAAATTCTTCATCAGTAAAAGTGTCGGTCTTGGCGTTATTGCACCAATAACAAGCAAAAACAATATTTTCAAAATCATCGTAAAATAAATTGGGATTCTTACGGTCAAGTTCAAGTTTTCTGCCTTTTGTTGCAATACGTTTTGTAACCAAACGTCCACTGTTAAGAAGTTCCTTTATTTCTTGTTCTGTTATGCGCAGTAAAAGCACTTTCTTTCGTGAGATAGATACCATTCATAAAAGTCACCAAATGACATTTTAATTTTCTTCCTTGCCCACAGGTTTCTGATTCCAGCAATTTTCAGCCGTTCCTCTTTGAGTTTCTCATACCAACCTGTCAGGATCGAATTTGGTACGTTGAGTTTTTGAGCTATGGTTTTGTAGTCTGCCTGTTCAACGAGACATAAGTGCAAAAATTCTTTCTGTTGGTCGGTCATGTTGATGTTATGGTGTGTCGAAAATGATTGCCAACTCAAAATATCCGAAAACTTCCCCCCAATCAAAGAACAACAATTTTTATCTACATTCTAAAATCAACGGCTTATCAAAAAAAAGCGAAAGTTTATTGCCATAAAAAAACTTTCGCCAATACACGTCATCTGTTTAATTTTTTAATAACCCCAGCCTTTCATAATTTTCAAATCTTCTTCAGCGCATGCAATTGGAGTTTTACCCTGGTAAGATTCCTGTTCAATAATAAATTCAGTTGTGCCTCCCAATTTTTTAAATTGATCAACAATTTCTTTCACAGGCAAAATACCTTTACCCAATATGGTACTCTCATAATTATTATCCATTTCACCCTTGTCTTTTGTTTTTATCTCATCCTTTACATGCATGCTTTCAAATCTTCCCGGATACTTTTTCAAAATCTCCAGCGCTCTTCCTCCTGCACCATACATATTCCCAATATCCATTTGTTGCAGTACTAATGTCGGATCAGTCTTATCAAGTATAATATCATAAATCTGCTTACCGTTCAATGAATATTTAAATTCAAAATCATGGTTGTGATATCCGAATTTTAATCCTGATTTTTTGCACAGCTCGCCTGATTTATTAAACAGGTCAAGAAAGCTGACAAGGTCGTCATAATTTTTGCGGAGGCTTTCATCGAGCCATGGGCTTATCACATAGTGTTGACCTACTGTTGCAGCATCTTCAACAGTTTGTTTCCATACATCAGTAAAATCATTGGTTGCTTTATCCCAATGTTTATCGCTCATCACTGTATGGCCGCTCGGCATTGATAAACCCAAATCGTCTAAAACTTTTTTGAATTCTGTGGCAGAATACCCATAAAATTTTCTATCAACATAATTCGCATGTTCCACATTCTTGTAGCCCATGGCGGCTAATTGCTTTAAAGTATCCATGGGATCTTTTTTCATGTCATCACGAACAGAATAGAGTTGTATACCGGTTATAGTTTCCATAGCATATCTATTTGCAAAAATTTTGTTGGAGAAAAACATAGTGCCCGCCAGAGACAATGAACTGTTTATGAGAAATTTCCTTCTTGAGTGTTGCATATCTATAAATTTAGTGTAGAAAAATAAAGTACCAGTTAAAAAGTTTAATGAACGTTATCATAAATATTTTAATCAAATGGCTAATTGTGCAGCCATGCAATTTTTTGTTCGGTTTTATGCGACTTACCAATGATGTTTGCATACAACTCCGGCCTTCGTGCTTTTTTATACCGGTACCCTCCGGCATCGATCAATTTGGCCTTGTCAAAAGTGGCAGTTATTACATCGTTACCAAGTGTCCTGCATTCAGCTATTATATCGCCAAATGGATCTATGACCATGGAACATCCGTTCTTTAGCTGATCATCATCCATACCGATAGCGTTAGAAAACACTGCATACAATGCATTGTCGTACGCTCTTGCCGGGAGCCATTTCATGCAGCCATTCACGCCCTTTGAGTCCATCAAATTCCAGCCGTAACGATGTAGGATCGTTCTCCCTGTTTTCCCACAAGCCAGGATCTACAAAACCAGCACCCGGCCGCGGGGAAGGCGTACACATCGTCACATGCGGCATAAAAATAATATCGGCACCCAGCAGGCTCGTCGCTCTTACATTTTCAATAATATTATTATCATAGCAAATGAGAATTCCGCATTTCCATCCATCTAATTCAAATATCGTATATGCGTTTCCGGGAGTGATCGCAGGATGAATAAATGGATGCAGCTTTCTGTGCTTTGCAATGCAACCATTTTTGTCAACACATACATAGGCTTTGTATATTTTATCTTCAACATCTTTTTCAAAAAGGCCTGCCAGGATTGCGATATTATACTTAGCTGCCATTTCTGTAAGCCTCGCTGTACTATCTCCTCCCGGGATATATTCGGCCACGTTCAGTAATTCCTCCTTCGAAAGATGCCTTGCAAATGAATAGCCTGTTATGGAGCATTCATGAAATACGACTGTAGAAGCTCCTTGTCGCACCGCTTTTTCACAGAGAGTTTCTATTATCCCCAGGTTATAATCCTTATCGGCGCTTTTATGTTCAAACTGTGCTGTAGCAATCTTAATATTATCCATTTTAAAACTTATTATTTCAACAACCGAAATAAAGTGATATCATAAATATCCTATAAATATTGCAATCAGGTTTGCTTTGTCTTCATATTTACAGGATCCCAATAAATTATTTTTTTCTTAAAATAACTTTCATTGCAGGCAAGACACGGAGCTGCCGCTCTAAAACCAAACACAGCATCCTCCACTACCGGCTTTCCACTTCTTACACTATCAAAAAAATTGGTGTGGTGTTCCAGGTGCTCATTATATCCCGGTGGTCTTTTATAAACAATGTCTGGTTTTACGGGTCTTTTTTGTTCTTCGTCTGTATATTTCTCATTATACTGTTGTTTCAATGTTTCCTGCATTGCGTTGGGATAAGTTTCCAATGCATCCCATCCGCCTATACCAGGCGCTTTGGGCATGATGCTATGATGGACAGTTAATCCGCGACCGTCTATTTCAATAACACCTTCATCACCTACGAACCTTATGGTTTCTGATCCACCCGTACCACTGACAAAATTTACCTGCAGCGTTAACTGAAAGGGTGAGTGTTCAGGTGTTTCGGGATATTGCATAATACCCGTCATTACGTCCGGAACATTGCGCCCATCTTTCCAATAACACAACTGGCCTGATGCAAATATTTTATCCGGACCTTTGGAATCAGTTATTACATGAGTCCCTGAAAGTAAATGAACAAATAAATCACCGGCCACACCTGTACCAAATTCCCTGTAATTCCGCCACCAAAAAAACTTTTTAGGATCGTAAGGTATTTTAGACATACCGGCTATATACCTGTCCCAGTCAACTGTTTGGGGTGATGCATCTGTAGGCATCGTATATTCCCAGGCACCCAAAGCATCCTGCCTGTCGTAAATTGCATTCACCATATTTAGCTTACCTATCTCACCGGATTTATAGAGTTCATGAGCTTTTGCGTATACGACGCTGCTAACCCGCTGACTTCCTACCTGCATAATTTTTTTGCTTGCTTTTTGTGCTTCCACTACACCAGCCCCCTCATCAATATAATGTACCATTGGCTTTTCACAATACACGTGTTTTCCTTTTTGCAAAGCATCTTTGGTAATACGTGCATGCCAGTGATCGTCTGTTGCAAGTATTACAGCATCGATATCTTTTCTATCCAGAATTTTGCGATAATCGTTAGTTACAAAAAGATCGTTACCATGCAATTCTTTTGCTCTTTCAAGCCTGCCCGTATAAAGATCGCATGCGGCCACCAGTTGCACACCGGGAACTTTCAAAGCGGTATTTGCATTATTATTGCCCATAATACCCATTCCAATAACCGCAACATTTATATTATCATTCGGAGAAACTTTTTTTTGGTATTGAATAATGCGTTCTTCAATTTTTTCTTCCCGTGCAAGAGACGTTAATGGCCCTGCGCCAAACGCAACTGTAGTGGCGGTTAAGTGCTTAATAAAATTTCTCCTGGATGATTGATTCTTTTTCTTCTGCATGTTTATGATTTATAGAAATTCAAAGGTGCAATCTTAAAGAATTGATGTAAGTGTACTGATGAATAAATTTAAGAAGTTTTTACAACCCAAACCTAAAACGAGTACTATATTGAAACTGCCGGTGATAATTTCAAATTAAAGCATTGTACAAAACTTCAACTGTATGCAATGCTTTTTTGCCCGTTCCATCTTTTACCTGGTGACGGCAGCTTGTGCCGGGCGCAGCGATGATCACATCTTGTGAAGCGCTACGGACAGCAGGAAATAAAACCAGTTCACCAATTTTCATTGATAAATCATAGTGTTCTTTTTCATAACCAAATGAACCAGCCATGCCGCAACAACCGGAGGGTATCGTTTCAACAGAATAATTTTCAGGAAAGGACAACATTTTTATAGATGTTGTTAAAGATGATAATGCCTTTTGCTGACAATGGCCATGTAGTTTTATCAATCTTTTTTCTTTTGTAAAAAGATTGCAGCTGATGTTTCCATTGTCAATTTCTTTGGCTAAAAATTCATCTATTAAAAAAACATTTTTTGCTAATTGCTTTGCAACTTCGAAATTTTGTTCATCAGCCAAATCAATATACTCATCTCTAAAAGTGAGTATGGCGCTGGGCTCTATACCGATTAAAGGAGTTTCTTCACTAACAATTCTGCTTAATAAAGAAATATTTTTATTAATTATTTTTTTTGCGTCTCTTAATAAACCTTTCGATAACCATGTTCTCCCGCTTTCTTCGTGCTGGGGAATCTCAACTTCATAACCCAATTTTTCTAATAATTCAATTGCTTTAATTCCAATCTCGGTATCATTGTAATTGGTAAATTCATCACAGAATAAATACACTTTTTTTCTATCGCTCTTATTTCCTGCAGTGTTATATTTCTTTCTCTTGTTGTACCATTTTTGCAAACTTATTTTATACAATTTGGGCATAGAACGCTCTTTTGCAAAGCCCGACGTGCGTTTTATTATATTGCTTGTTGCAGGAGTGCTTACCATAAAATTATAAATCCGCGGAGCTATCGATCCCAGTCTTGCGGACCTGGTAAAATTTGCTATGAGCTTAGAACGAAACGGAACACCATTGGCGTCATAATATTGCTGAAGAAATTCCGCTTTTAATTTTGCCACATCCACGTTTGAAGGACATTCAGATTTACAGCCTTTGCAACTCAAACATAAATCCATTACATCGTAAATTTCTTTATGATCGAAGCGGTTTAATTTATTAGAATTGGTAAGAAACTCTCTCAAAATATTTGCTCTTGCTCGGGTTGTATCTTTTTCATTCTTCGTCGCCATATAAGAAGGACACATCGTTCCACCTGACAAATGTGTTTTCCGACAGTCGCCGGAACCATTGCATTGTTCAGCATGTTGCAGCACATCCTGGTTGTAATACCTGAATACAGTTTTGAAAGGTGGTGTTTGTTGACCTGGTTTATACCGCAACATGGTATTCATCGGCGGCGTGTCAACAATTTTATTTGGATTAAAAATATTTTGAGGATCCCACGTATACTTAATAACTTTTAATAGTTCATAATTTTTTTCACCAATCATTTTTCTAATGAATTCTCCACGCAATCTTCCGTCGCCATGCTCGCCACTCAAAGAGCCTTTGTATTTTTTTACGAGCGTTGCTATTTCTTCTGCAATAATTCTAAAAAGGTGATTACCCTCTGTTGTTTTTAAATTGATAATTGGCCGAAGGTGAATTTCCCCTGAGCCCGCATGTGCATAATGCACCGCATGTAAATTATATTTTTCCAGGATTTTATTAAACTCTGCGATATAGGAAGGAAGGTCATCTGTATCAACAGCAGTATCTTCAATTACCGGCACAGCTTTATTATCACCCGGCATATTTCCCAACAAGCCCAGGCCCGCCTTTCGAAGTGTCCATATTTTTTTTGTATCCTCTCCAAAAAGCAAAGGAAAGTGATAGCCCAATCCTGCTTCACGCATTTCAACTTCACAATCATTGGCCATCAGAAATAACTTCCGTTTGATCTTTACCATTTAATTCAATAACTAAAATTGCGCCCGGATCCCCTTTCACAAAAAAACGGTTTTTACTTTGCTCAATATTTCCTTTCGTACATTCGAGAATATAATGATCAATGAGTTCGCAGGCAGAGGGTTTATATTTTAAGGCTATGAGATTTGCTCTTAGCGATTCGTCAATTGAATTAAAATGAACACATAGCAAACCCGTTTCTTTTCTTGATAATGGAACTACATTTAATTTTATTTCTGTGATAAATGCAAGCGTACCTTCAGAGCCAGCTATCAATTTGCAAAAATTAAAGTCTTCTCCGCCGGCTGTAAAGGGTGCAGATTCCAGCAATACGTCGATCGCATAGCCTGTATTTCGTCTTTCAACAGTTTTCTTGGGATATTCTTTTCTTATCTCTTCCTGGTTGTCATAGTTACTCAATAACTTTCTTACCGTTTTATAAATGTTGGCTTCCAGATTAGTGCCCTCACATTTACGATGAAATTCATCCAGGCTTAACGACTTAAATACTGTTTCCGTGCTATCGCTTAACAATGCATGCACTTCAAGCAAGTGTTCTCTTGTACTCCTGTACACGACAGAATTAGAACCGCAGGAATTATTGCCAACCATTCCACCCATCATCGCACGATTGGCTGTGGAAGTTTCCGGCCCGAAAAATAAACCATAAGGTTTTAAAAACATGTTCAATTCATCACGTATAACGCCCGGCTGTACACGCACCCAACGCTCGTCTTTATTTAGTTCAATAATTTTTGTAAAGTTTTTTGAAACATCCACTATAATTCCATTACCAACCACCTGGCCTGCAAGTGATGTACCTGCTGTTCTTGGAATTAAAGAAGTATGGTTTGCTGTTGCGAATACAATTAAACTTTTTAGATCTGAAATAGATTTTGGTATTGCTACCGCCAATGGTATTTCCTGGTAAGCGGATGCATCGGTTGCATACAGCATCCTCATTGTATCATCAAGATATAATTCACCTTCCAACTGGCTGGATAATTCCTTCAGCTCTTTATTCATTAAACAATTCTTTAGAAAAGTCGTAAAAACATTGTGTTTCCAGGCATGCAAAAATACTTTATCTGAAATTTTCAGATCCAGTTATTTGTCAGGCAGGCAAGGAATTTTCTACGAAATACATTTCAATCATTCCTTTATTTTTTGCAGCCCTTTTCCCACGGAACTCACAGTGAAAAGATTCTTTTATAAGCTCGTAAGTACTCTGGGAAATATTTATTTTGTTGGGCTCGCTGTTTTGTTCCATGCGGGAGGCTGTATTTACCGTATCACCCCAAATGTCAAAGGCAAACTTCTTGTCACCTACCACTCCTGCAACAAGTGGCCCGGTGTGGATTCCGATGCGAATATCAAAATAACTGTTCTCATTCGCATTTTGATGGTATGAATAAATGAAATCAATTATCTCGATAGCAGCTTTTACAACATTCACAGCGCTGTGATCATTTGCATCCGGCAATCCGCTTACACATAAATAAGCATCGCCAATCGTTTTGATTTTTTCGATATTATACTTTGTAATGATTTCATCAAATTTTTTAAAGCACGTATCAATTATATTTACAAGTTCCTCGGGAGAAAGCTTTTCACTTTTGCTTGTGAAGTTTTCAAAATCGGTAAACATCACAGTTGCTATTTCATAACTCCGTGGCTTCGTATAGCCCGTTTGCTTTAGTTCCGTTGCAATATCCTCAGGTAAGATGTTCAATAATAAATCATCAGACTTTTTCTTTTCAATTTTTAGCTCATTGGTTCTTTCCTCAACTTTATTTTCGAGTTCACTATAGAATAATGCATTTTCAATTGATATGGCCATCTGGCCGGCAAGAAGTTTTAAGAGCTCAACACGCTTTTCATTAAAGACGCCATAAGTTAAATCGTTTGCCAGGTAAATAACAGCCTGTATTTTACCCATGTTCAATAATGGAATACAAAGAAGGGATTTACACTCATGCTTTCGGATGAAAGCGTCATTGCCAAATAACTCGCTCTTGCATGCATCGTCGAGGATTACTGTTTCCTGTGTCATATACACATAATTTATAACCGACTCTGCGAGTAACCCGCTTTTTGAAACCGGAACCGATTGCAATATTTTTATTTCCTCATTATCTGCTTCTATTTCAGCTTCAATAAAACGTTCGCCGCTTTTTTCCATGATGAGAAACCCTGTTTGCGCCCCGGCATTTTCCAATATAATCTGCATCATTTTTTTTAAAAGCTTTGGAAGAATTATTTCTCCCGATAAAGCAGATGATGCTTTTAATACAGTTTCCAGGTCAATACTTCCATGTATCCTGGTTTCCTGCACAGAATCGATCTGCCATTTTTCACCGGAGCCGCTCTTAAGCTGCAGATAGTGAATTCCCATTTGCTTTAGCTTTGCATCCGCTCCCCAGTGTTTATAAACCCTATATGCATTTTGTAAATAAAAATTAGCTAATAAATCCTGTTTGGTATTAAGAAAAAAACGTCCTGCCCTTTCCCACGTATAAGCCAGATCGTTAGTCATCCCATTTTCAGTACACGCTTTCAAAGCTTTATCATAGAAAATTTTCGCGGCTTCATTATCTCCATCCAAACACTGATATTCCGCTTCGAGTAATAAAATTTTATGGCTAAAATTTTGCGGACAGAATTTTTCATGTTTTTTCAATATAGCGATGTCTTTTTTCACCTGCTCTTTAATCCGTTTCTTTTCCCGAGAATTTAAGGAAGTATCTGCAATAAGAAGCGACCGGTAATAATAAAAAAGAGGATATAGTGCCGTCCCTTTTACACTCTCCTGGAATCGCTCCGCAAGTGCTATATATTTTTTTGCATTATTATCGAGGTTAAAGATTAAAGCGAGGTACGATTTCTGCAGGTATAGATTATGAAAATATATTTCATTGCTTTTGGTTACGTCGGTAATATCCATTACTGATTCATCAAATATATCCCCTGTAAGCACATCCGGGTTTTTTGTCTCCCTTATCAGGTTTTCAATCGACTGCCGAAATAATTGCAATCTTTTAAATGTGAGGTCTTGCTTAAATTTTTCAATCTGGAGACTCAGTAACTCTGCTTTTGTTGAAAGCTGTTGCAAAGGGCTTCCCATTATGAACATCTGGTAAACAATGTTATGAGCTGCATAAGATGCGTATTCATTATCCCCGGATTCAAGAGCACTTTTAAAAGATTTATCCAGGTCATGAATCGTTTCTTTAAGGGGCCGGCGCCAATGCACCAGGAAAATATTGCTCGTAACCAAAATTGAACCGATCAGCTCATCAGCACGTATTTTTTTTGCAAGGTGAAGCGCTATTTCTCCGAAGCTGATACCCTTATCTATTTCATTTAGAAAAACACTTAAAATATATCCATACGCTACGAAGCTGAAAGGTGACTTACGTGACAAGCCGTACTTTATCGTAAGCCCTATCATTTTGAATACAAGCAAGGGTACAAGCTTGGGTGCAGCAAAAAAGGACGCTGAAGAAATATCGGATAAGATACGCATAGCCGCATTTTTTTCCTCGTCCCTCATTTCCTTCAAATTGTTGAAATATTCAACCGACTTATTACGTAACAAAAGCTTTGTGTGCAAAAGACCTTTCATCACCTGTAGCTTCCCCGGATTGAGTGGTAAGTGAATGCTCATTTTATCGAGGATATCAAGCCCAAGTTCAACTGCCTCCAGCGTTTTATTTTGGGCAATAAGCTTCTTTATATTTATTTCATAGCCTTTTGCGGAATCGATTAAAGAGGTGGCATGCTTTAATAGATCATTGACATATTTGTCCACCTTTTCATACTGGCCGGACAAGTATGCAGCTTCTGCTGCATCATAAGTTATTTGCAAAACCATGTCGTACCCGGTCTCCCAGTCAGTTTCTTCCAGGACGTAAACACCTTTTTCAAAATATTGCAAAGCCTGTGGAAAGGCTGTAGACTCTATTGCCTTATGACCGGCTTTCAGGTTGAGGTTGGCGAGATATAACTTCTCTTCTTTGGAAATAATATTATCGGCTCCAAGATTCCACTGATTAACCAGATCAAATAATTTATCCTCAAGCTCAACCTGGTTGAAATGTGCCGTTAATCTCTTCCCGTTTAAAAGATGCAATGCAGTTTTTTCCTCGGCAGGTATTAAAGAATAAATCGCCTGTTGTATTCTGTCGTGGGCAAATTTATATTCAGTTGCTGCAGGTATCACTAAACCTTCCGTAACCGGAATCTTTAGTAAGCTTTCGATTTTCATTTCGCTTACCTGTTTAATTACAGAAAGATTTCTTTTACTAAACCTGTTTCCTATGCCCGAAGCTGTTTTCAGCAGATCCAGTGTGTCTGCAGGAAGTTTTAAAATAAAAGAAGTCATCAGTTCCACCACATTTCCCGACACGTTCATCTGTAAAATAAGATCGGCATTCCATTGCCAGCGCATATCTTCAAAATCAAAATGCAAAAAGCCTTCTTCATAAATTGATTTTAAAAACTGCCAAACGTAAAAGGCGTTACCCTTTGTTTTATTATAAATGATGTCGGCAAGAAAAGAGGTATTTTCCTGGTTGGTAAGCAAGGCCTCAGATACAAGGTGGTATACATCAGTATACTCAAGGTCTTTCAGGTCTATTTCTTCCATTTTCACATTGTCTTCTCTCAGTTCATCTACTTTTTTACTGAGTGGATGTGTTTCATCAACTTCATTTTTACGGTAACCACCTACCAACATTACATATTCAATATCCCTGTTTTCAGCAATAATTTTAAAAAGATTAAGGGAAGAAGCATCGGCCCATTGCAAATCATCTACAAAAATTACTAATGGAGATTCTTTATCGGCAATAGTTTTAATAAATCTTGTAAACTCGTAATTAAAGCGGTTTTGTGCTTCGATACCTTTTAACTCAGGCAAGCCAGGTTGCTTACCAATAAGCGTTTCTATTCCCGGCATAAACTGTGTAAGTATCTTCCCTGAATTACCGATCGCTTCTGTAATCCTTTTCTTCCATTTTTGTTGAAATGCGCTATCTCCCGCAAGGATTAATTGCGCCAGTTCATTAAACGCCTGGACAAAAGTAGCATACGGGGTATCGGATACGATCTGGTCAAATTTTCCCTTTATAAAAATTCCTTGTTTCTTTAATACAGGTACTTTAAGGGTTTCTACCAAAGCCGACTTTCCGCTCCCCGAATAACCGGTAACCAGGAGTATTTTCTTTTCACCTTTCGAGCAACCTTCAAATAAGTTGTTTAAATAATCTATCTGCTTTTCTCTGCCAAATAGTTTATTAGAAAAATTCAGCTTACCGGAAAAATCAAATTTGGCAATCGCGAAATTTTCAATTTTTTTATTCCCGGTATGCAGCGCTATGCAATTATCGAGATCATATTTAATACCCGATGCAGATTGATAACGGTCTTCCGCATTTTTTGACAACAGCTTCATTATAATATCTCCAATCACTTTCGGCAGTTCTTTATTAATGACGTCTGGCCTTACAGGTGTTTTGGCAATATGAGCATAAATAAGTTCAAGGCCATCAGCGCTTTCAAAAGGGAGCTCACCACTGAAAAGCCTGTATAGAACGATTCCCAGCGAATACAAATCTGCACGATAATCGATAGTGCGGTTGATTCGCCCGGTTTGTTCCGGGGCTGTATATTTCAAAACTTCTACATCGGTATCATGCCCGGAAGTAAGGCCTTCGTCAAAAACGTTTCCTTTGGAAGCTAATCCAAAATCAATAAAAAAAACTTTGTGCGTTGATTGCTCTATTAAAATGTTAGAAGGATGAATACAACGATGAAAAATATTCTCCTTATGCAAGGAAGAAAGCGCAAAAGTAATATCTGTGGCAAGCTGTAACTGTCGTGTAAGGTTCAATTTTTCACCGGCAAGAAGTTTATTCAAATCTTTACCATCAATATATTCCATAACAATTGCATCGTGATCTTCCCTTTGTTCCTTCTTAAATACTTTCCTTACGCAACTGCATTTTGTGGTCGAACAGATTTCAAATTCATTTTCTAACTGCGCCAGCGTTTCCCTGGATGGAAATTCTTCTTTCAAAACTTTAATACAGGAGGGTTTGCTAAGGCCGTTAGTGCCGGTTTTAATTATCAATGATTCTAAACCATAATGAATAACGTTAGCGTGGTCTATATTTTTTATCATTACAGTATGGTTTGCATAGTAGTTATACTAACCTTAGAAATTTTTAAAATGTTGACGTTAAAAGGTTTGCCGTTCTGCCGTTAAAGGCGTGTTAGTTTTCCTTGAAGTTAAATCATCTTTCTTAAACATTTGGATTACAAATGTCAGCATTCTGTATAAAATTTGTATTTATTTGTAACTTGTTTCCCTAAAATCCTGCATAATTGCAGGCATCAGCTTTTAACTATTTTAGTAATGATCAACCAAAACCCACTGACGTTACTTACGCCTGTAAGAGCAGATTGCTATGAGCAGCTTAACCAAATCCTGGAAAAATTTAAGGTGGGTTTAAATGTAGGGCTGAATGAAAGATTCAATCAATTGGGAACACTTCATTATGCACGCTGGTTCATATTGCGTGAAGATTCATTCAGAGATAAACCTGCATTTCCACTAAATGAAAGACTGGTTTTTTCATCCAATTTTGATGGTGGAATTGAAGAGCATGTTGTTGGGTTGGTAACTGTATTTCCTGGATATTTTGATGAACTGTATGAATGTTGCGAAGAATATCCTGAAGCCGCACAAAGAAATACAGAAACAAGAAAAAATTACCTGCTGCGCTGGAAAGTAAATACTACTGCTTTTTATATAGGTGCACCCGGCCGTAGTCTCAAACAAATTCAACAGGAGGATCGTTTGAAAAACTTCATCTGGAATTTCGTAAACCATAATCAATGGAATGGTAAGTCCGCAATCCAGGTTCAGAGAGCCATCCGGGATGAGGTAGATAAAAATCCGGAATTCGAGTGGTCAAAAAAACAAGCATATGTTCCTGCGATAAACTGGCCCGGTATGATCATTATGTCACTGGTCATTTTATTTCTGTTACCCGTCTTGATTTTGTGGATTTTAATGCTCCATTTTTTTTATGAAAGAAAAGATAAAAACTGTTACGATAAACGCAGCCAGTTAAATGACGATCTGGTACGCAGGCTTGAGTCTGATGAAGACTTGTTTAATCAAAACCAGTTTACACAGGTACTGGTAATGAAACCCGGTAAGGTAAGATTGATAACAGTACATGCCCTTATGCTATTTGCAAGAACGTTAATTAAGAATTTATTTGTAAGAGGAAAGCTGATGGGCATTCCTACCATACATTTTGCAAGGTGGGTTCTGATCGATGATAATAAACACATGATGTTCTTTAGCAATTTTGATGGAAGTTGGAACCAATATCTTTGCGATTTTATAGATAAATCAGGTTGGGGCCTGACAGGCATTTTCAGTAACACGGTAAACTTTCCCAAGACTAATTTTTTGTTTACCGGCGGCGCTTATGATGAAGAACATTTTTTAGCATGGAGCCGGGGGACACAAATTCTTACACAGGTTTGGTACAGTGCTTATCACCATCTTTCTATAAAAAATATTGTGAACAATACTTTAATAAGAAATGAATTACGCAAAAATTTATCTGAAGACCAGGCTCAATTATTTCTTAAAAGATTTTAAAATAAAACTCAATGCAGGGACTTGAACTTTCTGAAATACAGGGTTTTCTTGTGAGGGATTATAAAGAGATGCCCGTCTCAAAATATTTTCTGTTGAAGGTTTCTGATGCAGGGAAAGCAAAAGTTTTTATTAAGGACATAGCAAAAAAAATTACTACAGTTGCAAATAAAAACGGCGATTCTTTTTTGAATATTGGCTTTACCGCCGCGGGGCTATTGGCTTTAGGACTGCATCAAAATAATGTACAATCTTTCATAAGAGAATTTCGTGAAGGCATGGTAACTCCCCATCGTCAAAGGCTTTTAGGAGACCATGGCAGCAGCGATCCTGAAAACTGGAGTTGGGGAGGGCCAAAAAATGAAGCGATACATTTAATGCTGATGGTGTTTGCAATAAGTGAAGAAAAAATGAATGCGAAAACCCGGCAACTTGTTGATGACTTTAATCAAAATGGGTTGAAACAGGTTTTTGTTTTAGATGGAGCAACTTTCCCGGAAGAGAAAGAACATTTTGGATTCAGAGAAAGTATTTCACAGCCTGCCATTATTGGAAGTGGTGTTGCGGGAATTCACAACGACAATATTCAACCCGGAGAATTTGTTTTGGGTTACAAAAATGAGTATAACGTTTATCCTGACACGCCATTGCTCAAGGAAAGCCAGGGCAATATAAATATGCTGACCGCTGATCCTGAGGGAACCGGGAAAAAGGACCTGGGACGAAATGGAACTTATTTTGTGCTTCGCCAGCTTAAGGAAGATGTAGATGGTTTCTGGAATTTTTTAAATGAAAAAAGCAAAAATGAAGATGGCACTCTAAATCCCGAAGAAAGTACAAAGCTTGCCGCAAAAATGATGGGAAGGTGGCCAAGCGGGGCGACTTTGGTAAAACATCCTGATAAAGACCCCGGGGTGCTAAGTGACGATAATGACTTTGTTTATACTGAAACTGATAAGTTGGGATTAAAATGTCCTTTCGGCGCACATACCCGTCGCACCAATCCAAGAGATAATTTTGAAGAGACCGGGCCAAGTGAGTCATTACAGCTTACAAAAAAGCATCGCATTATGCGAAGAGTACGTTCTTACGGAGAAAAATACACCGCATCAGCAACTCAACATACACCCGTAGACGAAGTTGGAATTTTGTTTGGATGTTTTAATGCTGATATTAACCGGCAGTTTGAATTTATCCAATACAGCTGGGCAAACTATCCAAAGTTCAAACAATTATATGCAGACCCCGATCCATTCATAGGAGTGAAAGAAAATCCTGAACCGGGAGTAGTACAGCAATTTACCATTCCAACTGAAACCCATAATAAATATATTGATGGGTTAAAAAGCTTTGTAACGGTGAAAGGTGGAGCTTATTTCTTTTTCCCGTCGGCAATTGTTGTAGAATATTTGAGTACGATTTAATCGCAAAATATTTGTCAATTTCTTCAGGCTGCTTCTTTCACCTGCTTATTGCGTGAACTTAAAGTTTGTTTGTTTTTTGCAATTTCATTTGCAATATATTGTGCATCTCTTTCTACACCGTGGATCATTCCTGAAGACATTGCGTATAAAAAATGTAACCCGAGAAAGAATAACCCTGGCTCACTTTCTACGACACCACGCCTTTGAATCGGTCGCCCGTTTTTAAATACAGGAAGATCAATCCACGAAAACCGTGGATTATAACCGGTGCACCAAATAACATTTTTTACATCTGCTACTTCTTTATTTTGCAACACGGGCAATCCTTCTATTACACCTGTTACTTTTGGAACACGAATAATGCCTGCTTCCGTTATTTCTTTTGGCTTAATTCGAATCAAAGGACCGCCGGATGTAAGCGCTTTCGATCTCGCTTTTCTGCCTATAAATGTATTGGTGGTAAGGATGCGGTGAAACATGAACCGCAAAACGACCGGAATCATAAAATGCCCCACTTTACTTTTGATATGAAAAGGAATATGCCCGGTATCTCTTCCGGCTAACCACGTCCTGTGGGTTTTAGAAACTTCCAATGCGATTTCACAACCCGAATTTCCGGCACCAATTACCAATACATTTCCATCCTGCAATTGTGATGGGTTTTTATATTTACTGGAAAAAATTTGTACGATCCCCGGATCAAGTTCTTTTGCAAAAGCAGGTATACGCTGATGTTGGCAATCGTTCATAGCTACCACAACGTTATCAGCTTTAAACTGTTGGTCACCCGCATCTATAATAAATTGCTTCCCGTTCCTTGACAAGCTGGTTACATAGCTATTCGCTCTTATTGGAAATTTGAAATGCCCGGCATATTCTTCAAGGTAATCTGCGAATTCATCTTTTGAAGGAAAAAAATGCTTCTTTGCCGGAAAGGGCATTCCTGGTAATCCATCATATTGGGCAGGTGTAAAAAGATGAAGTGAGTCCCATCGTTTCCTCCATGTATCACCAACTTTTTTATTGGCTTCAAGAATAAGAAAAGAAATTCCTTTTTGAGAAAGATGATATCCCATACTGAGACCGGCCTGGCCGGCGCCGATAATTATTACCTTATAATATTCAGTTGCTGTTTTATTTTCCATAATAAATTATTTTTAATTGATTAACTAAATGATGAGGGTAAAAGTAGCAGAAGGAGAAACACCAAAAATCAGTGGTACCACGTAATTTATAGTTGTATACACGTAATTTTCGTGAAATGTGAGCAGATAATATGTAAATCAGGACGCAATGAGGTTATGCCTTATAGCGTATGAAACAATAAATGCCCTGGCAGATTTTCCGGAAACACCCATTTTCTGGTAGAGATTTGAGATATGCTTTTCAACTGTTCTCACACTGAGAAAAAGTTGTTCGGCCATTTCTTCATTGCTTTTACCCTCGGCAATTAAGCTCAATATTTCGAGCTCACGTCCTGTAAATTCATATATTGTATCGCCAGCGCCAGGTTTTATTTTTTCATCATACAGGTTCTTCAAAATATATTTTGCCTTTGCAAGATCTTTTTCGGCGCCCATTTCCTTAAACGCATTTATGGCAATATTCAGTTCTGATTCCGCTTGCGAATATTGGCGCAGATTCATTAAAACTTCTGCAAGTACCACTCGTGTCCGTGAAGCTTCAAAAGGTAATATTACCTTATCGTAAAGATCAATGGCATCTTCCAGACAATGCTTCGCCGTGTTATAGCTTTTTGTGGCGTAATCATAAATTCCTTCGGCACTCAAGGCAGCTGCTTTTAGCGGCAAAGTATTAATCAAAACGGAAGTTTCTTTTAGCTCTTTCAGAAGTATCAATGCCTCTTCTGTTTTATTTCGCTTAATATAAATGCGCAACAACAATTCAAGATCAGCGACTCTTTCAATCGGTGTACTCATGGGTATTTTTCGTAAATGCCTTTCCGCAAGGTTTTCCGCCATTTC
Organism: uncultured Chitinophagaceae bacterium; assembly: GCA_963798665.1. Classification (GTDB taxonomy): domain Bacteria; phylum Bacteroidota; class Bacteroidia; order Chitinophagales; family Chitinophagaceae; genus Ginsengibacter. The sequence continues at coordinate 85,219 of CAWCUN010000015.1, read as the reverse complement.
ATATTCGCCTTTATCGTAAGCAAGAGCAGCACAGCTCAATGGCTTTAAAGAGTGCGACGGAACTTCATTAAATAAGGCGTGCGCTTCTTCCCATTTACCTTGTCTGCGCCGGAGATCTGCCAGGCGAACTGTTGAACTGCTTACTACAATTGGCCTGTATTCTTTTAATTCTTTTGCTGCCGCTGTTAACTCCTCTTCTGCTTCTTTCCAATTTCCCTTGTATACAAGCAAGGAAGCGTAGAGGTTGCGACAATTCGCGAACATGGCTTTGTGATTCCTTTTTAAGGAAATTTCTTTCACCTGCCTGCACCATTGGCCCGCTCTCTCATAGTCACGAACCCTGGCACATGCATCAATTAGAAAGCAACAGGTAACAGTAATAAGATTATAATCAATTGAAGTAGCCGTAGTAGCAAGTATAGTAGCCTCATCAAGTAACTTCATTCCTTCCGAAATTTTTCCTTCGGTTACCGAAATAAAACCGATGAAGGCTTTTGCAATCATAACCCCCTCAACATTATTGAGCCTTCCGCTAAGATGTAAACTTTCTTCCGCCAACTGCAGCGCCTGCGCATTATTTTTTTCAACAAAGAATGCAAGTCTTGCTTTCAACATCAATACCAGCGCATATTCTGCGGTATTTTCAAGTCCTTTTACCAGGCTTTCGGCTGTTTGAAACCAACCACTGGCGACTGCAAATTCATTGTTAAACTCCAGGTAATCTACGCCTAACCAACAAGCATTGCGGGAAGCTCCCAACCTGTCATCTTTTTCCAAATATAACTGGTAAGCTTTGGTTCTGTTTTCAAACACCGCCAGTGCATCATTCAGCCACCAACATGCTTTTGCCATAGCTTCATAAACTTCGGCAGATGGATTTTCCTCCAGGCCATTTTCGAGAATGTTTTTTGCAGCCTGCCAGTTTGCTGCTAAAAGAGCCTTCTTTGCTTCATCTAATAAAAGATCTTCCATTGTCGATACGTTTTCTAACCAGTCTATTTATTGTTTTAAAGATGGAATAAAGGTATCAAATTCGAAACGGTTTACCGGGGGAGCATATTTTGAAAAGGGTTCAATACATTCTTCCAGCTGGCCGAGCTGGCTCATTAATGATGCATTAACGATTAAAATTATTAATCAGGATGAGGTCGATGATCCTGCTGAGATAGCATCTATGATAGGTTTCAAAATCTATTTAAACCGCGGATCATTTCGCAATTGCGGTGCAAAGAAAGAAGAGGCCAGCCAGGGAGTAAATATGTGCCTGATGTCGTACACCACCTGCACCCATTTTATTGCATTATCAATATCACCTAATTCAGAATAAATCAATACAAGGCTAAATGCATTAAATGGTGTCTTGTCCAGTTTTTCCAGCAACTGCTTTGCCTCATCAGTCTTTCCGGCCTTAATGTAGGCAATCCCGAGTGCATAATCTAAACGGGAAATGAGTCTGAGGGCCAATATAGGTAAACATGATGGCGTCAGTTTTTAGTTTAAATATTTTCTTTAAAGCATAAATGCTTCCGAAACAGTTTTAGTATCCAAAAAAACATTTACATTGATAATTTTTCCGTCTTTCAGCGTGAATACATGCGCCCATTCAGTTGAGTAAGATTTTCCGGTTGATATTACATCTGCTAGGTCATAACCCATTACAACCACAGTATCTTCATTAGTGCAAATCTTTTCCGGCTCAAATTTTTTTATAGATAAAGTGGTTGATAGAATGGCAAACATTTTCATCACTTCGTCTATACCTTTAAAGACGCCTGAAAAAGGTATTGAAGGAGCGCCAGGCCTTTTCCAAATTACGTCTTTATCAAAACAGGATAATACAGCCGCCATACTGCCGCTTGCATAATTCCTGTACATATCTTCAATTATTTTTTGATTACTTACATTTTCCATTTGTTATTACATTATGTTTTTAAAAAATCATCATTGGCTTCGGGCTCCACATCCTTTATTTGATTGTGTTCATGCCTGAATGCATACATCTTTTCATAAATCGTTTTCCGAACCCTGTTGAAATTTCCTATGGGTTTGTGTTCAGGAAGTGCATGCCATGAATTAAAGGAGAGATTATCACCAAATTCATTTTGTTCCGGCGTGTCAAAAACCTGTTTTGGAATTCGTATCGTTGCCACTTTTACGAGAGGTGAATTCCATACAATGGTTGGGTCTTCAACCGGCATTTCAACAGGATCTTCCTGGAACTGAATGAAAAAACTAAATTCAATATTATGCTTTAGTAAAGTGGCAGCCATGTTAGCCCGCAAAAAATCCTGGTTTTTGGTATTGGTATATTCCAGTTTATTTTTATCTGAAGGGATGACAGCATACTTCACGGCCCTTGTTTTATCACCAAAGCGGTAAGGGACGGTACTGAAATAAGATATTTCAAAAGGATGGCTGCATTTTATTTTGGCTTTTGCTGCTCTAGCAAGAATAGGCACATTCTTTAATAATGAAAATATTTTGGGAAAGAGATTGGATATATTGGTAGGAGTTGTGACTACTCTTAATATCCTATGGAAATGCTTTACTTTTTTTGATACAAAATTTTTAGTATTCATTAGAATAAAATCATGATTGCCGCCGCTCTTTTTGGACTCAACAATTTTTTTCCCGGGAACATTCATTATTTTAATCGCCATTCCCCTGATGTCTTTTTCCCAATCGGGCAAAGGTTTTGTATCGCCGTTTGAGAACCTGATCCACGAAGGAAAAGCTTTTTGTTCTTTAAATAAACCAACCTTCAGGTGCTCAGGAAGATTATTTTCAATGATGAATTCAGCCTTCACGCATCCATTCATTTTAGGATGGATCTGCCTGAGTTGTTTCTTACCTTTCGGATATAAACGAAGTACCTGGTTTTGTAAAAGAATTACTATTTTTTCTGCAATTTTCTCTTCACCCTTTTCAGGATATTCATTGCCTGGTAGTAAAATTTTATCTTTTGCCTGTTTCGATTTCATTAATTCCGGTTTACTAATTACAGGCTTTTAAATAGGTATGGTCTTTAAAATTATAAAAAGATAAGTACATTCATCAAATAAAAAACATTGTTGTTTATTACAAAAGCAGTTTCATTCCAATCGTCGCGTAAGTACCTGAAAGATGACGTTTTATTTACAAAAGATTATTAAATTTTATTACCTTTCCGTCTAACTATTATAGTTATTGCCTGCCTCGGTTACAACTCCTTTAACAATCAAAGCATATATATAAACTTATGAACAAGATATTGTCTGAGGAAAGCGATTGGGACGAACTCCTGGATTTTATTTCGGACCGGCAGCTTACGCCGGTGATAGGGAAAGAGATGTATAAGTTCAGGCAAGATGATACTCTTACGCCTATTGATAATTATTTGTCTCATCAATTACTTGAATTAAATAAGGTAACTGATCACCCTCCCCTGACTCTTACGGAGGCGGTTAACTTTCTCCTGAATGAAAAACGAGTGAAAACAATGGATATCATCAGGAAATTAAAGTTTTTAGTGAAAGAAATAGACTTTGATTTTCCGCTGATCTCCCAATTTTTAAGTATAAATGGCCTGAATTATTATGTAAATACTGCTGTATATAATAATGTACTGGAAAATAAAATAAGAGAAGTGAGAAATCAAAATTCAACGTCAATTAATTTTTCAATAAATGAGCCCTTCTCTGATTGTGATGACCTTGAAAGATTGCAACAACCATTTGTTTTTAATGTTTTTGGCTCTTTATTAAATACTGTTGATCCTGCGTTGAGTGAAGAAGATTTGCTGGAGTATACCGGATTTTTTAAAGAAAAAGTAAGTAGCGCAACAAACCTTGTAAATGCGCTGAAAAATAAAAATCTGCTTTTTTTAGGTTGTGCGTTTCCTGATTGGATGATACGGTTTATTCTTCGCCTTCTGTCAAATGAGCCTATGCACGATTGGGGAACCAAAAGAACCATCCTGATTATAAATGACAAAACCGAAGCCCGCAAAAAGCAATATGAATTTTTAAAAAATTATGATGTAGTCACCTATGAAGGAGATACAAACGATTTTGTTCATGAGCTTTCCGGCCGGTGGAAGAAAAGAAATCCCCAGTCAATAAAATCCAAAATGATTTTTTTGAGCTATACAATAAAAGATAAAGAAGCGGTTGAAACATTAAAACAGGCTATAGAGAGTATCGACAACGTTACATGCTGGTATGATAATCGTCAAATTACCCCGGGAGATAATTTTAAAACCGAGATAGCGAAAAATATTAAATCCGCTGATTTATTTATTCCACTCATATCCGGTAACAGCTTAAATCATAAAGATGGCTATGTGCAAATAGAATGGTTCACTGCAGACAACGTAAATACTTTTAGAAAGATTGATGGCAATAAAGACAAATATCTCATGCCTGTCGTAATTGACGATACCAATCCTTACGATAATAATGTACCGAAATATTTTTCAGAACTAAGCATTGGGAAAGTTCCCATGGGCAAACCTAATGAGGAATTTATTAAGCAGGTTAGAGAAACGCTTAACCTAATTTAATTAATGCACCACAAAAAAGGTTTTTCAATCATGCAGCTCCTGAGGTTCATGGTATTGTCTTTCGATATGGTGCTCCTTGCTTTTCTTCAAATAATGTGTGCTCAGTAGCAGCATTATTTTTATAGATAAAGTAATGTGATTAGTGTAGGGCTCCGTAGGAGCAGCGTGTTTATAGATAAAGTAATGGGGTAGCGTGGGGCTCCCGTAGGTGCCTCGTAAAATCTTAACAATGGCGAACACATTTTCTCAAATTTATTTGCAATTTGTATTTGCAGTAAAAGGAAGGCAAAGCCTTATACACAAAGACCATAAAACAGAACTGCATAAATATATGACCGCTTTGGTTCAGGCACGAAAGGCTAAAATGCTTGCTATACATTGCATGCCTGATCACACGCACTTATTTGTTGGATTTAAACCTTCCGTTTTAATATCTGATTTTGTAAAAGAAATTAAAGTGGAAAGCAATGAATTTATCGTAAACAAGAAATGGATTAAAGGAAGATTTAACTGGCAGGATGGCTATGGCGTATTCTCTTATGGACATTCGCAAATTGATCGTGTTTGTAAGTATATATTTGACCAGGAAGCGCATCACAGAAAAAAAACATTTAGAGAAGAGTACAATGAATTTTTAAAAAAGTTTGCCATACCTTTTGAAGAGCGTTATTTGTTTGAATGGATAGAATAAGAAATTAAGAATACGTGGCTCCTGCGGAGCCATAGTTTTTCGTGAATGATTATTCTATAAACACGGAACCCCTGCGGGGTGGATATGAAAATTATTTATAAGTTCTTAAAATCGAAAGAGGTTTAATTATATTATGGTAGAAAAAACTAACGGGTCGTTGCCAAATGAAGATTCAGGCTTTATAGGTTTGCAATCATATACAGAAGCGCAGGCAGATATCTTTTTTGGGAGAGATGAAGAAATAGCCAGGCTTACCAGGCTCGTAAAATCAAACATACTCACCATTGTTTTCGGTAAATCGGGTACCGGTAAAACCTCCTTGTTAAATGCGGGCGTATTTCCAAAGTTGCGAAAAGATTATTGCCTGCCGTTTCGCATAAGACTGGAATTTCAGCAGGGTTGTCCTGATTTAATAACACAAATAAAAAATGTTTTAAAAACCGAAATAGATAAATACGGATTTAAAGTAGAATCTTATCCCGCAACTGAAACTTTATGGGAATATTTTCATAGCGAGCCTCTTTGGAAAAGTATTACACCTATATTAATTTTTGATCAGTTCGAAGAAATATTTACTCTTGCCAAAAAGAATAGCCAGTTTGGCAACCAGGAGCTAAATGCTCTCTGGGAAGAGCTTTCTGATCTGATTGAAAATTCCATTCCCGAAAAATTAAAAAAACAATTCCTGGATCATAAAGAAGAAATAGCCTATAGTTATAAAAAGCAAAATATAAAAACACTGTTCTCCTTTCGTGAGGAATATTTACCCGAGTTTGAAAATATAACTTCAAAGATTCCGTCAATAAAATATTCCCGTTTCAGGTTGATGCCAATGAACGGCAACCAGGCATACGAGGTGATAACTAAAACATGGAAAGACAATATTGACCCCGGGGAGGCACATGAAATCGTAACGTTTCTTACTAATGAAACCGATAAAACCAGCTATGATTTGGTAACGATTGAGCCATCATTATTAAGCCAGGTTTGTTCTTATATCGATAAGGAAAGAATTAAAGAAGGAAGAAAAAAAATCTCTTCAGAATTTTTGAAAAAATTCCCAAAAGAAATTATTCTCAGGTCGATTTACAATGAGGCTATCGCAGAAAGTAACGATGCCATAAAGACAACTAACGCAGGAGCGCAGGTTAAGGTAAATCCTGTTAAAGTATTTGTAGAAGAAAAATTAATTACCGACGAAGGATACCGCACGAAATATGTTCTGAATGATAATGACACGATATTGCTTCCGGCAATTGATGTGTTAAAACGAAAATATTTTTTACGTGACGATGGTAAATCTGTAGAGCTCACTCATGATGTATTGGCGCCGTTGATAAAAGAGGACCGGGAAGAAAGAAGAAAAGAAATTGCTTTTGAAATTGCCAGAGGTAAAGCTAAAAAAAGAGCAGTAAAAATTGTTGCATGGTCATTAGTTTTTTCAATATTGATAGCAGGCGCTATTTGGTTTTTTACTACTAAAAAAGCGAGGAAAGATAAAGAAGTAGCAGAGAAGCAAACAGTGCAGCTAAAACAAGAAATCGCAACTGATAATGTGAAATTAGATAGTATTAAAAAAAGAATAAATGACCTGGATGTCGGTAAAAATGACACCAACAAGATATTAGCGTTACAAAAGAAAAACATCCAATTTGACAGTACGATAAAAATGCTGAGCCAAAAAGTGAATGAATTGAATGAAAGTAAAACGCATTCAGATTCGATGAATAATGAAATGGTGCGAAATAAGGAAACAGCTTTGGCGAAATTACGATATGATGATAGTGTACTATCCGTTAACCATGCACAATTAAATTCTGAATACGACTCTTTAAATAAAAATTATGCTTCGCTAAACAAAAATATTACAGCTTTAAAAAATGAAAATACTCAACTAAGTACCGATCTGACGAATTCTAAAAATAGCTATACAGCTTTAAACGGTGAATACACGACTTTAAAAACTACCTACGATAATTTAAGAGGCGACTACGATCTCTTAAAAAGAAATTTTGATGAGTATAAATCGAGCAAGCCTGCAGTGAAAGTACCCGAGGTCCAGGAATCTTCTGCTGATAAAAATAACCTGGTGCTAAACCTGTATTCTTCTAAGGATGAGGATATACCTGATAATCTCCTTATATATCTTATTCCCGACATATCTGCCAATAAAAAAATAATAAGAGAGTCAAAAGTTTATGATAATCATTTTGATGTTACCGGTATGAGTAGAGCCCAGGGGGCGAAAAAAGCAATATATAACGATGGCAGCTACTCGTTTCCCGACGTTGATCCGGGCGATTACTTTATTAAAATTTGTGCTAATTATGGGCCATATAAAACGGTTACAAAAAAATCGACCGGCAATGAAACAACCTCTAAAATGGATTATTCCCTGATCATTAAATAAGTACTTAATTTATTGTAAAACCAAAGCTTTTTCAAAATTTCGTAAAATGTTCCGGCTTTATCGAGCCTGAGGCTTTCCACCCGATTTCGTAAAGTAACTGCCGGTTGTTTGAGTTGCTCATATCTGTAATGCTTTTTACATCGGTCTCGGTGAATGTTTTTTCAAATCCCAGCTTATTAAGCTCGTTCGTAGTGAGACAAACATTATATCGCAGGTAAGAAATCAATGGTTTATCCGATAGAAAATCGTCTTTCATATCTCCAATCTCCATATCCAGGAAATCTGCTGTAGGCGACCTGGAAATCCATTGAAGCATTACCCTGTTTTGCCAGCTTGCATCCTGCATAAGCATTTCAGGAATGTTCGATGCCCATGAAAGCATTGTTGAATCATCTATCTCCTTTACATACTTTTTAAAAATGCTATAGCCCGTCCCCACCGAGACCAGAAGTATATTGTCTTCTCCCATTTTCCAGTGAAACGGAAAACCTTTTAGCGTGGCTATCATTAGTAGCGTGAGAGCAGGATTATTCGCCATGCTCAATCCGCCGTCAATGAATGCAGCCTGTTGATCTTCCATTACCGAAATCATTTGCGGAGCAAAATAAGTTGGCGCTGCTGAACTTGCACGCACGGCCTGCCACAAAGGAATATTTTTATTTTTACCGAGATCACTATCAAAAAATTTTCCATTAGGGTGATTTATTAAAGGCCAGATGCTATTGGTATCGGCTCTTTTGGCTACAATACACAATCCGGTTTTTAATTCTTTGCTGCCTAATGTTAAGTCGCCGTAAGCAAACTTCAAACCCTCCTCCATAGCTCTGTAATTATAATTTGCTTTCAGCCATTTCATTGTTTCCATAGGATTCCACCAGTTTCTTTTTTCGCCAAAAATCTTACCGCCCAGGTCCATGTATAGCCTGATAATTTCATCTACCGTTTTGCCGATACTAAGTGATGCAGCGATAATGGCACCCGTAGAAGTGCCACCAATTAAATCAAAATAGTCGCATAAACGAAAATCGGGTTGGTCATGAAATTTTGCTTTCAGGATATTTTCAAGCCTTTTCAGATAACCCAAAGTAAGAGCACCGCGAATGCCTCCGCCATCGAGTGATAATATTTTTTTTTGGCCCGGGCTACTGAACCGGTCAAGCAACGCAGACATATTTTGTATTTAATGATTGTTTAGAAAATCTGCAGTTTCACCAAGTGTCTTAAGAAAGGTAGCGCCATTTTCTTTAATCATTCTACCCGTTTGATCAAGAGATTTTATTTGAGCGGTAGAAAATTTTTCATCCTCATCCGAAGTAAGGTAACAAAAAATTGTTTTTCCGGGGCGTTTGTTGCTGTCATCCACAACTTCTGCTATTGAATATACTCCGGTCATCTTTGGCGTTATAACATAGAGGCAAAAGTCGCATTCCTGTCTCTGTTTTATTTCCTCCTTCATCATTTCAGGTGTCCAGTCTTCACCTTCGGGATGAAAATAATCAATCTTCAGATCTTTTATGAGTGAGTCTCTCCATAACGATCCATTACAGGTTCCACCAAGAAAAACTTTTTTCATGAGAATAATTTGCTGTAAGTTAAAATTTAATCGCCGAAAGCAAAATGAAGACAGTAAAGATCAAGCTATATTTTGTGTAAACTATTTGCGATAAGATGAATCTGATTTTTCATCCATACTTTTTATAAGTGAATCCAGTTTTTCATGATTCCTCAATCTTTTGTCAATACGGTTTAATGTAGTATCGCTCATAAACCAATTCATAGCGTAAGAAGGTTCTCCTTTCTTTTCGAATCTTTCATATAAAGAATCCTGTTTCCATTCAATGGAATCTTTGTATAGTGGAATCTGCAGATAGTCGGCTTTATTGCCGGAATAGTTGTTTATATCATTTATGAAATTAATAAGCCTGCTGTCATTAACGGTGGTTTGCATATCATAAGCTCCCACGATTGTGAGAATAGGAGCAAGCAAATCGTTCTTAAAGGAAGGTACTTTTTTTATGTTAGTTGAGTCGAGATTAACCGGGCTATTGGTAATGTGTAATATTTTAAAATGAAGGCGCCGTATTTGTTTACATAATGTGCTATTGCATGCACTATCATCCTGGGCTATATTTAATATTCCTCTTATCATTTCCTGTACCACACCTGCGCCGGAATTATCAAAGTAGCCGCCATCAACAAAATAGTTGTTTGCTATTCGCCCCGCAGGACTTAAATATGGAAATCGTGCGCCTAAAATTGCACCCGAGCTAAGCGTAATATCATTATTTGGTTTCAACAATTTTAATACGTCAACCCGATTATTGAAAGTTGAAGAATCCAGTCTTAGGTTGGTAACCACACCGGGATTGCCATCCTGCATTCGGGTGGTGTTGATGAAAAGAATAGGCAAATAGATTTTTCCGTTTGGTTGCAAAGCAGGAAAATGTGAAAGTGTATCGTAAAAAGGAACACGATATAGTGTATCAGGATTTTTAGTTGATGATATTTCAAAAGATTGTTCGAGCGCTGCGCCCCGGTCACTAACGGTGCTTACATGAAAAATATAATTGAAATAATCCGGGCCCAGCATTCTTGCGAACGTATATGTGAAATAATCCTGCTTTAAAAAGTCTTTTGCCGAAGAACTGAATATTGGTTTTAGCTTTTGCTCTTTATCTCTTAATAAACCAAAAAAGGCAGCAACTCCTACACCACCACCGGAAGTTCCGGATAAGCAAAACACATGATCGGAAAACCTGTCTGAAGGATTATGCAATAGTGTTGAGTCCTCAATTTTACCCAACACCGATGCAGTCCAGTAGCCGGATCGGGAGGCTCCGCCATTTGCCATCACAAAATAAATATCATATCCGTCAGCGCTCGAATCTGCCAATACATTTCTCTGATTCAACCAATCCTGTAAATACGTTTTTAATTCGGGCCGGTGAGCATAATTGTTATCATTGCTTTGCGGGTGAAAAGTTCTGACGCGATGTGTTTCTCCTAACGGGCCAATTGCAAACGCCAGCAGGAAAAGGATAAAATGAAAATTTACATTGTAACGCACGGAAAAGGCGGTTACAATATTTCCAAAGCCAAGCAATACCCCAAATGCAAGAATAATAAAGGGAAAGGGGCCAATTCCCCTTGCAAAGCCGAGTAAGTTTATCGCAAGCATGTAGAAAATAATCCCACAAGTTCCGATCGATAAAAACCATTTAAAATATCCTGATTCTTTACGGGGAACGCAGAAATAATCCATCAATTTTAATAGCAAGCTTCTCCTGTTACCCTGTAGCTGTTCTACTTTTAATTTTGCCCGGACTGTGTTGGCTTTTATTTCCATTCTTACCCGCCTCAGGTTAATATAAATAAGAAAGACAGCATGAAATAAAATGAGCAAAATAAATAATACCCAAATACTGGCTTTAACCGGCGGAAAGCTAATAATGATAATAAATACAACTAAGGCTATGGATAGTATATTAAATAATTTTCTGAAAGAAGGCTTGTCTGCCTGCGATCTGGTTATCCACTTGTTAAGATAACGCAAAAGAATAAGCGCAATTACGAAAATGACCACTGCGCCGGTTGAACTTAGCGGATGATACCGTAGCGGTGATTGCAAAACTGCTAATTCAATTACCAGGAAACACGCGTTACCGATAAGCCTGGGAAATTCATTCAGAAAGTCCTGGGTTAATTCAAAATAATTTTTATGTGTATCAAAAACTATTTCTGCTTCCGGCCTGTCAATGCCGGCTATTTCCTGAACTTTGTCTTCTTCTTTTGATTTCTTTATGTAGGAAATAATTCTTGACGAATACCAGCTCACGTACGCCCAAAAACCGATGGCAATAAAAAAAATAATCCTTGTATAATTCAGTGACAAGATAGTGTGAGACTGATTTTCAGTAAACGCTATGATGAGGTCCTTACCCTGCCCAAGCATCCAGAAACAAAAAATAAATAAAAATAAAAATAAAATGCCAGGGAAATAAAGCCAGATGGATTTTGATAATCGCGAGATATATCTCAGCACACGGCGACCAAACTCAGTTAAAGATTTTGTCATAGCTAAGGGATAAGAGATTGAAAAAATCTTCTTGAAATATACTGAACTGGTTTAATTTATGCAAATAGATGGTAGTATTATTATAATTGTGTGATAAATGATTGTTGTGATATGTTGGCTTTAAAATACATATTCCGTTTTTAGCGAAGAATATCTAAAAATTATTCATTGCGAAATTTGTTTTTACAGGAAAGTAATTTTCAAGTAAGGTATAATGCCTGCCATGAACGTGGCTGGACCAATAGTTGCGTTTTACTTGTATGATGAAAAAAATCGGTTATGGTTCTGTAAAAGAAAATGAAAACTTTAAAAATAGAGACGCTGTTTTCGAATTCCGATTTAATATTGTCCTCGAATAAAATCACGTTCGAATTTATGTTTTTCGCATGTTGATATAGCAATGAAGTTAAAAGCAAATCATTGCTTTGGCATTCCACAAAATCTAACCGGCAAATCGCCTGAGACATTAAAGAAAGAATGGCTGGATAAATTGAAAGTATAACATCGTTATTTAGATTCTTTTACCCTTATATAAATACAATCAACATAAATAAAGCCTTGCTATAAGACAATTCTTTTGCCGCTTGCAGCCGATCTCTTAGCAGCATCCAATATTTCCATTACAATCATATTATATTGCAGCGAGGACTGATCATTTGTTCCGGCAATTTTATTTTGCAGTACAGCCGCCAGATAAGTGATGGGATCATTAAGAGGTGCGGCCAATGGCGCCGCTACTTTTGTGCCTTTAATATTTTCTCTCATCCGGCTCACGATATTTTCCCTGTCGAGCGCATGCAGGTAACCGGTTTCCCCAAAAACTTCCAAATCTTTTATTGAAAATGGCCAGTTCCATGAAGCTTCAATCTGCCCTGTCGCCTTTGGATATTCCAAAATAATGGTAGCATCATCATCTACCTTTGGATAAATTTCCGGTTTGTAATGTCGGGTTACAGCCGTTACTGCTATCGGTTTTTGGCCTTGCATCAGCCATGTCATTAAATCCGCACCATAACAACCAAAGTCGTTCAAAGCACCTGCACCATTCAGCACAGGATCTGTGAGCCAACTTAAAAAATCAGGGCTACAACCAATTTCCTTCGGCCCCTGGTGACCGTCATGTACCACCATTTTTTTTATCTGTCCGATACTGTCATTGCGGACAGCGTTGTAAATATCCTCGTAGGAGGGATACCAGGTGGTTTCAAAATTTGTTAATACCCGTATATGATATTTCTTGGCTAATGATTCCATTTGTTTGGCCTGTGCAAGAGTTGCTGCCAAAGGCTTTTCTACCATTACAGAAATTCCTAACGGGGCACATGTCTCCACAACCTCCAGGTGTTTTCCTACTGCATTATAGCCTAAAACCGCATCTGGCTTTTTTAACAGTACCAATTTTTTAAGGTCAGTAAAAAACAGTGAGTCCGGAAGGTGATAGAGCTTAGCGAATTTTTGTTGCAATTGATTATTCGCTTCTGCTATACCCACTATGTCTACTTTGCCTTTATTGTATTGGCTTAATATCCCATGAACATGATCGTGATTTAAACCGGCAACCACAACACGAAGTGACTGTTGGGCAACTATATTTGCGGAAGTGCATATTGTTAAGACGAGAACAATTAGTTGTTGAAAGCAGGCGGATGAAAGTTTCAGATTTCTATTCATAACTCATAGTTTATTATCGCACTTACTATTATTTATAAATTAAATTCAAATTTTGATTGAATATTCAAGATACTATTAATCGTGAAGTTGTTTCTACTAAAAGTGTGAAAAGGCTAATAATTTTATTACAAATCTAAAACTCCATTTTTTTTTCATGGAAAATGGTAACTATAAAGAAAATATTTGACTGCATTAATCTTCATATACCGTAATTTTAGCTACCATTCTTCTAACGATAAAAAGACTTGTATATGAAAAATGACATTGACCAAAATGTTTCAACAAACAATTCTCAAAACACAATATCTGGAGATCAGCCAAACAAAGATTCACACATGAATCGTCGAAAATTTGTCGAGCTTGCTGCAGTTTCGGCAGCAGCATTTACGATAGTTCCGCGGCATGTGCTTGGCGGAAAAAATTATGTTGCGCCCAGCGATAAAATCACGTTAGCCTACATCGGTGTGGGCACACAAGGTATAAGGGAATTATTGCCTTTGCTCGCTGTACCCGAAATACAGGTGACTGCTGTCTGCGATCCGAATAGAGATGCAGTTGGCTATAGGGACTGGGGAACGGATTATCTAAAAAGCGAAATCAGGAAAGCTATTAATAATCCCGAATGGACACCAGGTGGAGATAATATAATTCCTGGCGGAAGAGAGAATGGAAAATCAATTGTTGAGAGCTATTATACAAACGTTAGTCCGCAAAAAAAATATAAAGGATGCAATGCTTACGCGGATGTACGTGAACTGTTAGAAAAAGAAAAAGATCTTGATGCAGTTAAAATAATGACACCCGATCACCTCCATGGCATTCTTTGCATGGCAGCAATAAAAAAGGGTAAGCATGTATTGGTGCATAAGCCCATTTCCAACAGGCTAACCGAAGGAAAGAAAGTAATTGAAATGGCCCGCAACAGTAAGGTAATAACCCACCTTATACCATGGGATTCAAATGGCTCGATGGAAACCGTAATGTCATGGATAAACGCAGGCGCCATAGGAACTCTCACAGAAGTGCACAACTGGACGAACCGTCCTGTGTGGCCGCAATACCCGGAGCTTCCCACCGATACGCCACCCGTGCCTGAAGGATTTAACTGGGACTTATGGCTTGGCCCCGAAGCCGATCGCCCTTATAGCCCTGAATACACAAATATGGTGTTCAGAGGTTGGTACGATTTCGGCGGAGGTTCTATGGCTGATATGGGACACTATAGTTTATGGACCGTTTTTAATGCATTACAATTAACATCCCCGATAAGTGTGGAACCCCATCGCAGCCATGTATGCGATTTTAATGGAGCAGTTCCATTCCGCATCAATAATGACTTCTCATTTCCAATGGCATGTACTGTTCGTTTTAAGTATCCCGCAAACGGCAATCGCCCACCCGTTGATTTATGTTGGTATGACGGGGGTATGCGTCCGCCAATACCGGTTGAACTGTCCAACGACGGTAAAGAATTGCCACAGGAGGGAATGATGTTCGTGGGAGATAATGGTAAAATACTTGCCGGATTTAATGTGCAAAATCCTCAGATCATTTCCGGAAAGAAAATGGACGTCCCTGCAAATGAAAATACGGATAAGCGAAGCCAGGTACAACAGACTTCCGAAGCATTGCCTTTGTTTGTTAATGCATGTAAAACGGGCAAGCAATATCCGGGTAATTTTTCGGAGGCAGAATATTTAACTGAAGCTGTTAATTTATATGCTGCTGCGCTCCGGTCCAACCGGCTGTTAAAGTATGACGCCGCAAATTTGAAAATCACCAATGTACCGGAAGCAAATAAATATTTATCAAGAGAATACAGGCAGGGCTGGGATCCTGCATCTATTTAAAACATCATCGTATGAAAAAAATTACCCGTAGAACATTTATTGAAAAAACTTCAATGAGCCTGGGCGCTACATTGGTTTTATCACAGCTTCCTAAGCAATTGCTTGCACATGCCTCAGCAGTCAATATTCCTCTCGGGTTTCAAACATTTCCTATACGCGACATACTTGCCAAAGATTTTTCCGGCACACTAAAAATGATGGCCGGGCAAGGATACCAGCTTACAGAAATGTGCTCTCCCACCGGTTATGCTCAAATAGGTTTTGGTCCTTTAGTCAGTATGAAGACCTCAGACATGCGCAGCATAATTAACGATGCAGGCCTTAGTTGCCCGAGCTGCCATTTTGGTTTTGGAGAATTAACCGACGCAGCTAAGTTGGATGCAAGTATTGAGTTTGCCCGGCAGCTAGGACTCACACAAATGATATGCTCAACATTCTGGTTACCAAAAGAAGCAACATTAAACGATTACCTGGCAGCAGCCGATAAGCTAAACATTGCAGCCGCGAAAATAAAAGCGGCAGGTATGCAGGCAGGATTCCACAATCACGAGTTTGAATTTGCAACATTGGACAACCAGCTTATTTATGATGCATTAATGAATCGCTTTGATCCTGACCTGGTGAAAATGCAGTTCCAGACAGAAGTAATTAATCTTGGATACAAGGCTTCCGATTATTTCACCAAATACCCGGGAAGATTTATTTCTTCTCACCTTTCCGATTGGACTGCCGATAAAAAACAAGTGCCCGTTGGCCAGGGTGTTATTGACTGGAAGGAATTTTTTGCTACCGCAAAAACAGGCGGCGTTGACAACTTTTTTGTAGAAATGGATCTGGACAAGTTTAAAGATAGCGCCACCTATATTCATTCGCTCACCATATAACATCAACCACATTATAAAGATCTTTAGAAATGACAGCATTATGTAACGATTATGATTACACGCAATATTTACTTGTAAAATAAAACTCTTATTTATATTAACTGGTATAGGAGAAAGTTTTGACAGGGCGCAGGCAATTGCTTACAGAGAGTCATATTTGAAAATCATTTAAACTCCTTTGCAAAAATTATTTATGAAAAAACAAATAATGATTGTTGCATTTTGCCTCTTCGTAGCGCAAATCCCTGCAATCCACATATGTGCTCAGTCTGCAGACACAAGCGAAACGGAACTATATCGGCCACAAATTCATTTTTCCCCAAAGGCGCACTGGATGAATGATCCGAACGGAATGGTTTATTATAAAGGTATCTATCATTTGTTTTTTCAATATTACCCTGGAGGCACCGTTTGGGGACCCATGCATTGGGGACATGCAACAAGCAATGATCTCGTACATTGGAACCGTGGGCCTGTTGCTCTTTACCCGGATAGTTTAGGCTATATTTTTTCTGGAAGTGTGGTAGTTGACAAAAAAAATACATCAGGTTTTGGTAAAGACGGTCAGGTTCCATTGGTTGCTATATTTACCCACCATGATCCGAAAAAAGAAAAAGCAAAAAGAGACGATGTTCAAACTCAAAGTTTGGCTTACAGCCTGGACGATGGAAAAACATGGATTAAGTATGCCGACAATCCTGTGTTGAAGAATCCGGGTATTATCGATTTCCGGGATCCAAAAGTTATGTGGTTTGAAAAAGAACAAAAATGGATAATGACCCTGGCCACAAAAGACCGGGTCACATTTTACTCCTCTAAAAATTTAAAAGACTGGACAAAGGAAAGCGAGTTTGGCGAGAACGTCGGTGCACACGGGGGCGTATGGGAGTGTCCTGATTTATTTTCTCTGGATTATAACGGCAGAAAATTTTGGGTGCTGATTGTAAATATAAATCCCGGAGGTCCCAATAAAGGCTCTGCCACACAATATTTTTCCGGAAATTTTGATGGAAATAAGTTTACATCAAACAGCACTAAAACAAAATGGCTGGATTATGGCCCCGACGAATATGCGGGTGTAACGTGGAGCAACACTGTTGACAGAAAAATATTCCTGGGATGGATGGCTAACTGGATGTATGCAAATGAAGTTCCGTCGGCAACGTGGAGAAATGCAATGACCATACCAAGAGAATTAAAATTAATAAATGTAAACAACGAATTTTATGTGACCTCTGAACCGGTCGCCGAACTATCCAGGATCGAATCAAAACCAATCATCATAAAAAGCAAAAATGTCTCTACGTCTCTCGATCTTTCTGAAAAGACAAAAAACATAAAATTGCCTTGTCGCCTTAGCCTGAACCTCCACGAAATAAAAAATTTCTCTATTGTGCTTTCTAATGACATGGATGAGAAAACATTGATCGGTTATGACAATACTAAAAGTGAGTTTTTTATTGACCGAACGAAATCCGGGAAAACTAATTTCAATGAAGGCTTCCCTGCCATACATACAGCGCCCCGGTTAAGTAATAATGTTAACATGGATCTTACATTAGTAATCGATGTAAGCTCCGTCGAATTATTTGCAGATGACGGACTAACGGTAATGACGGAAATTTTCTTTCCCGGCAAGCCATATAATAAAATTTATATTAATTCGCCCGAGGGTATTGTAATAAAAAAAATTGAATATCACAGGCTAAAAGGCATCTGGAAATAGCAAGGTCTTTTTAAAAATTCGCTGGCCATATTATCTTATAGGTAACTCCAGGATAAATTCAGTACCACCATTTTCCTCAGTTTCCACCTTTATTTCGCCACCATGTGCTTTTATGATATCATAGCTTAAACTTAAACCCAATCCTGTTCCTTCGCCGGAAGGCTTGGTGGTATAGAAAGGCTGAAAAATTTTATCCAGCACTTTTTTCGGGTATCCCATTGCCATTATCTTTTACATGTATTTCAATCCGATAGCTATCGGATTTATGGTTAACCTTTTTCGTACAAACCAATACCGTCGGTTCATAAGTTTTATCTGCTGTCCTCCCCTTTTCACGCACTGCATAAAATGCATTATTAAATAAATTGAGCAACACCCTCGAAATATCCTGGGCTACGATATTTATTTTTCCAATTGTTGCATCGAAATCTGTCTGAAGAGTCGTAATAAAAGATTTGTCTTTTGCTCTCATTCCCTGGTAACTCAATCGCAAATACTCATCCGCAAGAGCATTAATGTTTGTCGGTTCTTTTTCACCTGCGCTTGTTCGCGAATGTTGCAGCATTCCTTTCACAATCGCATCTGCACGCTTTCCGTGGTAAATTATTTTCTTTGCGTTTTCCTCAATATCACCGGCGATGGACATAGCTTCCTTTTTATTATCTGCAAGCAGTTCATGCTTTATCTCCGCAATCAGCTCAGTATTCAGCTCAGAAAAATTGTTTACAAAGTTTAAGGGATTTTGTATTTCATGTGCAATACCTGCGGTCAATTCTCCAAGCGAAGCCATCTTTTCTCGTTGTATTAACTGGGCCTGCGTGGATTTCAATTCCGATAAAGTACTTTCCACTTTTTCTTTTTGCTGCTGAAGCAAGGCATTTGCTTCTTGCCTGCGCCTGCTGTTGCGGTATTGTATTAAAGCAATAATTACAACTGCCAGCACTACAATACCAAGTGTTGTAATAATAAAATACTGGATGTTCCTGGAACGGGTAGCCTGCGCTTCTTTCTTTTCATGTTCCGATGCCTGGAGTGCTTTTTCTTTATTGAGCAATTCTATCTCTTTATCTTTTACTTCGGCCAACCTTTCGTTTTCAAGTGCCGCAATTTTCCTCTCGTTTTCATCATTAAAAATTGAATCTTTATACTGCGTCGCACGTTTATAAAAGCCAAGCGCAGCTTTGTAATTGCCCTGTAAAGTTTCAGTCTCTGATAGCGCAGCTGTGAAGCGCATCATCAAGGGAAGCTCATTTGCATTTTCACTTAATTTTAGCGCTTTGGAAAAATAATCGTACGCTTTTTTCAAAAGCATTGGCCGGCTGATCTTCAATGAATCCGGCAAAATATATTGTTTAGTTCCGCCTTCGGCAAGGTTAAAATAAACTTCTCCGATACCACCATTACCGAAAGCCAGTGTTCTCTTTACACCTAGTTTCTCAGCAATTACCATAGCTTTCTTATAAAATATAAGGGCCGAATCAAATTTGCTTTGCTGCTGTAAAAAATTACCACGGTTGATATAGATTCTTCCCAATGCTGCACCGTCATTTACTTCTTCAAACATTTTCATTGCCTGCAAATTATATTCATTCACTTTTTGATATTCACCCTGCTCCTGGTAAACACTTGCAATATTATCAAGCGCTGAAGCGATGCCATATTTGTCATTTAGCTTCTTTTGCATTTCGAGCGCCTTGTTATAATTTTCAATTGCTTTAGGATAATCATTTAGCCTGTAATAATCCACGCCAATATTATTGTAAGTCCAGGCGATGTTTGCATCCAGCCCGGCTTCCTCATAAATACTAAGGGCTTTAAAATTATTCTCAATTGCTTTGGAATAGTTACCTATGCTTTCATAATCGTTTGATGTTTCAGACATCGCGTCGCCCATCGCAGCTTTCCAGTTCAGCGATTTAAAAATTTCATACGCCTTATCTGCATTATCCAGTGCTAAAGCAAAGTCCGAAGTAGCCCTGTATATCCTTGCCTTATTTATAAATGCCATGCCAATCCCCTTCTGCCATTGGTGCTGTCGCGAAAGGTGCAGTGCCGAGTCAACATAACTCATAGCGGCAGGCGGATCGGTCGCCGCCAATGCCTTTGCCACCTTTATTATAAGTTTAACCTGCTCAGTATCGCTTTTTATTTTGGGAAGTTCCTGGAGAAGTGAATCAGCAAGGGGCTTACCCTGCCGGCCCTGTGCAGCCAACGATTGTGGCCCCATACAAGCAGCCGCGTCCAGAGCTAAAAACAGCAGCAAGTATTTGAACCCTTTCATGTTGGAGAAAACAGTTTGCGGTGATAAAGATAGCTCTTAAAATAACTTTCATACCAGGCTTGGGGTAAAGAAATTTTTTCAATTGCCGGTGTTAGTGTACCCGGTATTAAAAGGTTCTGCATTATTAGTAAGCACCATAGATAAAATAAGGCAATTGCCTGGTGTACCCATCCCTGATGCGCTCTCCAGCCATACCGTCCAGATGATTTAAACTCCACTCCTAATAAATTAGTTTGTCTACTAATGAATTAGTAGATATATTGCATACAAATTGTCTTCTATGGTAAAGCTTGCAAAACGTGAGGAGCAGATAATGCAGATTTTCTGGGATTTGAAAAAAGCATTTATCCGTGATATTATTCCCTTGCTGCCAGACCCAAAACCGCACTATAACAGCGTGGCAACAATTGTGAAAATACTTGAAGAAAAAGGGTTTCTTGATCACGAGGCCACTGGTAATATACATTCTTACTTTCCTGTGATCACCAGGGAAAAGTATCAAAAATTTGCGCTGAAGGATATCGTGAGCCAATATTTCGAGAACTCCTATCCCCGCATGCTTGCTTTTTTTGCAAAGGAGCAAAAGCTCACGGAAAAGCAATTGAATGAAATAATAAACATCATCAAAAAAGAAAAGAAATGATACCTTATATATTGTACGCTGCGCTTATCCTTACCGGATGTCTTATTTTTTATAAGCTGCTATTGCAGAAGGAAACTTTTTTTCGTTTAAACAGGTTCGTATTACTGGCCTGCATGATGATGGCTTTTGTTTTGCCTGTTCTTCATGTTCCTCAGCAAATGTCATTTAGAAAAGTACCGGCTACAGTAAATGCGATTGCCACAGAAAATTCAATTGCCCGGGATAATGTCCCCCAACGAGAGCCAGCAGTTTATACCGATGCCCAAGCTATACAAAAAAATAAAACTATCAATATGGAGCAGATTATGCAATGGCTTATTTATCTGTACTGGTTTGGTGTTGCCGTATTTGCCCTTAACTTTCTTATGCAGGCGGCACTATTGCTTTATAAAGCCTATTCACGACCAGCAATCAGGGATGGAAGGTTTCGCATCGTGGAACTAACCGGCGAAAAAGCTCCCTGCTCCTTTGGAAACATCATCTTTATCAACCCGGCAAAATATGATTGGGAAACTTACAACCAGGTATTGCTTCACGAAAAAATTCATATTGAACAAAAGCATACGCTTGATCTTCTCGTGGCAGAGATTGTTCTCATCTTTCAATGGTTCAATCCGTTTGCGTGGCTAATGCGGAAAGAACTGGAAAGCAATCTTGAGTTTTTTACCGATAGTAAACTCCTGCAACATAATAAAGTGGAAAAAGAAAGTTACCAGATGAGCCTGCTTAAAGTGGCGGCTCCGCACTTTCCGCTTAGCCTTACCACAAATTATAATCAATCACTTCTTAAAAAAAGATTACTCATGATGAACGCAAAAAAATCTAACGTACACACCATCTGGAAATACTTTTTCCTTTTACCGCTAATGGTGCTTTTTGTATGTTTCTTTAACGAGCCTGTTGTTAAAAGCCAGAACGTTACTACAAAAAGTGCGGAAAAAAAACAGGATCATGCGGACAATGATATAAAAACAGAAGGCACGTGGTTTGCAACAATAACAGATGATAAAGTAAATATCCAGTTTAAAAGTGATGATAAAAAGTATGGTGAATCCTCTAATGGAAATACTTTTATGCTAACCGAATTTAAAAATCTCCCGAGGGAAAAAGAAGGCACATTTAACCTGGCCCGTGAGGCTGGTACAATAAACTTTACAGGAAAATTTGAAGGCGATAAAGGAATGGGGAAATATAAGTTTATTGCCGATAAAAAGTATAGTGATGATATGCAAAAAGAAGGTATCGATATTTCCCGGGATGAAGATGTAATGGTATTCTTTTTAATAAATGTTCGACGCTCTTATGTGAAGATGCTAAAACAAAACGGCTACAAAGACCTTGATAAAGACAAAATTATTCCCCTGGCCGCTTTGGATGTGACCGAAGCATACATACAATCAATAAAACAGGCCGGATTTCCGGACATTGACGTGGATAACCTGGTGCCCTTTAGAGCCCTCAATATTGATAAGGCCTATATAGATGAAGTCCATAACGCAGGTTATAAAAACGTTTCACCTGACAAAATAATAGCACTAAAGGCCCAGGGAATTGATGGAAAGTATATTGCTGATTTCCGTAGCTCGGTAAAAAATGATAAAAATGAATCACAGAATTCAGATGAAAACAACGACAGGCAGGATAACAGGAATGATAAGAACGTAAACAAAGACCGGGGATATAATAGTAACAATAATAAAAATGATGATAAGGATGATGATGATCTTATTGCTTTTAAAGCATTGAACATCGATAAAAACTTTATCAATTCATTTAAGGAGGTTGGCTATACTAATCTTTCAAACGACAATCTCATTTCCATGAAAGCTATTGGAGTTACTCCTGAATTTATAAAGAGCTTTCGTGACGCGGGCTACACAAATATTAAAGCTGATGAACTGGTTGCTTTAAAATCACAGAACGTAACGCCGTCTTTAGTAAGAGAATATAAAGACCTGGGATTTGATAACCTGGACCTGGATGATATTGTTGGTGCAAAAGCAACAGGCACTTCGCCCTCTTTTATTAAATCTATGAGAAGCAAGGGCCATAATATGAAAAGCCTGGATAAATATATCGCATTGAAGTCTGTTCTTGGGGAATAAGTTAACCGATGTTGATAGTCCTCGGCTTTTGAATGTACGATAGAATTACCATCGATGATTTCGCTTACAACCGTGCCCAACATTGATTCCTGCGAGCGGACGTATTTCGATAACAGATACAAACTATCTTTTAGCTAAGAAAATATTCTTTATAAATAATTTCGCGAGTATGGCATTTATCTTACGCGTCACCGCGTATGATAGCCGCGTCTGCAACAAAAATAAGTCTGGGTGGATGTGAATTTTAGGACGAAAAAGCTTTTCTTCATCCCTTGGTTTACTGCAAATTTCGTTTTAAGTTTTCCTGAGGTAAAAAGCTATACTTCTGTAATTTTATTTATCCAACTATCGATAGAGTATGCCTCGAACGAACTATCCCATTCAGGCTTAAATGTTCTAATACAGTCAAAGTTCAAATCAGACAAATCCGGTTTTATTATCTTTATTTTTTGTGAATTATAGAAGGGTTCCTTTTTGATATTTCCATTTGTTGTAATTAATAGCAACCCTGCCGCAATAGTTTCAAACGTGCGCATTGTTAAACCGGATTGAATATCCATTGGATAATCAATCATTGAGGATGAATGCTCCATAATTTTTATCACGTTCTGTAGGGGCATAAACTTTGATCCAATATACCTAATCATTGTTGGGCTTGTAAATAATACTTTTAGATTTTTCTTTTTACTATGAGAATATAAATAGAATTTATGTTTTATGTTTTCTTTTCTAACGCATTCAATAAATCTTTTTAGAAACGCATATCTTCCTTTATTAAAACAGGTACCAACAAATGAAATGTCATATTTTTTGTGATTATTTAGTCCAATCCTTTCAAATTCGGGCAAATAAAAAAGAGGATAATAATTAAGCCCGTACTTTTTACAATCATTGATATCGAACGAATAAATTTTATCAAAATAGTCCTTGTAAGGAAGAAAATTAAATTTTTCAACTGAGCTCCAGTTATAATTAATTTTGATTGTCTTTGGAAAATAATTTACTACCCTCTGAAAGAACTCGTGTTCGATCATAAATGGCGCTTTTATTAGGATAATATCATACTTTTTTCTTTTAATATAGCTGAACATATCATTTATCTTTCGATTACGCTCTTTTTGATATGCAGTATTATTCAGCCTTCTAATAATTCCGTGACCGTAAAATGCATCGTAGGTAATAAAATCTATTGAAGCATTATTTCTTTCAAATGCTTTTTTTATCCCTTCGGTATAGATAGTTTTGTTTACATCAAAATATAAAACTCTTTTTCCATTTAACATCATATCGATTAAGTTAACAGGTGAATAAACACAAAATCAATTTCAGCTTTTTGTTTCTAACATAGCTGCCTTTTTACTACGAGGGTAATCAAAGAACAATTTTAATTTTTTCATTTCCCCAATACTTTTCTTATAATTATTTGAGACAGGATCATCATTTGAAAGCCTTGTCCAGTCGATTAAACTGGCAATTCCTTCATTAAGGGTTACGCTGGGAGCAAAACCTATCTTTGAAATATTAGTTATATCTGCAAAATTATGCCTGATATCACCTATCCTAAATGAACCAGAAATTGTGTGTTTCATGGGACCATTTATCTTTTCTGCAAGTGTGCTCACGATTTCAACAACTGTTGTTCTTTTCCCTGATCCTACATTATATGTTCGGTTCTTTTGATCGCTTTTTAGATCAAAATAAATAGATCTAACAGCATCTGTGACATGGATAAAATCCCGGGATTCTAACCCGTCCTCAAAAACATTAATCTCTTTATTTTCAAGCCACAATTTTAGAAATATTGACAAAATACCAGTATAAGGATTTTTAAGTGATTGACCCTTTCCATACACATTTTGAAAACGGAATAATGAATAAGAAAGATTAATGCTCTTGCATACTGATGTAACTAATTGTTCCTGATTAAATTTTGTAATTCCATATACAGATTGGGGAGATAAAATACTATTTTCATCCGTTGCTAGCGCTATTATTTCTTTGTTGCAAATAGGACACTTGCATTCAAATTCCCCTTTTCGCAGATCTTCAATTCTACGTGTATTCGGGTAAACGATCCCATGTTCTAAACAGGAATATTTCCCTTCACCATATACTGCCCGGGATGAAGTTAAAATAAATTTTTTGACACTATTTCTGTTTTTAACTAAAGACTCCAAAATTGTGGCAGTACCTAATGAGTTGGTCTTAACACATTTCGAGATGTCATACATTGACTGCCCCGTTCCTG
Source organism: uncultured Chitinophagaceae bacterium (assembly GCA_963798665.1). Taxonomy (GTDB): domain Bacteria; phylum Bacteroidota; class Bacteroidia; order Chitinophagales; family Chitinophagaceae; genus Ginsengibacter. The sequence goes on along the minus strand of CAWCUN010000015.1, from coordinate 60,095 downwards.
TTTCTGCAGCAAGGTGCACAACCACATCAACTTTGCTTAATAGTGATTTGAGCGATTTACTTGATAAAATATCTTCTTCAAAAAAATTAGCTTTATCAATAATAGTCTGATATAAAAAAGAGTTAGTCTTTTTCTTTCCATGAATTTGCTCGCTGAGATTGTCGATGACAAAGACCTCATGACCATCATCATATAAAAGATTTGTCAGGTAAGAGCCAATGAATCCAGCCCCACCTGTGATTAAGATTTTCATAATTTATGCTATTATTATGTGAATAATTTATGAACTGATGCAAGTGCACCCGTACGCAACGGTGCCTTCTGTTTGCGCTTCTTTTTAAGCTCAATATTTGGTTTAGAGATACGAAATTGTTAACAAAATTGCTATCTATGGGGCACGGAACTCTCATCCCATTTTGATTCCCTGTTCGTTCGGTAAGTCGATTTTAAAGCTTCATTCAGGCATTATAAGTCATCTTCGTTAAAGGATAATTCTTGGCAAATAATGTAAACAATAGTTGATAATATAAATTTAAGTTATTGGAGATAAATTAAAAGGGGTGTTTTAACGGTTTTTTTTTCGAAACCTTCCAGGGCTTAATTTGATGACGAAAAGAAGGTTCCCGCAAAAAAATTTCTCCTATTCGTTATAAGATTTATTTCACCTCATAGCATTTCGAATGTAACGAAAGTAAATATCTTCGAGAATAAAATGTCATTATTTATGGAATTTACCTTTAATAGAAGTCTTTTAAAAATACTGGCATAATATCCACCAAACATGAAAAAGTATTACCTGAAAAATATTTTTTTTGAATATTTGGAATATTAAAACATACATCTTATTTTTATTCACAGTTTATCCACACAGTATAGTTTACCAAGACTACTAAAATTTCCTCTGAAATATCGTTGTTCCTTTAAGACCATCATTGTTCATCTATAAAGTTGGTGGGCAAAGTATTTTTTTTACCTTAACTAAAGAATAAGCTTATGTTACTAAAAATCAGGCAAAGAATATTTCTTAACGACCTGGTAATTGAAATTCCCGAGCCACAAAAATTAAGTTTTAAAGCGCTTTTGAAGGACGATAAGGGAACTGTTTGCAAGTCGTTGGAAATGGAGACTGAGAAAAATCAATCTTCTTACAAGTGGAACGGTCTTAACGAATTGCCTTATGGGATTTACACCTGCGAGATTTTGGGAGGTGTGGAGGAAATGAGTATGCAACTGGTAAAGCGTATATAATTTCATCCCCGGGAACCTTAGAGCGCTTTTATTTAACTAACTGCACAGATTAGCCGAAACTAGTTTTGCACTTCCGTGCCGGTAAGTATAATACTTCCGGTTATCTTCCTTCACTCACCAATGTTATCTTTTTGCTCGAGCAACTTCAGCACTTCATCCATTTTCAATTGTAGCCTCATCACTTCTGCCTGAGCCTTCAGGTTTACCTGGTATTCTATTTCCGATCTTACCCTGTCCTGTTCAGCAAGGCCACGCTGGCTGGTAAGCACAAGAATGGTAAATAAAAAAGATGTGAGCGTAAGTATAAACCCTAAAAAGAAAAAAGTTGGCGGGCTATCCGCAAGGCTGATAACACCATTATGATGCTGCTGGTAATACCACGTTTGAAAAACGATCCAGCTGGCCAGGAACAACGCCGCAAAAATGAGGAAGCGGCTGCTCGATACAAATTTTGCCGCCCTGTCAACGAATCGTCTGAATGATGCCGGTTGTTGAGGAGCGATGTAGTTCCCGATCATTTGTTCACGCATGTACACTGAAGTCGTCCGCAGCCTGTCAACAAGTATTGCAAGTAAAGTGCGGGAAAACTGGGGATGCTTATCGAGGTATTTATAAAAAGTAGCCCGGCTTATAGTAAGCACTGTTGTTTCTTTTGTTGTACGCACCGTAGCAGTGTGTGGCCCGCTATCCAGCAAAGACAATTCACCCAAAAAAGTCCCTTCGCCCTGCTCTCCCAGTGTAAGTTCCTTGCCCTCTTTAGTGGTATAGCTAATGCGTACTTCCCCTGTTTCAATTACATAAAGTTTATCACCAGGTTCGTCCATCCAGAATATAGCGGTATTAGCCGGATATCTTTCTGTTTCAAGTTGCTGGAGGAGGTCCTCTAATTCTTCAGGCGTGAGTGTTGCAAAAAGCGATATTTCCCTGAGCTTTTCAGGCGTCATGACCTTTTTTTTAATTGATATTCGTCGTACCGAAATAACTAATTACTAAAGGTATGATATGAGCCGGTTAGATGAAATAAAACTTACCGGGTTGAAGCAATGCACTTATCGCATAATAAAAGGATAGCTATCGTAATGCTTCAATGCTATCCCGGTACCTTTGACGACACTTGTTAGCGGATCCTCGGCTATGTGGACAGGTAGCTTAACTTTCGCTGCCAGTCTTTTGTCAATCCCGCGAAGTAAAGCACCTCCGCCAGTCAAATACATTCCGCGGCGGTAAATATCTGAAGCAATTTCAGGTGGTGTTGCTTCTAATGCCTTTAAAATACCTTCCTCTATTTTAAATATAGATTTATCCAACGCCTCAGCAATCTCCTGGTAACTTACCATTATTTCTTTCGGGATGCCTGTTACCAGGTCTCTGCCATAAACCGGCATGTCTTCGGGAGAACTATCAATATCTTTCATCGCAGCACCAACCTGAATTTTTATCTGTTCCGCTGTCCGTTCACCGATAAGAAGGCTATGGTACCTGCGTATAGCTTCTGCGATCTCCGACGTAAATTCGTCGCCTGCTATGCGGATAGATTGGTCACAGATAATACCTGCCAGCGCAACAACTGTTATCCCGGTAGTGCCACCACCAATATCGATAATCATGTTGCCAGTGGGCTCCTGTACATCAATTCCCATTCCCAGCGCTGCAGCCAATGGCTCATGAACGAGGTACACTTCTTTAGCTCCGGCCTGTTCTGCACTGTCTCGTACGGCACGTTTCTCCACTTCCGTAATGCTGCTGGGTATGCAAATCATCATGCGCCAACTTGGTGTAAATAAAGATTTTTTGGGATTGATTTTTTTTATCATTTCCCGCATCATCAATTCCGCTGCATTGAAATCCGCAATTACCCCATCTTTCAAAGGGCGGATAGTACGAATGTTCTCATGAGTTTTTTCATGCATCATTAATGCTTTTTTGCCAACCGCTAATACATTTTTGGCATTATTGCGATCCAAAGCAATGATGGATGGCTCGTTTACAACCACATCGTCGTCATGAATTATGAGTGTATTTGCTGTGCCAAGATCAATGGCTATGTCCTGAGTAAAAAGATTAAAAAAGCCCATAGGTTAGATAGATATTGAAAAATTGAATGTGCATGCAAAGTTGTAGCAATAAATTTGAATTACAATTACAAAGTATTTATTGCCATGAAGGATTTAATTATATATTGAAATTTTCGCCTTGCAAACCGCGCTGGCACTGTTGAGATCGAAGAATCTGCCCCTTTGCTTAAGAAATAATATAATTCTTGATCGTTTTAGTGCATGCATATTTATAAGTAAGTATATTTCTATCATTTTTAAAACTACTATTGAACCGCCCACGCAAGCCCATCAGGTACTCCACCCACATCAAAATGGCCAGCAACTTCCAATGTTTTGAGATTGATAATAGCCACATAATTATCAGCAGAACAGGCAACAAAAGCACGGGAACCAACAGGGTCCATAAGAATTCCTGCTGCACCGCGGCCCAGTTTTAGCCGCTTTACCTCCTTACGTGATGCGGCATCATAAATGGTCAATTCACCTGAACGAAGACTCGAAACAAATACCAACTTGCCGTCCGGTGTAAACATCAGCCGGTTGGCTCCTAAAACCTTAGCATCAATTTTTGCTGCCAGTTTTTTCGCCCCGAGGTCTATTATGGAGATTGTTCCATCGTCGCTTGATGCTGTCCATAATTCTTTGCCATCAGGCGATACATCAAACCCCTCCGAACCCCTCACAGTAGGGATAACAGTTTGCATCCATTCCTCATGAGGCTTTGCATTGGGAGGCCCAAATTGTCCAGGCTGGATCAATGTATCAACAAGAATGCTCACCGTCCCGTAAGAAACATTTGTCGTATAAATCTTTTTCCCGTCCGCAGAAACGTAGATCATATGTGTCCTGTCCTGGCCTGTTCCCATGCTCCAGTCGAGTGTGCCGGTTGCGGGATCGTAGCGACCAATGGCTTTGGAACCTTCTGCAGTAAACCATACCTTGCCATCGACAAACGTGATACCATGCGGACCAAAGAGCGGCCTTGTATCAACGTTAGGTAAAGGTTTTTGAGCAACGAGGTCCAGTACATTCAGTTCATGCAAACTCCCGCCACCGTAAATGGTGACGTAGGCAGTCTTCCCGTCTGAGGACGCAATAACTTCATGCGGATCTTCGCCAACAGGTATACGGGCTATAACCTTTAATGTGGCAGGATCTACAATGGCCAGCGTATGATCGGCTTTTGAAAGTGCAAGCAATGCTCTCTTCGGTGTGGAGAGTTGAGCATTACATGATATCGCCGGGAACGCACATCCTGCCAGAAAAATGTTTTGCACAATAAGCCTGAATATCTTAGATCTTAGTTTTTTCATGACGTGAATTTTATTGAGATGACAAGGAGCCAACAAAAAAATCCATTAATTGCTTCTATACTTCTCAAAATTAATAATAAAAACGCTTGATAAAATGATGGCCAATGCACCTATTTGCAGGCCATTTATTACTTCACCACCAAATAGTACACCCAGCAATACAGCTACCACAGGATTTACATAAGCGTTAGTGCTTACCTGGGTTGCAGGCCTTACCTCCAGCAGCCAGATGTAGGCACTGTAACCTGCAAGCGATCCCATGGTAATGAGGTATATAACGGATAGCCATGCACGCAAATGAACCTGCTGAAAATGAAAATGATTAATTTCGCCCGTAAACAATGCGACCACCAAAAATGAGCAGGAGGCAAAAATCATTTGCCATGATGCACCTACCATCGTGTTACCCGTGGCATTATATTTTGAATACAACGACCCTACACTCCAACTGATACTTCCTGCAACGATTACCACCAAAGAAATTACCTGGATAGTTCCTGTGCGAAGTGTAATTCCGGATATTTTTTCAGCAAATAAAAGAACAACACCGGCAAAGCCGGCGAGCACGCCTGTAATGATGTACTTATCAGCAAAGTTGGCTTTCCGGTTCCTGCCATCAAACAATACAAACCATATGGGTGCCGCCGACACTAATACCGCCACAAAAGAACTGGGCAAAATTATCTCAGCCCATATTATCGCGCCATTGCCGATAAATAATAAAAGATTGCCAACTATAAAAGAAGTTTTTAATTGCGGCCAGTAGATCAGCTTACACTTTTTTAGTGCGCACCATGCCAGCAACATGGTGCCAGAAGCAGCAAAACGTATCGCTCCCAGGAGAAAAGGAGGAAAATCTCTTTCAGATGCCTGTATAAAAAAGTACGTAGAGCCCCATACAATATAAACAATTGCAAATGCAATTATTACTGTTACTAATGGCGCCTGTTTCCCGGAAGTATGTTGCATGGACGTGCAAAGATGTATCGCGGATATGTATTACAAAAATGTTTTTTATGGGTCGCAGTACACTTATCTAGAAAAAATGTTTGTGAAAATTTATGGATTTTAACCACTATAAAATACAAAACAGTTTATCATGAAAACAAAATCTTCTTCATAATTTAGGGAAATAACGATGACAAAATTTAATAAGGTCACTCCTGCATTCATCCAAAAACTAACAGCTGTAGTGGGCGCTAATGCTGTTTTCACGCAGGCGGAAAGGCTCGAAAATCATGGACGCGACTTTTCTAAAGACTTGTATTTTCTACCCGAAGTAGTCGTTACACCTTCTGATACCGGGAACGTTTCCAAAATTATGGCTTTGTGTAATGAACACCGCATTCCTGTAACGGTGCAGGGTGCACGAAGCGGTTTAACCGGCAGCGCTGTACCTGTTCATGGTGGTGTTGCTTTATCTATGGAACGTTTTGATAAGATACTTGATATCGATGATAAAAATTACCAGGTAGTTGTAGAACCCGGCGTTATTACGGAACATTTACAAAATGTGCTTCGCGATAAAGAGTTGTTTTATCCACCCGACCCTGCAGGACGTGGTTATTCGCATATCGGTGGCAACGTTGCGACAAATGCAGGCGGACCACGGTGTGTGAAATATGGCGTCACCCGTGACTATGTTTTAAATCTTGAAATTGTATTAACAAACGGTGAAGTAATGTGGACCGGTGCCAATACTTTAAAAAATTCTACCGGTTATAATCTGGCGCAATTAATTACAGGCAGCGAAGGTACCCTTGCCGTAGTAACCAAAATAGTTTTGAAACTACTTCCCTATCCTCCATTTAATTTGCTGATGCTTGCATTGTTTCATAAAGCAGAAGAAGCATGTGCGGTTGTCGCAGATATTTTTAAATCGGGGGTTATTCCTTCCGCTCTCGAATTTATGGATAAGGAAACTATAGATTATGCGGTGCGTTATGTTGGTTCATCGCCGTTTGTTATTTCGCCGGACTACGAAGCATTGTTACTGATAGAAGTAGATGGCAACAACATGGATGTATTGCAAAACGAATGTGAGAAAATCGCGGAGGTTTTATCGCAATTTGATGTTGGTGATGTTCTTTTTGCAGATAGCGAAGCACAAAAAAATGAGTTGTGGAAACTTCGCCGCAATGCTGCCAACGCTATTACGACTCTTTCCTATGCGATGGTTACAGAAGATACGGTTGTGCCGAGAACAAGGTTGCCCGAATTGCTTCAAGGAGTAAAAAAAATAGGTGCAGCGCTCGGCTTAAAGACAAGCAACCTTGGCCATATCGGCGACGGTAATATCCATTTCTCAATTACCAGCGATGAACCTCTAACAGAAGAATGGCGCATTAAAAGTATAGAAGGCAAGCGGGAGATTTACAAATTAGTGAAGTCACTCGGCGGTATGCTTTCGGCCGAACATGGGATTGGCTATTTGCAAAAACCATTTATGGGCTTGTTTTTTAAAGAACATCACTTATCGATACTGAGAGGAATCAAAAAAGCATTTGATCCGGAAGGCATTTTAAATCCTTCGAAAATTTTTGATTGAGCAGCATGACGGGGATGTATACCCGAAGCTTTCTTTTAGTTTGGGATAGTATGATTACTTCATTAAAATAATAACTCCATCATCCTTCGGTACAAAAGCAAAAGTGGATAATATTGATTTTCAAATTCTGCAAGGAACTAAAAATATTGTGCTTTTTTAAATAAAGGAAATGGCTCTTTCTAAAAATTCTACAAAAAGTTTTTTACCCGGTGTGATTACGATGTGCATGTTGTCACTAATTTGTAACCTTTCATATGCTCAGATGAAGGCAAAATCCCTGTTGTTGGGCCGTTGGGAGTTTGTAAAATTCGAATCAGAAGGCTTTAACAAAGAAGAAATACAAAAGGCAAATAATAATAACAAAGGACTGGTACTGAAATTTTCATGGGACAATACTTTAAAGTCCGAACAGAAAGGAGGAAAAGCAATTAATAACATAACCGGTAAATATAAATTATCAGCAGACGGCAAAACGATAATGATGGGCGACAAGGTTCAAATAATTCAACTGGATAAAAATTACCTGAAATTATATAGTAATCCAAAAAAGCCTATAATAGTTTTTAAAAGGATATAATGTTTTTGACATAGCATGTTTGTTAATGCAACAATGCATATCTTCTACCTATTACCTGAAATTTCTTGCCCCGGGAAAAATCTCTTCATGTTTTTCTTTTGATTTGAAACGTTGTGCATGCGCCGGGATAGATGTTTCGTCAGGGCGTGCTAAGGTTAACACTTGTGGGTCTTCATTTTTAGTTGTGGTAAGGTGTCGTAACAGCTTTGAAAAATTGTAACAGCGTTTTACAATTACATGTATCACTTCTCCTTCAATCTGTACTTTGCCTTCTGCCATTATCAGTTTCGATTGCAAAATTTCTTTTCTGAACTTTTCAAACAGGCTTTCAAAAATCACGAGATTGGCAAATCCTGTCTCATCTTCAATGGTCATAAAGCAAATGCCGCCTGCGGTTCCGGGCCGTTGCCTTACAAGCACGAGGCCGGCAACTTTTACAGGGTCGCCATCTTTCAGCTTCGACAATTGGTTGGCGGATACAATTTGTAGCTGGTCCAGTTTTTCCCGTATAAAACTTACAGGATGTGCTTTAAGTGAAAGCGAAGTAGTGGCATAGTCATGCACTACATGCTCAGAGGCTGACATAACGGGTAAGGTTACATGCTCTTCTTTTGCATCTGCTGCAGGTTGCCCGGTAAACATAGCATAAGGCCTGTCTTTCGTAGATACTTCCCACAATGCCTGTCGGCGATCAAGCCCAATGGACCTGAATGCATCTGCATCTGCTAATTTTTCCAAAGCGGCTTCGGGCACCCCTATATTGCGGAGGTCATTAATAGAGCTGTATACTTTACTTCGTGCTGTCACCAGTATATTCATATCATCATGTCGCAAGCCTTTTACCTGCCGAAAGCCAAGACGTAATACAACTTCACCCCCTGGCCCCTCTCCCCCTGGTGAAGGGGTTGGTTGCAATGTATTATCCCACACAGAATAGTTGACATCAACTGGCCTCACCTCTACCCCATGCTTTCTTGCATCAATTATAATTTGTGCAGGCTGGTAAAACCCCATCGGCATACTATTGAGTAAAGCGCATGCAAATACATCGGGGTAATAACATTTTATCCAGCTCGACACATATACCAGCAATGCAAAACTAGCGGCATGGCTTTCAGGAAAACCATAGCTGCCAAAACCTTCGAGCTGCTTAAACACACGCTCTGCATAGTCACGCTTATAGCCGTTCTTCATCATGCCGTCTATCAATTTCTCTTCAAATTTTGTAACCAGTCCTTTTGCTTTAAATGTGGCCATGCTTCGGCGCAGTTCATCCGCTTCGGTTGGCGTAAAACCTGCCGCTACAATCGCAATCTTCATAGCCTGCTCCTGGAAAAGCGGGACTCCCAGGGTCCGATGAAGAATTTCTTCCAATTCCTTTGATGGATATTCAACAGGCTCTTCCCCATTACGCCTTCTCAAATAAGGATGAACCATATCACCCTGGATAGGGCCGGGTCTCACAATAGCTACTTCAATTACCAGGTCATAAAAACATTTCGGCTTTAGCCTTGGTAACATACTTTGCTGTGCCCGGCTTTCAATCTGGAAAACGCCGATAGTATCTGCATGACATATCATTTCATAAACCACCGGATCATCCTGTGGGATATTCGCCAGCGTTAGTTCGAGCCGATAATGTTCTTTTGCAAGATCAAAAGCTTTCCGGATGCAGGTAAGCATTCCCAATGCAAGCACATCTATTTTCATAAAGCCCAGTACATCTATATCATCTTTGTTCCATTCAATACAGGTACGGTCTTCCATTCGTGCATTCATGATTGGTACGAGATCACAAAGCTTACTTCGCGTAATAACAAAGCCTCCTGTATGCTGGCCGAGCTGGCGTGGAAAGCCCAGAAATTCTTTGGTGAGTTGCAACACTTTTCGCAAATGCATATCGCCGGGATTTAATCCCTGCTCCGATAATCGTTTGCCTTCAAACCATTCATCAGTAAATTCCCAGATAGAAGCTGATAAACGATTGATGGTATCAACAGAAAGTCCCATTGCTTTTCCCACATCTCTTATGGCACCTTTTTGGTGTTGCTGTGTTACAGTTGCGATGATGGCTGCACGATCTCGTCCATATTTTTGATAGATATATTGAATTACTTCTTCACGGCGTTCATGCTCAAAGTCCACATCAATATCCGGCGGCTCATTGCGTGCAGCAGAAATAAACCGCTCAAACAATAAATCAAATTTACCAGGATCCACAGAGGTAATACCAAGACAATAACACACTGTTGAGTTTGCTGCAGAACCACGCCCCTGGCAAAGAATTTTTTGCTCTCTTGCAAAACGAACCACATCATATACCGTGAGAAAATAAGGAGCATAATCCATTTGCTCAATAAATTTCAATTCATATTTTATAGCTGATATTGTTTTTTCAGGAATAGCATTCCCATAGCGTTCCTTAGCGCCTTGCCACGATAAGTAAGTAAGCTCCTCTTGTGGTGTACGTCCATCATGTGTGATCTCTTCAGGGTATTCATATTTTAATTCATCCAATGAAAACATACAGGCTGCCGCAATTTCCTGAGTCCGCACGACTGCCTGGGGATGATGGCTGAACAACCGGTATATTTCATTTTTAGGTTTTAGATATCTTTCAGCATTTGAATGCAGGCGATAGCCTGCATTATAAATAGTACATTTTTCACGGATACATGTTACAATATCCTGCAGCTGCCTGCGTGAAGGTGTATGATAGTGCACATCATTAGTGGCAACCAGTGGAATATTAAATTGTGCAGAGATTTTTTCAAGACGATATAAATATTTATTGTCATTTCCCTGGTAAAGTCGGCATGCAGCAATAAAAAGATTATCGCCAAAAACTTCGCTATATTCTTTTAAGGCATTTGCAAATGATATATCAAAATTAAATATCTCATTTAATTCAGTCGGTGGCAGAACAATAAATTTTATGTCTTTGGCATATTGGTAAATATCTGCTTTATACAAATGGCATTCACCTTTTTCAGCCCGAATGTTTCCTGTAGTAAGAAGGTTACACAATTGCGAGTAGGCCTTTTTATTAGTTGGATATGCAAGCAGGCTCAAGCCATCCATTAAATCAAGACGACAACCAATAACAATGCGAATATTATTTTTCTTCGCGGCAGCATGCGCACGAACAATCCCCGCAAAACTGTTTCGGTCTGTTATGGCTATTTCGTTGTATCCAATAGCTACGGCATATTCTACTAATTCTTCAGGATGCGAAGCACCGCGAAGGAAACTGAAGTTCGTTGTTATTTGTAGTTCTGTATAGTTCATAAAATAGTTAAAAGTACCGTCCGCCTCCTTGGAAAGGAGTTGGCGGTTAGGTTACGCAAAAAATCCATGGATAAACCATTTATAATTTTTGGCCGCATCGTAATGTCCTGACCGAAACAACCAGTATCGTTTTCCTTCTTCATCTTCCACATAATAATAATCCCTGTGTTGTCCATCCTCCAGCCACCATTCCTGCTCTATGCGTTCTGGCCCATCTGCCTTTATTATTGTATGCAATTTTTCTTTATGACGAAACAACATAGGTGGGTAATCAGGAATAGGCGCAGTCACCTCTACAGGTTCAGGCCTTGATAATAATTGCAAAGGCCTTGGCTTGTCAATCTTCCATTCTGTTTGTATTTTTTCATCTATCGAAGAAGTTTTTTTAAAAGAACGCTCCGGTAAATAATGTTCATCAGGCACATAACGGTGAATATTGTTGAGACCAATCTTCCCGGCCAAACGATCCAATAATTCAGCTAAAATTATATCATGCAGCTCACCATTATTGCTCCACAATTTTTCCTGCACGGCTGACACATCTTCCACTTTTGAGGTCTCCAGTGTAAATAGTTCTATCCCGCCGGCAGGTTCTATTGTTTCTATCTTATCTTCAAATAACTTAAGAATATGTCTTCGATTGCATGAAGGCCGATTGGTTCCAATGCTAATCTTTTCAATTCTGCCATCTGTACGATAACATTTAAACACTGCCATGCGAAGCCCTTTTTCTTCCTTTTGAAGACGATGACATAAAGTATCAAGCAATCGTTGTAAAGCGATTTCAATTCCTGTTGCTGTGATAATGGGTTCCAAACAAGGTAGCCGCTCCTGGTAAGGTGCTATTGGAAATACAGGCTGTACTATCTCTTCTTCATAACCTAACGCCTGGTCTAAACGCTGTAACAATTGCCGGCCAAAACGGCGCCTGATAGCAGAACGCGGCATATTGATTAACTGTTTGATTTGCCGAAGACCCAGTTGATCCAATCGATCTAAAGTTTCCGCTTCAAGCCTGAGTGATGCTGATGGCATTGAAAGGAGTGCTGGTGGCTGCCGGCCGCTTTCAACAATTGACTGGTGATTCCCAAATCGTACGATAGCCCATGCTGCACCGATAGTATCTGCCATTGCAATACGGACATTATACCCAAAATGTATTAATCGTTTACTTATGTCCGTTAGGTACTGTTTTTCATCTCCCCAAAGGTGAGCACATCCGGTAGCATTAAGAATAATCCCATCCGGTAAATCAATAGAAACAAAAGGTGAATAACGGATACACCATTCAGCAATACCCTTCAGCAATGTAGCAGGCAGTTCCGGTTTATCATCCAGAACTTCCAAGGAAGGGATTATGGCTCTTGCGTCCGCTACTACCATTCCTTTTTTAACACATTCATTTTTGGCCATGGTATTAACTGCTGTTATGATCATTCTGCCATGATCCGGAGCCGCCAATACAAAAGGTATGGTCTTTAAAGGAGGTTGCCGGCGAATGAACCAATCCGTTGTTAAAGAACAAAACCATATAGCAACAAAACGCTTCTGCATATCAGCCTGTTTTCTTTTGTAGCTGATGTTGAATTGCAGTAATTTTAGAAACAAGCCTAAAGCGCCCTCCCACAAATTCTATCTCCCAATTTCCGGACTTGCCATTTCTTACTTTCAAGAGTTCTACATTCCAGCGGGGAAAACCCACACCAGGCAAGTCACCTGCTAACTCACTGAGAATGGAGGTAATTTTCCAACGGGTTACACAAGCTGTTGTATTCAAACTACCCGGATTGTTACGAAGAATAAAGCCTGTTACCCGGCTTTGCTCAACAGCTAATTGTAACCGTCTTGAAGCTGTAAAGCTTAATTCCCGCATTTCGCCCACTACTGCTGCGAGGCCTTCACACTTAAGCGCTTCTTCCATTGCCCATAAAATTTCTTTTTCATTTTTTAGGTTAATGAAAATGATATTTTCCGGTGCAATACCAAATGATTTTAATGCAGGAGGAAAAATAGTATTTGAAGAATTTATCCATATACATGCCTTGGAATTATGCATAAGTGAACTAACCATGCCTGAAATGAAACCGCCTGTGGCTGCTATATCTTCACGATCATAAGAAATAAATTCATGAATTGCCCCTAAGGGAAACTGTGCATTTGGAAAAGCATTGTTAATGACAGATGGCAGCACATCAATTGCTGCAGGGTTCAATATTTTTTTGAATCCCTGTAAGGGGAGAATATCTCTTTGTAACTGGGCAATTATATCTGCTTTGGACACTATCATTAGAAAATTCTGCTTCCAGATTTTGTGTACAATCCATTTGCAAATTACTAATTTTTTTAGCAAAGTAATAAGTTCAAGGAAAGAAAATGGAAGCTGATAGTCAAAACCGCTGGAGCATGCCTTCCCGGATTATCTTAAATGTTTCTTACGGTACCCATCCGGCACAAGCTTTGGATGTTTATCTTCCTCCTTATCGTTCAGCTTTTTGTACAAAAATTTTAGTGACTATTCATGGTGGCGGATTTAACAGAGGTAGCAAAGATGAGCTTTCAAACTATATTCAACCTATGCAGAGGCGTTTGAACGATTATGCTTTTTTTAATATAAGCTACAGGCAGGCAACAACCAACGACACTCTGTTTCCTACCCAGGAAAATGATGTTAAGGCAGCCCTGGAATTTATTATTAGCAATGCAGCAAACTTCAATGTTTCAAAAAAATTGGTTTTATTGGGAGTGAGTGCCGGAGGAACCCTTGCATTATTACAAGGCTATAAATATAAGGAGCCGGTGATACCAAAGGCTATCGTTTCGTTTTTTGCCCCGACAGACCTTATGGACTTATACAAAGTCCTTTAAATCCACTGGTTCCGCTTGCATTATGACAAGTTACCGGTAAAACGCTCACTGAGGATCCATTTATATATACCAGTTCTAGTCCTGTAAATTTTGTATCTGCCGACTCACCGCCTACAATTCTTTTTCAGGGCGGATTCGATCTCCTCGTAAATAAGGACCAGCAAAGTACGTTGCAAAACAAACTAACAGATGCCGGCGTTCGCAATCAATATATATTTTATCCAAATGAAGGCCATGGCTGGCAAGGCAGAACTCTTGCCGATTCCTTCACAAGAATAAAGGGCTTTTTAAATGAAACTGTTTTTTAGAATTTTTGTATTAGCCTACCCGTGAACTTATGTCCTTTGCAGGCGCCATGAATATTAATTTTAGAATAAGATGCTTCCTGTTTTTAAAATGCTCAGGAGCGCAACAGGGCCCAATCAAATAAGGAAGTTTATTTCCGGACACTTAATTCCTCAATTCTTAATTCTTCAGGAAATCCATACTATAAGTGTTTAATAAAATTTTTACGTAGTGATTTTATTTGTCTGGAAAGCATACGTGCTTTCTAACACTTTAGTCTTTGTATTCATTTCATCAAATCTAAAAATTCACTCAATACTTCATCAAGATTATTAAGCATGTCATCTGCATTCTTTTTTGAAAATACAATGGGCGGTTTTATTTTAAGCACATTGTGTAATGGCCCGTCCGTACTTAACAGGAAGCCTCTATCCTTCATTTTTTCTACAATTATATCAATTGCCTCAACAGCGGGCTCTTTCGTTGTTCTATCTGTAACCAACTCGGCACCCACAAATAATCCATGGCCTCTCACGTCTCCTATCAATGAATATTTGTTCATTAATTTTTTTAAACCATCTAATAAATGATTGCCTACTTCCAACGCATTTTTTTGTAACGATTCATCCTCTATCACTTTCAACACTGCCAATCCTGTTGCCATTGAAACCGGGTTGCCGCCAAACGTGTTGAAGTATTCCATGCCGTTATTAAAAGCATTGGCTATTTCTTCTGTAACCACCACTGCGGCTAACGGATGCCCGTTGCCAATTGGCTTTCCCATAACTACAATATCCGGCACAACTTCCTGCAATTCAAATCCCCAAAATACCGTTCCTACTCTTCCAAATCCTACCTGTACTTCGTCCGCGATACAAATGCCACCAGCAGCTCTTACATATTTATAAACTTCTTTCAGATAATTTTCAGGCAAAGGAATTTGTCCTCCTACCCCGAGCAATGTTTCGCAAATAAATGCAGCAGGAGATTTATTTTCATTTTTTAAAGAAGTGATAATTCGCTGTACATCGGTTGCATATTTTCTTCCTGCGTCCGCATCATCAAAACCATAGTTACCCCGGTACAAATCGGGATTCATGGCTTTGTGTATGTATAGCTTTTTTCCAAAACCGCCTTTGCCATCAAATTTGTAGGGACTCATTTCAATGGCTGTTGTTGATGTGCCGTGATAAGCATGGTCCAGTACAATTACATCCTGCTGCTTTGTAAAATGCCGGCTCATACGAATGGCGAGGTCGTTGGCTTCGCTGCCACTGTTTGTAAAATAACAAACAGATAATTTTTGGGGAAGTGTTGCTGTTAGCTTCTTCGCATATTCTACTATGTTATCATTTAAATAACGTGTATTGGTATTAAGTGTAGCAATTTGCTTTTGCATTGCTCTTACAACTTTGGGATGACAATGCCCTACATGACTCACGTTGTTTACACAATCAACAAAAGTATTTCCTTTGTCATCGTACAAATATTGTAATGCTCCTTTTACAATTTTTAAATGTTTTTTATAACTGATGCTAAGGTTTCGCCCTACATGCGCATTTCTTTTTTGTTCCAGTTCTGTGTAATCATCCGCGTCATCTATGATTGACGAAAAACCACAGGCCAATCTGAAACTATCCTCTGCTTTTACAGGATTTATTTCAATAAGTTTAAATAGTAATTCCCATGCATTTTTTTCCGTGATAAAGTGATGTTCATTTGCACTATCTAAGGAAGCACTGTAAGCCGAACGGGTAACGCTTATGCATAGCCGCCCGGCAATAAGATAATACAAGACCGAAACTTCCTGTTCTGTTATGGGATATTTTTCATGATATCCTTTAACTACTGTTGCCGCGGCATGAAGTACATCTTTCTGCTGAAACATTGCATAGGTACAGGCTACAGCAAGATTGTTGATAAGGCTTGTGAAAACCATATCACCGAAATCAATTAGCCCGGCTACTTCATTATCCTGTACCAATACATTGTAGTCGTTGGCATCGTTGTGTATATATGCCTTGCGTAAAAGATGTTGAAGCGGTTGAACTTCTGTGCGAAACTGCATTAAAAAATAGGCCGCTATTCTTCTCCTTTCATGGTCTCTAATATAGGGCAGATTCACTTCTGCATCCAATGAATTTGCAATATCCCATTCATAATGCCGCTGCATAGCAAGGTGGCTGAAATCTTTTAATGACTTGTCCATTTCACCTAGAAAGCATCCAAGAGCCAGCAACAATTCATCACTGTGATTTTTTGCATCAACCCAAAATATTCCTTCGAGAAAAGATAGAATCCTGAGATAGTAATTCCTTCCATTAATAACCAATGTTGTTATCTCGCGGCCATCTGTATTTAAGCAGGTAATGCTGAAATTTATCTGATACTTTGCTCTGAGATAAATGATTTACAATCTGTACCTGTGCATCCAGAAAATGTACACCATGTTCATCTGTAGCTACTTTTAAAATATATTGTTCCCGCTCTTTATCTTTCAATAAAAAATTCAATTCATCGTAGCCATTAAGCGCTTTAGCTTCAACATCAAGTTGGTAATGTTGTAAAGAAAATTCTTTGATATATTGTTCTGTAAAATTCATTCAGCGATTGATTTATTTTTTAAGAAGCATAAGAATGTGTGCAGCCGACCAACTGAAATTAATTGCATTCAACCCTTTTCCTGTAAGCGGATGATAATTTTCATATATAGGTTTATCGCCGGTAAGACCTTCCGCGTTCGTCCACAATTTATTTACAAATGCATTTGCCAAAGATGAATATCCATATTTCTTCAGCCCTTCTATTCCAAAATAAAACTGGTCGAGCCAAACAGGGCCCCGCCAATAGCCATTCAGCGGGTCAAACTTTGGATGGTCGGCTGTAAAGGTTGGTAAGGGAACATTGGTATTAAACTTAAGAGGATTGTTCATTACTTGTTTTACAGCTTCTGCCTGCATCTGTGATGCAATGCCCGCCCATAGCGGAATCCAGCCTTCAGTTCCTTCAACTCTTATCCGTTCATTTTTATTAAATAATTTATCGTAATAAAAGCCTTTCTCCTCATCAAAGAACTGTTTATTGATTATAGGCTCAAGTTGCACCGCTTCTTTTTTCCACTCCGAAGCTTCTCTATTTTTATCAAGAACGGTTGCGAGTTTTGCCAGGTATAATTTTTCTGCATATAGGTACGCATTCAAATCAACCGACTCCTGGTTTAATGAAAATGCATGTGCTGAATTTTTTACCATCACGGCGCTATCAAATCGCACTGCGTTATCCATCCCGCTTTCCCATGCCGCTGCAATACGGGTACCGTCTGTAGAGCCATATTCACACAAACCATTTTTATCATGGTCGCGGTATTGATACCACCATTGGTGATATTTCACCAGCTTAGGATATATCTCTTTCACAAATTCATTATCCTTTGTTGCTTCATAAATATTCCAAACTGCCCATGCAGCCAAAGGTGGCTTTGTATCACGCCAGTTGTTTTCATTTTTTTCTGTATAAACACAATCAGGTATCATTCCATATTCATCCTGGTAATCGAACATGCACAAAACATTTTCCTTTGCAAGCGTTGGATTAAATAAACTCAACCCAACAGCCTGCTTCCAGCTATCCCAGCTCCATACGCCATAAAAGCCCTGGTAATTAATGGAAGGAAAAACGCCGTCGTGCTTTATATCTTTTGCTTTGCTTCTCCAATTCGTTATTAAGGTCACCATTGCTTTTACAGCAAGTTTTCTTTCAGTAAGATTTAAATCAGTAGTTGAAGAAAAATATTTTTTTAAATAGCCATTCCATCTTGTTTCATTCTTTTTTAATTCTGTTTAAAAATCATACTGGATATCTTTTTTTCGGCATTTCATCTGGCTGAAGAAAATAACGATGAACCTGCGTGGAGTTATAAATGCCTCCCGGCTGCAAGTCAATTGTGCTTTTTATTTGATAAAAAGATTCATTTATAAGAACATTATTTTTCTCCTTTCCGTAAAAGTTGATTTCAAATAAATGCTGATTTTTTGAAAATTTTACCAACAACCCATTTTCGGTTTTATATAAATGTGCTGAACTCAGCAATGAGGTTCCCTTCCACACGATTTCCAGGTTTCTTTTTTTTGCTGATGTATTTATAATTGTTGCATTCAGTAAGGACTCCCTGTTTGAAACAAAAATTAATTTCATTTCAATTTTCAATCCATTTATTTCAAGCTTTTGCTGCAGCAAACCGGGATAATAATGTAACGATGCTTTTGCATCTTCAAGATTAATTTCTTTTCCATTTTCCAGACAGGTGCAGTTGTGCAAAATTATCAGCAAGCCATTGCCCATTCATATCCATCAGCAGCGGCCCGATAAAAGAACCATAATCTTCTTTGCGTTGTGGTAATGAATAAGCATGCCAGGCGCCAAAGTCACTAAAACAATTTTTTTCAATATTATTTGTATCGCTTACAGTTGTTTGCAGATTAAGCACATCTGCAAAGTTGTTGCGCTGAGCATATACCTGGCAGTTGATTAGTATAAAAAACAAAAGCAATATTTTCTTCTGCGGTATTATACTTATTTGTTGCCGGTTGGTGGGCATACGAACCGGGGCGGCCCGCGGCGGGCAGTGTCGCCACCGCCCACAATCAGTTCGGTCAGGATACAAATTGAAATCCATCCGTATTTTCTTCTGCAGCACCATGCTTATTTTGCTTTATCAATTAAATTATCCCTCGCCGAAACCGGGCGCAATAAAAATGAATATTCATAATCACCATAAGGCAACATATATTCAGAATGCGTTTTAGCGCCCCATGCATTATCGCCTCCAACTCCCATTTGTTTATAATCAATATTCCACCAAATTAAATCATCGTTGCTCATGGAACCACCATGATTATTTCCGCTGCTATCCCTGTTGAAATTAAGCTTGTTCATATCAAAATGTAAAACTCCCGTGCTGAAAGTTGGTGTTCCTATTGCCATTAAACCGTTATTGTTTTTATCCTGCAAGGCCATCCAGCGCACATCAGTTCTATAGCCACTTTCCTGCGCCCGTGCATAAGGATGAAAAAGACTGTCGGCAGGCATATTATAAATATCAACTGCTGCACGCATAATTCCTGTCGCAATAATTATCAAACGGCCCGCGGCCAAGCCAGGTAACATTTTCAAAAGTTGGGTTCATGATAACCCGCATTCCAAAGCGTGGCATTTCCGGGAAATTTTTATTGCCTGCCTGCATATTTACATGTACCTGCACATCGCCATTTGCATATATAGAATATTGCACAAAATATTTTGCATCTACTTGCGACAAATAATATGCTGCTCTTATTTCTGTTTGTTGTTGATTAATTTTATTGATGATAAAACTATCAAGTCTTGCATCATCAGCGGCGTGCTGCCAAATGGCACAGCGAATCTGCTGGCTGTTTCCTATATCATTATCTGTTGGCGCACGCCAGAAATAAGGCTCCAAGGGTTCTTTTATGAATGAATTGTTTTGGTATGTGTAAGATTGCAGCCATCCCGTTTTTTTATTAAAAGAGGCAGAAAAATTTTTATTAAAGATTTTTATTTCCTGTGTATTCTCTGACTGTTGCAATGCAGGATAATTTGTTTCATCCTTTGTAGTCGCATCTTTATGCCAGGGCAATTCAAATTGTTCCCGTGCAATAATGTAATCTTTAGGGACAAGTTCAGTGGCCTGTTTTGTTTTTGCTTCGATGTATAAAAAATATTCAGTTGCCGGTTTTATATCAATGCCGGTAATGTCCAGCACAATTTCTTTGGATTGGTGTGGCGGGATATCAATATCCCCCGCATCTCCTTGTTTTATTATTTTTCCATCTGCTTTTATATACCAATGAAAATTATATTGATTAAGGTTTGTAAAATCAAATCTGTTCGTGAAGCGAAAAGTATTGTTAGTGATACTAACGGGTTCAAAAGAAATGTTTTGATATACCTTTTTTACTTCATAAGCCTGCGGGTGTGGCGTGCGGTCGGCAGCAAACATACCATCGGCGCAAAAGCTTGTGTCGCTTGTGTTTCCTACTATGCCCATATCGCGACCATACGCCCAGATGTCTCTTCCGTTTTTATCTTTTCTTTTAAAAGCCTGGTCGCAAAAATCCCAGATAAATCCACCCTGCAGTTGCGGGTATTTGTGAATCATATCCCAGTCATCTTTAAGATTGCCACCGCTGTTGCCCATCATATGCGCATACTCCACCTGTATAAATGGGCGCTCGTGCCATTCCTTTACATACTCCTGCATAACGTTAAGTGATTTGTACATCGGGCAAATTATATCTGTATAAGGATTGTCTCTTGCTTCTTCGTACTGAACCGGCCGAGTACCATCGCTTGCTTTGAGATAATTATAAGTAGCAACAAAATTCTCTCCCCACCTGCTTTCATTGCCCAGCGACCAGGTGATGATGCTGCAATGATTTTTATCCCGTTCAAACATGCGTTGCGTACGATTTAAGTAAGCGGCTTTCCAATCGGGTTTATCAGTTAAAGTATTAATGGGAGAAAGACTCATGCCATCACATTCAATATTCGCTTCGTCTATCAAATAAATGCCGTATTTATCGCACAGATCATACCATTCCTCACGATTCGGGTAATGACTGCAGCGCATGGCATTGATATTATATTGCTTAAATAGACGAATATCATTCACCATACTTTCCACGGTAATAACTTTTCCATTGTACATATCATGTTCATGCCGGTTCACGCCTTTTATTTTTATAGTAACACCATTTACCAGCAATAAGCCATGCTTTATTTCTATAGTTCTAAATCCTATGTTTTGAAAAATGGATTCAATTATATTTCCTTTTTCGTCAAGATGATTGATGATAAGTTTATAAAGATTTGGATGCTCTGCATTCCAGCTCTTTACATTTTCGAAAGTGTGAGAAAAATTAAGTTCTTTCTTCGAAATAAATTTTGATTGTTGCTGATAAATAATTTTGTCTTCATCATCTAATATTTTTACCTGGAGCGATTGAGAGCTTTGGTTTTTAGCCGGCAAATTATTTAGTGTGATTGTTAAGTCAAACAATCCATTTTTGTAGTCTTCATCCAAGCCTGCCTTTACAAAAAAATCATATACCGAAAGTTTTGGTCTCGCTATTAAATAAACACTTCGCTCAATTCCACTCAGCTTCCACATATCCTGACCTTCAAGATAAGTACCATCACTAAAACGAAATACCTGTAAAGACACAGTGTTCTCACCCTTTTGCAAAAACTTGCCAATATCAAATTCAGCAGGCGTTTTACTGTCTTTGCTTAAGCCAACATAATGTTCATTTATCCATAAATAAAAAAAAGAGTTTACCGCACCGAGGTGAATAAATACATTTTTATCTTTCCAGCCTGACGGAACAGCGAATGTTCTTTTATAGGAACCCACAGGGTTATAATCTTTAGGAACGAAAGGAGGGTTTGGCGGAATCGGATATTCCACATCAGTGAAAATAAATTTATCATAACCTTCCACCTGCCAGTTAGCGGGTACTTTAATATTGTTCCATTTGCTTACGTCAAAATTGTTTTTATAATAATCTTCGGGTCGTTCTGATGGATTATTTGTAAGCTGAAATTTCCATAATCCATCTAATGATAATATAAATGGCGAAGAATTTTTTTGCAATGCATCCTTCTTCATTCCCATAAGGAATAAAATGTGCATGTGGCTGCATTGTATTTTGTGAAACGAGTTGAGGGTTCTCCCAATCGCTCGGTCGCTGCGCCGGGCAACTGAATGCGAGCAGCAAAGACAACCATCCTAATATCAATACCTTCATTTTCTTAATAATTTTTTTATAGAGTTATTTATTTTATAAACCCACCAATATTAATATTATGAATACAATCATGATTTGTATTTGTTGCTTAGTTGCCACGAGCTTCAGATCGTGGACTTATTTTTATTGTTTGTTGGCTTTAGCCAAAATAATTTTATTTTCTGTTCGTATTTGTGTTTATCGATGAGTATTTTTATTTTAAAAGATTATCTGGAGAACCGCTATAAGAAAAAGATGAATTATTATAGCGAAAATTTCTAACATCTATCGTAAGAAGTATAAGCTTTAATAAAAAGCTTTTTTGAAAGCCAGGTTATTTGATATATGGATTGGCGATTGGGACAGGCACCAGGACCAACGGTATGGGCAGCGTTTAAAAATGGAAGTGAAACATTCTATGATCCTACACCTTCATGCATTTTCAGCAAAATTGCTGCCGGAAATGAAATCCATCTTGTCTCCATAAAAGTTCAATCACTATGCCTCATACAGCATAATGCCGGCAAGAAAGTTGCCAATCACTTCCTTCCACCGAAATTGCTCCAGCATAACCATGCCCGGGAAACAAATCCTGTCCATACCAACAAGGGCTTTCGGCAGGATCACCCGGCAATATTAAAGGCGACCTAACCTTTCCGCCCATTAATGAAACATCACACTGCTCCATTGGAAACGAAAGCCCCATGCCAGTGGCCTTGAGAAACGCTTCTTTCCTGGTCCAGTATTGAAAGAACACCCTGGCCCGCTTGTTCTCCTCCGTTTTCTCAATCGAACTGATTTCGCCCTCCGAGAAAAACTTACGGGACACCTGATCAATGGCAACGTCATCGCGTATACGCTCGATATCAATGCCAACGCTCCTGCCTCTGGTAACAGCATAAAGTGCGAAGGCATCGGAGTGCGACACGTTAAAAGAAAGTGTATCGTATCCCGAATCATTCACCATTAACGGTTTTCCTTGAGGGGTATACGCAAACCGAAGCTCATGTGGCTTTTTCTCAAGATAAGCGCTAAGTATATAGCGAAGCATTCCACGTGCCACCACGTATCGTTTTTGATCTCTTTCAAAATAAAACCGCCTTGCCCTTGCTAATTCGTCAGCTGATAGATTTTCCCCGAGCCTCTCACATTGAAGCGCATCGAAATCGAGGCACACGCGCCACACATGGACCTCATTTGAATTGATCAATTCTCCGGGAATTGACCAACGCCATTCTAATACTTTGTTATTCATTATATATTAAATCAATCCATTTTAGTTTCTTCGCTGTAGCAGCATCATCATCCCAAACCTTGGACGAAGGTTAATTAGAGGTAACAACGCAACCGGGTGACCCGGAACCAGTTTTATTCGCCACTTTTGTGCTACGGTAGCGAGCACCAATACCCCCTGCATCCAGGCAAAGGGTTCCCCTATACATGAGCGTGGCCCTCTGCTAAATGGAAAATACTCATATTTCGAATTCTGACTATGTGAATGTTGATCCCATCCATGAGGATTAAATTTCTCCGGGTCCGGATGAAACCGGGGATCGCGATGTATCAAATATGGACTCATCAGGATAATGGTACCACGGGGTACAATATATTTATCAATCGCAAAATCTTCCAGTGCCTGGCGTGGTATCACATAGGAGGGAGGATAAAGCCGCAACGATTCCCCGAACACCATTCTTGTGTATTTTAATTTTGGGATATCTTCCGCCTGGGGTAACCGGCCTTCTAGCACGTGATCAAGTTCTTCATGCAATTCGGCTTCGGCTTCAGGGTTTTGCGAAAGAAGATACCAAGCCCAGGTAAGAGCGGTGGAAGTTGTATCGAATGCCGTCAGAAAAAGGGTGATCGCCTCATCCCGCACCTGTTGTTCGCTCATTCCCCCGCCGCCATCTTTGCCATCTTTTGCGCTGAGCAGTAAAGAGACCAGGTCCCCGTTATCTAATTTGTTGTGCCGGCGCTCATCTATCATTCTTTCTATCATATCATCCAGTCGCGCTTTAGCCCTGTAAAACCGAGTGTGCCAGGGAGAGGAAGTTTAAGTAACCATTCCGAAAAAGGCAATGGGATCCTTCCGAACAAACTTGTAGCTGTATCCAGGGCCTGGTTGATTTCCGGGGCTTCTTTTTCTACATCAGCATTGAACAATGTTTTTCCGGCTATCACTACACTCAACTTGGTCATTTCTTCTTTGATATCCGTCTTCATACCATCCTCCCAGCTACGCATCAGTCGTGTAGTCGATCCCGTTATTGCAGGTGAGTAGGATTCGAGCATATTGCGATGGAATGCTGGCTGAATCACCCGGGATTGGTGTTTATGAAATTCTCCTTCACTTGTCAGACAGGCCTTCCCCTAGCACTTCCTTTGCCATTTCCAAAGGCCGACCTTTTACAAAATTACGATGTTGCGTCGAGAGCACTTCTTTGATAAAATCCGGGTGATTCAAAAGAACAACCCTAATCGGGCCAATTTTAAAGTGAACGATGTCTCCGTATTCATCAGCAATTTTTTTCAAAAAACCAATACTGTCGCGACGGAAACTGAATAAATGACCCAAAGGAATTTTTGGCTTCGGTCCTGGCGGAAGTTGATATCTTTTTAAAGCACACATACATCTTTAGAATCAAAAATGATAAATGGCGCAGCCAACCTGTATTCCTGAGCCAACAGCTATTATCAACCCGTTATCCCCAGGTTTAACAAGGTTCTTTTCAAAAGCATAGTCCAACGCATAGGGCACTGAAGACGAAAAGTAGTCGGGTCCTTCCCCCGCGACATCCACAAACTTTTCCTTTGGAAGATGCATCTTTTCACTCAATCGCGTAATGAACCCGGAAGAGATTTGTGGCGGAAAAACCATATCTATGCGGTTTAGATCAAGTCCTTCAGCCTGCAACAACTGCTGAACGGCAGGGAAAATGTGTGTTACATAGAGCGTCTCGAGATTTGCGTCTTTCGCAATGTGAAGATAGGGATTACCACCCTCGGCCATATAATTAGTTGTGTAGGCGTTGATTGATTCCACATGATAGCTAAATTGAAACCGGGAAAACCCTCTATTGTCTGATGGATGCGAATCCAGGATGAGCGCTGATGCGGTTTCGCGGATACCCACCAACTTACCAACCGATGAATCGGCGTTGTTTTCAATTTCAGCTGCGACAATCATGGCAGTCTTGCATTTTTCAGCCGAAATCATCTGTTGTGCGACATAGCAGGCATTCAGGAAGCCTATGGAACCATTAAAAATATCAAAGGCAAGTGTTTTTTTGTTGTCCGGGCCCGAAGCGGTTGCATTCATATCCAAATCTCCCGCCAATAAAGCGGCGTATGCCGGTTCAAGAATATATTCACTACGATAGACGCCGGTATAGATCAGTAAACCAATCTCATTGCCCTGGTAGGAGGATTTCCTGAGACAATTTGTTGCCGCCTGATTCAATAATTCCATTGAATTCTTTTTTTCATTGGTCTTTTCCGGAATAGTTCCCAAACTTTCAATCCGAATTCTGGGAACATTATTCCTTGAAGCAGAACGAGACGGATTGATGGGGGTCTCTTTTTGTTTAGCGGATTGCTGTAACTCCATTTGACGCAATCGATCCGGTAAATCATCAAAAATATAAAGCGCTGTACCGATGGTAAGACCGGAAGCTGTAATACTGAAAACTACTTTATCCCCGGAATGAATTTTACTTTCACGAATGCCATCAGCTATGGCAATGAAATGCGCCGTCGAAGCGGTATTGCCACGTTGTTCGAGGTTGTTGATGGTATTACCATCGTGACATATTTTACTGTTCAGCAAATTATTGATCGCCCGGGATGCACTATTCAGGCTCATTTTAGAGGTCTGGTGCATAATTAAATGTTGAAATTCATTGGGTTGCCATCCGGCACGTTGTAACGCATCTAGTGCGTTTTCCGCACCTGATTTAACAGCTGCTTCCGTCATCCTGACCGAATCTGTGTACATGATCATTCCACCTTGTTCTGAGGCTTTGGAGATGCAGTATGGACTGTAGCGACCGTACGTTTGAATGTCGAATTCCTGAAAACCGGTCTGCTTATCAGGAGTCTGCTCTAGGATCAACGCGGCTCCTGCGTCTCCCAGGGTCAAACATGCAAGCCGTGTATCCATGAAACTTTCTATTTCTCTTTGAGCAGTTTGAGTCAGGTTAGTAATATATTCACCACTTACTACCATACCACGTTGGATAGCCCCGGTCTTTAATAGAGCGTTTACGATGTATATCCCGGTAAACATGCCGGCACAGGCATTGGTAATATCAAATACTATCGCATTGCTAAAACCGAAGTATTGCCTGAGCTTGATGGAAGTGCTTGGTTCAAAGGAAAGCGAACCAGGTCCATCATATCTTGAGATGTTACAGCAAATTATGATATCTATATCTGTCGGATTGTATTTTGATTTTGCCAGGCAGTCGCGAATAGCATTCCTGGCCAAATCAATAGAAAACTCATTCTGTCCTGCTATTCGTCTGCTTTTAATCCCGGTAATATTTTCCAAAGGGAAATGAATCTTATTTTTACAACCCATAAGCACTTCGCCGGTGGATAGTGATTGTGCCGGAAGATAGACCCCAATGCTTTCAATGATGGTATTCTGTTGGAGATCCATATTTTCCAGATTGCGATTTGAATTAGTAATTTTCTATCACTGAAACTAATCTTAGTAATAATGTACGATTGCAATTATCCCTAAAAATTACACCCTTTAAAATTAAGTTTTATTACCCAAAACACTTACTTTAGGAGTGCAAGGTTTTTTGCGATTGAGTTCCCGAACCAAATGTGTATTCCTAAGGTGTCAACATTGGTTGGCTGATTTTAAATTCTATTATAAATGAGGAAGATAATATAATTGATTTCGTATGATGCAGGTGCCATTTACACTTTTCGATATCTTACGATGGCGTGCAGAAAACCAGCCACATCGGGTGGCCTATCGATTCTTGATTGACGGAGAATTTGAGGAAGTTGTTTTGACTTATGGAGATTTGGATCGACGTGCACGTTCCATAGGCGCCTTGCTCCAGTCTTCGGCAAAGGCCGGGGATCGGGCGCTTTTACTCTTTCCACCCGGGTTAGATTTTATTGTAGCTTTTTTTGGTTGTCTGTATTCCAGGATCATTGCTGTTCCGTCACATCCCCCTCATCATGCACGGCTGGAAAGAACGTTCCCCATAATTCGTCGTATAGCTGCTGATGCAAATCCTTCTTTGGCCTTGTTAACCCCAACATTCTTTGACGGGTTAAAGTCTCAAAATGAAATCAGAGATGCATTTGGCAACATGAAGTTGGTGGTAATGGGCGAGGATGAAATGGAGGATTGGACTGAGAATTGGCAACAGCCAAAGATTGCAGGGAATGATATTGCGTTTCTTCAATACACATCTGGCTCAACGACATCGCCAAGGGGTGTAGTAGTCAGTCATAGAAATCTTTTCCATAACCTTGGTCTTATAGAAAATTGTTTTGGGCAATCAAGCAAAAGTCACGCGGTTATTTGGTTGCCTCCCTATCATGATATGGGTCTTGTAGGAGGCATATTACAACCGCTCTTCACAGGATACCCTGCGACATTAATATCACACCTGTTTTTTTTACAGCGGCCTATTCGCTGGCTGCAGGCGATCTCTCGTTTTCAAGCCACGACCAGTGGGGGACCTAATTTCGCATACGATTTATGCACCAGGAGAATAAGGCCCGAACAAAGGCAACTACTTGATCTCAGCAGTTGGGAAGTTGCATTTAATGGTGCGGAACCAGTTTATCACAAAACATTGGAGGAATTTGCAGACTACTTTGCCCCATGCGGTTTTCGTCGAGAGGCTATATTGCCTTGTTACGGTTTAGCCGAAGCAACTTTATTGGTTGCAGGCGGTCCGAAAGGTAGAATTCCAGTAATCCAAAATCTGGTGAATTCCGGTCTTGAACGGAACCAGGTATTCATTACAGCTGAAAAAAATACAGGCACCAGGACACTTGTAAGCTGTGGAAAAAGCATTGATGAGCACCTGATAAAGATTGTTAACGCCGAGACGTTGTCTTTGTGCCCCGATGATCAAATCGGAGAAATCTGGGTGAGCGGACCCAGCGTCGCTGACGGTTATTGGAATAAACCCCTGGAAACTAAGCTAATATTTGATGCCCGGTTGTCTAATAGCAACGAAGGACCATTCTTGCGTACGGGGGATTTAGGATTTCTCCATGAAGGAGAATTATACATAACAGGGCGGCTCAAGAATCTTATTATTTCTGATGGAAAAAACCACCATGCTCACGACCTGGAAAGGACGGTAGAAAGATGCCATTCTGCGATCCGGTTAGCAGGATGCGCTGTTTTTTCAATCATCGATTCTGATAATGAACGCATCATTGTGAATGCTGAGATTGAACAGAAACATAAAGTAAATGGGGAGGAAGTCATAAAATCAATCCGCCAGGCTGTCGCGACACATCATGAGTTACATATCCATGACGTCAGACTAATGAACCCAGGTGACATACCAAGAACTACCAGCGGTAAAATAAGACACTTTCTTTGCAAAACAAATTACATGGCGGAAGCCCTTAAAGAAATCAAGTCAACATGAAATTCGGCATATTTATCGATCTGCAATTACCCCGCCCCTGGGGGGAAGGGGATGAAGCTAAACTTTTTCACGAAGCATTGGAACAGGTAGAGTTAGCGGATCGTCTCGGAATTGAATATGTATGGGCTCAGGAACATCACTTTCTTGAAGAGTATTGTCATTCCTCCGCTCCCGAAGTCTTCCTTGCTGCTTGTAGTCAGCGGACCAGGAATATCCGCCTCGGACATGGTATTGTCGCAATGTCACCGAATTTTAATCACCCTGCGAGAATTGCAGAAAGACTTGCCACACTTGATATCATCAGCGGGGGTAGAGTGGAATGGGGTACCGGTGAGTCAGGTTCACGAATGGAACTCGAAGGATTTGGTGTTGACTTTGTTGACAAACGTGCTATGTGGGCTGAAGCTGTAGAAGAGACGGCAAAAATGATGTGTATGGAACCTTATCCCGGCTTTAATGGAAAATATTTTTCGATGCCCCATAGAAACATAGTCCCAAAACCTATTCAAAAACCACATCCTCCTGTATGGGCCGCTTGTTCAAACAGGGACAGTTTGCAGTTGGCCGCACGTTTGGGTATGGGGGCACTAACTTTTGCTTTTGTAAACGCGGATGAAGCGAAATTTTGGATTGACGAGTATTATGAAATTTTCAAAACGAATTGTAACCCCATTGCACAATCAGTTAACCCTAATGTAGCCATGCTTACAGGGTTTATGTGTGATAAGGATAACGAAACGGCGATACAACGAGGTATAGAAGGAGCCCAATTCTTTGCATATGGATTAGGTCATTACTGGCGTGATGGTACTCATGTTCCCGGCCGTACCAATTTGTGGAGTGATTTTAAAAAGCGCCCATCCTCTGTTGTTGAAAAGATGGAACGAGAACGAAAAAAGGCGGGTATGAGAGGGATAGGAAGCCCAAAACACCTGATCGAAAATTTTTGTGCTTTAGAGGATGCCGGTGTAGATCAATTGATTTTATTGCAACAAAGCGGTAATTATCGTCATGAGGATATCTGTAAATCGCTGGAACTTTTTGGAACGGAAGTGTTGCCTCAATTTCAAGAAAGAGAGGCAAAAAGGCAAAAAGTGAAGCATGAGGAATTAGCTCCATTTATTTCCGATGCGCTGGGTAAAGTACAGAAGCCGGAGAAGATGCAAGAAGTACCAACTGTCGAGGCTTATCCTCTTTCCTGGAATAATATGAGTAAAGAAAATATACAAAATGCACCTGATAGGAGACCGGGATTGTCCGCATTTTGGCAGATGCAGGTGGGAGGGAATCGTTCAAAGAAATAGAAATTAAAATTTTAAAAACCGTGTCTTTTGAATTAAAAGAGACAGACAATTATTATATAACTTTTTCTCTTTAATTAATCTACGACGTGTTGAACAAAAGTGAAATTCAGGACTGGCTGATTACTCATATTGCAGAGTTATTGCAGGTAGGCAAGGATTCCATTGATATTCAGGAATCTTTTTCAAACTATGGACTCTCCTCTCTTGATGTTGTAACACTTTCAGGTGACCTGGAAGAAATGATTGGGCGTCGTCTCTCACCAACGCTTGCTTATGACTATCCCAATATATTACTGCTTACCCAATATCTTGTTGAGAATACAGAAGACAAGCAATCTTCCTTACATGTAAATTCATTGACCGGCACTTCTGAAGAACCCATAGCCATAATTGGCATGGCATGCCGTTTTCCGGGAGCAAAAGATCCGGCATCTTTCTGGCAATTGCTTCGCGATGGTGTTGATATGATCAGTGAAGTTCCGGCAGATCGATGGAACATACAGGATTTCTATCATTCGGATACTTCTTTACCTGGTAAGTCACTTTCCTATTGGGGAGGATTTCTTGACAATATTGATCAGTTCGACCCTTTCTTTTTTAGTATTTCGCCAATTGAAGCGGAATACATGGATCCGCAACAACGATTGCTTTTAGAGTTAGCATATGAAGCACTTGATGATGGAGGTCAAATCAAAGAGAACCCGGCTGAAACCAAGACGGGTGTTTTCATTGGTATTTCTTTAAGCGAATACAGTCAACTTCAATTTAGGGATCCCTCGATGTTAACCAGCCATTCGGGTACGGGAAGTGCTTTATCCATTGCAGCCAATCGAATTTCATATTTTTTCAATTTCCATGGACCAAGTTTGGCAATAGACACTGCCTGTTCATCGTCGCTGGCAGCAGTTCATTTAGCTTGCCAAAGTATCAGAAATGGCGAGTGCGGAATGGCGCTTGCGGGTGGAGTAAATATCATTCTTTCTCCGGCTCATTCGATCGCATTTAGTAAGGCCGGAGTTTTAGCCCCGGATGGCAGATGCAAAACATTTGATGCTGGTGCAAATGGTTATGTTCGTGGTGAAGGTGGTGGCATGATTGTTCTTAAACCACTTGCTGCAGCACTAGCTGACGGTGACCCCGTACATGCCTTGATATTAGGAAGTGCCATGGCCCAGGATGGCCGTACCAACGGATTGATGGCCCCTAGTCGTGAAGGGCAGGAAGCTATGTTACGGGAAGCATACCAGTCAGCAGGTGTATTACCAGGCAGTGTTCAATATGTAGAAGCACATGGTACCGGAACACTTTTAGGCGATTCGATCGAAGCACAGGCACTCGGTTCAGTAATCGGTGCAGGTCGAACTAATGGTCCTTGTGTAATTGGCTCAGTAAAAACCAATATCGGCCATCTGGAAGCTGCAGCCGGAATTGCTGGCTTGATCAAAGTTATTCTGAGTATCAAACATCGGACTATTCCTCCAAGTCTTCATTATCATTCGCCCAATCCTCATATATCTTTTGATGACACTTAATCTCCGCGTTAACAATGAGTCGAATTCTTGGTTATCGGGTACCGGCCCTGCCCTTGCAGGTGTAAGCTCATTTGGTTTTGGTGGAACCAATGTGCACCTGATAGTTCGCGAAGCAGGCAACGAGGAGCAACACAGGGAACAAAATAAAAACAGCGATTCAGCTTCTTCTAATTTCTATCTACTTCCCTTGTCTGCCAAAAGTCCTGTTGCACTTCAATCGCTTGCAGACGGTTTTAAAGAATTGCTTGCCGCTGATTCTTCTATTCCCGCAAATGACATATGCTATGCCGCCGGTTTAAGACGTAGTCATTATGAGTATCGGTTAGCAGTAACTGGAAATTCCGGAAAGGATTTGTATTCGGGTCTTAAAGCTTTCATACAGGGTCGAGCATTCCCCCAATATCTATATTGGCAGCGAGGTTTCACATCGTCAGCCAAGGGTTGCCTTCGTTTTTTCAGGCCAGGGCGGGCAATGGTATGGAATGGGGCGTGAACTACTGCAACAAGAGCCTGTCTTTTATAAAGAGATTAAGCGAATCGATGCGGTTATTCGGGAAAATTACAAATGGTCATTGATGAATGAACTTTGTGCAGAACGATCTGTATCAAGACTCAACGAAATCGATGTGGTCCAACCTGTGATATTTGCAATTCAGGTTGCGCTGGCCGGCTTATGGCAATCATGGGGAATTCAACCGGATGCGGTTACAGGACACAGTATGGGTGAAGTGGCTGCAGCACATATAGCCGGGATATTGAGCCTGGAAGAGGCCATACAAATTGTATGCTGTCGCAGTCAACTCCTAAAACAATTGCGCGGAAAGGGATGCATGATGGCAACAGAGCTATCGCCGGACCAGGCTCACGAAATCGTAAGGGAATATGGCAATGATTTGGCCGTCGCGGCGATAAATAGTCCTGCTTCAACTGTATTATCCGGGAACACTGAGACAATGAAAAAAGTCATGGACCACCTGGAGCGCCAAAATCTTTTTTGCAAGTTGGTTAATGTTGATGTCGCATCTCACAGTCCTCAAATAGATCATTTACGGGTAGAAATGCACAAGGTATTAGAGGGTTTACATCCCCGATCCTGCAAGTTTGCCTATCTATTCAACGGTTACCGGTACCCGCAGTGATGAACTTAATTTCAATGCTGATTATTGGATTGACAATCTCAGGAAACCTGTGCTGTTTTCCGATACGATTAGACATTTATTCGATAGCGGACATACCACTTTTATTGAGATCGGCCCCCACCCTGTTCTTCTAAGTTCCATACAACAAACTTTGCTCTCATGACCAGGGGGAAGTTCAATTGTTTCCTTCAATTCGTCGCGACGAACCTGAACGGGGAGTCCTGCTTGAATCTTTGGGTGCACTTTACACGCAGGGATTTTCAATTGCCTGGAATAAATTGTATCCTGCTGGCGGCAAGTATATTCATCTTCCTGCAATGCCCTGGCAGCGACAGCGTTATTGGATAGATACAAAATCATCCGATTCAAAAAATCCATGGCAAGGGACAAAGAAGGGTCATCCGCTATTGGGTGAAAGTATGAACCTCGCGAATTCACCTTCAACTTTTGTATGGCAAACCACCTTCGACCATGAGGTGCTGAATTTCCTGGGAGACCACCGGATCGAAAATGAAATTGTGTTTCCTGCTGCGGCATATATTGAAATGGCCTTGCAATCTGCTAAAGAAACAGGTTTAAATAATTCCCATGTACTTTCTGATTTCGTCTTTAAAGAGCGCTTGATTTTTCAAGGGGGGAAACCCACGTCGGTCCAGGCGCTGCTATCACCATTGCAAGAGGACAGTTTCCTATTCAGTGTATATAGCCGAACTGTCCCGGAAGAAAATTGGAAGCTATACGCCTCGGCGACTTTCATAAAGAATCAGGCTGCGGGGGATTTGGTGGCATTATTTAGAACTTCGCCCGAAGTGATTCGCCAGGAAAGTACATCAGAGTTTACGGCAGAAGAATTTTATCAAACCGCGCAATCACGGGGTTTACAATATGGCCCGGGTTTTCGTGTACTCCAACACGTATGGAGCAAAGATGACGAATCTGTAGGCCATATCAGTTTACCTGAGGTAATACAAAATGAAATCAGCATTTATCAAATACACCCGGCCTTATTAGATGGTTGCTTACAGGTATTGGCAGCAATGGTGCGTGGTTCATTTGAACATGACCTATACCTTCCAACCGGATGCAGGTCTATCCGGATGTTATCGCAACCCGAACGGGATCTATGGAGCCATGTATCCATTAGCCCGGCATCTGCGGCAGATGGAGATTTTCTCACTGCAGACATCAGGTTATTTGACAGCAATAATCAAACCGTTGGAGAACTCATTGGCTTTCGGCTGCAGCGGACAAGCAGGCATATCCGCCATCTTCTGTCCCGGCAAAATTCCTGGTTGTATCAGTTACAATGGCAAGCCAGCCCTGAACCAGGTAATTCACCGGTTACTTTCCGGGGAGGAAAGCATTGGCTGATTTTTGCAGACGATGAAGGTTTAGGCGAAGAATTGGCGATGCAGCTGGAGGCAGGTGGGGATCACTGTTACCTGATCCGCGTGCATAGAGACGATCAAAAAATTGGAAGACACAAATGAAGATGCCCTTCCTGAAATTATTGAGAATCATCTGAAAGAAATACAATCCCCGTTACACGGCATTATACACTTATGGAGTCTTTCAATAGCGCCCCCTTCTGTAGAGGTTTTGGCTACCGCAGGCATAGATCAATTATCCGGATGTAATAGCGTATTGTATCTTGTGCAGGCATTATCCAGACGACTGGCCGGGATGCCGCGTTTATGGTTAGTAACAAGAGGCGCTCAATCTGTCAAACGGGGTGAGGCGATTACAGTTGAACAATCAGCTTTGTGGGGTCTTGGAAAGGTGATAAGCTTCGAGATGCCCGAACTCAAATGTATTCGTGTAGATATTGATCCTTCTCAAGCCAATGGAGCTGCTGTTCCACTACTTATCAAACAGATTTCAATGGATGATGGGGAAGATCAAATCGCCTTCCGTGCAGGTGTTCGTTTTGTTCTTCGGCTTCTCCCCTTTACACTTACAACAGCTTCCAATTCTCCGGGAGTTTTATTTCGGGCGGATAGTACCTATCTGATTACGGGTGGCCTGGGTGGATTGGGCCTCAACACTGCAAAATGGATGGCAAAACGCGGAGCCCGCCACCTTGTATTATTGGGCAGAAGTGAACCATCAACCTTAGCGCTGAACAGCGTGGAAAAAATGCGCCTGGAAGGAATTGAAGTATTTATTGCTAAAGCAGATGTATGCGATATAGCTCAATTAAAAAATGTGCTTGATAAAATTGAAAGGAATATGCCAATGCTACGTGGCATCATCCACGAAGCAGGGGTTTTGGATGACGGCTCCCTGCTCAATCTTAATGCGGAACGAATGAAAAAGGTGATGGCGCCAAAAGTGAATGGAACGTGGAACCTTCACCATGCAACATTGCATATATCCCTTGATTTCTTCGTACTCTTTTCATCTGCCGTCTCCGTGCTGGGATCTCCGGGCCAGGGGAACTATGCAGCAGCAAGTGCTTACCTTGATGCAATGGCTTCTTTTCGTCACAACCTTGCACTTCCGGCAATCAGCATTAACTGGGGCCCATGGGCTGAAGTTGGTTTAGCTGCGGAAACCACTGAAAGATTAAAAGAGCAAAATGCTTCAACTCAACATCTCATAAAGGTCATACAAATTGATCAGGGGTTGGAAATTCTTGAACAACTTCTCACTGAAGCAACTCCCCAGGTAGTAGTATTACCTTTTGACCTGAAGCAATTGATCGATCTTTATCCGATAGCGGCAGGAATGCGGTTCTTCAGGGAAGTTGGCGGAAACATGACGCATGTTACCCGCCTGTATACCCGGCCAAAACTACGGCAGCAATTCGTTGAACCCCGGAACGAAGTGGAACGTAAACTCGCTGAGTTATGGCAGCAGACATTGCATATTGATCGTGTTGGCGTTCTCGACTCATTTTTTGAATTGGGCGGCGACTCCGTACTCGCCGCCCAAATCCTGGCATTGGCCCAAAAGAATTTTGGAATACGCATCAATCCGCAGGAAGCGTTCAAAGCTTTTACCATTGAACGACTGGGGCAAATGTTAGAGACGGAGATATTGGGCAAGATTGAAGCAATGAGTGAAGATGAAGCCCAAAAATTACTCTCAAACAGACAATAATATGCTGAATAAGGATCTATCACCTGCTAAGCGGGCCTTATTGGAAAAGTGGCTGCAGGGGCAATCAAACGTCGGGAATCAAAGTATTCCCCGAAGACCATCAAATAGTGAGGTTCCACTTTCCTTTTCGCAACAGAGCCGATTATTTCTGGAGTTGCTTGAGCCGGGCACAGCAGTCAATAACCTTCCTGTTTTCCTTGAGCTCCATGGTAAGCTTGATTTTGCGGCATTGGAGGAAAGTGCCAACCAGATCATCGCCCGGCATGAGGTGTTGCGCACAAGTTTTTCTTTTTGCCAGGGATTACTAACTCCCCAGGTTAAGGGTGACTTAATGATCACCCTTCCAATCGTCGATTTGCAGAAATTCGATTTCAACGGGCAATTGGCAGAAGCGCACCGGCTTGCTGAAAAGGAAATTTTACAGCCTTTCGACCTGGCTCAACCCCCGTTGATACGCCTCACTCTATACGTTTTAAGCGACACTAAGTATTTGTTGCTTGTTATTGTTCACCATACCATTGCCGATGGTTGGTCTTTGGGAGTCTTTCTCAATGAGTTGATATTGTGGTATCAAAATATCACGTTGGACAGGAACAGCCAACTACCTGAATTGCCCATTCAATATTTTGATTACGCCCACTGGCAAACCGATGAAAAAAATCGGGAGATCTGGCAACCTTCGATGACTTACTGGAAAAAAAAATTAGGGGGAGAATGCCCCATCCTGGAATTACCTACGGACCGGGCACGGGGCGCCAGGCAATCTTTCAAAGGAGGAACCTACCGTTTTGTAATTTCCAAAGATCGAACAACAGCGCTTGAAACGTTAGGCCGACAGGAAGATGCCACACTGTTTATGACCCTACTTACCGCCTTTTACATCCTACTTCATCGATATAGCGGACAAGATGATATTTTAGTGGGAACCCCAATCGCTAACCGCAATTTTCCCGAGCTTGAAAATTTAATTGGCGTTTTTATTAATACCCTTGTTCTTCGGACAAGTCTTTCCGGCGATATAAGTTTTCGTGAATTCCTCATGCAGGTGCGCAAGGTCTGCCTGGAAGCATACACACATCAGGATCTTCCTTTTGAAAAACTCGTGGAAGAGCTGAAACCGAAACGCGATCTCAATCGTCCACCCTTATTCCAGGTAGTTTTTAACATGCAGAATTCGCCGAAGCCAAAATTAGAAATTGAAGGTCTTGAGACTGCTTTCCTGGAAATTGACCGGGGCGTATCGCAATTTGATCTGACATTGATTATTTCCAAAATTGAGGGGCAATGCCACGCAACGGTTGAATACAACGCGGATCTTTTTAGAACAGATTCTATTGAGAGAATGTTCCGTTCTTTCCAAATGCTCCTGGAACATTCGTTAACCCGGGCTGATAGCCCGATTTCTAAATTACAATTAGTCCCCCGCGAGGAGTGGCATCATTTAGTTTACGGGCTTAATCAAACACAGTTCAATTTTCCCCGGGAAAAATGTATCCATCATCTTATAGAAGAGCAGGTCGAACAGACTCCGGATGCTATCGCGATTATTCAGAATCGGGACCGGATAACATACAGCGAATTGAATCATCGTGCAAACATGCTTGCCAGGCATCTGCAGAAACTGGGCGTAGGCCCGGAAATTCGGGTTGGCATTCTGATGAAGAAATCAATGGAAATTGTTGAAACACTATTGGGCGTTCTCAAGGCAGGTGGAGCCTACGTGCCTATTCACATTTCTTCACCGGCAGAGCGCATACAATTTATGCTGAAAGATGCAAATGTGCAGGTGTTGCTTACGAATATAGATCCCGGACCTTTGCCAGAATTTAAAGGACCTATTCTCAATTTGAACGATAAAAATTTTTTATCAGAAAGGGATTTCGCAAATGCCCCGTCACTTGCTACTTCGAACAACCTGGCGTACATCATGTATACCTCCGGTTCAACCGGACAACCCAAAGGAGTAATGATGAATCATTCGTCACTGGTGAACTTCCTTTGGTCAATGCGTGGTAGCCCGGGAATGAATAAAGATACTGTGATAATGGCATTAGCCTCAATCTCCTTTGATCCTTCAACCCTGGAATTATTCCTGCCATTAATGGTAGGGGCAAAAGCTGTGATAGCGAGTGAAGAAATGACTACAAACCCTTTATTGATTGAAAAAGCTATCAATGAACACCAAATAAATATGTTGCAGGCAACACCTGCCACCTGGCAACTGCTGCTCGGCGCAGGCTGGACTGGCAAGCCGGGCCTGAAAGCGCTGTGCGGGGGAGACGTTTTGACCCGGAAATTAGCTGATCAACTTCTGCTAAGGGTCGGGAGTCTGTGGAACGTGTACGGCCCGACAGAGACAACTGTATGGTCTATGTTTTGCCAAATACAAAAAGGAGATGATCCCGTTACAATCGGACAACCAATTGGTAACATGCAGATTTATATATTGGATTGCTATCTGCAACTCGTGCCGGTTGGTGTAACGGGTGAATTGCACATTGCTGGTGAGGGATTGGCCCGTGATTATCTCAACAGGCCCGAATTGACCAGGGAGAAATTCATTCCCAACTTTTTCAGTTCCAAACCGGGTGTACGGTTATATAAAACGGGCGATCTAGCCCGCTATTTGCCGGATTATAGTATCGAGTTACTGGGAAGGATGGATGACCAGGTGAAGGTTCAGGGCCAACGCGTGGAGTTGGGAGAGATTATAGCCGTGTTGATGCAGCATCCATCAGTGAAGGATTGCACCGTTATCATCCGGGAAGAAATCTCCGGTGATAAACGATTAGTGGCTTACTTTGTTCCAATCCATGACCCATCTCCTGATTTGGTTGAATTAAGAGAATTCATGGGGAAGAAGCTGCCTGCTTATATGATTCCTGCTTTTTTTGTCCGAATGGATTCCTTACCACTAACACCCAATGGGAAAATAGATCGTAAATCTTTACCTGTGCCCGGTGATATCCGCCCACGTTCGGGATATGTTCCGCCCCAAACCGAAGAGGAGCAAGTTTTGGTGAAGATCTGGGAAAATGCGCTGGGTATTGAGCAGGTCGGTATTCAGGATAACTTTTTCGACCTTG
Organism: uncultured Chitinophagaceae bacterium; assembly: GCA_963798665.1. Lineage (GTDB taxonomy): Bacteria > Bacteroidota > Bacteroidia > Chitinophagales > Chitinophagaceae > Ginsengibacter. The sequence goes on along the minus strand of CAWCUN010000015.1, from coordinate 21,308 downwards.
GCGGAGCATCCATTCAGAGTATTGAGATAGTGGCCAAAGCCAATATGTATGGATTAAGGTTCGGCGTAGAAAACATCTTTGAGTGCCAGACAATCGCTGGATTGGTTGGTCATATCAAAGAGAAATTACGATAAATGCTAAATCCTGTATCCGACTAGTTTTGAATTTCAAAGGCTACTTAATCTTTTCAAACATGCCTTGCATAATTTTCGTAACAGGCTTTATGTAAAAAAATGATCATTTATAATACCACCTGAAAAATAGGGATATCCTTTAAAAAGTGATTATATTAATTGGGGTAGAGGTAGATATTGAAGTACCCTTTTTCAAAAAATGGCAATTCTATTTTATTAAGAAACGATCATTTTAAGAAGTCTTTCCGGTTCTATATACATGCTTATCCTGGCTAACTGCTGACTAAGGCGATTGAAGATGTGCCGGTACAATGTATCAGATTCTACACCAAAGGCCCGGAATGCCTGAATCAGATGGTGATCTTCGGTTTTATCTCCATAAACCGACTTCATAATCAACTTAAGTGCCTTAATGTTTCTTAACCTCTCCCATCTATCGCCTTTTCTGAAAAGCTCATTGTACATGGCTACACATAAATCCATATGTCTTGTTTCATCTTGTATGGAAATAGTCTTGCAAATACTGCAGAACAAATTATCCGGCATATATTCTTCCATAGCAAAGAACTCAAGATAGGCGGCCCCTATCGCTTCAACAATCACAGCCAGGAACATACCTGTACCCGGCATAAAACGAGCAATCCACATGTAGCGGTCGGCGCCCTTTATAAGGGTATTCGAAATGAATTCCCTGGCTTCTAACTTTTCAACCAGATAACGCCGAAAGGTAGCTGAATGCTTTGCTTCATCATTTATGAATGTTGTCATCGCTTCCTGGATTTCGCGATAACGTTTGTAATGGATGATTCCCATTGTTAACGGAGCAATCGCACTTTGCTCCACAACTAACGCATGGTTGGCGATGTCCTTGAGTCCACGAAGTTGACGCTTTAAGATCAGATCCTTCAAACCGGACAAATCTTCTGGATCCGGGGGCAAAATTTTAGACTGTCGAAACCTCAGTAGCATTTCCTTTGTTTCTTCCAAATCAGCCAATATTTTGAACTCAATAGAATTGAGCTGAGTCCGAATTTTAGTTTTTAATTTGTCCGATTCAATTTTATACTGAGCCTTAAGATTTTCCAAATCCTTTTGAACTTGAATTATATGATTGTTCAATTGGGATATCTGAAAGGTTTGCTCTTGTTTTTCAGCCCCTGTTTCTAAATGTTTAACGACAGATCCTATTTTAAAGAAACCCAGCCTCTGTTGTTCTCTCAAATCCATAAGCTCGCTATTAAGAATTTCTACCTGATCTTTTAGCTTTGAAACTGACAATTGAAGATTTCTCAGCGGCTCCTGAATTAATAAAGCCTGGTGAATTGTTGTTTTGCCAAACGGAATACATTCGGCGATATCTTTCAAAGCATCTTCCTCCAGGGGAAGTTGCTCTAGTCGTATCTGAACAATTTTTTGCTCTAAGGTTGTTTCGATCATGGGTAAAACCATGAAGAGGATTTTTGAAAAATCTTCCGAATCAAGGTTTTCCAAATGATTCTTCAGGTTTTCATGAACACTCTGCTGCCAATTAAATTGGGTTGCCTTGCTCCAGTATTTTTCTTCGCTATCCTTTGTATATTCTGTGAAGTCGCGTGTAGGCGTAATGTAGTAATCCGGTCGTCCCTTACCAACAGATTTACGAAACGAGGGATTTCGATGATCTTTCATTTTTTTGTAGTGCATTATGCAGAAGCATCGCCAAATTTTACCAAATTGTCAATAAATATACACTATAAACCTCAACAAGAAACGGAATATTGACCGTTCCCTTCCATTTTGCTGGAGGAATACCACCTACCACCGAACTTATTATTTCCTGTATTATTTTAATCGAATGAGCAGGAGCGAAGATCTGGCAAAGTTGAATGGCGATAGGTGCGAACCAGCTGAAATTTCATTAAGTTTGATGGGTTTCATCGCGAAATAAAGAGAAGTAAATTTCGCTAGTATCTGGCACGATCTGCTTCGTATTGCATGTAAGGATTCATTACAAATTTTTGATCCGGGAGAAGCTTCGATTTAGAACAAATGCATGAATTCCGGCTTAAGATCTCCTCCGCCCAGACTCAGGTGATCATTGTATAGTTAAAGAGGCCAAGATAGAACGTTATCCAATAGGAGGCCGACATTAGCAAGGCCATCTCATACGCACTATCGTATACCAATCCGGCAGTCTGAAATAACGGCCCCGGCATTGTATACTCACCGCGTTTGTGGTCATAAATCTCCAACATCCTGACACCAAGGTTATAGTTGATGAGGTAAAAAAGCATCACCAACAAGGAATAGGCTATCACGAATGTGAATGCATGCACGCGGTATGGCGCTGGCATCAGGAACAGTGCTGTCAGGCAGCCTGTATTGATAAGGGCGAGGAGCATGACTGCCCCTGGTTGTGTCATCGCTCGCCGACTAATCAGTGGCTCCTTCCCTGGGCCGAGTCGACGCAAGTCACGTCGATCCGCCAGACCCATGTAGAGTGACCCAATACACACTACCAGGACCGAGCCCGCGATCCCAACTATGATTCTCCCAGTCTGAAATTGGTCCGCAACGAAGAAAGCCGGGACACAAAACGCCGGTCCTTCGACCAAGGCACTCAAGAGCAAGTTTGCCACCCGTGGCAACTTGCGACCGTACACATAGATCTCGCCCTTACGGATACCCTTAAAGGCGAGGAAGGTTTCGATGATCAAGATGAGAATACTGCTGGAGCAAAAAATGATTATATAGTCTGTACCAATCTGCCAGGTAAAAACCGCTGTGACAATGAGATTCAGAAATAGCACCTTGAGAAGGGTGTTGCCGTGCCCTTTCGTGTACTTTCGGACTGAGTGCATATGTTGGACTTGGTTTATTGATAAATATAATTACTATGACTCTAAAATAACCAGTTTAAAATCCTGTTTGGAATGCAAACGTACTTTTCAAATTCAAATGCCAAACTTTTTAAATTTTAGCTATGTAGAAACAGGATTAATGGAGCTCGTGATCAAAAGAATTCAAAATCAATTTGTTGCAATGCCGTGTGCCGATTTGTGCTTCGAATTAACCAAACTTGACCGGTAGCGCTTCTTCAAATGCACTCCCTCTTCCAAATCCCTAAAAGATTGTAATGTTTTGGATCCATACTGTGAAGTAACTTTAAAATATACTAGTATGGTTCTTCAAAACCTGCCATAATGAAACTTACGATTTTACTTTGTAATTTAAACACAATTTTGGATTGAAAAATAAAGTTCTACTAATTGTGCACCTGTCCTCTTTATCGAACTTGCAGCTCTATTGAAAAGTGGGCATCAGGGTCATGAGACGTCAAAACTTTTGGGGAGTGCCTGTCTGATGCGGTTCAACCTTCCATTTTAAGTCTTATCGATTCACAATAACGGGTAATTCCAGTGCCTGATTAAGGGTCCCAGTTTTTCGGTAACTACCTTCCTTTCATCTTCGGGTAATTTATGCTCCAACCTGGCAAAATTCTTTTGAAGTTCTGTGTACGATTTCATTTTATTTTCACAAAAATCGAAATCATCAAAGCGGATTGTTTTATATATTTTTCGCATGCTTTCCAGGGGCTTTTGAATAAGATCTTCATAGGCAATCTCTACCAGTCGCCCCTCCGGAACCAGGTCCTTTTCCAGAAAATAACGACGCATCGTTTCGGAATAGGTATCCAGGATCATAGCATTAACGTCGAGCGATCTTGTTCCTCCTAATGCAAATTCATCCTGGGTCACTTTCCAGAAACGTTTATTGGATGCGTAAACTTCATATGGGTTACGATGAATAAAGATGAATTTTGCGCCTGGGAAAAGTGAAAGCAAGAGCTTTATTCTTGCTGTATTGGGAGGACTTTTCAACACTAACTGTTTGTTGTGATTGGCCAAAGATATTTTTTTGAGTACAAACACAAATTGCTGTTTCCATGCTTCTAGTTCAGATGCCGGAATGTTTTCGAACAACACATATTTCTGAAAATATTCATTCATCTTTTTCGGAAAAAAAAAGCCCCACTGTGCTCCCCTGGGGCTTAAAGATGTTGTCATCGTTACATCCTCTTCTCCGGGAAACTCGGAAGGATAAAGGTACCCGGTGAACAGAATCCTGAATTTTAAAAGAACGGCAAATGAATTCAAACAAAGGCAATAGTATTTTTTCAGTGGTTAACATTACCTCAGGTAAAATCATTTGGAAGTTTGAATGGTATCCAAAGCGATCGTCCTGTATCAGAAACTGATGAAGGTAAGAAGTGCCACTTCGGTAAAATCCGAGAATAAAAACAGGATCCTTTGTTATGATATGCTGACTGATCTTGTGGTTATACATCGCAAGTTCTATCCATCGCAACGGCTCAAACATTGTGGTTTTTATCAACCATGGCATAATATTTTTTAATCCTTTGGCAGATACACCCCCATTTTTATATGTGATTTTCAAAAAAGTGTAAATTGGCAATGGAAAAAGCCTGTTCATGGAAAATCGCTTTGAGCAAAATGATGTAAAAGTGTGTCAGTTATTTACTTTCCGATACAGAAAGTGAAAATAGCGGATTATAGCGGATTGTATGAGAAGTGGTGACAGATTATTGAACAAGAACCGGGAAGAAATTATTGTATATAGATTAGAAACCTGGTCGTCATTATTGGATTAAAAAACTATTACCTGGATTAGCTTAGTTATTGCTCCTAATAAATATAAATGCAGCTTTCATACTTCCATCAGGCAGATACCAGGCAAAAAAAAAGAAATTTACTCTTAGGACATAATTCATTTGTTATTTGGTTCACGGGACTTTCTGGATCAGGAAAATCTACATTAGCAAATTTGTTGGATGAAGAGTTTTATAATAGACAATTGCTGTCTTATGTATTAGATGGGGACGATCTCCGCAATGGGCTAAATATTGACCTTGATTTTTCTACGGAGGGAAGAAAGGAAAACGTTAGACGTACTGCTGAAGTAAGTAAACTTATGTTAGACGCGGGAGTAATTGTAATTACTTCTCTTATCTCACCAATTGATAAAGATCGGGAATCAGCCAGAAAGCTTTTAAATTCTGAAAAATTCCTGCTTGTTTATTTGGACTGCGAATTAGAAATTTGCGAATCCAGGGACCCTAAAGGATTTTATAAAAGAGCCCGGGAAGGAACCATAAAGAATTATACCGGAATTGATTCTGTATATGAAATACCATCAAATCCAGATGTCATTGTTCAGACCAATAAAAAATCACCCTTTGAATGTATCAATGAAATTTTATTAGCAATTAAACAAAGGAAATGGATTAATGGATAGATGTCTTTAAATAATTTAATTCAATCCTTCAATTAGAGATTCTCTTGGTACATCACCATTGACTTTCAAGCCGGATATTATATCGATTTACCATGCCAACAATGTCGAAGGATAATTTATTTAGAGATTTCTTGTATCGTAGAGTATCATACTGTATCAAATTTTTACAGCTTGACAACCTAAATTCCAGGCTTTGTGAAGCAGTAACCATATAACAACAGGAAAAAGCATACTAAAGACAGATAAAAGAATACCAAAAGCAACTAAATGTCGTGCCGGTCACTTTCCGATACAGGGTAAGGCTTCAGTCGTATCTTAAAGAATTACAAGAATCGCTTAAATTACAATTTGGTACAAAAAGCGGACACAAAAAACCAGACTATCGGAAGGAATTTAATGAATTATAGTACAGTTGATTTATAGCCTCATTTGCTATGATTAATATAAAACTTTCATGTTGTCAGAGAATGTAAAATAAACTGTGTCAAAGTTCAAAGAAATGATTTCAGAACTCGAAACACATTTTTTTTATGGAAAAGAAAAGAGGTCTTCGATTACGAAGCAATCTTATAGTTGTTTGTAGATCGAGTGATATTTAAAATAAGATTAAAGAGCAATATCTTTCATCTACAACAAAAAAAATTATTCATGATTTCAAAAAGGGAAAATAATTGCTAATGTAACTAACTGATAAGGTTAAATGAAGATGAATATAACTTCTTTTCACTTTGTTTCAAAAATTCCTACTGCCGGATCGATATGCATATTATCTGATCAATAATGTTATGATTTTTAGGAGTCTAATTCAATAAGTTTTAAAGTAAATTGTACAATAATCCGGCTTCACTAATCTTGTAAATTCGCTGAAAAGAAAAGGATGGGAACCTGCTGAGCTAGACACCTGATAGTAGTCCCTGTAAAAGCCGTTTTCTTCAAATGAAAGAATAAGTTTTACTTTATTTCTTATTAAGCCACGCTTCTTTTCAATATTCATCTTTCACTTTATTTAATGAAATTTCAAATAGGTTCGAAGAATTATCCAAAACCTTATTTTCATTATTTGGTATTTCCCGAATTCTTTCCTTAAGATGATTTCCTGTAAAAAAGCAAATCGCCATTCTCAATTAACTCACTTCCGGAAAAAGATTCAGCATATTTGCTGATCATTTCCTTTATAATTTCTTTGTTCATGCACCTGTTCTCACACAAATAATCTGACATTTTAAGAAGAAGTACCTGTTGCTCTTTCAATACCTTTTCAGCAAGAGCGAAAGCATTTTGAATAAGCGATTTTGCTTCCTCATTCATTATATTACTTTCATCGTGAATAAAATTATTAGTCGTAGAATTTTTTACCTGGAAGCTTGCAGCAAGACTTCCCATGCCACAACTCTTAAGCATTGTTGTTGCGAAATGAGTTGCTCTTGTAATATCTTCTTCCGCCCCTGTAGTAGTGTTCTCTTCTCCGAATACTATTTTTTCCGCAGCATATCCTGCGAGGTACATAGCCAGATATTTTTCAATCTGTACTTTAGCAACATATTTCCACTTGAATTTTGTATGAATAAAACCATAGCTGTCTGTGTCTGCTGTAACTGAATAAATAACCTCAGGGACTGTCTTCAAAAGCATGACCGCTATAATCGCATGCCCGCTCTCATGAACTGCTGTAATAGCTTGCATATCATCTTGCCTGTTTCTTCTTAATCTTTCAAGATTCAAAACTTGTTTTTCTGAAAAGGAATGAATGAGATTTTTTTTATTGAAATAATCCACTATTACTATATTCCCTTCTGACCTAAAAACAACTTCTGATGGATTTAATTTATTGATAATTAATTCAGTTAACATTCGGCCGAGTTTTGTATTGATCACCTGGTGGATAGTAGTAAAAATTGGTCTGGTTCCTTGTGCCGGGTAAACTCCTTCTTTATAGATCAGTTTACATATTGATTCGTCAAACCTGATTTTTATGTTGTGTTGGAGCTGCACCTTTTTCTGAATTTTTTCAAGTTCAAGTTTTATTATTTTATGAAAGGATTGGCTGTTAAATGCAGGATAAATAATGTGTATGTTACCAAGCCTTGATATTTGTTCATTCCTAAATCTTCCTCGCAATGCCCTTTTAATTTGTGTCAGATTTATTTTAAGCGACTGTTCATGAAAATCATCAGCATCTATATCAGGATTATAATTGTTACTCATCGGGTATGCCTCATCAAGATTCCCCAAAACAAATATTAAGGCTTTAGAGCAATCAACTGTTTTAGGACTATTGGCAAATTCAAGTACGTTAATCAGAAACTCAATTGTTTCATACCCATCGAGTTTGCTCAATTGAAATTTTACATCAAATGAACTTTTAAATTTTTCTTTTGCTGTTCTATAAATGGATTCATTAAGCTCATTAGGAACAAAACTTGCACTCTGTGGTTTTAAGGTTTCTTTTCTCTGAAAATATTTTTGACGCTCATTGCCTAAGTCCATTTCTTTTATAAAGAATTCTTTCTTTGTAACTATTATTCCATTTTTTACTATTACTCCTTTTGTAAGTAAATATTTCAGCTTTAGCATTAAGTCATAAATCTCTTCAACGTCATGAGAATGCCTGCAAACCTGGAATTGGCCGCTATCCAGCAATTCCCAAATTACTCTTGATGCAGATTTTTCCATTTCGTGCCTGTTTTCATCCAAAGTCCGGGCATGCTGAAATTCATCCAATGCAATGATGACAGGGTAACCATTTTCATTTTGATAAATATTCTCGAGTTTCGTTTTCATCTCCCATTCTATTTCTTTGCTTGCACCCAGATCAAATTGATAAAATTTTTCATCAAATGAAATTAATTCTGCTATGCGTTTGACAAGCGAAGATTTGCCAACACCAGTCAGGCCCCAAAGATTAATGATTACCGGTTTATCTTGTAATAAAGGGAAAAAATACCAGGAAGTGATAGTGTCGATTACTTCATCAATCACCTGGTCAATGCCAATAAATTCTGCTTTTAACTGAGTTTTAGTTTTGTGCAGAACTTCTTTTTTTAGCAAAATATCTTTGTGAAGTGATTGTAGCCTGGGCATAGCTCTTTGTTTGAAATACAAAGTTATGGTGGCACAACGCCAAAGGATGGCGTTAGATATTATTTTGCAGAAAAACAAAATTCCCACGCTTTGTCTCTTGCCTCTCCAGATATTGGATAGTTAGGATGAGGCAGGCTAACAAAAGCAATTACATTGTTATTTGAATCCTGAAATTTTGCTCTGATTGGCTGAATTATTTTCTTTCCGGATTTTATATCTTCTTTTTGAACGTGTTTTAGCTTTCCTTTCTTTTCCAAATAGTCACCGAGTTTTTTAGAAAAGGAAATGATTATTGACGGAGCAGAATAATCCAGATATTTATCGAACAATTTAGAAGATAGTTCTAAATCACCTTCGGAAACCTGATCCTCTTTTTCACTTCTGAAAAAACAAAAGTTCGTTTGCATACCGGACAGGGCATCAGGATAATATTTTTCAAAATATGGTTTCACTCTTTTTAGAGAACCCAGCTCTTTATAAATATCCTCAAAACATACATCAGGATATTCTTTTTGTGCTTCGTGCTTATCACCCTTTTGCATCGACTTTGAATCTACACCCCAATTAAAACCAACTATCAATGGTTTGTTTTTCATTATTCTCGTTGCGGTTACTGAATACCACCAACCCTTACCTTTTATTGATGACTGATTATATGCAATTTTTGTTTCTGCAAGAAGCTCATTAAAGAAATCAATTTCTTCTCTATTCATTTTAGTATCAGTTTTAAAATTTTTTTTTAAGGCAAAGTTACCAAGGCTCTACGCCAAAGGATGGCGGGGCATTTACAAAGATAGCAAATGACTTTTCTACCTGCTTAACATAAGTCGATTCACTTTTTCCTTGCGGATGTTTGGCAACTACAACTTTAGTTTTACCGAATTTTCCATCCATTCAACAGTTTGTCGAGTAATTTTTTACCTTAAAATTATCTTTCTTAAATATCTTTAAACCAATTATATCCTGTTAAAAACAAAATCCTTTTTGGGTTAAAAAATTCTATTTCTGTTTTTAACATAGAAACGCAATTTTGAATTGGGCATTCATTAACTATTCAGATGGATTTCCTCCATCCTTATAGGGAACTTTGTACAAATTGGTCCACACCAAATAACTGATCCAATTTTTCATTTCAGAACTTAGTTATTTGAAGCTCCTTTAAAATATTCTTTTATTACTCTCCAAAAGGCGCTACTGTTCATTTAATTTTCATCCTTTTAATCTTCTGATATTTTTCCCAATTCTCAATTATCCATTTCATTGCACATTTCCATTTATCTCTTCCCTAAATATTTAATAATACTTTGGATTATTGCCTTTGAATATCTTTCTTCTTCCCCACCACATCTTATCTTCTTCTGACCCCATGAATTTATTGCTCTACCAACAACCATAATTTCTTATAGTTATACTTATTCCCTTTAATTGGGAAATAAGGCTGTTAATTCATATTTTTCAAGTAGTATTTCTCAACATTTATCAATAATTTATAAAAGATAATGTTTTTCAAAATTATTTTTTCAAGTTATTGTTCTCATTTTTTAAATATCTACTTTTTAAAATTATTTTATTAAAAGTTCATTAATTATTTCTTTTTTCAGCCATTCCGGCTGCAAGACTTTCACGCTATCTCCCATCATCAATATCTTTTGCTGCAATTCAAAATTTGGAATAACTGTTAGTTTTATCAAAACTCTCTTCTTTTGTTTCTTTAATAATCTGCTGTGATCTATGTAAAGGTAGTGCTTGTATATATTTTCCTTGCAAAGAGGTGAAAGATAATATCACTTCTTCCGGTTCATCATTTGAATATGTTAATCCAATTATGTTTTCAAAAAGCTTCGCAGGATTGAGTTTTGGATCAGGTTTAAATGTATCGGTAAGCACATTCAAGACTTTCTATACGGTCAATCCCAAATGTTCTGAATTCATCTCCCTTAATTAACCCAACTATATACCATCTGTTTTGATATTCTTTCAGCAGGTATGGTTTCATCCGGTAACTTTTCCTTTTACCTGTTTCAAAATTTTCATGAGTAAAGAATATTATCCGGTGATTTTTAATAGCGAAAAGAAGTGATTTAAGGTTTTCAATTCCTTTGAGATTTCCATCTGTTTCAAATGAAATATAGCTCATAACATCCTTACCATCTTTTAGACTTTCGGTCAGCAAATCTGCGGTGCTAACAATTTCAAGGAATTTCATAAATGCATCATAATTGATGCTTTCCTCTTTGTCAATATAATACCCATTTTGAGTTCTGTTATATTTTATTTCTATTCCAAACTCATAACGTATTTGCTCAATATTTCTTTGAAGTGTTCTTTCGGAAATCTCAAAACCATGATCTAATAAATGACCTCTTAAAACCTGGAAAGATGGAGATTTTGTTGATGTAATTTTTTCAATAATAAGAAGGTACCGCTTAATTGTTCCCTGGGCAGACATAACAATTCTTAACTTTCATTAAAGATACTTTTTCGTTTTGAAGTTAGCAGGTAAAATGTTCCCCCCTTCAATGTGGAGGTATTGCTTTTCGTTATAGAAAGCAAAAGACAGGTTATCAACTATCGGGTTGAATGGGATAATATTTAGCTGAATCTGTTGCATTGCAAAGTTCTATTTCATTTTAATCGGATTGTTTATATAGCACATATTTAATCCAACAAAGCCTTTATCAAACAATCCTTCAAATCTGTATAATACTGAATATTTATTTTTGTAATCATTTCATCTGAGAGCTCGTTCAATTGTTTTCTTGCATTTAATGGAATAAGTAATGTAGTTGCTCCTTTTTCAACTGCTATCTCCGCAAGGTTTACAGCATTGTAAACCATATCCAATGAGCCACCCAAATTCAATTGACCAACAATGACAAGTCCTCCTTTGGTATTTTTTTCAAGCACTGCACTACACATGCCCATCAAAACAGCCATGCCCATTCCATTCCCACTTTTGGAGGCATCAAATGCCCTTAGTTGTATTGAAAATTCATTTAACCGGCCCTCTCGATCACCAATAAGTTCTCTGCTTTTGCTATACAAATTTTGTTCTGCATACCTTACACTTTCCTGAAACTGGGGAGGTGCAGGTTTATTCAATATTTTTACACCGGAACCAGGTGCTGAATTGATTTCAATTTTGTATAAGCCTGTAGTTTCTTCCTGACCCCCGGCATTCAATGCCCATATTTGACCAGGAGGCAATGGATCTTCGCCGATGGTATTTTCGCTATGTATCTCAGGAGTAGTAACAAATGTTTCCACACCATCTTCACCGATACGATAACTGAAATGAGTATTTCTAAATTCTGCGGAACCAATACGCTTTTGTTGTTCTTTTACTCTTCTACGGTATTCCAATGAAATTTTTATTGCCCACTTAAGCAGTTCATCCGAAATGGGTGCTTCAGGATTTGGCTGCATTAATTTCAATAAACCATTAAGTGTTTTATTTACCGCAGTTGTATCTCTGCCACTTAAAGCACCACCATAATCTATTCGAGGAAGTACTGAAGATATACGGCTTGTATCTCTGAGCCTTGTCCAGCATTCTGCAAGAAAATCACTTACTAATCCGAAATGATTTGTGAAATAGGTTTTGTTTAGTTTTGGAAAATCCCAACCCGGAGCAAAGGAATGGATACGATCCATGAAGGCGGTATCATCTTTCATCTCTTTTGGCATTGGGCCAAACAAATGACTTATGCGTTGTTGGTGTTCTATATCCACATCAAAGTTGCCCACCATTACTATTCCGCCATCGGCTCTTATTGGTTCTTTGCCCCTACTGAACTCACCACTTTCCATGTAGCCCTTCATAATATTCACACCATCTTTCTGGTCGAAAGAAACGCCGGATACTTCATCAAAACAAACTACATCATATTTGCAAACAAGTCCTCTTTCTCCGCTACCCATGTTTACAAACATTTTTGCAACGGTGGCCTTGCCACCAGAAACCAAATGGGAATAAGGAGAAATTTGCTGATACAAATGTGATTTACCTGTACCTCTTGGACCTAACTCGATTAAATTATAATTACGTTCTACAAAAGGAATCATTCTTGCAAAAAGTACATTCTTTGCCTTTTCAGATAAACTGGAAGGCTCCATTCCTACACTACGGATTAAAAAATCTTTCCATTCTTCTAAAGTAAAATTCTCTCTCCCTTTGTATAAAATTTCTAAGACATCCCTTTGCGATAATTGGATAGGCCGAATATTGCTAATGCCAAATGGGCGGCCATTATTTTCTTGTGCTATGGCTGCATCATATTCCAATTCAATCTCTGCATAAAAACCACCGGTAAGCATTCTATCATTTGCATAAACAACTTCTGAGGGTATTCTTACTTTGTTTAACCGAAGGCTCGGCAGGTTGGCGAGGTAATTTCCCGAATCAGCATCTAACTTTGCTGTTATAATATCTATTAATTTTACTTTCCCTTCTTTTTCAGCTTTAGATTTAAAATACTCTTCTTCACCTGGCCTTACTGTTCGATCTTGTAATTGCCGTTTTACAATTTCTAAACCTTCTTGTATTTCTGCTTCATTGGTGGTGGCACAATATCTTCCCAAAAGAAATTCTATTACATAAGTTGGTACAGGATAAGTTTTGCGGAACTGCTCCAGCAAATCTTTCCGCACTATGTAACCTTCAAAGGCTTTTGCAGCTAATTGGTCTATTTTATCTAATTCCATACACTATATTTTTAACCACCTACAGTGGTTGGTTTTTGTCCAATATTCTTTCTGTTGCATCCAGTAATACTATTGTGGCAGCCTGGTGTTCTGCCGAATCATCCACCATTAGAGTAACTGTATTTCCTCTCAGCGTTTTGCTTTTTGATAATACAATGGATGTTTTGGCATCGTTGTATTTGGTGCGGATATCAATGCTGTAGCCATCCGGTACATCGCTTGTTTGAATGGTACATTTCAGGTTGACCCACTTCACTATTTTCACTTCTGCTTCAATATGCAGCACATTTGGATTTTCAATAATCATTGTTGGCACTAAACATTCATGCAATGAAATACCACCGTGAGCATATTCTTCATTTGCTTTGAAGAAGGAAATACCGGGAGCATAAGCAATAAAAATAGAAGGGTTCCAACGCCAGGGCAGATGCAGCAAATCTGTCGTTGCACCTTCTTTAATGAGAGCACAGCGACCCCACCGGGTTTCTGTTAACCCTGCATTGAGTTGTGTTTTAGGCAAGCCCCCCGGCAGCAGCAACCACCCATGATCTGTTACAATTTTTATACGTTTAATTCCTCTTTCAAAAGCAACATCCAACGCCTCTTGTACCTGATCAAATAATTCCTCAATACGTTTTACCATGTCGGCTTGTTCTTCGTGGCCTTTAGTATCTATATCGCCTATTTCCTGCCAATATTTTCCTTCGTTCTGAATATCATTGGCATTTGTCACCAGCATAAAGTCGTTTGCTTTTACAGCATCCCGAAATACATTGGTGAGCAGGTCTTTCCCATTCTGCAATTGCGGTCTGAACTCAGTAATATTGCTGTTTGTTGAAACAGCCGATGCGATGGGAGATATAGCTGGCTTTGCTGTAGGCGTTAAAGACGGAATGGCGGACCAGCCTGTTTCTATTGACACGTTCAGTTTGTATTTTGCTAACCGCTCACTGAACTCCTGGGCTAACTCATAACGGAATGCATCAACAAATAATACAAATGATTCGGTTTCAACATTTGCAGTTTGTGAAGTAAAAATAGCGGCATCCGCTTCTACTTGTTTTTGAAATTTATTAGTAATGCTTTCAAGCCAGGGCTGATAAAAAAGCTGTATGATAGATTTTACAATTGTTTTATCCTTCTGGGTTTTTACAGCAGCCAAAGATTTTCTCATGTTCTGGTCAACTGCATAGCCACTTGTTATATAATAAGATTTAAGGTTTTCAATTGAAGAGGATGAATATGATTCTGTAGCCTTGGATGCCATTTGAACCAAATAGTGCAGGGCATCTGCCAATGGAGATTTCCCTAATTCAAACCAAACCCAGTTTTTTCTTACACTGTGTTCTTTTTCTAATTCGTTCAAAGATGCTAATGCTTTTGCAGTGTCCAACTTAGCTGCTTTAACCAATGCCTGAGCCAGCGCCTCTTCTTTTTGTTCATTTACCTGTGGCCAGCTTTCATCTGGCAATGCAAAAATACCTGCACCTAAATCGGCAGGTTTTGATAAGCGAAGCAGTGCCTCTATCTCAGGATATTTATTTGGAGCAGTGGCATATAATTGCCAAACATATTTCCACGAATTTTTTTGTGCCCCCAATTTTTCGGCAATGGCTTTAATGTTTTTATGATCGGGTTCAAATTCGTATTGCGATTTGCACAGGTTGGTAAATACTTCTCTCTTGCCAGTTTCCATGCTTTGAAAGAAAGCATCGCCTTTACACATCCATTTAAGAATCGTTGGTATGATGTCTGGAAAAAGTTGATTGTTCAAATAATCTGCCTCTATAATGGATTTGTGTGCAAGGACCTCACGGTCTTGAAAAATAGTTGGGAGTGTCTTTTTTAAAGCGTCTTTTGTGGCATTGTCTTTTGCCACTTTAATTCCCAAACCACTGCCAGGATTTTCAACAAATGCTAAGATGCTCCATTCTCTTCCGTTTTCCTGTATGAATAAAGTACCGGTGTATTGGTACTCTAAAAGTGGTTGAAAATTGAAAACTGCATTCTCTACATTTCTTAAATCATTTTTTCCAACACTTGGCAGATAAATAATAGGAATGGCATCTGGGTTCCAATCTGCTTCCGGTAACATTTTTGCAATCATACATTTTAGCCAAATAGCTGGACCTTGTTTCTTTGCCGGGTTATAGCTGCCATATGTTAGCAACTGTGGCATGTTTTCCTGTAATACATCCATCACATCCACCCACTGATTTTCAGGGTCTGGCCAAAGAATTACCTCCGGCTTTATCATCAATTGCTGTTGTGGTTTTCGGCATGTTTTAATGCCTGAAGAACTTTATCGTATATGCTATTTGCCATGCTTACTTACTTTTTCTCTTGCAGCCTGCTTTTCTTTCCAAACTCAAATGTTTATCATTATCTCTCACTTCGCCCCAATGTGAATTGGTTGGATTCTTCCCTCTGTCAACTCCCCATTTAATGTTGGGCTTTTTGCGAAGTACATCCGCTTCAATAAACGGACGAATATTTAAGCGTACCCCATCATTCAAATCAGGTTCCCAACCGATGGGCTGTTGTTCTAAAGGTTTCCACCGAACAAAAATGTCGTAAGGTGCTTCGCCTTCCAGAATTGCTTCTAAATTTTCTTTTAGTTTTTGTGCGGCGCTTAGTAAACCTTCTGCCCCGCTTTCACCGGCTTTCTTTTTGGCTTCGCACATCCGTATCCAGTCGCCCAGGTATGTGTAGATGAGTTTTGATAAATTTTCCTTATCTAATTTATGGTAGTTAACCAGGGCAGAAAAACCATCATTGCGACAGCGCCATCCCAGATATGCCAGATGAAAGGGCGGTTTTGAAACACTTTGCAATGTTGAATAAAAAATTCTTTGCGAAGCCAATCTTCCAGGTTGGATGAAGCTGCCCCTTCTTTGGCTAATAATTGTGTAATGGTTTGATTGTTCCATTCACTCGAAAAAACTTCCTGCAAATAAGACCTCAATCTATCTGCACCCGCTTCTTCTGCATTTACCGAAGGAATACAGAAAATGCCATCGTCATCGGATAAATGGTCAAATGCTTTTACAGATTCTATTAACTCCCTGGCTTCATCTGCCAATTCCATTTCAGTATCATTTTCCGCTGGCCAGCGATAACCCAGTATTCTGGCTTAAAGCAACTTGTAATGGATTTTCTGTTTTTATGGGATGGCCATGAAATAACCATTGGGTAGGGTCATCGCTATAAGGTTTGGGTAGGCCATTGGGATATTTTTCTTCAGCTACTTTTTTCCAGTATTCAAGCTCAAATGGAACTTTTACCAAAGTAGCATTTATAACATATTAATTTCTGATACTTTCAACTTCTTCTATGAAATTCGTTGAGTTGAACAAAACACCATAAAGGCGGTAAGATTATCTAATATCATTGGGAATTAATACTCAACATTATTTTCAAATAGTTTCCCTGATAAAATGTGACTTTTACAGTTTCCCCATTTGATTTATGAAATTCCATGTTTTCCCCAAACTCTTAAGCCCACGCTAATTACTGACCGAATGATTCAGATGCTTTGGACGTGAGTTATTTGAATCCTTTTCCTTTTTCCCATAATAATAATTTCTGACTGCCACCAAAAATTCAGTGTTTCTACATTTTGATTGTAGAAATTCCCAATCTTTATTTAATTTAAGAATTTCCCATAATTTCTTAAAATCTATCATTATCGCTTGTTGATATTCCGTGATATCTATTAGCATATTCTCCTAATATTTTCACTTTCTGAAATGATCAATAACAATTACTTGAATCTGGATTCTGTAATTGTTCTTTTGATTTACAATTTTAATTTCTGAAATTTTGAAGTTGATTCTCTTTAGAGTAGCATTTTGAAATTTTGGAAACATCAACCCTGAAAATGTATATTCTGGTTTGGGTTTGATTTGGATTGCAATTAACATTACGTTAAAATCCCACATCGGTGTTTGAAAAGGCTTTTTGTCCTAATCGACAAATTATATCCAGTTTTTATTTTTCAATAATATCTTCTCTATATTTTTTATAAGTAGTTTGAAAACCAATTTTGGGGCATTACTACAAGCATGTCCACCACATATGTTGGCTTTTAGCATTTTTTCAAGGAAAACAGTTGCCAATTCCCCTTTTGGCATCAGGGTAATTATTACAGAATAATTCTGCTAATTTTATCTTGTTTTTTAAGTGAGATAAGGCACATTCGTAATTTGTAATGTATATTTTATCGACAAGCAATTGACCTGCTTTTGCAATTCCAGCAGCCATAACACCTCTTTCCAATTGTTCTGTATCCGCTTCATTTTCCAAAGCTTTTTTAGTACAGGTTGCAATTGTCAAAACTTGCTGTAAATGCATCCGCTTTAATAGTAGTAGGGATCAAGTAAGCTACCTAATTCAGGAGCTAACTGGAAATGTTCATACAACATCTTCATGCCGTTTTCCAACCGCAGTTTATCATCGGCCCTTTCCACTTTACCCACCAATTTCACCCAATCTTCCACTTTACCTTTTGGCGCAATGCCACTGCAAGCCAAATTCATTTCGGGTAGTTCTTTATAATGCCACAAAACTTCCAGGCAGTTAATGCCAAATTAAATGCGGCAATTTGCGTACATCTTGCATCCAACTCTAAACCATGCAAATTCTCTGTAATTACTTTATCCGTTGCTTGCTCTTTGGTCAACCCTTCTTCGTGCATTCGTAATGCAGCAAATACCGAAAATAGGGATGCCACAAAATGACCGGAGCCCATGCAGGGGTCTAATGAAGTTACTCCGGCAGTTGTAGAGGGCCATCCTTCAAACTTACCTGCTGCAGGTGTACCATCTTCAAGTAAACGTAAATACTCAAATTTCACCGGTGGCTTTACACCGGGGTTACGGCTTACCCACCATGCACCCAATGTATTGTCTATAAGAAAATGAACCATGTAAGGTTCGGTAAATAACTGTGTAACGGCAGGTAGTTTTTCTCCATCAATTTTATCACCGCTGGCATTAATTGCTGCCTTGGCTTCGCTTTGCCAAAACTGATACACCCAACCCAATGCATCATCGGCAATGAAGATTTGATTTTCTAAGGCATCAATAATTTCTTCCAGTTTAATTCTTTCGTCTGTTGCAAACGCCACCTGCATTAATGGATCATTTGTTCTAAAAATAGCAGGCAACATTTTAGAAGCGTAATTGGCCGCAGCATCCCATTTGTCAACATAGCCTTCATCCTTTGCCAACTCTTCGCAATCTTCCATTGTTACCGCTACACCATCGGGGTGCATCAGTAAGCTATTAGATTCCAGAAACTTTGCAAACAACATTTTATGCCAGGTTTCGTATGCAAATTCATAAGTCAGATGGTCAATTGTTTGTTCCGGCAAAATATCCCCCAATAGTTTTGCTTTGATCTGAAGGCTTTTGCGCAAGGTTTTCTGTTCCTTGCTCATGTGCGCAAAAGGATTATTATTATCCACAGCCAATCCATGCAAAGCATTGAAAGCTCCTGCTTCAGCCATCTTTCGGGCCTGCTTTACAGCCGACTCTAAAGTATTTCGTTGTTGTGGTGTAAGTACTGCCATTATTTTAAATCGTCTTTTAATTCATTTTCAAATTCCTCCACGGTAGGAAGTGTGCTTTTCAATTCGGCAGGCAAGGCCTGAGTTACGGTAAACTCGCTTACGCCAATGGGTTTATTCATGCCCTGCAATGCATATTCCACTTCCAGTTTGTTTTTGTTTTTGCAGAGGATGATACCAATAGAGGGCTGATCGTCCTCAGTTTTTAATTGATCATCCACCACCGATAAGTAGAAGTTCATTTTGCCGGCAAATTCCGGTTTAAATTCCACCACTTTTAAATCAATGACCACAAAGCAGCGGAGGCGTATGTGGTAAAATAGCAGATCGAGGCGGTAGTCTTTATTACTAACCTGTAAAGGGTATTGACGGCCAATGAAGGCAAAGCCTTTGCCGAGCTCTAAAAGGAACTTAGTGATATGATCGGTTAGTTGTTTTTCAATATCCAGTTCCTGCACCCTTGGTTCCAGGGTTAGAAATCCAAAATTGTAAGGGTCTTTTAATATTTGACTTGCCATCATGGCCTGCTTCTCCGGTAGGGTGGTTTTGAAATTGGTGATGGCCTTGCCCTGTCTTTTGTATAGGTCTTGCTCAATTTGCAGGGTGAGTATGGCCCGGCTCCAGTTGTGTTCGATGGTTTGTTGCAGATAAAACAGCGCTTCCTCCACCGATTTTGCCTTATCCAACAATACCACATGATGGCCCCAGGGGATGCCCAGGAATTCCATTTTAATCCAACAGCTTGTTGGACTGGGGTTTCTATTTCCACTGCAACAACTTGCTGCACTGAAGGAGTTTCAATGTTCTTTTGTTCAGTCCAACAAGCTGTTGGACTGAGGAATCAGAATAGAATTGGTAAAATTTGCGGATATAAAATAAGTTAGAACGGAAAATCCCTTCATATCAGGAAACTCATCCTTCAGGTCTTTTGCCAATTGCTTCACATAATTGTTTCTGCCTTCAAAGAGAGCCTGGTTATCGGCAATCATTTTGCCCATATTCCAGTAAATTGAATCAAAGAACTATTGACAGCCAAAGCAGCTTTTGCCTGTGCAGATTGCACCTGCTGCTTGATCGAGCCAAGCAGTTGTTTATAGGTAAATTCGGTTGATTGTTCTTTACTCATGCCTGGCAACTATTTTAAAATGATGGAGCTTGACTCTTTCAATAGGGTTTCTAATTCGGTTTTCAGTTCTTTCACATACGCATCAATGTCTGCCTGGTTGCTGATTGTTTTACGTGGCAGGCTATATGTTTTTGCTTGCGGAGCCGATAATAAAATGGCATCATCCAATGCGGATTGAAACTGACCGGATAAGGCTGCTATTTTAGTATCCCAGGTATATAATGATGCTTTTTGCAATTGATTAAGTAAAGCATGAGCATCCAGTGCTTTTATTTCTGGCTTCGCAAGCAATTGATGCTTTGCCAAGATACTATGCTTCTGCTCCGGTGTTAGTTTTTTGAAATATTCGCTTGCCTGTAGGTCCGTCATCTGTCGATCATAGAGATGTATTATATTTTTGCTTCCTACGGTTTAGCACTCCTATTAGTTTTCAGTAATTGCATTCAATTTAGGTTGTATAGGGTCGGGCTCCAGAAGCAACAGACGATTTTCCCGGATCGCACAGCTTCATTTTTTAGTTGTTCCATTTCTGGTTCATCCGGTGCATGATTGATTAATCAACTAACAAATTCCACAGAGGCTCACGTTTAATTACCATTTTAGCGTTTTTGCTCCAATCACTATATTTTGCTTTCAAGTCAGCCTGTTGATGAAGTATTTCTAACAGTCTTTCGTTGCCTTCCTTATTCCCTATTTCTTTAAAAATCTATTTTATGGGTTCGGTCGTGGAGCATCACCACTTATCTGGCCAGCTAATGTTTTAATTTTTTCAAGGTATTCGTTTGAATATGAAATATTTCTTGGTTGGGAGGGCAAGTAATACCTGCATCCTGAAAAAATTTGCTAATCCATTTTTTCTTTGCCGATAAAACATGTACCTCCTTCTTGAAAGCAGCCTGGTTAATTTTGGCAGCATTTAAATTTGTTTCAACCGTGGAAATATGCTGCATTTCTTAAGGAAATCAGGATGGCATCAATGGCATCCTGACTCCAGCCATAAGGAGCTTTCATAAATTGGTTACGGATATCTTTACCTGTTTTTTGGTATTGCCCATGAATCGAAGGATTTCGGAAGGAATGGGATGTTTAGCCAAATCTCCTTAATAGCCGATTACATTCAATGCATCTGGGTTGCCGGCTATGGATTTGGTTAGAGCCTGCCCCCCAATTTATAAAGTCGGCTTTGCTTTTAAATTCCGGGAACTGGGGGTCGGCAATGCCGCTTAATGCTTGTTCAATATTCTCTTTTAATGTGCCGGACTGAATGTTATTACCACCGGCGAGATATACTACTGCATCGAGGCATATTTTTTCTACTAAATCCTGAATGGCATTCTTTGCATTTGTCTGCCGGGTTTCCATACTTCTTTTTGCTTGTTCGCCTTCAGGTGTAGCAGGA
>CAWCUN010000014.1:0-36100 GCA_963798665.1 uncultured Chitinophagaceae bacterium | reverse complement strand
TTGTCCAAAATCCCAAAGTTCGACAATCTTATCTCCTTCAAAGCTACAAATGTGAATTACTGCCGCCCCTGGATCGTTTGAGTTTTGCCTCACGTGGAAATGCACAGCCACCAGGTCACCGTCTTCCAAAGCACGCTGAACTTCAAAGATTTTATCCGGGCTTTTTTTGCTGCTTCCTGCATTGCCATCATTAAAGTTTCCCTGTTACCTTTGAAATAAATATTATGATGCCTGAAAGCCTGTGAGATATATAAATCGAAAGCTTCCGGAGAGTTTTCCTTGGACGCAAGTTTCAAAAAGCTGAGGGCTATTTCTTTTTTTTGGATCGATTAAGTCAGTATCAGGATGGGCAATGATGCAACCACCGGTCATTTCATTGGGTATTGGCAAACCACCCGTTCCTGCAAACAGGTCATGGTATATTGCACGTAATGTTTCGAGATATTTATCCTTCTCGTTGGCATCAGCCCAGCCTGAAACGCAGACCATAGTCATGATAGCATTGCGCTGAATAGAAGCCGTAGCATCCGGAGCAATTGTATTCACCATACCTCCATAGGTAGCCATGCCAATAAAAGATCCCGGCGTATCACCACTGATTAAATGATCATAAATAATCTTTAACTGATCACCGGTAAAAGGTTTTAGTAAAAAGGCATCTTTCAATTTAAAAGCTCCCTTTCCTTCAGGAAAAATGTCAGGAAACGGGTGAAGGCAAAATCCATCCAGGACATTTTTGTTCGTTTGATGCTGTACGTTAGGTGAACTCCCTTCTTAAGATTTTGGATGATATCGCCAATAAGAAGATCTGCTTTTTCCGGATTGGTAACTACGCCCTTTAGCTGAATTTTTCCGGCGAGTTTATGCCACAGGTGCATTGTACAAAACACGCCATTGGCTGGTGTTTCCGGTGAAGCATTGTTGGCGCACCATTCACAGAAATTACCAACCAGTTTTTTTAAAAGCTGGTTCATTAATATTATCCCATTGCCAGTCTATTTCGAAGGTCTCAACAGCCGGAGGTGCCTTAGGCAATACCATCGAAGGCTCGTTACTAACCGAACCGGGTGAACGAAACCAATATCTCAAAGCAATTCCAAAATTCCCTGCGCCACCACCTGTATGCGCCCACCACAATTCACGATTGGGATCGTCATCCAGTTTGGTTGCAATAACGGTTTGTACATCTTTATTTTCGTTTACCCATAACAGTTCAACTGCATATAAATAGTCTACCGCCAGCCCGACTGCCGGCAAAGCCAGCCGAACGCACCACCTGGAATATGTCCCCCAATGCCGATATCCGGATGTTCGCCAACAGGCAGTACAACGCCCCAGCCTTCGTATAATTTCTTTAGCATTTGTCCAACCGTTTCGCCTCCCATCACTTCGAAGCAATTGAAATCATCATCAAAGCGCACGCCCTTCATCTTCGAGACATCAATGATAACCTGCACATCCGGATTGGCAACAAAGCCTTCGAGGCAATGACCACCCCCGCGAACGACTACATGCAGGTCGCGACGGATAGCATACAGCAATGCCTCTTTTAATTCGTCAACTGAAGCAACTGGAATAATACAATCAGGGTTACCCTTGAACAGTTCGTTTACGCCGCGACTATTCCACTCATTGTACCGTGAATCTATGGGCATGATCAGGTTGGAAGGAATTTGCATAGATAAGTTGATTTATGAAATCAAATTACATTTTTTTAAAATAAGAGTCTGAACAAATATTGTGAGACGTTGAGTCACTAATTGATGCAGGTTTCACTTTAATTTGTAACTTCATCTCTCTCGAACTGCTCCTCTGCCAATGAGGGGATTATATCTTGTGAAATTCACTTCCAAAAACATAGCCTGTAATACCAGGTAAAAAGTATTAATTGGCAAAGACTTAAGAATAGAATAGCTGGAACAAAAAGATTTAAAATTAAAAATCTCTCATGCACAACCTTGTTAAAATACTGGTGGTAGAAGATGAAATGGTTATCGGCGCTAAAATATGCATGCAGCTTAATACGCTTGGCTATGAAGTAACGGGTATCCTGCCCCGTGGTGAAGAAGTGCTTAATCACGTGCAAGAAAACAGGCCCGATATTATATTACTCGATATACATCTCAAAGGAAAAATGGATGGCATTGAAACGGCTGCCGGTATCGAAAAACATTTTCAAATTCCTGTAATTTATCTTACCGCAAATGCGGATGAAGCAACTTTCAATCGTGCCAAAACAACGAGGCCGGCGGCCTTTATTTCAAAACCTTTTAAACAATTAGATTTACAAAGAGCAATAGAACTCACCATTAGCCGTATGCCTGTCCACGCAAATAACAGTACAGCCGGAATGAATTTACATCATGAGGAACCATTTGTTTTAAGCGACCGCATTTTTGTTCGTTACAAAGAAAAGATGATAAAGATAATGCTGGCAGATATTTTATACATTGAAGCAGAACGTAACTACAGCCGCATTTTTACATTGAACAAAGAATACCTGCTTTCTGTTACACTTAAAACAATTGAAGAAAAATTTCCCGATGGTTTTTTCCAGAGAATTCATCGTTCTTATTTAGTCAATCTGCGGCACGTGGAAGCGGTTGCAGAAGATCATGTAATAATTGCACAAAAACCTATACCTGTTAGCGAAGCGATGAAAATTCATTTAATGCAACACATACAAAAATTATAGCAAAAGGTTTTCGGTTATGGTTAAGCGTGGCACATGTTCGCATGATCTAATGCTATAATAATTCAATCACGATAAAAATAACGATTAGGGATAATCGCTGGTACTCAAAATATGAAAAGATTTAATTTGGCAGTTGTTGCGGTGCTTTTTTTGCAAGTGGTGTATTGTCAGAATAGTCCTTATGATAGTTTGGAAGCCAGACTTGCAATAGAAAAAGTTGATACACAAAAATTGGAATTGCTGAAGAAATTAGTGGATGTTGCTTTTGAATCCGACATAAAAAAGGCGTTGGTATATGCAAAAAAGGGCGTTGAGTTATCCGATAAAATTGGCGACAAAAACTGGCAACCCCGGTTTTATGAAATGCAGGGTCGCATGCATGCCAACTTGTTGCAGTTAGATTCTGCAATGGCTTTTTTTAACAGGGCAATGGCCGGTTATATTTCAATTGATAGTAAGCGGGGCCAGGCAACTACGGCCTTTAAAATTGGCTGGGTCTATAAAAAGACAGGAGAAATTGAGAAGGCCTTCAAGGCTGATTTAAAGGCAGCAAATTTAATGGAAATGCTGGATGATAAAAAAGGGATGGCAGCTGCTTACGAAAGGGTTTCTGATGATCTTACACGGCAGGGAAGACTTAAAGAGTCGATGGTGTATGCACGAAAAGCTATCAATATATGCGAAAGTAATAACCTGGAATCCGAACTGGTATATGCGCTTACGAGCGCAGGAGATGTAGAAATATCCGGGGGAAATAACCAGCAGGCACTCCTGTATTTTAACCGCAGTTTGGAACTGGCCCGTTCGCAAAAATTTAGTGAGATAGCAATATCGGACTTAATGAACAACCGGGGCAATGCCTTAAAACGTTTAGGTCGTTATTCGGAAGCACTTAAAGACTATCAAACTTGTTTGGCAATAGCCAGGAAGACCAATTATCCTAATGCTATAGCCGCCTCGATGGCCAACCTTGGTGAAGTGAACATGTTAATGGGAAATTATAAAGATGCTTTAGGCTATCAATTGGAAACGGTGCGACTCCAGGAAAAAGATAACGACCTTTCTAATATAATTGAAAACTACCTGCATGTAAGCAGCATCTACGAAAATTTGGGAGACTACAAATCTTCCCTGGCTTATCAAAAGAAGGCACTGTTAATGCGCGATAGTATTGCCTCTATTGAAAGTGATGCTGCTATGTCGAAGATGCTCACACAATTTGAAACAAAAAAGAAAGAAGCAACAATTGCGTTACAAGAAAATCAAATTTCGCAACAAAGAAAACTACAATGGCTGGGTGCCGGTGTGGTTCTTTTATTGGTCGGGCTTTTGGTTTTCGGATTTGTCGGTTATCGAAACCGGAATAAAACTAACCGCTTATTGGCTGCAAAAAATGCGGAGAATGAATTGCTGTTGAAAGAAATTCATCATAGGGTAAAAAACAACCTGGAAGTGGTGAGTGGGTTACTTGCTTTGCAATCAGCACAAATTGATGATCCTGATACCAAAGACGCTATGCAGGAAAGTCAAAACAGGGTACAATCTATTGGCATTGTACATCAGAAGTTGTACCAGGGAACAAACCTCGGTGCGATAGAAATGAAAGATTATTTTTTGAATCTCAGCGAGAGTATATTGGATTCTTTCGGTGCGGACGAAAGAATAAGTATTGAATGTGCCATGGACAAACTTGATGTAGACATAGATACGGCCGTACCATTAGGACTGATTGTAAATGAGCTACTCACCAATACACTTAAGTATGCTTTTCCAAAAGGTGAGACTGGTAAAGTGCAGATCAAACTTGAAAGAAGTGTGGATGGCAAATTACATTTGGAAGTTTCCGACAACGGTATAGGTAAATCCGGCCTTGTCCATGGAACCGGTTTCGGAGAGCAACTGGTATCCTTGCTTACCCAGCAATTGAGCGGTTCTATGAGAGAAGAAGTAAAGGACGGCACCCGCATATTTTTTGATTTTAACCTTGAGAAGGTAGCATAGTAGATTGGTTAGTTTTGATGATAATCGTAATTCAACAATAATAATATCTCCTGTTTCTATTGTGGCATGCCCTGGGGATTTCGTTATCAGTAAATTAAATTTTCACCTTATTGTTCTGCCGGATAAGTAATTCCCCCATCCGGACAAAATTTCATGCTCTTCGTCCTAAGCACGGCGGGAATGCGTAGTATTCACATTACTTTTAGATACACCAACTAATTTAACTCTTAAATAAAAACCAATGCGAGCAAAAATTAAAATTGCGTTTGTAACACTGCTGGTTTTCTTTTCGTTGACTGCTTTAAACGCCCAGGATAGCACTAAATACCAGGCGTATTATATTCACGAAGACCCCGTGAATACTTCAATGGTGACCCCATACGAAAAATTATGTACTGACCTTGTTGCCAACTGTAAAAAAGTTAGCCTGCCTGATGGATGGCTTGCCCTTAGGATGGATGACTATCGCTACATCTATGTAACTCCGATAAAAGATATGGCCGACCTCGATAAAAATACATTCGCCCCTGTACAAAAGAGTATGGGCAAAGAAGCCTTTGCGAAGATGTTTGAGGATTTTGATAAATGCTACGACAGCCACAGGGATTATATTGTAGTGCTCAATAAAGAACTTTCTTATATGCCCGGCGGTGTTAATATAAACCCTGAAGGAACGCCATACAGGCATTTCACTTATTATTATGTAACGCCGCAAAATTTGGGAAAAACCAGGGAAATAGCCAAAGCTTTTCACGAATTATATACTAAAAAAGGTTCAAAGCTTCAATATCGTTTGTATACGAGCGGCTTTGGGGAAAAAGAAAATTATTACCTGGTGGTTGTGGGCGCTAAAAGCGCTGAAGATTATGAAAAAATGCGGGCTGACAATAACCAATTACTTGGAGATGAAGGAAAGGAATTGTACGGAAAATTATTACAGGTAGTGACCGGAATGAAGCAGTTATCAGGAACTGCCCGCGAGGATTTGTCGTACGTTCCGGGAAAATAATTTTCAAAAATTTTATTTAGTCCGGGCGTTACAGGTGTTTTCGTATAGGCGTTAAATTAAACCTCTTTCATATGTGTATTTTAGTCCCATTTCTAAACCGGCCCATTCATGAGCGGGTTTACAGAATTGGGCCTGGTAACAACAAATGTCATTCACGTTGTAATACCAGCGGATGTCTTATAATTTAAAATTTAAAAGCATCAGAAGATGATTTCAACTTTAGTAACTGCTCAAAGATATATTTCGTCGCTGACTTATTTAAAAAAATAAATAATGAAAGCAACAAATAAATTTCTGATGTTAATCGCTATAACCTGCCTGGCCCTATTTCCTTCGTCCAACGCTTTTTCACAGGCGACAGGTAAAAAGCAAAGCCAGTCTTTAGCGTATAAAACAGGCAATCCTGCAGATTGGCCAAAAGATATGGATGCAGTAATTGCAGCACCAAAGAATCACAAAGTATTAATGGAAAATGATAAGGTAAGAGTATTAGAAGTGACCGTTTTGCCTGGTGAAACAGAACCTGTTCATCATCACCAGTGGCCAGGCGTATTATATATAACGGAGGCCGGGGACTTTATTGATCACGATGGGCAGGGGAAGGTTATAATGGATACACGCCAGTTGCCATCGCCGCTCATCTTTCCATTAGTCATGTGGAAAAATCCTGAAGCCCCGCATTCAGTTGAAAATTTAAGTAAAACAAAAACGATTCGATTAATAAGGATTGAATTAAAAAAATAAAAAAAATATTTTAATAAGTCTCAAATAGAGGCCAACTCATTTGCGGCTGTAAAAAAACTTGTCCCGCACAGGTATTTCTGCGGGGGCGAAACCGAAAAGCCAGACGAGTAGGAAACTAAAAACTAAAAAAATGAAAAAGATCATTTTATCAATTTCTTTATTCCTTTTTGGAATAGCAGCTTTCTCCCAGAAGGAAGAAAACGGCACTATTTACATTAAACACCCCTACATTGACGCGGTTAACCAGGCTACAAAGGCTTACGAATCAAAGGATGAAGCAGCATTAAAAAGGCTTTATTCTGACACTGCAAGGTGGTGGATTTCGGGCATGGAGAAATTTATACCAATTGCGGATGCGATGAAAATGTGGATGACTGATTTTGATTATTACGACAGCATTGCACAAAAAGAAGTAGGCTATCCTGATTATTTGCATTACAAAAAAGATGATGGAAACACAGTGCAATCATGGTGGACATGGACTGGCAAGTCAAAGAAAACAGGGGAAGTTTTAAAAGTTCCGATGGTGGTTTTTGATGATTTTAATAAGGATGGCAAAATAGTAAGGGAGTATATATATGGAGATTTTTCAAAGATGAAGAAGGAATAAAAATTGTAAACCGGGAAGGAGTCCCTCGATTTACCTTCCTGGTTTTATTTAAACGTTTGCGTTATCTACAGAAAATGAAAAACATAAACGGATAAGCCGAAAACCGTTTAGAGTAGGCATAAAACTTAAAAAATTAAAAAAATGGCAACAGTAGTATTTCGTCACAAAGTAGGTGATATTGATGCATGGCTTAAAGGCCATGAGGAGCGAAAAGAAATATTTGCTCCGGCAATTACAGGCTTTAAAACATTTCAGGATGCTGATGACCCTAAATCTGTGGTCTTAGTTGTAGAAGTAACGGATTTGGAAAAGTTGGGAGCTATTATTAATGACCCAAAGAACGAGCCTTTGAAGGAGAAGCACACTGTACTGGAGCCGATCATTATGTCAACCCTTGTTGATCTATAACAAATATTGCGGCCTGGGAAGGCCCGGACAATCAAATAAATACTTCCTTCGGTCAAATTATTAATCATAAAAACAATCTCATGATTAAACTAACAGTGCTTTATGGTCACCCTACTGACACCGCGGCCTTTGAAGATTATTATGCCAGCACGCACGTACCACTTGCATTACAAATGAAAGGACATGACAAGGCCGAGCTCACAAAGTTTACGAGTGCTCCTGATGGAGGGCAATCCGCCTATTATCGCATGGCTGAATTTTGGTTTGCAAACCCCGGGGCAATGCAGGCAACGATGGGCTCGCCCGAAGGACAAGCCACCGCTGCCGATCTCGCAAATTTTGCTACAGGAGGTGTAACATTTATGGTGGGCGAGGTCGCTGAATAATAGCTGGCAGAGATTTATCAAGAGAGAAGAAGGGAAGTTGTTGGAGACAAACGATTAAAGTCTCACAAAAACTTCCCGGTTTCTCCAGAAAATGAAAATGGCAAAGTAAAAATATTCTCATCAACCGGTGAGGTACTGGTGTTGCTTATGCAGTGACCGTTTAAATTCTACGGCAAAAATTTATTTAACCATAAATATTCACGATAAAAAACTATATGAACAAAAAATTTAAACATTTGCATCAAACACTTTTACTGACTGTTGTAATTTTTTTGATCACAACGATGCAAAGCTGTAATGAAGCATCGAAAGAAAATAAAGAAGCAGCAACAACTGAGGCGCAGGTAAAAGCAGAAGCTCCCGAATACTTTAACCTGCGGCCTGCATTGGAAAAAGAATACGGCTACACACATGCTGTAAAGATTGGCAATGACCTTAAAATTTCCGGAGCAGTAAGCATGACAGATTCGGGCGTTGTGATAGGTCCGGGAAATATGGAAGTACAAATGAAAAATTGTTATGGTGATTTAGAAAAGATATTGCAACACTATGGCTATACTTTCGACGATGTATATGCAGAAAATATTTACACCACTAATATGGCAGAGTTCGAACGTGTTTCAGGCTATCGCAATACAATTTATAAAAAACAATTTCCTACAGGCACCTGGCTTGAAGTAAAAGGGCTTGCCCTCGTAAACCAGGTAATCGAGATAGATATGGAAGCAAGAAAATAAAACTAAATTTTTTCAATACACACATTACAAAAGTGCGGCCTCAGCACTATAAATTCCGAGACACAAAATGAGAAAATTATTCATTGGATTTTTAATGACGTCATCCGTTATCGGCCTTGCACAAAAAAAAGAAAATGGCACCATCTACCGGGAACATCCTGCGCTTGCAGTAGTGGACGCTTACACTAAAGCGATTGCAACGGCTGATACAAACAAAATCGGAAGTTTTTTGGCTGACAATTTTGTCGCCTACGATGCAAGCAACGCAGGCCAATTTGATAAGGGCTTGAACAAAGCCGCTTTCCTGAAACGCATGAAGGCCTGGCGGGACGCAATAGATTATTTTTCTCTGACAACTACCAAAGGCACCTATCCTGATGCGTTAGAATATAAAGATCCTAACCAAAAAGATGTTGTGTGGGTGCAAACCTGGGATAATCTGAAAGGTGTGCATAAGAAAACAGGTGTGAAAGTAGATATGTTTATGCAGCGCCTCATAACGGTTGATAAAAACAACAAGATAAAGCAGCTATTCATCTACGACAATCCTTCAGTATATGACGAAATCAATGCCAGCATGAGTGAAAGAACTAATGGTACCATCTACAACCACCATCAATATATAAATGACGTGCGCAATATGCTGCATGCCTTTGAAAACAAAGACTTCGAAAAAAGCTACGGGTATTTTGATCCGAACGCAAGGTTTCTTGACATTAACAGCATGGACGAAAAAGCAATTTCACTGGACGACATGAAAGCGCAGGATAAGAAGATTTTGGAGACTTACGATATTGTCGGCCTGGAACAAATTGGTTATCCAGATTATATGCACTACGAATTAAATAATTCTGATGTAGTGTATTCCTGGTGGCGGTGGCACCTGGTTCGTAAATCAGATAAAAAAGAGATATCCTTTCCCGTTCATTTCGAGCACGATTTCAATAAAGAGGGTAAGATATTCCGCGAGATAGCGTATTACAACGCTGCGATGCTAAAGTAGAATAGGATGGTGTTTCCGTCCATAAAGTAAATAGAAATTTGTCTTCATCATTTAAACTATAACAATGAAACATTTAAGATTAATTGCAGTTATTGCCTGCTCGTTAATGCTGATCACCGGATGCGGTGATGGCAATACAGATACAGCAACCACAACGATGGAAGGCGATTCCGCAACGGTTACGCCTAAAACTGATCCTGCGCAATTAAAAAAAGAAATACAGGAACAGGAAACAGCCTGGTCAAAGGCGGACAATGCCCGGGATGTAAATGCACTGGCCGCTTTTTACACTGATGATGCAATTAGCCTTGCAGCTGACCAGCCTGCGCTGGAAGGTAAGGCTGCTATTAAAAAAGACATCGAAACTTCACTGGCTAAAAGGCCTGCGGGCTCTACAGTTTCTTATGATGCTGTGGATGTATATGGTGGTGATCAATACGCAACAGAAGTAGGTAAAACAACCAGGATGGACTCAACAGGTAAAGTAATTTCTACTGGCAAGTATATGGCCATTTGGGAAAAGCGTGATGGCAAATGGATCTGCATTAGGGATATAGGGAATGACGATGCGAAGAAAAAATAAATCCGGCTAACCTGAAATGGATGAGAAGTGTCAGTGGAAAAGAACTGGTAAAAGGGTACGAATCAGTGGTGCCGAAATCTGGCAGTTCGATAATCAGGGATTGATCAGGGAATCAAAAAGAAGTTTTGATGAGGATCAATACAAGCGGCAACTAAAGGAGGCTAGTCATTAAAATCAATTCGAACAAATAAAAGATCATGGGTTCTGCAAAAATCGTTGCCTTAACAAAGCGGGTTGTAGATATAAACCAGGGTGTAGTCCGTGATAATCCCATAGCCATTCCAGGCGAGGGATTAAAAAGGGAATTAGGAATTTTAGATGTAGCAACAAACGTGATTAATATTACCATTGGCAGCGGTATATTTTTATTACCTGCAATTATCGCCGGTATTTTGGGGAACGCCAGTATAGTTGCCTATGCATTTTGCGGTGTGATGTTTTTACTGGTCGTGTTATGCTTTGCAGAAGTAAGCAGCCGGATCACCACTTCCGGTGGTGCTTATGCTTATATTGAAAAAGCGTTTGGAAATTATTTCGGTTTTATCGCCAATACATTATTTTGGATGGCAGGTGTTTTACTTGGGGCGGCCCTAGTTAATGGCATCGCTGACATGCTATCACTTCCATTTCCAATTTTTGATAAGCTGTTTTACAGGACGCTACTTTTTATCATTCTGTTTGTTCTTTTCGCACATAATAATATTATAGGAGTAAAACAAGGGATGAAAGTTGTAAAAGCCACCACTATTCTGAAGGTGGTGCCTCTTGCTTTACTGGTAATAGTTGGCCTTTTTAATGTAAACACGGACAACCTGCATTGGAAAGGATTTCCGGCACTTGAGCAATTAGGATCGGCCTCTATCGTATTGTTTGCTGCTTTTATTGGTGGCGAAACGGCTTTAAATGTTAGTGGTGAAATGAAGAATCCTAAACGGACTGCCCCCTTAGGTTTGATAATTGGCGTTGTAGGTGTTGTTGTGTTTTATTCTTTAATACAAATAGCATCTCAAAGCACTTTGGGCGCAGGACTGATTAATCAAAAAGCTCCCCTGGCGGCTGTCGCAGGAAAACTAGGAGGTAGCTGGGGAACAAAGACTTTAATTGTCGGCGGGATTATATCCATTTTTGGAAGTTTATATTCTGGTGTATTGGTATTTTCAAGGGTATTGTTTGCGGGTGCCAATGATGGTTTAATGCCAAAATATTTATCGAAAGTTCATTCAAAGTATGCAACCCCGCATTGGGCGATTATTACACTTTGTGTCATTGCTTTTTTTATGGCTGTTTCAGGTGGGTTTAGGCAACTGATAATACTTGCTTCAATTTCTATGCTGGTATTATATGTGGGAGTGGTATTGGCCCTCATCAGGTTCAGATTGAAAGGGGATAAACAATATCCTGCGAGCTTTATATTGCCCGGCGGCTTATTCATTCCTATAGTGACTTTAATCATTCTTACCTGGTTTATCTTTCAGTCAAAAGCTAATGAACTATGGGGAATTGGAATATTTTTAATTATACTAACGGTTATATACACACTAAGAATATTTTTGAAGAAAGGATTTAAAAAATCAATACCTTTTGAAATAAAATGATATGATAAAATGGCTGGTTTAAAATGGATTTGCAAAGGTGAAGACGATTGCGTCCATACGCGGGGAATATTTTGCAGCAGTAGATTTAATATTCATTTGTTAGAAACTCAAACACCTCAATGACTTTAAAGGATTAAAGGAATAAGATTAACACCATTAAATAAAAATACAGACGTGAAAAAAAAATGCCTTGCTGCTGTTCTTACAATAATCATTACAGGATTTACCTATGCGCAAACTGGAAAAATTGTTTATGGCAGCAACGCAAAGGTGGGTAAGTATGCGAATATCCGGGGCATTAAAATGTATTATGAAATATATGGAGCAGGTAAACCTTTACTTTTAATTCATAACAATGGAGGAAGCATCAACAGTTTCAGTAAGCAAATACCCTATTTTTCCAAAGAGTATAAAGTGATTGCTGCAGATAGCAGGGCGCAGGGAAAATCTGTTTACGCCGGTGATTCATTAAATTATGAAATGATGGCTGACGATTGTAATGCTTTGCTGGATTACCTTCACCTTGATTCGTGCTATATTATTGGCTGGAGCGACGGTGGTATTAATGGATTATTACTTGCCATTCGTCATCCCGAAAAAGTAAAAAAACTGGCCATAACCGGCGCCAATTTGTGGCCTGATTCTACTGCTATTGAGCCCTCGCTTTTTCGTTGGATAGCCAACAGTGTTGACTCGCTATCTAAACTAAATCAAACCCCGGAAGTAAAGAACGAATATCGATTGTTTGCTATGATGACTAAAGAGCCCAATATAACTGTACAACAGTTGCAATCTATTAAATGTCCTGCGCTTGTTATTGGTGGCGATCATGATGCACTATTACCAAGGCATACGATGTTGATAGCAGAATCAATACCGCAATCGTATTTATGGATAGTCCCCAATTCGGGACACTCTACACTGGTTAACTACAGCAAACAGTTTAACGAAACCGTAAATAATTTTTTTAAAATGCCTTATAGGGTAATAGAGGGAATGGATAGGTTGAATTAAAATAAAAATCAATTACTTCTTACGCAACAACTTTTTATCATCATAAAAATTAATAAAATGAAATCAGTAATTATTACAGGTACCAATAAGGGAATTGGCCTTGAGACGGCTTTGACATTTGGGAGAGCTGGTTATAAAGTTTTCGCAACCATGCGCAACCTCGAAAGGGCTACGTATTTGCAGCAAAAAATAAAAGACCAATCTTTACCGGTAACTATTTTGGAAATGGATGTGGATTCTGATGAGTCCGTTAAAAGATGCATCGATACTATACTCCGGGAGAACGGTTCGATAGATGTGCTGGTGAATAATGCAGGTATTGAACGTCACGGTTCTATCGAAGAATTGACTATGGAGGATTTTAAATCCATTATGGAGACCAACTATTTCGGTGTAATTCGATGCATTAAAACAATAGTGCCTTCGATG
The DNA here is from genome assembly GCA_963798665.1 of uncultured Chitinophagaceae bacterium. Classification (GTDB taxonomy): domain Bacteria; phylum Bacteroidota; class Bacteroidia; order Chitinophagales; family Chitinophagaceae; genus Ginsengibacter. Next base: position 22,886 of record CAWCUN010000014.1, on the reverse strand, counting down.
CGTAAAAATCGTAGTGGCTGTATTATTAATGTTGCCTCTGTTGCAGGCCAGATAGCCAGCACTCCACTGGGCGCTTATGCGGCAAGCAAATTTGCACTTGAAGCTTTGAGTGAAGCATTAGCCGGAGAAGTTAAGCCATTCAACGTACGGGTAACAATTGTGGAGCCTGGTATTATCGATACAAATATGGCCAGGGACATCAGCATAGCTGATGATTCAATTTCTTCTCAGACAAAACGCTTTGCAGGTCTTTTTTCAGCATCACTTAAAACTCCAACGCAACCTTCATTGGTAGCTGAAAAGATTTTGGAAATAGCCAATAGTGAAAGCTGGCAGTTACGGCATCCGGTAGGGCCTGATTCTATACCCTTCCTTGCATGGAGAAAAAGTATGACCGATGAAGAATGGGTGGATTGGAATGCAGCAACCGATGATGATTGGTACAAGGCAGTAGAAGATACATTTGGCTTAAATGCGAGACAGGAGGTATTGCAGGAAAATTAAGGTTGGTGTTGCAATGCTCAATAATAGTTGCTGGCATAGAGTTACAAACAAGTCGATGCATATTTAATCAGGAGTGCATTTGGTTGTAAAAACGGCAATTGCCGTGCAACAAACTTTTGCCGGCTTAGAAGTACAACTGCTATCTTACCAAACCAAAAAAATCAACCATTGCACAATGAAAAAAATCGCATTGCTGTTAACTCAGTTGTTATTCATTTGTTTTTCAAATGCCCAAAATGTAAGTGATGAGACAACTTATAATCCTCATCTTCTTTTTACCCAAAGCTTCCACCCTCCTGCCGGCAATGCTTTTCGTTCTGCTAAAGGGATTCCCGGGCCAATGTATTGGCAGAACAATGCCAGCTATGTAATACACGCAACATTCAGCGAAAAGGATACTTCTGTGGCAGGTGATGTTACTATCACCTACACCAACAACAGTCCTGATCAATTGGATTATTTATGGCTTCAACTCGATCAAAATATTTTTAAACCATCCTCAAGATCGGTTGCTGCCACCAGGTATCCCGGCAACTATTTTAGTTCAATTAGTGAAACTAATGGCGGTTACCAAATAAAAAATGTAACCATTACCCAGGCGGGAAAAACTTACTCAACACAACCCATCATTTCGGACACAAGAATGCAGGTTCGTTTGGATAAAGCGATGCTTCCCAAAGGAGATAAGGTTTCTATAAAAATGAATTTCAGTTTTAATATTCCGTTGGATGGCGCAGGCCGTTTTGGAAGACAATACACAAAAGACGGCGTTATTTATCAAATAGGACAATGGTATCCACGCATGTGTGTTTATGACGATGTGGAAGGATGGAACACCCTACCCTACATGGGCCTCGGTGAATTTTATTGCGACTATGGCGATTATGAATATTATGTTACGGCGCCTTCAGAGATGATCATATATGGTTCCGGTGATTTACAAAACCCAACAGAAGTACTAACAGCCGAAGAAATAAAAAGACTTGCAATGGCAAAAACGAGTGACCAAACAGTTACCATTATTCGTGCTGATGAAGCAGGCAAGCCATCTACACGGCCAACTGGCAAAGGAAATCTTACCTGGCATTTTTCTATGAAGCACACAAGGGATGTAGCCTGGGCTGCAGGCAAAGCAATGATTTGGGATGCGGCAAAAGTTAATTTACCCTCGGGCCGAAAGGCGCTTGCCATGTCTTGCTATCCTGTAGAAAGTATAGGTGATACCGCATGGACAAGATCAACAGAATATTTAAAAGCAAGTATAGAAATTTATTCAAAAAACTTTTTTGAATATCCATGGAATGTTGCCGTGAGTAATGCAGGGATCACGAGCGGTATGGAATACCCCGGAATGATTTTTAATAATTACAAAGAAACAAAAGCCCGCCTTTGGTTTTTGATTGCACATGAAATTGGCCACAACTGGTACCCAATGATTGTAGGTAACAACGAAAGAAGATACATGTGGCAGGATGAAGGCTTTAACACCTACATAAACTTTATAGCAAACGATCTGTTTAATAATGGCGAGTATCAAACCGATCCTTCTTATTTTGATAAAGGATTTTTTGGCTCCCGTGATTACAACCAGTTCATGCAATATAAAGACCCGCTGATGACGGTCTCCGATGCGATGGATGAAGAACAGCACTACCAGTTCTATGGTAAAACTGCTTATGGCCTCAACCTGCTTCGCACAGTGGTTGTGGGAAAAGAACGCTTCGATTATGCCTTTAGAAAATATACAGAAGCATGGGCTTTTAAGCATCCAACTCCCTATGACTTTTTCCATTGCATCAACAATGCAGCCGGCGAAGACTTGAACTGGTTTTGGAAAGAATGGTTTTTCACTACTTGGAAATTTGACCAGGCAATAGTATCAGTGACATACGTTGATGATGATCCATCCAAAGGAGCACTCATTACCATCACTAACAAAGGCAAAATGATCTTGCCCGCCATAGTAAAAATTATACAAACTAACGGCGAAGCGAAAATGATACAATTGCCGGTAGAAGTGTGGCAGCGTGGCGGTACCTGGACTTTTAAATATGCTTCTAATACTAAAGTTGATAAAGTAATACTTGATCCGGAAAATCTATTACCTGATGTGGATAGAAAAAATAATGAATGGAGTAGCAACTAATGATTGGAGTAGCAACTAAATAATGAACACTTAAGAATATTGAATGGATAAAACATACAAATACACCGGTTACTTTTTGCTTCTTTTAATTCCACTGATATTCGCCGGGTTCTACAAAAGTTATTTTCAGTCGTTTCCGGACTTCGGCCCAAACATAAATGTGTTTGTTCACCTGCATGCCTTCATCGCTTCCTTGTGGGTGTTGATGTTAATAGCGCAACCATTTTTAATTTTTAATAGGAAGCTGGCCCTTCATCGAAAAGTAGGAAAGCTCTCCTACATCGTTTTTCCTTTACTTATTTTATCATTCATTCCACAAATAATTAAAATCATTCGTACCGAAAATATAGCCAATTTATTTTTCCCTCTAGGCGATGGAGTGTTATTGATTGCATTTTATTCGTTAGCTATTTATAACAGGAAGCTGCGTTCCAAACACATGCGATATATGGTTGCAGGTGCATTGGTTTTATTGGGCCCAACCGTTGGACGTATTGGTCCTAACCTGTTAGGATGGTCTGAACTCTTTACACAAAATATTCAGTACGCAATAATCTACACCATTTTAATCAGCCTTATTTTATATGACCGAAAAAACCACAGAAAATTTCAACCATACCTGGTTGTGATCGCCGGTTTTATGATTCACCAGGTAGTTTATCATGTTATATTCTTATAAAAACAAGTGTTACAAAAAAATAAAATCATGAAACACAAACCGTTGCCAAAACCTAAAATCTTAGATTGAATCAAACCAAAACTTCCAGCAAAGAATTAGTATCAGTCATTACCGCATCGTCTGTAGGTACAATGATCGAGTGGTATGACTTTTATATTTTCGGAAGTTTGGCAACGATTATTTCCTCACAATTTTTTCCAAAAGAAAATCCCACAGCCGCTTTTTTGGCAACACTGGCTACTTATGCTGCTGGCCTCGTCGTTCGGCCGTTTGGCGCATTGTTCTTTGGAAGGCTTGGTGATTTAATTGGAAGAAAATACACCTTCATGGTAACGCTCCTGCTCATGGGAGGTTCTACTTTTGCCATTGGGCTAATACCTAAATATGAAACGATTGGTTTTTGGGCACCTGTAATTATTCTCATCTTAAGATTGTTGCAAGGCTTAGCCATTGGTGGAGAATATGGCGGCGCCGCAACATTTGTAGCAGAACATTCCCCTGCAGGCAGGCGTGGCTTCTGGACTTCATGGATACAGACGACTGCGATCACGGCATTCGTTATTTCACTTGGTGTGATACTTCTTTTCAAGAGTCTGATGGATACGGCGTCCTGGAATGAATGGGGCTGGCGCTTACCTTTTTTGGTATCCGTTTTTATGGTGGCCATATCGGTTTACATCAGGAAGAATATGGCGGAATCACCACTGTTTTCTAAAGCGAAAGCCGAAGGCAAAACGTCCTCCAATCCATTAAAAGAATCCTTTGGTAAGAAGGCAAATTTGAAATTAGTATTGCTTGCTTTATTTGGCGTCACGATGGGATTGGGCGCCACAAGTTGGGCCTCGGTATTTTATGTACAGACCTTTTTTCTAAAGTTCATGTCACTGGATTATGACCAGACAAATACAATCATCGTGACAGGGCTTGTATTGGGCGCAGGTTTCAACATCTTGTTTGGCTGGCTTTCTGATCGTGTGGGACGTAAGCCAATCATCTTGCTTGGTCTCTTTTTATCACTGGTGTGTTTCCGCCCGATTTTCCAGGCGATGTATAAAACGACTAACCTTCAGCAAAAAACCGAAAACAAAGCATTACTGAAAGTTGATTCAAAAACAGAAGCTATTACGGCATCATTGAGCACTTCTTTGACGATCACAACAGCCCAGCATTTTTATACCGATGGCACTGCCATAACCGAAGTAAAAAAAGAAATAGTTAATGCAAATGAAAAACAACAACCTGAAATGTCAACCTCCATCAAACTCAATTCATCCGGTAAATGGAAACTGATATTCATGGTATTTCTTCTTGAATTTATTACTACTATGACTTATGGGCCGCTCGCTGCCTTTTTGGTTGAAATGTTTCCGTTAAAGATCAGGTACAGTTCCATGTCACTCCCGTACCATATTGGCTTTGGTATTTTCGGTGGCATGTGCCCGGTTATTGCGACCTATTTAATTGAACAAGCAAAACTAAGAAATACAGAAGATTATTTCCTGGCCGGTTTGAATTATCCCTTGGTGTTAATGGCCATCTCTCTTTCCATTGGCGTGCTGTATCTCAAAGAATACAGTCATGCAAAACCTATGAGGTCTTTTGCACCAAAAATTTTGAATGCGATAAAAAGATACGCCGGCGTAATCTGGATCCTTCTTGGTATTGCTTCAGCGTGGTTTGGCGTGGTTACAATTGGTCTTCCAAAAATAAATAACGGTACGCAGGATGATTTGATTTTTGGCATCATCGTGCTGTTCATCATAACACCTGTTGCAAGTATCGGGTTGATGTTGTTTGGAAAATATGCATTGCAGGGTGAGTATGATGAAAGTGTTTTGAAAAGCATTTAGAAAAAGTGATTTAGATAAGACGGTGCCTTTTTTGACGTGGCAGGAGATTTTTGTCTGAAACAATTAAATGAATTTGAACACACTAATTATGAAACTAATACTACTTACATTACTCCTTCCATTTTTATCTGCACAAGGCCAAACAAGAATTATAGACATGCATGTGCACTCGTACACGCAAAGTGACTTTGGAGAACGGGAACCTGATAAAGATCATTATGGAGTAAAAGGATCGGCAGATGCAACTTCACATATGCTCGAAACTTTTGCGGCGTTTAAAAAATACAATGTGGTGAAAGCAATGGTAAGTGGCAATCCTGAAAGTGTAGAAAATTGGGTGACACATGACAAGGACAATTGGATCATCCCGGGTATCCTGATATTTTCTCCCGATGATTACGGAATGGACTCTGTAAAGTTTGAGCAAATGGTTACGGATAAAAAAATTGAAGTGTTTGGAGAGGTCGGAGCCTATTATGATGGCACTACGCTAAGCGATTCCATATGGCAACCATACCTGCGCATCTGCGAAAAATATGATATACCGGTAGCGGTGCATACTGGCGGCGGTGATCCCGGCGGCACCTATTCATGGTCACCAAAAGCACGATTAAGATTAGGTGATCCTTATTTGATCGAAGATGTTTTGGTAAGATATCCAAAGCTCAGGATATACCTGATGCATGCGGGGGCAGAAGAATGGCATGAGCATACACTCAGGCTCATGGCTTACTATCCACAGTTATATACTGATGTCGCTGTAATGCTTTGGGTTGAACCCAACACGCAACGGACTATCAAAGATTTTTTGCGAAACGCTAAAGAAGCAGGCTATCTTAATCGCGTGATGTTTGGCTCCGACCAGATGAAGTGGCCCTATGCGATTGGCAAATCTGTTGATTTTCTAAACAGTCTTGATTTTTTAACACAGCAGGACAAGGATGACATATTCTATAACAATGCAGCCCGGTTTTTAAGGCTTAAAAAATAATTGCGCAAGAGGTAGTCCTATTGTTTCTTTAGGATACAAAAATTTGATAAAGATTCTTGGCGGCAATTTTTAAGAGTGCTGAAAGCAAATGAAGAAAAACAAAAACAGTGATTTGAGGTATGACAAAAAGAAGATCACCTGAAATAAAAAAAGATCAACATGAGAACATTATTATTACTATTTCTTTTCGCAGCAAAAGTTTGCTCAGCGCAAACAATTGAAAATTATTTATCCGCTCCTTTCCCGACAAATCTTGTTGCATCAGCAGATGGAAAAACAATAGCATGGGTATTTAATGATAAAGGCTCAAGAAATGTTTATGTAGCAGATGGGGGCGCCTATAAAGTAAAGGCAATAACAAATTACCAGGGCGATGATGGAACAGGTATAAGCAATGTTCAGTTTACCCCCGATGGAAAGCAGGTGATATTTGTGAGAGGCAATAATCCTAACGGTAAGGGTGAACCGGCCAACCCTGCGTTTTTGCAAACATCTACGGCGGAGAATATATGGATAGTGGGTAAGAATGGAGGCGATCCGAGGCAATTGACAGCCGGTGCATATTATAAAATTTCCCCTGATGGAAAAACGATGGCTTATACGTCTGCGGGGCAAGTATGGACATTGTCACTTACAGATACCGCGGTAAAACCAGAAAAACTTTTTCAATCAAGAGGCAGTCAATCACAACTTCGGTGGTCGCCGGATGGAAAGATGATCGCATTTGTAAGCGACAGGGGCAATCATTCTTTTATCGGCATTTATTCATTTGCTTCGAAAACGGTAAATTTTATTGAGACAAGCATGGATAAGGATACTTATCCCGTATGGTCGCCCGATGGAAAAGAACTCGCGTATATCCGCATTCCTGCTATGAACAACGTTATACCCTTTGTACCGGTAAGAGAAAGTAATCCATGGAGTATAAGAATGCTGGATGTTGCATCGGGTAATGTAAAAGAGTTATGGAAAGCATCTGCCGGCAGAGGGAGTGTTCTTTTTACAGACATACCAACAGAAGACAATCTTTTATGGTGGGCTGAAAATGATCAATTAATTTTTCCTTATGAAAAAGATGGATGGCAACATTTATATGCGCTAAATATAAATAGTGGTGAGATAAAATTACTTACTCCTGGTAATGGGGAAGTTGAAAACGTAACCGTATCAGGCGATAGAAAGTTTATCTACTACACAACTAATATCGGCGACATAAACCGCCGCCACATCTGGAGGTTATCTACAATCGATGATAAAACAGAACAGCTCACCAAAGGAAATGAAATTGAATGGAGCCCGGTAATCACTGAAAATGGAATTGCTGTTTTACATTCATCAGCAACAAAACCCGCATGGCCGGCACTGTTACAAAATGGATCTGTAAATAATATTGGCAACGAATTATTCCCTGCGGAATTTCCATCTGCATTGGTGCACCCGCAAGCAATAACAATAAAAGCAACAGATGGCCAAATGGCTTATGGTGATTTGTTTTTACCACCCAATCATAAACCTGGAGATAAACATCCTGCAATAATTTTTATACATGGTGGCTCACGCAGGCAAATGATATTAGGCTGGCACTATAGCCAGTATTACTCCAACGCATATGCGCTAAACCAATATTTTGCAAGCAAGGGGTATGTGGTGTTGTCTTTAAATTATCGCAGCGGTATCGGTTATGGGTTTGAATTCAGGGAAGCATTAAACTATGGAGCATCTGGTGCAACCGAGGTAAAAGATTTGATGGGCGCAGGTCAGTATTTAAAAAACCGTGCTGATGTTGATGCAAGTAAGATTGCATTATGGGGCGGTTCGTACGGTGGCTATCTCACCGCACATGGTTTGGCGCAGGCATCAAATTTATTTGCGTGCGGCGTGGATATTCACGGCGTTCATAACTGGAATACAGAGATACCAACATTTGCCGGTTGGTACGACTATGCAAAGTATCCTGCTGTTGCAAAAAAAGCATTTGAGTCATCGCCTGAATATTTCGTGAAAGGATGGAAAAGCCCTGTGTTAATGATCCATGGTGATGATGACCGTAATGTACCCTTTAGTGAATCCGTGACAATGGCGGAGACACTCCGTAAACAAGGCGTGCACGTTGAGCAATTAGTGTTTCCGGATGAAGTACATTTTTTTCTCCTTCACGGTAATTGGGTAAAAGCGTATAAGGCAACATTTGAATTCGTAGAGAGACAGTTTAATAAAAAATAAATAGCACCGGCATGAGTAGTGTATCCATGAAATCCGGCAATGATATGAATGAAATTCCTGGTGGTAACCAGCCAGGTGCTTTAAAAGCAAACGAACACAATTAATCAAATTAACCAAAACAAACCTAAAAACAATTGACATGAAACATAAACTCAATTTACTCAAATATTTTACCTGGGTGGCTTCAATACTTCTTTGCTTTGCCTGTCTTTCTTTTTCAGCCAAAGGACCTTTTACCCGGTTACAAGTTGTAAACAGTTTGCTAAACAATGATCCTGTCCCGGTAATAGAACTAAGTGGTGACGGCTATAACAGGGGATTACAACATGGTGCACAATTAAAAAAAGAAATAGCGGAGGTTTTTACAAAATGGAAAAAAAGTATCCGTTCTACGGTAAAAGGCAATCCCGATTCCACGTTAACCGCATTTCTGCAAACAACAAATTTTAAACCTGCCATAAAAATAAATACACCCGACATGCTGGAGGAATTGAAAGGAATTGCAGACGGCTCCGGCCAGTCATTTAATGATGTTTACGCTTTTCAATTGGTAGATGAGTTTTGGGTCTATCTTGATAAACAATCTAATGCTGCTAATCACCATTGCAGCGGTATTGGTGTTGCAGCTACAGCTACACACCCAGCCTACATTGCGCAAAACATGGACCTGGAAAATTACATGCAGGGGTACCAGGTTTTATTTCACCTGCCTGCGGGGAAAAGCGAGCCGGAACAATATATCCTGAGCTGCGCCGGCCTGGTAGCACTAAACGGAATGAATGCAGCCGGGATAGGCCTTTGCATGAACACGATAATGGAATTGCAGGCATCTGCCGACGGCTTGCCTGTAGCATTTGTGATCCGTGCTGTGTTGAATAAACAGAGCGGAAATGAAGCGCTGGACTTTTTAAAAACGGTGAAACATGCTTCGGGACAAAATTATATCCTTGGCATTGTTGACAGTGTTTATGATTTCGAAGCATCAAGCAACCAGGTGGTCAGGTTTCTTCCAAAAGACGGGGATAACTCCATTGTATACCATACCAATCATGCGCTTGCCAATAGTGATGTAAAAGCCTGGTACAAAGATTATCACCAACAGGTTTTAGCCAATGCTGCACAGGAAAAAAATACCACAGTACGTTTCGCTGCATTGGAGCAGCGCCTGAACAAAAACACTTCAGACATTTCGATGGATGTGATTAAAACGACATTGCGTTCTAAAGACGATGCTAAAAATCCAGTTTGCAGGGCCTATGCAGAAAATGGATTTGGCTTCACTTTCAGCTCAGTGGCGTTTACACTGGGCGGAAAACGTTCGATACAATTAACCAATGGCTCTCCTGATCAATCTGATTTTAAAGAATACTTTTTTGAATCGGCAGGGCCTGGTTTACAATCTCAGGAAACGAAATAAATCGTTAGGGATATTTTTTTTGATGGTTTTAAAATCAACAGAAAATAAATAAAAATGGATTTTTACCACTTACCAAAACAACTGAACATGGTAAATGAAAAAACAGATGAAGGATTAAAACGTGTAGTCGGAGTCTCGGGACTTGCATTGACTATTGTAGGCATGACCATTGGTGCAGGCATTTTTGCACTGCCTGCTATTGTAGGTATTGAATTGGGGGCATTTGCCATATTCGTTTATATATTTTGCGGCATCATGCTGGCAACCATTATGGTTTGCTATGCCGAAATCGGGACCCGTATTACAACCACCGGTGGCAGTTATGCTTATGTAGAAGCTGCATTCGGGGACTTTGCAGGTTTTGTTGTGAACTGGCTGTTCGTTTTTGGCTGGAGTATCCTGGGTAATGCTGCACTGATGAATATCATTGCCGATTCACTGGCAGTCATTTACCCTGTTTTTTTAAATCCCTGGCTGCGTGGCCTGTTCTTTTTTATACTGCTGGGTTTTATGGTAGTGGTAAATATTTGGGGTACAAAGCAGGGCGTTGCTGTTGTAAAACTGCTTACCATCATAAAACTTTTACCCCTTTTCGGAATCATCATCTTTGGCTTTAGCAAGATCGACCCGGCCAATCTCCAATGGGAACATCTGCCTTCAATAAAAATATTCGGCAATACCGCCCTAATATTATTTTTTGCATTTGCCAGCTTTGAATCTGCACTTGGCGCCAGTGGTGAAATAAAAAATCCAAAACGAACGGTTCCCCTCGGTATTTTGTTGGGTGGCCTGTTGGTACTGATTGTTTACCTGCTGTTGCAGACTGTAACACAGGGAATCCTGGGATCACAAATGGCAGCTTATAAAGATGCTCCATTGGCAGCTGTAGCAGAAAAAATTGTCGGGTCAGTTGGAGGAACATTGCTGCTGGTGACCGCAGCCATTTCCTGCTTTAGTTCAGTAAGTGCTGATGTTTTGAACACCCCCCGTTTATTATTTGCCGGTGCCAATGATGGTTTTTTCCCAAAGTTTTTGGGTAAAGTGCATCCAAAATATGCCACACCGTATTGGGCCATCGTCGTCTTTGCCTCACTCATTTTTATTTTTTCGATTTCGGGTGGATTTAAACAATTAGCTATCCTGGCCAGTGCCGTCATACTGCTCATTTACCTTGCTGTTATTTTAGCCACCATTAAGTTAAGACAAGCAGAAACAGGATGCGCGCTGAAAAAACATTCCGTGCGCCGGGAGGATTGCTCTTTCCTTTAATTGGAATTACGTCTATTGTATGGTTGCTAAGCAGCTTAAGTAAATGGGAAATATTATCAACATCAATTTTTATTGCAGTGATATGTGTGATCTATTTTATCATGAAAAAATTTAAGAAAGAAAAAATTATTACCGAGATCGCAGCGAAAAAAATATAAAAGAATTAAAAAATATAAACAAAAAATACTATTGCCACTAATGGCGACGCAGCCATACAAAAAATAAATTTCATGAAAAAAATATTACAACTGCTTATCCTGCTTTACTGTTTTACAGCTCCTGTTTTTTCACAAACAAAATTCAGCGCAGAAACAAAAAAATATATTGAATACAATGATTCAATAACTGTTTTTAAAAATGCCTTGCTGATAGATGGAAAAGGCAATCCTGCAAAAGCGCATCAAACAGTGATCATCAGCCATGGAAAAATTGACTGGGTGGGCGATGATGCAAAAGCCATCATACCCAAAGCTGCCAACATCATTGATTTGAATGGCAAGGCATTGATGCCGGGCCTTGTCATGCTGCATGAACACATGTATATATCAGCATTCGATATTGAAACCCGTCTGCTAAACGCACGCCAATTACCTTTAAGCTTTCCCCGGCTTTACCTGGCAGCCGGAGCTACCAGCATCAGAACAACTGGCAGCATTGAACCTTATTCAGATATCAGTATTAAAAAAGCGATTGACCTGGGTCTATCGCCCGGCCCATCTATAGAACTGACTGCTCCATACATTGAAGGGAAGTCAGCAATCTTTCCGCAAATGAATGAGCTCAAAACTCCGGAAGAAGCAACCGCATTTGTGAACTATTGGGCCGACCAGGGATTCACGTCTTTTAAAGCATATATGGGTGTTGACAAACCAACACTGAAGGCTGCCATTGATGCTGTACATAAAAGAAAGTTGAAAATAACCGGCCACCTGGATGCGGTTACTTACCAGGAAGCTGCTTCATTAGGAATTGATAATTTAGAACACGGATTTTTGGCCTGCACTGATTTTGTAACTGATAAAAAAGAAAACCAGGGCCCGGCATATGGAGCTGCCGATACATCAATAGCTAATCTTGATATCAATAGCGAGAGAGTAAAAGCAATTCATTCAATATTTAATTGACAAAAAAGTGGGTATCACCTCAACATTAGCAGTGATGGAAGGTTCTCTCACCGGGCAACCACGGCCCGACTGGCAGGCACTGAATGCGATGTCTCCGGATACAAGGGATTTTTATTTAAAGATGTTGGCCAATATTAAATCAATCTCAGGCCCTACAGACTTTGACAAAGCTTTTGTAAAAGGCGCTAAAATGGAAAAGATGTTTTATGATATGGGCGGCTTACTTACCGTCGGCACCGATCCGACAGGCAATGGCGGAACGCTCGCAGGTTATGGCACCTGGCGGGCGATAGAATTATTGGTGGAGGCAGATGGGTTCACTCCTTTGCAGGCTTTAAAAATTGCAACCCTGAATGGTGCTGTTGCTTTGGGTTTTGATAAAACAATTGGAACCATTGAAGTTGGTAAATCAGCTGATTTGCTGATTATTGATGGAGATCCCTCCACAAGTATAAGCGATATCCGAAAGGTGTTGTATGTATTTAAAGCGGGGGTTGGATACAATTCAAAGAAGTTGTTTGATTCAGTAAAAGGGAAAGTTGGGTTTAATTAATAAAGCTTTGGGGGATGACTGATTTTTAACAAAGGATGCGATAAAAGTTTGAGCAAATGAGAAATTTTATCAATCAATTTTTTTCATTGCCGTAATATTAGTTTCTATTTTGTAATGAAGAAATTGAAAAAAATAAACCTGATGTTGAGAAGCAACGGAACCCTAAGCTGAAATAAGGTATGGAAGAAAATAAAAATATAGAACCGGAAGATCAATCGGCAGATGTTCCGGAAGTAATAAATGCTCCCGGAGAAACTGCTATGCCCGTAACTGAAGAATCATTATCAACTCTAAACCCCCAGGTTTCAACTGAACAAAATATGGAAGTACATCATCATCCACACGCAGGAAAGAAAAATTTCAAAGAATACTTTTTGGAATTTGTAATGATTTTTCTTGCGGTGACGCTTGGATTTATTGCTGAAAATTTAAGAGAACATATCTCTGAAAATTCCCAGGCAAATGAATTGGCAAAAAGCTTATATGAGGAAGTATATGCGGATTCCATCACAATGCAACACAAACTGGACCTTCGTGCACAAAAGAAAGCGGAAATGGAGTATTTCAGAAAATATGTAATGGATAGTGATCTCGTTCATGTATCTGGCAGATTTTATCCCAGCGTATTCTGGACGTTTGTGGTAAGCAGTGCCATACAATTTGTACCGAATGATGGCATACTGGAACAAATGAAAAATTCAGGCTCGTTACGACTTTTTAAAAATGTAAAGCTGCAAACTGCGATCAGCAGGATGAATGTAGCAACCCAAAATGTACGTAACCGCAACAGCCAGGAAGATGCATTTATAGAAGATTTTTCAAGACCCTTTATGCAAAAGTTTTATGATTTTGATTGGGAAGATGAGTTAACACAGTCCGGTACAAGATCAGGACTGCAGGGTGTTCTGGATGAGCCAACTTTTCGCGGGACAAGGTTACCGCAAATAAGAAATCTGAAAGAGTTTGATCGCCGGGACGCCGAAGCGCTTGCCACGCATTTTATGCTGTTGATGGAAGTGACCATCCTGCTTGATTACAATCCGTACATCAAAGCCAATCATGAATTATTGCAGGAATTGCGTAATGAATATCATTTAGAAAAAGAGAATTAAGACGCCCATATCTTTTGTATCTGTATGGCCTCATTAAACTATCGGACATGGAAAAATTAATATTCGTTTTATTAACTGTAATGTCTCTTGCAATTTCCTGCAATGTGAGCACAACAGAAAACGAAACAAATACAATCGTCGGTACATGGCGGTTAATTGAATACACTGATTTTGACACGGCTACCGGCGAATCAACACATCCTTACGGCGAACATCCCAAAGGATACTTTACTTATACAAAAGGTGGCATTGTTAATCTAAATATTTCAGCAGAAAATCCCATCAGTGGTGTTCATGATTCAGTATACATAAAACAATTTTCGCTGGGCGCATTGTTAGATAATGCTGCCGGATATTTTGGAACCTACACCATCGACTCTGTAAATTCAATTGTAACGCATCATGTAAAAGGTGGCTCGGTACTCGATTATATCGGCACAGATCAACCTCGTCACTTCATTCTTAAGGGAGATACTTTGCTTATCGGTGACCCTGAATTTAGAATTGGGAAAAGAGTTTTAATAAGAGAAGAATAATTCAACAACAAAAAACATAAACCATGATAAAAAGAATTTTCGTTTCATCAATTATTTTTTTCTTATGTCAATCAGCAATTGCGCAGACTAACATTGTATATGATGTTGTACTAACCGGCGGCCGTGTAATTGACCCCGAAACAAAATTAGACAGCATTAAAAATGTAGGTATCCTCAACAACCGTATTGCGCAAATTTCTTCGCAACCATTGAAGGGAAAAGAGATGATAAATGTTTCCGGCCTGGTAGTGGCGCCGGGCTTTATTGATATGCATGTGCATGGCCGTAGTAATGTAGAACAGGAATACCAGTTGCACGACGGTATAACCACCGCACTGGAATTGGAATGGGGAATTGAATTTTTAAGTGAATGGTATGCATCCCGCAGGTCAAAAGCTTTGATTAATTACGGGGCAAGTGTATGCTGGCCGTTCGAACGGTTTAAGGCAATGGATAAATATAAAGACAGTGTAAAAAAATTGTACCAGGTAACTCTTAAGGGCGAATCAAAACTTGAAACTCTTTTTAATGTTATCGAAGCCTCGTACACCCAAAGTCTTACCCCTGGAGAAATGAACAGGATGCTCGCTAATATTAAATCATCATTGTATGAAGGCGGAATTGGAATTGGGGTGCCCATCGGTTATTTACCAAAAACGAATCCGGGAGAAATGTACCAGGTATACACGCTCGCCGGTGAATTAAATGCATTGGTGTATTCACATGTACGGGAGTCAGGTATTATTTCCATACAGGAGGTAATAGCAGATGCAATGCTTACCGGGGCGCCTTTGCATATCGTTCATATAAACAGTATGTCGTTAGGTCAGATTCAACTGGCCATTGATATGATTCATGCAGCAAATAAAAAAGGCTTTGACATTACTACCGAACTATATCCCTATACAGCCGCCTCTACCCTGCTGCAAAGTGCCATATTCAACGATGGCTGGCAGGAAAAATTCGGTATAAGTTATGGAGACTTGCAATGGGTTGCCACAGGCGAAAGACTTACCAAAGAAACTTTTGATGCTTACGGTAAAACCGGTGGCCTGGTAATCATGCATATGATGAAACCTGAATGGATAAACACGGGTGTCGCAGCTCCCGGTGTTATGATAGCCTCTGATGGAATGCCCTATGCAAAACTGGCTCATCCCAGGACAGCCGGAACTTTTTCAAGAGTATTGGGCAAATATGTACGGGAAGATAAAGTGATTGATCTTAAATACTGCTATAGAGAAAATGACATTGCTGCCTGCCAAAAGATTGGAAGGTTATTGCACCCATGATGAGGTTTAAAGGCAGGATACAGGTGGGAGCCGATGCTGACATTACTATTTTTAATCCCGACACAATTATTGATAAAGCAACATTTGAAAAAGGGCTGGAGTTTTCAGCAGGCGTTGAATATGTGATGGTGAACGGAACTTTTGTTTTAAGGAATGGTAAAACGGTAACCAATGTTTTTCCGGGCCAGCCCGTTTATGGAAAGTTTAAAAAATAATAATTAAACCAGCCAAATGCAACCAATCTTAACGGCAAAAACAAAAAGAATTGAATCGATCGACGTGCTTCGTGGGCTCGTGATGGTTATAATGGCACTTGATCATGTAAGAGAATATTTTCATCCGTCCGGCGATCCTCTTAACCTGGCAACTACAACACCGCTCTTATTTTTTACGAGATGGATTACTCACTTTTGTGCGCCTGTTTTTGTATTTCTTTCGGGTACTTCCATTTACTTACAGAGTTTAAGAAAAACTAAAAAAGTTTTGCAGACCTTTTTAATAAAGCGGGGGCTATGGCTAATTTTTATAGAGATTTTTGTCATTTCGTTTGCGTGGACCTTTAACCCGAATTATGACCTGATCATCTTCCAGGTTATCTGGGCAATTGGCATAAGTATGGTGCTGTTGGGTTTGCTGGTGCGTTTGCCTTTCAATGTAATCTTAATTACAGGGCTCATAATTGTATTTGGCCACAACCTGTTGGATATTCCCGAATCAGCGCCGGGCTTTAACGCCGGTTTCTGGTGGAATCTTTTGCATCATGGTTTTTTTGTACAATATCCGTTATATCACAACCATGTTTTATTTATCGTATATTCCTTTGTTCCGTGGACAGGCCTGATGATGCTGGGTTATTGCACCGGGGTATTCTTTTCGCAAAAGTATTCCGTTATTCAGCGCCGAAAAATATTAAACAGGATCGGCACCGGTTTAATTGTTTTATTTATTGCAATTCGTTTTACAAATTTGTATGGAAACCCCGAACCATGGAGCGCACAAAAAAATACATTGTTTACGCTTCTGTCATTTATTAACGTACACAAATATCCTCCATCACTATTATATATGTGTATCACAATCGGGCCGGCTTTTTTGCTTTTATCATTATTTGAAAAAATACAAAACAACTTTACCGCCACAATGAAAATTTATGGAAGAGTAGCTTTCTTTTATTATATAGCGCACCTTTACCTGGTTCATTTAATTTCCGGTATTTTCTTTATGGCGAAAGGACATACCTTTCAGCAGGCGACAACTATTAGTGGCGACCTGCCTTTTTATTTTTTTGCAGCCATAGATGGTTACAGTCTTTTAATTGTCTACCTTGTCTGGATTGCGGTTGTGATTGGTTTGTTCCCTCTATGTAAATGGTACAACAATTATAAAACCATTCACAAAGAAAAATGGTGGCTGAGTTATCTGTAACAGGGTCGGATACGCCGCGGTTCGTGCGCCATGGTTCGAGACGCCGTGGTTCGTGCGCCATGGTTCGTGTCCTACGCCATGGTTCGTGTCTTCACGAATCATCTGTCTTCACGAACCATCTGTCTCCACGAACGATCTGAGAGTGGACGCATCATGAAGATAATGACCGTGGCTTAGGTCGGGCAACCGAAGGCTTTTATTAATCAACATATATTTCTTAACCATAAATTTTTAAACAATGAGAAAATTACTTTTTGCCGGCATTATCACAATTATGGTAGCCGGTTGCAGCGAGCCTGCACCAAAGGAAGAAACTGCCGCTAATGATAAAGGCGGTGACATGAAAGCCCTTTACGAAAAAAATCTCACTACAGTGAAAGACTTTATTGCCGATTTTGAAAAAGAAGACATAGATGCAATGGGGGCCCTTATAGCCGATACTGCCGTATGGAATTCTCCTGCTTATGGTGATACTGTGCATACCAAAAAGCATTGGCTGGAAAGTCTGAAAGGTTATATGGACAACTGGAACGATCTGCATTTAACCGGTCCTACTTTTTTACCAGGTCTTGACTCTGCAACGCATGACTTTGATGGCAGTGTACGGTATTATGGCCGTTGGGATGGCACCCATTCATCGGGTATTGCCACAAAGGTTTTCTTCTATGGAACTTACGAATTCAACCAGGACAATAAATTGATCTCCGGTTCTGATTACTTTGACCTGGGTGGATTGATGAATGCGGTACAGCCTAAAAAATAATCATCTCTTTCAGCAATGGTGTATTTATTCCGCCGGGTATTTCAAAACAAGTACCCGGCGGAATTGTTTAAATTGGATTGTTGCTATAGTATTTCAAAATGGAAAAATACTGATATTTGAATATTGCAAAGGAGTAAAAAAACGTGCCGGCGCAACTTCAGTATGAAAACCATATATCGTTATGTTTCTCTTCCCATAAAAAGAATATTTAAAAATGAGAAAAATATTCTGATCGCAGTGGCGATTATATTAAGTGCCAATATGGTGCTTGCGCAACCAGTTGCAATGGAACAATCTGCTATAGACAGTTTTAAAAATATCATAAACAGCAACATTGCAGATACAGCTAAGGTGCACGCTTTATATTGGCTTAGCCGCTCTGAAACACTCAGCGATGCTGATGAATCTCTTGCTTTGGCGAATAAAGGCCTCGGCCTGGCAAGGAACATAAAATTTCCTGCAGGTCAGCTGGAATGTTTGGAAGCACTTTCCTTCTCCTATGCTATTACTTCTTCATTTGAAAAAGGTTTTAATACAGCCTATGAGCTGATAGACTTAAGTAGAAAATATGCGCCCGTAAGAGAGGTATTTGCAATAAATATGATGGGCTTATTGTACCAAAAGTTAGGAGATGATAAGGAGTCATTAAAGTGGGCGCAAAAAGCATACTATCACCCCCTGCTAAAACAGTCAGATAATTTCACTCAATGGAGTGCCATGTTCTTATTATCCCAGGAACATGAGAGATTGAACAACCTGGATTCTTCCTATCATTTTGCCACTGAAACGCTGGCCTTCTCAAAACGTTATTTTCCGCGGCAGGATGGCTACCCGATGCTGATACTGGCCCGTATTAACAGCAAGCTTGGGAAATATGATGAAGCGGTAAATTATTGTAAGCAGATTTTAATGGCTTCAAAGGGGGATGAAGGTTTTTTTGAAAATGAAGTAGAAAATGAATTGGCGCAGATTTACTTTAACCGGCATCAATCAGACTCAGCCCAAAAATATGCTGGCGTAACACTGGAGGGAGCAACCAGGTTCAAAAATTACCTGGTAATAATGAATTCATCCATTTTATTATCACAGATTTTTGAAAAAACCGATCCGGTGAAAGCCTATACCTTTTTAAAAATTTCAACTGCTGCAAAAGATACGGTTACAAATATCGAAAAAACCAAACAGGTTAAACAATTAGAAATAAAAGAAAAACAACGCGTTGATGATTTACACCTGGCAGATGTTTACGCTAAAAACCGGTTACGTTTTAATACCGCCATTGCTTTGTTGGTAAGCGCCCTTTTAATTTCGTTTATTCTTTACCGTAATAATCGCAGCAAGCAAAAAGCAAACCTGGCTTTAAAAGACAAAAATGATAAGATAGAAAAAACGGTTGCAGCGCTCAATACTACCCAGGAGTCGCTTGTTGCCAGGAATACCGAGAACGAAATATTATTGAAAGAAATTCATCACAGGGTGAAAAACAATCTTGAAGTTGTTAGCAGCCTCCTCGCCTTGCAAAGCAACCAGATTGATGACCCCAATACGAAAGAAGCAATGCTCACCAGCCAGAACCGTGTTCATTCTATCGGCATTGTTCACCAGAAACTATACCAGGGCAAAACCCCCGGTGCTATTGAAATGAAGGACTACTTTATCAACCTTAGCGAAAGCATACTTGATTCTTTTGACGCACACAAAAGAGTGCAGGTGGAATGCGCCATGAGTACATTGAATGTAGATATTGATACGGCAGTGCCGCTGGGCCTTATTGTAAACGAACTGCTTACCAACACAATCAAATATGCTTTCCCGGCCGGACAAAGCGGTAAAGTGCAGATCAAATTAGAGCAGGCAGCAAATGGCAATTTGCAAATGCTGGTATCAGATAATGGTGTGGGCAAAAGTGGCGCCATCAACGGCACCGGCTTCGGTGGGCAACTCATCTCCCTGCTTACACAGCAATTAGGCGGCACCATAAAGGAAGACAACAACAATGGCACCCATATATTCTTTGAATTTAAATCACCCAAAGCGGCATAGTGATGCGAGCAAAACTCCTTTACTCACTACAGCCAGCGCAGGGTGTTCTAGGCCAGGTATGGTCATTCCCTGCAGTTTTTTGCCGAGAGCCCGAATAAAGTAATGAATTAAATACATCTTGCCACTCCGAAGCAATCTCCTTGCAAAGACGAACACCGTATGTACACCTCATCATCACAAGTACGTCATTAGTCATTAGGTCAATGGTCATTCCCTCATTGTCAATTGTCAATTCTTAATTGTCTATTGTCAATTGTCCCTCCCCGTTATACCAAGCAAAAAGCCATTCAAAAAAAATGAATGGCCTGCTATTTACGTAAATTGAAAAATAAAACTACTGTACATAAGGGCTCTGCAGGGTTTCGCCCCACACCATCTGGCCCTTAGTGCCAATGGCTGCCACCCTGAACCAGTATTTCTTACCCGGTTCCAGGCCTGTAATGGTGCAGCTGCTTTTGCTGCTGCTTACAGTTGTCCATACGGCTGTTTCCGTAGGAGGATACACGGTGTAGGTGAAGTTGAAAGAAACAACGCCATCCATAGTATCCACTTTAAGATCAAGCTCGCCCGGGTTTATGCCATTAACGCACCTGAAATTGGTGGGCTTGGCCAGCACTACCGGCTGCGACTTTCTCCTTAAAGGGAAAGCAGTGCTCAGCAGCATTTCAAGATCGCCGTTGGCCGTAAGCGAAACAGAAGTACCAAGAGTAATGGTGGCTTCTATCAACTCCCTTCGGCGGGCATTTTTGGCGGCAATGGCGTTTACATCGCGGGAGCCTGCCTTGGCAAGCTGCACAATAAAAGCGCCAACTGTCGTGGAATAGTCTTCTACCGACGGTACCGGGTTGGGGAAATCCGCGTTGTCAGACAAAGCCGTTTGTATTTTCATGGTCTCTGTAGACAGCTTTTTGTCCGACCACGTCCTATACGGTTTGGTAACCGACGGCAAAAATTCACTTTGTGAGGTCATAGGGTAAAGTATTTGGTTAGGAAATAATTCCTCCTGCAGAAGGAAGCAGCCCGATTGCGGATTGCGGGGCAAAACAAAAACAATTTGCTGAACAATGCAATACGCAGCGTTGCCGTGCATTTATTTGCAAAAGCCGGTTAAAAAATTAACTTCCTGCGAGGGCAAAAAAGAATGGTTTTATATATAGAAAACCCCGGGCTATCCCGCTTGTGAAAACCGAAAAAATAAATTTTTTTTTTAAACAGGGTATAAACGCCCGGCAAAGCCCGTAATAATCCTGAAACAGGACCGGGCACTTCTACCCTTTTTTTAGTTTAGTTATTAACAAATAAAAAAAATATTTGCGAAAACGAAAGGCAGAAAACGATAAACAAAATCTTTTTCACCGGAAAAAAAATTAAAAAGTGAAAAACAGAATTTTTTTGCAGTAGAAAAAATTAAAAAACAGGGTAACAAAATTTTTTCCGTAAATAAAAAATAAGAAAAGCAAAAAGCAGGATTTTTTTCCGGGGACAAATTATTAAAAAGCTTGAAAGCAGGATGTTTTTACTTAACAAAAGAATTAAAAAAGTCAATAACAGGTTGTTTTTACCGGGTAAAGAATAACAGAGGCAGAACGGATATTCTTTTTATATTTAATAATGGAAATTGTTACATTAAAACCTCTTTTTCATAATAATATAGAATGCATAGGCATTCATTCCGTTCAAAATGCCACACTCAATTATTATTTTCAAAAAAAAGCCGGGGCAAAATGGAGCAAGACCAACAAGTGCTGGTATATACCCTGTACTGAGGAAAATTATCAGCAGCTTGCCAGTACACTTTCCGCCAAAGCTACCCTTGAGGTGAGAGAACTGAAGAAATATCTGTTAGACAGAAAAAAAACCAACCAGCCAGCAACAATTACCGGCCAAAGTAAACAGGCGGTACCCGTTGCTGTTAGAAACAGAGCTCAAAGGCCGGTGTCGCTGCAAAAAACAAACAATAAATTTACAGGGGACAATTGTGAGGCGCTCCGGTTATTTCACCAGCAGTTGGTATTAAAGAGCTACAGCCCTTCCACCATTAAAACATATACCAATGAGTTTATCCAGTTTTTAAACACCATAAAAGATAAGCCTGCAAATGATTTTACTGCAGATCGCATTAAAGATTATTTACACTATTGCCACATGAATTTGCGGTTATCTGAAGCAACCTTACATAGCCGCATAAACGCTTTAAAGTTTTATTATGAAGGCGTGTTAAAAAGAGAAAAGTTTTTTTGGGCAATCCCAAGGCCAAAGAAACCCTTGCAGTTGCCAAAGATTATCAGTAAGGAACAAATAGCATTATTAATAAATTCAATTGAGAATACAAAACATAAAACGGTTATAATGCTAACTTATGCGTGTGGATTAAGGGTAAGTGAAGTGGTGTCATTAAAATTAAAGCATATAAATGGCGAAAGGAGATTAATCTATATAGAAAGGGGAAAGGGTAAAAAAGACAGGGTGGTAAGTCTTAGCCCCAATATGCTGATAATGTTACGTGAATATTACAGGAAGTATCAACCCAAAGATTATTTGTTTGAAGGCCAGTTTGAAAATGAGCATTTGAGTGAGCGCAGCATGCAACAGGTAATTCAAAAAGCAAAAAATAAAGCCGGAATTAAGCAGCAGGGAAGCATGCATTTATTGCGGCATAGTTTTGCCACCCATTTGCTTGATAAGGGCATTGATGTTACATTTATACAGAAATTGCTTGGGCATAATGATATAAAAACAACCTTAAAATATTTGCACGTAACGAATAAAGATTTAATAAACATAATCAGCCCTTTAGAGGATATTGAGAGTTTATTGAATAAATAGACGGGTGGCTTTACGAAAGTAAATTTATCTTAATATGTACTTCGTAAAAATGACTTAATAGTTTGATTATTAGCAAAGATATTTTTTAAGCAAACAGCTTTGAGATGTTCGTACTTTCGGATATATTTGAGTT